>CAZHSD010000028.1:0-44361 GCA_964534975.1 uncultured Ottowia sp. | reverse complement strand
TCCCGGGTCAGATTTGAATCGGCACGGTGGGTCAAATTTGAATCGGCGCGGACAGCTCCAGCGCACCTTGCCACCGATCTTGCCGCACTCGGTGCACTCGATGCCGACCTGCCGCAGTGCGGGTGCTGCGCGACGCAGGGCATCGCCCAGGCCCTTGGCGCTGCGCGGCCAGGCATCCGTGCCGAGACGCTTGTGACGCTCCAGGCGCGACAGGATGTCGCCGACCGATGCCTGGATCCCCGAAGGCTCGGTCTCGAGGAATTCCAGCACCGCCGCGGCGACCGGACTCGCATCCAGCGTGCGCGCCACCGTCTCCGAGCGGACCTCCTGATACGCGTCGAGAAACGCCTGCGGCTTGCAGCCAGCAGCTCGTGCCATGGCCATGCCGAGCAACGCGTACTCCATCATCCTGGGGCGCTCGCTGGCGGCCAAGTGCATCTCCGGCAGGAGCGCGAGCGCCTGGACCGCCAGGTCGAGCAGGCCTCCCAGGATGCCGGGCAGCGCCGCATCGAAGGCATCCCACTGCGCACTCGACGATTGTCGGTCGACGATGACGGGACAGTCGATGCTGATGACGCGGTCGACGAGATCCTGCTGCGTCACGGATACGCCGATGCCGTTGACGATCCAGGGGCGGCGCACGGTGAGCACGGTCTCCTCTGCGTTGGAGTAAAGCTTGCGCTTGGCATAGCCACCACCAGTGGAGAGAATCGCCAGCGCGTCCTGCATCGGCCCCGGCAGGTGACTGAGGTTCTCGTAGGCGACCAGGTGGCTCTGGCCGGCGGCGACGTAGATGTCCTCCGTCGTCTTGGGCGCTCCACGCAGGTTGCAGGCGTTGGGGTCGATCACGCGACGGATGGCCTGCGCGGCCGTGCTCTTGCCGGAGCCCTGCTCACCGACGAGCTCGATCCCCGGGTACGGGGTATCCGGACGCATCGCATCGACCAGCCACGTCAGCACCAGCAGACGCGCCGGCTCGGGCACGTTGGCGATCCGCCACAGGGCGGCGACGTCACCACCGACGAGCGGGTCCGGCAACGGCTGCATGGCCTCGCCACGCACGAACAGCACCGGCGGTTGACTGACCACTTTCCAGCCGCCGGGGTACAGCTCGACCGCCTTGCTGTTGCCGGCCTGGCAGAGATCCAGCCAGTAGTGGCCAGCCTTGCCGGCCACGCGGATGTTGACCTCCACCGCCGCGCCGTCGAAGCGGCCGATCGCGTGCAGGGTGCCCAGCGCCTCGCGCAGGGCCTGCTCGCGCACGGCGACCTGGTGCCTGCGGTAGTAGCCCGCCTTCAGCGCGTCCTCGAACTGGCGGCCATACAGGCGCCTGACTTCACCCGTCGCGCGCTCACGTGCGAAGACGTCACCGTTCTGGTCGTGCAGCAGGTCGTAGAGACCCCGGGCGTACTTCACCAGCCTGTCTGCCTGGGCCTCCTGGTTTTTCTTGGAGTTGCCGTGGTCGTCGTCCTCCTCGGCACCGAACACCTGGATCTCGGTATCGGGCTGGCTGGCCAGGGCCTGCAGTTCCTCCAGCGTGCCGCCGGCGTCCAGCCAGTCGGAGACGTCGCCTTTCTCCGGCAGGCCGGGCAACTCGACGATCCGCACGGACCTGGCCTGACGGCTCAAGCTCTTGAGGATCTTGTCAGCGTGCGCGCGGCCAGCGTCGTCGTTGTCAGGCAGGATGAGGACGTCGCGGTCGCGGAGGAACTGACTGTGGGCCGGCTTCCACTTGCCGGCACCGCCTGCGTTGCAGGTGGCCACCAAGCCAAGGCTGGCCAGGCGGTCGGCGTCTTTCTCGCCCTCGACGACGTAGACAGTGGCGTCGGGAGCAGCCAGCAACTCGGGCAGCCTGTAGGGGATCTGAGTAACGCCCTTGAGGTTGTTGATCCAGCCATCGCCGTGCGGATCGGGGCGACGCTGGAAGAACTTCTTCGGCTCCTGACGCACGACCTGGAACAGCAACTCGCCGCCACTGTCCCGGTAGTCGTACTCGGCGACCGTGGCCTTGCGGGCATGACGGGCTTGCCGGACTTCGGCAGCACCTCCGTCCTCGGGCTCGATGAGTCCCTGCTGCCGCAGCCAGGCCACAGCCTGCTCGCGATCCGCACCAGCACCGCGATGCACGATCAGGTCGAGTACGCCGCCGCCGAGCTCGGCTTCGTGGTCGTAGAACGCGTTGGTCGAAGGCTTGATGGCCAGGCTGCCGTGGGTGCCGTAGCGCAGGTCGTCGTTCTTGGACAGGGCTTCGTTGCGCTGGCCGAGCAGGCGTTCGGCCACAGACTCGATCAGGCCTTCGGGCAGGTGCAGCGGAGTTTGCGCTGTGCAAGCCGGGTTCGCGGCATCGGCCGTCGGGTGCTGGGAGACGGGGGTCGAGGTCGTGCCCATCTCAGGCGATCCCCAGCAGCTTCTTGAGGCCGGCCACGGGCCAGGCCAGGCGGCCGTTGATGCGCAGCGGACGGATCGGCCCACTGTCGTTGCACGCCCACAGGCGCAGCGTCTGCTGTGCCCGGTTTAGGTGAAACGCTGCCTCTGGCGTCGGCAACGCGGCACGGGTTTCGTGCTCGAGTGCGACGGGTTGAGTAGTCTTCAGTGCCATACAAATATCCTCTAGTGGTGTTGTATGGCACTGGTTGTAAAACCAGTATTTATGCGGTAATTGCTATCACCCCGTTACTCCACTGTCTGGCTGTCCCTGCTGCCCCGTTCCCTGCCCTGCGGCGTTGCCTTTCGTCGCCAAATAACGACAAACACGCTCGGCATCCTTCTTGGTGATGCTGTAGTAGCGGCGGCGGCGTGTCTCCGGTGAAGGCCTCTTGCCGAACTTGTCCGCCCACTCTGGTAACTTGGACACATCCCGCATCGCTTCCTCAAGTGTCAGCGCCCTGTACCGTCTCTGGTGGTCGTTCACTGCCTGGTGATATCGCGCTGTGGTGAATGTGTCCCACACCAGCGGACGACCACCTTTACCAACCACCTTGAATCCGGGTACGTGCGCTCGGGCCAGTGCAAGAGTCAGGCCAAGCCAGTCCCCCGGCTTTACGTGGTGCGCCTCTGCCAACAGACTCAGTTTACGGAGCGTTACGACCATCTGGTCGAGCACCGCATCGTTCAAGGCGGCTTGCCATCGTTCTTCAGAAACGGAGGCGATCAGCCCCGGCCCTCGCTTCGGAATGGGTTTAAGTAGTTCGCCCGTGTACTCGAACTTCTGTGCGGCTTTCTTCGCCATGTACGTCTCCCTGCGTCTTCCTGAAGGGTGCCAGCGCCGGCCGAGTCCGGGATCGGTCGTGTGCCCAGTACCTCCGGCCCCCTGTTTGCCCCGCTCAGTCCGGCGCGGGCTTGCCGGTTTCTCCACGTGATACGCCAGGCGTTCTAGTGCAATCAGGCGCACGCCTCGGCAGGTTTCGCGCGGCGCAAGGTTCGCCTCGGCTTGCTGACCTTCACCACCGGCGCCATGCCAGCGATGGCGGCCATGTCAATCAAAGTGTCCAGGGAAAACAGGTGCACCTTGCCGCGCGTCAGGTCGGACACGCGGGGCTGAGTCACGCCGAATAGCTCGGCGGCCTGCGGCTGCGTCATGCCTTGCTGGCGGATGAACTCCGACAGGTTCATCATCAGGTCGGCGCGTGCGCGCATGCTCGCGGCCTGCTGCGGCGTGTCCTCGATGGCGTCCCACACGCTGGCGAATCGACGATTGGCTGTCATGCTGAAATCTCCTTCATCAGTGCCCGGTAACGCTTGCGGGCCATCTCGATATCGCGCCTGGCTGTCTGCTGGGTTTTCTTCTGGAAACAGTGCAGCACGTACACGGCATCCGCCAGCTTGGCGACGTACACCACGCGAAAGGTGCCCGCTTCGTCCCAGATGCGAAGCTCAATAGCGCCGGCCCCGATGGTGGCCATGGGCTTTGCATCGTCAGGCGGCAAGCCATGCTGCACCTTGTGCAGCTGATACCCGGCATCGCGCGTTGCTGACGCTGGAAACGCCCTCAAGTCGTCCAGCGACGTGCCCAGGAACTCAATGGGCTTCATGGTGGAAGTATATAGATATTTGTATGTTTCCGTTGGTTCCGTGCGTCACTTCACGGCCCTCAGCTTGCCCGGTTCGGCCTGGCGCGTGAACTGCACACCAGCTTGCTCCAATATCCATGCTTCGATGCGCTCATGGTGCACGCGCAGCAAGTCCAGGGGGCGCACGCGGTAATGCTTTTCAGCCGTGGCGCTGGGCTTGTGGCCTTGAATCTGCGCCACCACGCCGGCCGGAATCTCCAGCCACTCCGTCAGCGTGCCGAAGCTGCGGCGCAGGCCGTGCAGCGACAGCCCTTCGATGCCAGCGATGGCGCAGGCGCGGGCGTGCGGCGCGTTCGGCTTGCTGATATG
Organism: uncultured Ottowia sp.; assembly: GCA_964534975.1. Lineage (GTDB taxonomy): Bacteria > Pseudomonadota > Gammaproteobacteria > Burkholderiales > Burkholderiaceae_C > Ottowia. The sequence goes on along the minus strand of CAZHSD010000028.1, from coordinate 39,982 downwards.
CCCCGACTTGCTGGTTTGCAGCGCATCTCCTTCTGGTGCATCGGTGCCACGGTTCGCGGCCCTGACTTCCCGCCTTCTGACGTTATGGGCGTCCATTCGCAGCGCCTGCACACTGGAAAAAACCCATTCATTGCGGCGCGGCAGGCCGGCCAGCAGGTGCGCCACGTAGGGCGTCAGCGGAATGACGCGCTCGCCTTCTACCTTGTCATGCAGCACGATGGCGCCCCACTTGGTGTCCACGTCGCCCCAGCGCAGGCGCAGGCATTCATTCATCCGGCAGCCCGTCAGCAGCATGAATTGCAGCGCGGCCGATATGCTGGGGTTACCGATGCCTCGCACGGCAGCAAACCATGCCGGCAGTTGCTCGCGCATCAGGGCGTCACGCTTTGCCGTGGCCTTGCCCAGCGCCTCGCGTGCCTTTCTTGTCTTGGCCGGGTTGCGCGGCGCCACGATGGCGGCGTAATCCTCATGTTCGGCGCACCAGTTGAGAAACACAGACAGCAGCCGCCAGGCCAGGCGTGCCGAGGATGGGCGGCGTTCGCCCTCTTTGACGGCCCATCGTTCAATCGTCGGCCCGTCCAGTGACTTCAACGGCAGCGGCAGCAAAGGCGCCAGCGGGCCGGGTGTAGTCAGCTTGTCCGACTGCCCTCGGGCCTTGGATGGCACGCCTCCGGGGCTGGCCTTCTCGATATGGCTTTGGTAGTGGGCCTCGCCCCAATAGGGCTTGCGGGCGGCCAGGTACACGGCCCACGCCTCGCCCACCGTGACGGCCTCGCGGGTTTCCTGCTGGCGCTGGGCTGCGGCCTCGGCTTCGCGCTGCTGGCGCTCGGCTTCTTTCGCCGCCTGCGCATCGCGCTTCACCTCTGCCGGGTTCTGGCCTTCGTCTATCTGGCGTTGTAGCTCGCGCGCCTTGGTGCGGGCCTGCTCAATCGTCCAGGCGTCGGGGCTGCCTATCGTCTGGCGAACCGACTTGCCCCTGTATTGCTTCTGGAACACATAGGCAGGCTGACCGTTCGGTGTCGCGCGCAGCCCCAGCCCTGGCGTTGCCGCGTCCCAGAGAAAAGCCTGCGCCTTGTCAGCGGGGCAAGTGAAGTTCCGTACCCGGCCAGCAGTAAATTGCACCTTCGCCATGTTGCCCCTTGCCTCTTGCAAGCCCCGATGTAACGGCGGATGTAAGAGCTTTTCCCGTATATTCCTATGGATAAATCAACAGTCCGGGCGGCGTGGCTGTTAGCCGTTCTGCCGTAAGGTGTTGATTTGCATGGATTATATGAGCATCGATCAACACTGACAAATACTGTAGCGGCCAGATTGTGATTCCTGTCGTCGTGGGTTCGAGTCCCATCAGCCACCCCAGCAAATAAAGGAAAGCTCGCTATCTAAACGGTAGCGGGCTTTTCTTGTGCTGTAGGGACCACGACTTGGGCGGGACCCTCGTGCCGTTGACCGCTCGGCCAACTTACCGTGCCCACGCGCCCATGCCAGCGCGTTCGACGTTATCCAAAGGGAACAGTCTGGATTGGCCACCCGCGGGCCGTGGCGTGCGTGGATGGCCTCTGGTGTTTCCACGGTGCGCTCGCCTTGGGGCGGGCGACTGTCGTTCGTTCGCCAACGGCCTGGCGCGCTGTGATCCATTGGTCGCGCAGGCCGATGGCCTCTGCACGCCGAGACTCCAGTTCGGTGCGCTGTCGCCTTGCGGTGGAATGCTCTTCCGATCCATCCGGAATCGCCGCGCCTGCATTACCGCGCTCCCTCCAAGTAGGCTTCGGCGCTGCCCGGTTGGATGTATTCGCTGTGATGGTGCAGTGGCCCGGACACGCTGGCGGCGCCACTGCCCGAACTGAGCCCCGGCTGCACGAGCAGCGCCTTGTTTCTCATCGGTCAGTGTCTCGACCCTGTCGTAAGGGCGGCGGAGCGCTGTCGGCTCGGCACTGACCCTCGCCGCGGGCCTTGCCCGGCACCGTCATCAGGACGCCACACAAACGCAGTGCAATCGTCACATGCACCCTCGCGCCCTGTAGCGCGCTGCGATGACGCGCGGCATCGGCTTTCTGATCGCGGCACAGTTCGTGTCGGGTCTGGCCGACAACGCCTTGTTGATCGTCGCCATCGCACGCCTGGCGGAACTGGGGCAAAGCGCCTGGCTAGCGCCGCTGCTGAAGGCGGTGTTCACGCTGGCCTACGTGTTCCTGGCACCGTGGGTGGGCGCGCTGGCCGATCGCTGGCCGAAGGCGCAGGTGATGCTGGCCGCCAATGGGGTGAAGGCGCTGGCCTGCGCAGCGATGGCCCTGGGGCTCGCCCCGCTGCTGGCCTTCGCGCTGGCAGGGATGGGCGCTGCCGTGTACTCGCCCGCCAAGTACGGCCTGGTGACTGAACTGTCGCCGCCCGCGCAACTGGTGCACGCCAACGGCTGGCTGGAGGTGAGCACCGTGGGCGCCATCATCCTGGGCACGGCGCTGGGCGGTGCGCTGGTGGGGCCATGGCGGCTGGCCGACACGGCGTTGCAGATCGGTGGCAGCTTGCCAGTCGACACTTCGCTGGGGATCGCCATGGTGGTGGTGCTGGCGCTGTACGCGCTGGCGGCGGCGTTGAACCTGCTGATCCCGGCCAGTGGCGTGGCGCCGCACGCGATCCAGCCTTCGGTCGCAGCGCTGCTGGCGCGCTTCGGCCACGCCCAGCGCACGCTGTGGCGCGATGCGCTGGGCAGCGTGTCGCTGGGCGTCACCACGCTGTTCTGGGGCGCCGGGGCCACGCTGCAGTTCGTGGTGCTGGCCTGGGCGCAGCAGAACCTGGGCCTGAGCCTGTCGCACGCCGCCTATCTGCAAGGGCTGGTGGCGGTGGGGATTGGCGTCGGCGCCCTGGCGGCCGGGCGCTGGGTGCGGCTGGAGCAAGCACCGCAGGTGCTGGCGCTGGGCGTGCTGATGGGACTGGCGGTGCCGCTGCTGACGCTGGTGCGCAGCGTGCACGCGGCGGCGCCGCTGCTGGCCACGGTGGGCGCGCTGGCGGGTTTCTTCGTGGTGCCGATGAACGCGCTGCTGCAGCACCGCGGCCAGCAGTTGCTGGGCGCGGGCGAATCGATCGCAGTGCAGAACTTCAACGAGAACCTGTGCGTGCTGCTGATGCTGGGCGCCTACGCCGGGCTGCAGGCGGCCGGCTGGCCACTGCCCCTGCTGGTGTTCACGCTGGGCGGCATGGTGGCCGTCGGCGTGGCGCTGGTGATGCGGCGCCATCGCCGCTCGCAAATGAAACCGGTGTTACTGAGAGAGAAACAGCCATGAAGATCATGATCGTCACCGACGCCTGGGAGCCGCAGGTCAACGGCGTGGTACGCACGCTGAAGATGACCACCCGCCACCTGCAGGAGATGGGGCACGAGACGCACATCCTGTCGCCGCTCGACTTCCTGTCGATGCCCTGCCCGACCTACCCCGAGATCGCGCTGGCACTGGCCAGCAAGACCGCCGTGGCGCGGCACATCGACGGCGTCATGCCCGACTGCCTGCACATCGCCACCGAGGGACCGCTGGGCTGGGCCGCGCGCGGCGTGGCAATCGCGCGCGGCTGGCCGTTCACCACCGCCTACCACAGCCGCTTTCCCGAGTACGTGCACGCCCGCGTGCGGGTGCCGCTGGCCTGGAGCTACGCGCTGCTGCGCAAGTTCCACAACGCCGGCCGCGCCACGCTGGCGCCGACGCCGGCCATCGTCGATGACCTGCGCGCGCGCGGCTTCAGGCAGGCCCGGCTGTGGTCGCGCGGCGTCAACCTGGAAGCCTTCTCGCCGGAGGGCCCACGGCTTGAGCGCGACGCCTCGCCCGTCTTCCTCTACGTCGGCCGGCTGGCGGTGGAAAAGCAGGTGCACAAGTTTCTCGAACTGGAGCTGCCGGGCGAGAAATGGGTCGCCGGTACCGGCCCGGCGGAAAGCCGGCTGAAGGCCGAGTACCCCACCGCGCGCTGGTTCGGCGTACTGAGCGGCGAGGACCTGGCCACCGTGTACCGCAGCGCCGACGTGATGGTGTTCCCGAGCGTGACCGACACCTTCGGGCTGGTGATGGTCGAGTCGATGGCCTGCGGCACGCCGGTGGCGGCCTACCCGGTGCCGGGCCCGATCGACGTCATCGGGCACGAGTCGGCCGGCGGCGTGATCGACGCGGACCTGCGCGCCGCCTGCCTGGCCGCGCTGGACAAGCCGCGGGCCGGCGTGCGCCGCCACGCCGAGCAGTTCAACTGGCCGACGGCGACGCGCCAGTTCGAGCAGGCGCTGGTGCCGATCGCGCGCGCACAGGGCGCGGCGGATGCGCGCGCGCCGCTCGAGTCACTTCAGAATTCGCAGCATCCGGCAGGCCGCGCATAGGAGCTGGGCACGATGGCGTCAAGCCTGCCCGGCCAGGCGCGTCATTCAACCGCCACCACCTTGCGCAGCCACTCGGGCAGCGGCATCGACTTCTGCTGCGGAAAGTCCACCCACACCGTGGTGGCGCCGCCGGTGGCATAGAACACGTCGGGCTCGCCCACTTTCTCCATCGTCACCCAGCTCTCGAACGAGCTGCGCCCCGGGCTGCTGACGTAGGTCTTGAGCAGGATCTGGCCCGGGTACTCGAACTGGCGATGGAAATTGCAGAAGGCGTTGACGATCACCACGCCCTCGCCCCGTGCGTCGGGCTGGCAGCCGATGCTGAGCAACCAGTCGATGCGCGCCGTCTCCATGTAGCGGAAGTACACGGTGTTGTTGATGTGGCCCATGGCGTCCATGTCGCCCCAGCGGATCGGGATGGTCATCTCGTAGACCAGCTTCTTTTGTTCGGGGATGTCGATGCGCATGGGCTTCTTTCTCGTGTCGTTGCGTTGTGTCGTGCCGGCATCGCCGCGGGCGGGGCCGGCGTCTTCGGAGCTGCGTCATCGATGCGCCTTGATCGATGCCAGGATGCCGACGGTGAACAGGATCGTCGCCGCCCACTGCACGGCGCTGGGCCAGCGATGGTCCCACAGAAAAGAGTACAGCAGCGCGAACAGGGTCTCGCTGACGATCAGCTGCCCGCACAGGCTGGCCGGCAGGCGCTGGCTGGCCAGGTTCCACAGGATGGTGGCCAGCCAGCTGGAGCCGAAGCCGATCGCCACCACCACCAGCGCGAACAGCGGCCAGCCCGGCTGCGCCAGCAGTCGCGCCGGCGGCGTGCCCAGGCCGAGCGCCAGCAGCAGGCCGCCGGCGCCGGTGGCCACGCCCAGCCAGTTGGCCCAGTCGGTGGCGCGCACCTCGGGGTGGCGGCGCAGCCAGGCGGCGTTGAGCAGCGCGAACGCGGTCCAGCAGGCCATGGCGATGACGGCCAGGCCGAGGCCGCGCGCGTAGTGCGGGCCCTGCGCGCCTTCCGGCACCCGCGCCATCAGCGCCAGGCCCGCCGCCGTCAGCAGCAGACCGGGCAGCAGCGCCGCCCAGCGCAGGCCATGCGGCTTGCCGAGCAGCATGACCCAGATCGGAATGGTGCCGACGATCAGCGCCGGCATCTCGGTGCCGGCGTCGCGGATTGCCAGCACCAGGATCCAGTAGTAGCCGGTGAAGCCCAGCACGCTCAGCCACAGCGCGCCCCAGGCCTGCGCCATGGTGGGTTTGCGCGCGCGCCGCCACGACACCGCCAGCACGCCGACCGAGACCAGGCCATAGACCACGAAGCGCCCCGCCGTCAGGTCGATGCCGGCAAAACCGCCCACCATGCGCGGCGCCACGAACACCAGGCCCCACAGCGCACCGGCCGCCAGGCCGGCAAGGATGCCGGTCAGCATAGGTGGATGACGAAACGACGGCGCCGCCGGGCGGCGGCCATGATGAAACGACGCAGTGCTTCAACGTCCGAATCGTTTGTCATGGCGGCACGGCCGCCGTCATCCACGCCGCGCAGCGGCGAGATCATTCCGTCACACGGCAAAGCCGTCGTCGGCCGCGATCACCGCGCCATTGACGAAATGGCTCTGGTCGCTGGCCAGCATCATCAGCACCACGTCCAGGTCCTTCGGTTCGCCCACGCGCTTGCGCGGCAGCATGTTGATGAGCTTCTGGCCAGCTTCGGTCTGCCAGTGGTGCTGGTTGATCTCGGTGTTGATGTAGCCGGGGCAGATGGCGTTGACATTGATGCCGAAGCGCCCCCACTCCAGCGCCATGGCCTTGGTCATCTGGATCACGGCGGCCTTGCTCATGCAGTAGACGCCGATCTGGGGCAGCACCTTGATGCCGGCCATCGAGGCGATGTTGATGATGCGCCCGCCGGTGAAGCTGCCCGGCGCCGCGCCCTTGGCGCGCGCAATCATGCGCTTGCCCACCTCCTGAGCCATGAAGAAGGCGCCGCGCACGTTGGTGTCGAACATGAAGTCGTAGTCGTCCTCGCCCACGTCCTGAATGCGCTGCGTGGTGCTGACGCCCGAGTTGTTGACCAGGATGTCGATCGAGCCCATCTCGGTCTCGGCGTGCGCCACCGCGCTCTTGATGGATTGCACGTCGGTGACGTCGCACTCGACCACGTGGGCATCGCCGCCATCGCCTTCGATGCGCGCGCGCAGGGCTTTCAGCTTCTCGACACGGCGGCTGGCCAGCACCACGCCGGCGCCGGCCCGGGCTAGGGTGCGGGCGAACTGCGCGCCCAGGCCGCCCGAGGCGCCGGTGACAAGGGCCACGCGGCCGGACAAATCGATGCTGTAGCTCATGGACGGTTTCCTCAGGTGAAGATGGTGCGCTGGATCAAGCCGGATGATGCGCCATGCGTGCATAAAATCACTGACGCACCCGACAAGCCACCCGCGTGAGCGGCTTGGACAATGTCGGCCATTATTTCAAACACGGTGAGAGGTGCCTCATGACCCCCGAGGAAATCATCCAGCAGTTCGGTCCGCGCGAAGCCATGGAGTACGACGTGGTCATCGTCGGTGCCGGCCCCGGTGGCCTGGCGGCGGCAATCCGGCTCAAGCAGCTGGCGGCCGAGAAGGGCCAGGACGTCTCGGTGGTGGTGCTGGAGAAGGGCTCCGAGCCCGGCGCGCACATCCTCTCGGGCGCGGTGATGGATCCCAAGGCGCTGACCGAGCTGATCCCCAATTGGAAGGAAAAGGGCGCGCCCCTGAACCAGCCCGTCACCGACGACGCCTACGTGTTCCTGAGCGAGACCGGCGGCGTGCGCGTGCCGGGCCTGTTCCTGCCGCCGTTCGCCCAGAACCACGGCAACTACATCGTCAGCCTGGGCAACGTGGTGCGCTGGCTGGCGGAGCAGGCGGAAGCGCTGGGCGTGGAGATCTTCCCCGGCTTCGCCGCCGCCGAGCTGCTGTACAACGAGGACGGCAGCGTCAAGGGCGTGGCCACCGGCAACATGGGGATCGGCAAGAACGGCGAGCCGACCGACAACTTCCAGCTCGGCATGGAGCTGCACGGCAAATACACCATCTTCGCCGAGGGCTCGCGCGGCCACCTGGGCCGGCGCCTGATCGAGCGCTTCAAGCTCGACGCCGCGAGCGACCCGCAGAGCTACGCCATCGGCGTCAAGGAGCTGTGGGAGATCGACCCGAGCCGCCACACGCCCGGCTTCGTGATGCACACCGCCGGCTGGCCGATGGACGAGCACACCTACGGCGGCGCCTTCATGTACCACGCCGAGAACAACATCGTGCACTGCGGCTTCGTGATCGGGCTCAACTACAAGAACCCGTACATGAGCCCGTTCGAGGAGTTCCAGCGCTGGAAGACGCACCCGCGCGTCAAGTGGTACTTCACCGACGACGCCGGCAACGTCAACGCCAAGCGCCTGTCCTACGGCGCGCGCGCCATCACCGCCGGCGGCGTGCTGGCGCTGCCCAGGACCGTGTTCCCCGGCGGCGCGCTGGTCGGCTGCGACGCCGGCTACCTGAACGTGGGCCGCATCAAGGGCAGCCACGCCGCGCTGAAGACCGGCATGCTGGCCGCCGAAGCCGCCTACGACGCCGTGGTCGCCGGGCGCCAGCACGACGAGCTGACCGCCTACCCCGAGGCCTTCGAGTCGAGCTGGCTGGCAGCCGAACTGAACAAGGACCGCAACTTCAAGAACTGGTTCAAGCGCGGCCTCTCGGTCGGCACCGTGATGAACGGCTTCGAGCAGTACGCGCTGCGCGGCCACATGCCCTGGACGCTGCATCGCGCGCAGCCCGACCATGTGCAGCTGAAAGCCGCGGCCGAATGCCAGCCGATCGCGTATCCCAGGCCCGACGGCAAGCTGACCTTCGACCGGCTGTCGAGCGTGTTCATCAGCAACACCAGCCACGAGGAGGATCAGCCGGCGCACCTGACGCTGAAGGACGCCAGCGTGCCGGTGAACGTCAACCTGGCCAGGTTCGCCGGCCCCGAGGCACGCTACTGCCCGGCCGGCGTGTACGAGTTCGTGCCCGACGAGGCCAAGGGCGGCAGCGCCCAGCGCCTGCAGATCAACGCCGCCAACTGCGTGCACTGCAAGACCTGCGACATCAAGGACCCGACGCAGAACATCGTCTGGGTCACGCCCGAAGGTGGCGGTGGGCCGAACTATTCGGGGATGTAACGGATACCAGGCTCGCCTGACCGACCACCCGGCGCATCCGCGGCATCGAGCTCTCACCGCTCGAGGCGCGGGGCGCGCAGAGCCTGGCAGAGAATGATCTGACGAAACTTCTTCTGCGAGCCTCTGCGTTCTCTGCGTTTCCGCGGCAAAGGTTTTTGACGAGCTTCGAGGAACACCGTGCACATCCTCATCACCGGCGGGGCCGGCTTCCTGGGCACGCGCCTGGCGCGCGAGCTGCTGACGCGCGGCGAGCTGTCGCTGGCCGGTGCGGCACCGCAAACAATCACGCGATTGACGCTGGTCGATCGCATCGCGCCACCGGCAGATCTCACCTCCGATGCCCGCGTTCAAGTCATCGCCGGTGACCTGAACGAATTGCTGGCACCCGATGCCCACGGATTGACACGCGCTGTGCCGCCCGATGTCGATGCCGTGGTGCACCTGGCGGCGGCCGTCAGCGGCGAGTGCGAGGCCAACTTCGACCTCGGTCTCGCCAGCAACCTGGACGCCACGCGCGCGCTGCTGCAGGCCTGCCGCCGGCTCGGCACGCGGCCGGTGCTGGTGTTCTCGTCCTCGCTGGCGGTATTCGGCCACACGCCCGAGCAGCCGCTGCCGCCCATCATCGAGGACGACACGCTGCCGACACCGCAGAACAGCTACGGCATCCAGAAGTTCATGTGCGAGCAGCTGGTGGCCGACTGCACGCGCAAGGGCTTCGTGCGCGGGCGCAGCGTGCGCCTGATGACGGTGAGCGTGCGGCCGGGCAAGCCCAACGCGGCGGCGTCGAGCTTCATATCGGCCATGGTGCGCGAGCCGCTGGCGGGCCAGCGCGCCGTCTGCCCGGTGCCACCGGAGACGCCGCTGGCGCTGTCCTCGCCCGCGCGCACCATCGAAGGGCTGCTGCGCGCGCTGGAGGTCAGCGACGCCGAGTGGGGACCGCGCACGGCGCTCAACCTGCCGGCCGTCGCCACCACCGCCGGCGAGATCGCCGTCGCGCTGGCGCGCGTGGCCGGCGCCGAGGTGGCGGCACGCATCGACTGGGTGCCGGACGAGGCCATCACCCGCATCGTCGCCAGCTGGCCGGCCGGCATGAACGCGCGCCGCGCCGCCGGCCTGGGCCTGCGCGCCGACGCCAGCTACGACGACATCATCCGCGACCACATGCGCGAAAACCCGCCTGGCGCCCGCAGCACGTCACCTTCATAATCGGCGGGCTCGCGCACACCACTGCGCGAGTGGCGGGCAGGCCAGCACCTCACATGGGCTGCGCCCTGCGCTTGCAACCATGTTCACGGAGACCTCCCCATGACCCCCCGTTCCTGGCTCATCGGCGCCGTTTGTGCGCTTGGGTTGGCCGCCGCCGCGTCGGCGCAGACCACCATGAAGATCAACGTGTCTGCATCGCAGAGCAGTCAACATGGCGTCGGCATCGACACCTTCGCCAAGGAAGTGGAAAAGCGCACCAACGGACGCTACAAGTTCCAGACCTTCTATAACGGCGCCCTGGGCGGCGAGCGCGAATCGATCGAGGCGGTACAGCTCGGCACGCAGGAAATGACCTTCTGCACCACCGGCGCCGTTCCCAATTTCGTGCCCGACACCAAGGTACTCGACGTGCCGTTCCTGTTCCGCGACAAGACCCACGCACGCGCGGTGCTCGACGGACCGATCGGCCAGGAACTGCTGAAGAAATTCGAGCCCAAGGGCTTCAAGGCCCTGGCCTGGGCCGAGAACGGCGTGCGGCACATGACCAACAGCAAGCGCGAAGTGAAGACGCCGGACGACCTCAAGGGCCTGAAGCTGCGCACCATGGAGAACCCGGTGCACATCGCCGCCTACAAGTCGCTCGGCATCATGACCACGCCCATGGCCTGGCCCGAGGTGTTCACGGCACTGCAGCAGGGCACGGTGGACGGGCAGGAGAACCCGCTGTCCATCATCTTGTCGCAGAAGCTCGACCAGGTGCAGAAGCACCTCACGCTCACGGGCCATGTGTATTCGCCCATGGTGTTCCTCATGAACAAGGCGATGTTCGACAAGCTTTCCAGTGCCGACCAGCAGGCCTTCGTCGAGGCCGCACAGGTCGCCGCCAAGGCCAACCGCGCCAAGGTGGACGACGACGATGCCAAAGGCGTGGCCGAACTGCGTGCGCGGGGCATGAGCGTGATCGAGAACATCGACCGCGGCGCCTTCGCTACCGCCCTGGCGCCTGCCAACGCCCAGTTCGAGAAGGAGTTCGGCAAGGCCATGCTGGACCGCATCCGCGACTTCAAATGAGACGCACCACCGACGTCGAATACGCAAAAACCCCGTGAGCAATGTGGTGGGGCAATACGGATAATGCGACTCACTTGCACGCGGGCGCCGCCCGGGTGCCTGGCTGTTCAACCCGCAGGAGACTCATCGATGAAATTGCATCAACTCGCCCTTGGCCTTGGGCTGGCATTGGGCATCGTGGCCGGCGCGTCGGCGCAAACCACCATGCGCATCAGCATCTCGACCTCGCAGACCTCGCACCAGGGCATTGCCATTGACACCTTCGCCAAGGAGGTCGAGAAGCGCACCCAGGGCCGCTACAAGGTCCAGACCTTCTACAACGGCGCCCTCGGCGGCGAGCGCGAGTCGATCGAGGCGGTGCAGCTCGGCACCCAGGAGCTGGCGTTCAGCTCCACCGGCCCGGTGCCCAACTTCGTGCCCGAGACAAAGATTCTTGACGTGCCCTTCCTGTTCCGCGACAAGGCGCATGCGCGGGCGGTGCTGGACGGTCCGATCGGCGATGAGCTGCTGAAGAAGTTCGAGTCCAAGGGCTTCAAGGCACTGGCCTGGGCCGAGAACGGCTTCCGCCACATGACCAACAGCAAGCGTGACGTGAAGCTGCCCGAGGACCTGAAGGGTCTGAAGATGCGCACCATGGAAAACCCGGTGCACATCACGGCTTACAAGGCGTTCGGCATCATCACCACGCCGATGGCCTTCCCCGAGGTGTTCACCGCGCTCCAGCAGGGCACCGTCGACGGTCAGGAGAACCCGCTCAGCGTCATCATCTCGGCCAAGTTCGACCAGGTGCAGAAGCACCTGTCGCTGACCGGCCACGTGTACTCGCCCTGTGTCTTCGTGATGAACAAGGCCGCCTTCGACAAGCTGTCGGACGCCGACAAGCAGGCTTTCATCGAGGCCGCCAAGGAAGGCACCAAGGCCAACCGCGCCAAGGTGGACGAGGACGACGAGAAGGGCGTGGCCGATCTGCGCGCCAAGGGCATGACGGTGGTCGACAACCTCGACAAGGCCAAGTTCGTGGCAGCGCTCAGCGGCGTCGCCTCGCAGTTCGAGAAGGAATTCGGCAAGGAAAACCTGGACCGAATCCGTAACTTCAAGTGATCGCCGAGCGTGCGGCGCCGCTGTTTTGCTGAGTAGCGCACATTGCCCGTCCGCCTGGCGCGGCGGGCAATTTCTTTTCATGCGGACCACGCCATGAGATCCCTGTTTCTCACCATCGAAAGCTGGACCACCCGCATCGCGATGGTGATTGCCTGCCTGATGCTGGCGATCGCCTCCTCACTGGCGGTGTTCCAGATCTTCACCCGCTTCGTGCTGGAGCAGCCCGCCGAATGGAGCGAGGTGCTGATCCGCTTCAGCCTGATCTGGATGGTGTTCCTCGGCATTCCCATGGCCTACCGCCAAGGTGCCATGATCAGCGTCGATGCGCTCTACCGCGCGGTACCGACGCACTTCAAGCGCGTGCTCGACCTGGTCGTCGCGCTGGCGGCGCTGGCGCTGATGGTCATCATCCTGTGGTGGGGCTACGACTACGCGGTGCGCGGCAGCGTGCAGACCATGGCCGGGCTGGAGTCGCTGTCGATGTTCTGGGCCTACGTGGCGCTGCCGGTGGGCTCGCTGTTCTCGATCATCGCCATCGTCGCCAACTACCTCGATCCGCGCCGGATGGAGCTGGAGACAGCGCAATGAGCACCGACGGACCGCTCCGGGAAGCGAAGGCCCCCTTGAGGGGCAGCGCAGACGCGCAGCGTCTCGCGTGGGGGCGAGCATGACCGCGGCCATGGTCATCACCATGATGCTGGGCTTTGCGCTCAGCGTCTCGGTCGCGGTGTCGATCGGCCTGGCCTCGGTCGTCGGCATGCAGGCCAGCAACGCCCACATGCTGATCTCGGCCAAGGAGATCTTCAACTCGATCAACAAGTTTCCGCTGGCGGCGGTGCCCTTCTTCATCCTGGCCGGCAACCTGATGGAGACCGGCGGCATCTCGCGCCGGCTGGTCGATTTCGCCAAGAGCCTCGTCGGCGGCGTCCAAGGCGGGCTGGCGATCAGCTGCGTGCTGACCTGCATGATCTTCGCCGCCGTCTCGGGTTCGTCGGTGGCGACGACCTTCGCCATCGGCGCCATCCTGATCCCGGCGCTGATCAAGCTCGGCTACCCGACCAGCTACGCCGCCGCGCTGCAGGCCACCAGCGCCGAACTGGGCGTGGTGATCCCGCCCTCGATCCCACTGATCCTGTACGGCGTGGCGGCCGAGATCTCGATCGGCGAGCTGTTCATCGCGGGCTTCGGCCCCGGCTTGCTGATCAGCGGCGCGCTGATGCTGTTCGTGTGGGCTTACTGCAAGTGGAAGGGCTGGGGCAAGCACGACGGCGAGGGGCGCCTGGGCTTCTGGACCGCCAGCTGGCGCGCGGCCTGGGCGCTCTTGATGCCGGTGATCGTGCTGGGCGGCATCTACGGCGGCATCTTCACGCCGACCGAAGCCTCGGCGGTGGCGGTGGCCTACGCGCTGGTGGTCGGCATGCTGATCTACCGCGAGATCAGCCTGCAGGATCTGTTCCTGGTGCTGCGCAAATCGGTGGTCTCCTCGGGCGTGATCATGTTCATCATCGCCAACGCCGGCCTGTTCGCCTTCCTGATCACGCGCGCCGGCGTGCCCGAGGCCATCGGCCGCTGGCTGGAGGCGGTGCTGCAGAGCCCGGCCATGTTCCTGCTGGGCGTGAACGCGGCGCTGTTCTTCATCGGCATGTTCATCGAGACCAGCGCCGCCATCATCGTGCTGGCGCCCATCCTGGCGCCGGTGGCGGCGCACTTCGGCGTCGATCCGGTGCACTTCGGGCTGATCATGGTGGTCAACCTGGCGCTGGGCATGATCACGCCGCCCTTCGGCGTCAACCTGTTCGCCGCCTGCACGGTGGCGCGCATCTCGCTCGACAAGATCATCCGGCACCTGCTGCCCTTCGTCGCCGTGATCCTAGTCTGCCTGATGATCATCACCTACGTGCCGGTGCTGTCGCTGGGGCTGCGCGATCTGGTTTACCGGTGACCAGGGACTTGGCAGGCTAGAATCTTTTGGTCAGGAGAGAGCGCCGTGACCGGCGCCGCCGAAGGCCGAACGCTCAGGCAAAAGGACTGGCAAGAAAGATTCTGCTGGAGAGAGGCCGCCGCGCCCGCGCCGCGGCCCACCGAAGGGGCAAGACCGGGTCGCCGCATCGATGGATCGGGCGGCAGGTCGAATCTCTCAGGTAGCAAGGACAGCAGGGTTCCGCGCCCGCCGCCCAGGCGAGAAGGCAATGCTTTGAACCAACGCATTCGAGGAGCCCTGCCAGTGTCCGACACCGAACTGCTGAAGACCCCCCTGCACGATCTGCACGTCGAACTCGGCGCGCGCATGGTGCCCTTTGCCGGCTACTCGATGCCGGTGCAGTACCCCACCGGCCTGATCGCCGAACACCGGCACACGCGCGAAGCCGCCGGCCTGTTCGACGTCTCGCACATGGGCCAGATCAAGCTGGTCGGCGCCGACGCCGCCGCGGCGCTGGAGTCGCTGATGCCGGTCGACGTGATGAGCCTGGGCGTGGATCGGCAGCGCTACGGCCTGCTGCTGACCGACGCAGGCACCATCGTCGACGACCTGATGTTCGTCAACTGGGGCGATCCGGCGCAGGCCACGGGAGAAAGCCGACCGCGCGCGGCGGGCGAGCGCGAAGGGCCGCAGCTGTTCCTGATCGTTAACGGCGCCTGCAAGGCAAATGACATCGAGCTGCTGCAGAACAGGATCGGCCAGCGCTGCCAGGTGCTGCCCATGCCCGAGCGCGCGCTCCTCGCGCTGCAAGGCCCCAAGGCCGTGGATGCCCTGCAGCGCCTGGTGCCAGGCGTGGAGCAACTGGTCTTCATGACCGGCGGCGCGTTCAGCTGGAATGGCACCGACCTCTACATCACCCGCAGCGGCTACACCGGCGAAGATGGCTTTGAAATCTCCATCCACGGCTCACAGGCCGAGGCCTTCGCGCGCGAATTGCTGGCGCTGCCCGAGGTCAAGCCCGTCGGCCTCGGCGCACGCAACAGCCTGCGACTGGAAGCCGGCCTGTGCCTGTACGGCAACGACATCGACACCAGCACCACGCCCGTCGAGGCCGGCCTGAACTGGGCCATCCAGAAGGTACGCCGCAGCGGCGGCGAGCGCGCCGGCGGCTTTGCCGGCGCCGACAAGGTGCTGCCCTTCATGCCGGACGCCGCGGGCCACCCGGCCGCGCAGAAGCTGAGCCGCAAGCGCGTCGCCCTGATCGCCAGGGAGCGCGTGCCGGTGCGCGAGCACGTCGAGCTGCAGGACGCGCAAGGACGCAAGATCGGCGCCACCACCAGCGGCCTGATCGGCCCCAGCATCGATCAGCCGATCGCCATGGGCTACGTCACGCCCGAGCACGCCGCCGTCGGTACGCCCGTGTTCGCCCTGGTGCGCGGCAAGCCGGTACCGATGGAAGTGGCCGCCGCGCCCTTCGTGCCCACCCGTTACCACCGGGCCTGATGCTTCAAGTCCGATGTTCACCGCAGAGGCGCGGAGTGCGCAGAGGCCCGCCGAGACAACCCATGTCGAATATTCCTCTGCGAAACCCTGCGTTCTCCGTGCCTCTGCGGTGAACGTATTCGTCTGGCCTGCTTAACCACTCTGTTTATTGGAGCCACCATGAGCATCAAGTACACCGAAGACCACGAATGGGTCAAAGTCGAGGGCGACGTCGCCACCGTCGGCATCACCGAGCACGCGCAGGACGCGCTGGGCGACGTGGTGTTCGTCGAGCTGCCCGAGGTCGGCAAGACCTACGCGCAGAAGGACACCGCCGGCGTGGTCGAGAGCGTGAAGGCCGCCGCCGACGTGTACATGCCCGTCAGCGGTGAAGTGGTCGAGGTCAACCAGGCGCTGGTCGACGAGCCGAGCCTGGCCAACAGCGAGCCGATGGGCGCCGGCTGGTTCTTCAAGGTCAGGCTGTCCCAGCCCGATGAAGTGGCGGCGCTGATGGACGAGGCGGCGTACAAGGCCTTCGCCGTCTGACTTTCCCAGCAGAGCGCTGAGTGAGGCGCATCGCGCAAGCGGTGTGCCTTGCCCATGGTTTTGTCTGGAGCACGTCGACATGTCCCAAGCCCCCTCCCTCGCCAGCCTGGAGAACCCGGGCGAATTCATCGCCCGCCACATCGGCATCACGCCCGCCGATGAGCAGAAGATGCTCGCCGTCATCGGCGAGTCGTCGCGCGAGGCGCTGATCGATTCCATCGTGCCGCGCAGCATCGTGCGCACGACGCCCATGGCGCTGCCGCCCGCCATCGGCGAGGCCGACGCGCTGGCCGAGCTGAAGGCCATCGCGGCCAAAAACCGCCACCAGATGAAGAGCTTCATCGGCCAGGGCTACTACGGCTGCCACCTGCCCGGCGTGATCCTGCGCAACGTGCTCGAGAACCCCGCCTGGTACACCTCGTACACGCCCTACCAGGCCGAGATCAGCCAGGGCCGCATGGAGGCGCTGCTCAACTTCCAGACCATGGTGTGCGACCTGACCGGCATGGACATCGCCAATGCATCCATGCTGGACGAGGCCACCGCCGCCGCTGAAGCGATGACGCTGGCACGCCGCTCGGTCAAGGCCAAGGGCGACGTGATCGTGGTCAGCGGCGACGCGCACCCGCAGACCATCGAGGTCATGCAGACCCGCGCCGCGCCGCTCGGCCTCACGGTCAAGATCGCCAACTCGCGCGAGGAATGGGACGCGGCGATTACCGCCGACGACCACTTCGCCGCGCTGATCCAGTACCCCTGCTCAAGTGGCTGGCTGATGGACTGGAGCGCCGAGTCGGACAAGATCCACGCCAAGGGCGCTGCCGTCATCATGGCCAGCGACCTGCTGGCGCTGACGCTGCTGAAAAGCCCCGGCGAGATGGGCGCAGACATCGTGGTCGGCAATTCGCAGCGCTTCGGCATGCCGATGGGCGCGGGCGGCCCGCACGCCGCCTTCATGGCCTGCAAGGACGCCTTCAAGCGCTCGCTGCCCGGCCGCCTGGTGGGCGTCAGCGTGGATGCCCACGGCAAGCCCGCCTACCGCCTGGCGCTGCAGACGCGCGAGCAGCACATTCGCCGCGAGAAGGCCACCAGCAACATCTGCACCGCGCAGGCGCTGCCGGCCATCATCGCCAGCATGTACGCGGTCTACCACGGCCCCGAGGGCCTGAAGCGCATCGCCGAGCGCGTGACGCGGCTCACGGCCATCTTCGCCGCCGGCATGCAGGCCATGGGCTTCACCGCCATGCACGCCGATTCGGGCTTCGACACGGTCAGCTTCAAGACCGACGATGCCACCGACCAGATCGCGGCCCGCGCCGTGCAGATGGGCACCAACCTACGCAAGGCCTGGGACGTGTACCTGTGCGTGTCGCTCGACGAGACCAGCACGCGCGCCGATGTCGAACTGCTGTGGCGCATCTTCGGCGACGGCAAGGCGCAGCCCGACTTCAGCGCGCTGGAGAAGTCCGCACCAGCGCTGATCCCCGCCGCCCTGCGCCGCAGCAGCGCCTTCATGACGCACCCGGTCTTCAACACGCACCACAGCGAAACCGGCATGCTGCGCTACATCCGCCAGCTGGCCGACAAGGACCTGGCGCTGGACCGCGGCATGATCCCGCTGGGCAGCTGCACCATGAAACTGAACGCCACCAGCGAGATGATTCCCATCACCTGGCCCGAGTTCGGCAACGTGCATCCGTTCGCGCCGGCCGATCAGCAAACGGGTTACGCCGAGCTGGATAAGCAGTTGCGCGCGTGGCTGTCCAGCATCACCGGCTACGCCGACGTCAGCCTGCAGCCCAACGCCGGCAGCCAAGGCGAGTACGCCGGCCTGCTGGCCATCCGCGCCTGGCACGCCGCGCGCGGTGAATCGCACCGCGACATCTGCCTGATCCCCAGCAGCGCGCATGGCACCAACCCGGCCAGCGCGATGATGGTGGGGCTGAAGGTGGTGGTCACCAAGTGCGACGAGGCCGGCAACGTCGACCTGGATGACCTGAAGGCCAAGTGCGCCCAGCACGCCGACCGGCTGGCCTGCATCATGATCACCTACCCCAGCACGCACGGCGTGTTCGAGACGCAGGTCAAGGAGGTCTGCCAGGTGGTGCACCAGCATGGCGGCCGCGTGTATCTGGACGGCGCCAACCTGAACGCCATGGTGGGCGTGGCCGCGCCGGGCGAATTCGGCGGCGACGTCAGCCACCTGAACCTGCACAAAACCTTCTGCATCCCGCACGGCGGCGGCGGCCCCGGCGTGGGCCCCGTGTGCGTGGTGGAGGACCTGGTGCCCTACCTGCCCGGTCACCAAACTGCTGGCGACGTGCGCAAGATCGGCGCCGTCAGCGCCGCGCCCTACGGCAACGCATCGGTGCTGCCCATCACCTGGATGTATATCCGCATGATGGGCGCCGCCGGCCTGAAGCACGCCACCGAGGCCGCCATCCTCAGCGCCAACTACATCAGCAAGCGCCTGGCCGACCACTACCCGACGCTGTACGCATCGGCCAACGGCCACGTCGCGCACGAGTGCATCCTGGACCTGCGCGATCTGAAGGAAACCTGCGGCGTGATGGCCGAGGACGTGGCCAAGCGCCTGGCCGACTACGGCTTTCACGCGCCGACGCTGAGCTTCCCGGTCGCCAACACGCTGATGGTGGAGCCGACGGAAAGCGAACCTTTGGCCGAGATCGAGCGCTTCGTCGACGCCATGATCGCCATCCGTGAGGAGATCCGTCGCGTGGAGAAAGGCGAATGGCCGCGGGACGACAACCCGCTGAAGAACGCACCGCACACGGCCGATGTCCTGCTGGCCACCGACTGGCCGCGCCCCTACCCGCGCGAGGTCGGCGCAGCACTGGCCGGCCGCGTGCCTGGCAGCGTCAAGTACTGGCCGCCGGTGAGTCGCGTCGACAACGTGTACGGCGACCGCAACCTGTTCTGTTCGTGCATTCCGCTCGAGGATCCGGTCTGAGCGCCGAGGTTCGGCGCGTCGACTACACCGACGCCGCCGATCGCGCCGCACTGGTCACGCTGCTCGACAGCTACGCCCAGGATCCCATGGGCGGCGGCACGCCGCTGGCCGCCGAGGTGCGTGAGCGCCTGTGCGACGACCTGGCGCGGCATCCGCTGGCCGCCAGCTTCATCGCCTGGATCGGCCGTGAGCCGGTGGGCCTGGCCAACTGCTTCGAGGGCTATT
Organism: uncultured Ottowia sp.; assembly: GCA_964534975.1. Lineage (GTDB taxonomy): Bacteria > Pseudomonadota > Gammaproteobacteria > Burkholderiales > Burkholderiaceae_C > Ottowia. The sequence continues at coordinate 20,919 of CAZHSD010000028.1, read as the reverse complement.
CCACCTTCCGGGCACGGGCGCTGCTGAACGTGCACGACATCGTGGTGCTGCCCGCGCACCGCGCACGCGGCATCGGTCAGGCCTTGCTGGCGGCATGCGAGGTCCACGCCCGCGAGCGCGGCTGCTGCAAGCTGACGCTGGAGGTGCTGAGCGGCAACCAGCGTGCCCTGCGCAGCTACCAGCGCTTCGGCTTCGCACCCTACGTGCTCAACCCCGACGAAGGGCAGGCGCTGCTGATGCAGAAGTGGCTGCAGGCGGACTGATCCCGGCTCAGCCGCCGCTGCCGGACGACGCCTTGCCCGCCGGCACCAGCCGGTAGAACCTGGGATAGCGCTTGGCCACCACCGGCCCGTTGAAGTCCCAGGTGACGCACTTGCCCAGATGCGGCGGCGGGTGCTCGGGGTCGACTGGCACCACGCTCTGCGCCATGGTCTGGAAGGCGGCCGTGGCCATGTTGAACAGCAGCTCGCGCAGGTGCGCGCAGCCTTCGATGCCGCCCAGGTGCTGCTCGATCGAGCGCCGCCAGCCGCGCGCCAGGCGACAGCCCACCATGCGTTGCATCGGCGCCATGGCCTTGGGGCAGGGCTGGTGCGGCACGTGATCCATGGCGACTTCGATGGCATGCACCATGGTGTCGTCGTCCACCGTCAGGCGGATCGCCATGCCGTGGATCGGCTCACCGGCAGCCCAGCGGCCATCATGGGCATCAGAAAAGGCCATGGTCTTGCTGTCGTGCAACTCGGCCTCGATGTCCCACAGACCGTCGTCGCGGCGGTAGCCGCGAAAGACCGTGCGGCGGTCGTGCAGGTGGGTGCGAGCGGTAGGTGGAGAAAGGGGCACGGCGGAACGGATCAGCGGACGAGGACAGCGCCGATTGTTGCCGTTTCCGCCGTCTGGCGCCGGCTCTCGCTTGGCGCATGTTAGCGCGCCAACGCGGCGCGCTAACATGCGCGCAGACTTGTTGCTTGCCCGCCTGCCCCGTCCATGCCCCGAAAATCCAGCTCCAGCTCCAGCTCCAGCTCCAGTTCCAGCTCCAACCCGACGCCCGCCGCCCTGCCGCCACTGCATCCCGGTGACATCACGCATGTGCGCGGCATCGAGGTCGGGCATTTCACCGACCAGCGCCGCCCCACCGGCTGCAGCGTGGTGATCGCGCCCACCGGTGCCGTGGGTGGTGTCGACGTGCGCGGCGCCGCGCCCGGCACGCGCGAGACCGACCTGCTCGACCCCGCCAACCTGGTCGGCGTGGTACACGCGGTGCTGCTGTCGGGCGGCAGTGCCTGGGGCCTGGAGGCTGCCGGCGGCGTGATGCGCTGGCTGGAGCAGCAAGGCATCGGCCTGTACACCGGCGCCGCGCCGGGCCAGATCGTGCCGATCGTGCCGGCCGCCGTGCTGTACGACCTGCACCTGGGCGACGCCCGCGTGCGCCCGGACGCCGAAGCCGGCTACCAGGCCTGCATGGCGGCGTCGGCGTATCCGTCGGCGCAGGGCAACGTCGGCGCCGGCGCCGGCGCCGCGGTGGGCAAGCTGTTCGGCATGCCCTACGCGATGAAGGGCGGCATCGGCAGCGCTTCGGTCATGGTCGAGGGCGTGACCGTGGGCGCGCTGATCGCCGTCAACGCCCTTGGCGACGTGGTCGATCCCGCCAGCAGCCAGCCGATTGCCGGCGCCCGCGGCGAGGACGGCCAGGCGCTGCGCGGCAGCGTGGCGGCACTGCTGAGGGCTGAGAAGCCCTTGTCGCTGCTAGCCGGCAGCAACACCACCATCGGCGTCGTCGCCACCGACGCACCGCTGACCAAGGCGCAGTGCCAGCGCCTGGCCGGCGCCGGCCACGACGGCCTGGCGCGCGCCATCCGGCCGGCGCACACCATGAGCGACGGCGACACCTTGTTCGCGCTGGCCACCGGCATGTCGAGCGGGCTGGATTTCAACCTGCTGTGCAGCATGGCTGGCGAAGCGGTGGCGCGCGCCTGCGTCAACGCGGTGCTGGCAGCCGAGGGACTGCGCACCGACGAGCTGCAGCTGCCGGCGGCGCGCGACCTGATCGTCGGCAGCAGCCGGACGCGCGCCACACCAGCCCGCAAGACGCCCGGCAAGACGCCGCGCAAGACGACCAGCAAGCCATGATCGGCCCGATCAGCCGCCGGCTGACGTTGATCGTGCTGTCGATCCGCGACCTGCTGGTCTCGGCCGGCCCGGTGGCGCTGCTGGCCGTCGGCGTGCTGGTCGCCGCCTACTGGTGGCTCGACCCGCAGCCGCCGAAGACCGTGCGGTTGGCGACCGGCCCCGAAGGCGGCGCCTACGCGGCATTCGGCCAGCAGTACGCCGAGGCGCTGGCCAGGAACGGCATCACGGTGCAGCCATTGCCGACCGAAGGCTCGCTGGCCAACCTGCAGGCACTGCGCCAGGGCCGCGCCGACGTCGCCTTCGTGCGCGGCGGAAGTGCCGATGCGCAGGCCGACGGCGAAGCCGGCATCACCTCGCTCGGGGCGCTGTTCTACGAGCCGGTCTGGGTCTTCTACCGGGCGGATGCACTGCCAGCCGCGCCGCAGTTGGCGCCAGCCTCGCCGACCACGCGCAAGCGCATTGCACCCGAGCCGGCGCCCGAACCCGAGCCGCTGACCACGCTGCCGCAGCTCAAGGGCTTGCGTGTCAACATCGACCAGCCCGGCAGCGGCGTGCCCGCCATGCTGCAGCGCCTGCTCGAGGCCAACGGCCTGGACGGCGACACGCTGACCATCAGCCAGTTGCCACCATCCGCCGCCGCCGAGGCGCTGCAAGGCGGCCTGATCGACGCCATGGTGCTGGTCACCGCGCCCGAGTCGCCGCTGGTGCGCCAGCTGCTGCATGCGCCGGGCATCGCGCTGATGGACGTGGCGCAGGCCGACGCCTACGCGCGGCGCTTTCCGTTCCTGCAATCGATCCGGCTGCCGCGCGGCGTGGTCGATCTGGCACGCGACCTGCCGCCGCATGACATCGGCCTGCTGGCCACCACCACCTCGCTGCTGACGCGCGAGGACACCCACCCTGCCCTGCGCCAGCTGTTCGCGCAGGCGGCGCAAGGCCTGCACGGCGATGCCGGCTGGTTCAACCGCGCGCGCGACTTTCCGAACACGCGCACCAGCGAACTGCCCGTCAGCCCCGAGGGCGACCGCGCCATCAACGGCACGCCGCCGTTCTGGCAGCGCTACCTGCCGTTCTGGGCCAGCAACCTGCTGGAGCGCATGTGGCTGGTGATCGGCGGCCTGATCGTGCTGCTGCTGCCGCTGTCGCGCGTGGTGCCGCCGCTGTACACCTACCGCGTGCGCCAGCGCGTGTTCCGCTGGTACGCGCGCCTGCGCCAGATCGAAGCCCGGGCCGAGGCCGGCGAAGGCGACCGCCACGAACTGCTCAACGAACTCGACGAGCTCGATCGCCTGGCCAACCAGACCGCCGTGCCGCTGGCGCACGCTGAGGAACTGTACGCGCTGCGCTTCAACATCGACGCGGTGCGCAAGCGCCTGCTGGCCAAGGCGTGAGTAACGGATGACCGGCGCTGACACGCCATGACTTCGCCGCTGCGCGGCATCAATGATGCGCCGCAGGCGCGTCATGCGACGCCTCAGTAGCGATCGAACACCCGCTGCAGCGCCCGCACGTCCGCCGTGCGGTTGAGCGCCAGCGCCGCCAGCAGGCGCGCGCGTGGCGGGTTCTGGTCGTCGGCCACCACGCTGCCGCAGGCGTCGTCGTCGAAGCTGGCGTTGCGGATCACCGGCCCGGCGCCGATACGCGAGCAGCGCACCATGGGCACGCCGCGCGCGCACAATTCGGCGAACACCGGCTTCAGGTACTCGGGCACCGTGCCGCCGCCAAAGCCGGCGTGCACGATGGCACGCGCGCCGGCCGCCACCCAGGCGTCGAAGATCTCGCGCCGCATGTTGCCGTGGCTGGTGACCACGCCGACCAGCGGCAGGGCGTCGATGGCCGCGATGTCGAACTCGCTGGCCATGGTGTGCGCTCGCGTGAGCGCCCGGTACCAGCGCGGCGCGCCTTCCACCACCAGGCCCAGCGGACCGTAGGGCGAGGCGAAGGCGTCCAGCCGCATGCTGTGCACCTTGGCCACGTCGCGTGCGCTGTGCACGTCCTCGTTCATCACCACCAGCACGCCGCGCCCGGTCGATGAGGGATGCGCGGCCACCGCCACCGCCTGCCGCAGGTTGGCCGGTCCGTCGGCCGCCGGCGCGGTGCCCGGTCGCATGGCGCCGGTCAGCACGATCGGCTTGGACGCGCGCACCGTCAGGTGCAGGAAATAGGCCGTCTCCTCCATGGTGTCGGTGCCATGCGTGATGACCACGCCGTCGACCTGCGGCTGGGCGCACAGCGCGTTCACGCGACGCGCCAGCTGCAGCAGCCGGTCGTCGGTGAAGTCGGCCGAATCGATCTGGAAGACCTGCTCGGCCCGTAGCTCGGCGATCTCATCCAGCCCCGGCACGGCGCGCACCAGATCGTGCGCCGACACCACCGCCGAGCGGTAGCTGGCCGACGTCATCTGCTCGGGCTCGGCTGCAACGCCGGCGATGGTGCCACCGGTGCCGATCAGGGCCAGGCGTGGTTTGGTCATTAACCTAGAAACGGCAGTTGGACGCGTTCAAGCGTACCGTGATGGGCGCGCCAGGCAAGGCGCGAGGACGACGCGGGCCGGCGCCTGCCAGGACGAGCAACGCCGCATGGCACGGCCAGCGCGGTGCGATTGGGCGCGCAGCGCGCTCACCCCACAGGTGAACGTCGTCGAAGCCATGAAAATCAATGTTCATGCGGCTTTGCTAAAGGGTGAAAGCGGTCAACTGCCGTTGCTGGGTTACAGCTCCTCGATGCGCTTGGGCGGGAAGCTCTCCCAGGCCTGGCAGCCGGGGCACTGCCAGAAGTAACCCTGCGCCTCGAAGCCGCAGGCGGCGCAGCGGTAGCGCGCCAGCGGCCGGGCGGCGTGTTCCAGCGAACGCTGCACCACGGGATGCGCGCCCTCCTGCGCAAAGGGTTCGTGGCTGAGCCAGCGCGCGGCGGCGATCAGCGAGGGCTCTTGCGTCATGTGGCGCACATAACCCTCGCGCGCCTCGCGCATCGGCACGCCGGCACCGACTTGCGCCTGCACGATGGCATCGGCGACGTCGATCGAGGGCGCATCGGCGTAATTGCGTCGCAGCAGTTCGGCGGCGCGCGCCAGCTGCCCGCTCGCCTGGCCGATGCGCACCAGTTCGCTGGCCACCAGCGGAACCGCCTGTGGCGCGTGCTCCTGCAGCTCGGCCAGTTGCTCAAAGGCGCCGGCCAGGTCATCCCGGCCCGCCAGCAGACCGGCCAGCTCAATGCGCGGACGTGCCGCCTGCGGCGCATCACGCACCGCCTGCTCGAGCAGCTCGCGCGCCGCCTGCGGATCCTGCTTGCGGTTCAGTTCATTGGCCGCCAGCTCGCACTGGTAGTGCGCCAGCCGCCCCGTGAAGTCGCCCTGCCCGGCCTGCTGCAGACGGCGTGCGATATCGGCAGCCTGCGGCCAGTCGCGCGAGCGCTCGTGCAGCGCCAGCAGCGTCAGCCAGGCCTGGTCCTGGTAGCGCGTGCCCTCCAGCCGGTGCAGGGCGTCTTCCGCCCGATCCAGCAGGCCGGCCTTCAGAAAGTCCTGCGCCAGCGCATGCTGGGCACGCTCGCGGTCACCGGCGCTCAGGTCGGCGCGCGACAGCAGATGCTCGTGCACCCGCACCGCGCGCTCGTACTCGCCGCGGCGGCGAAACAGGTTGCCGAGGGCAAAGTGCAGCTCGGAGGTCTCGGGATCTTTCTGCACCGCCTCGATGAAGGCGTCGATGGCCTGGTCCTGCTGCTCGTTGAGCAGGTAGTTCAGGCCCTTGAAATAGGCCTTGGGCGCCTGCCGGTTCTCGATCCGCAACTGGCGCAAATCGAACCGCGAAGCGAACCAGCCCAGCGCGAAGACGATCGGCAGGCCGAGCAGGATCCAGTCGAGTTCAAACTCCATGCGGCGGCGAGGAAAGCGGGTCCGTTGTTGGACCCGCGTCGGCCACGGGCGCCGAAGACGTCGCCGACGGCTGGCGGCGCGACCACCAGCCCGGCAGCATGCCCAGCACGCCGACCACCATGCCCAGCGCAAACGCGGCCAGCACGATCATCATCATCGGCGCGCGCCACTGACGGCCGAACAGCAGGTGCACGGTGGCCTCCTGCTGGTTGTTCAGCGCAAACGCGAACAGGGCAAAAAAAACGGCCGCCTTCAGTATCCACTTCAGCAGCCTGGTGAGCTTGTTCATGAATCTTCGTCAGGTCTGCGAAGATTCTAGCGGTGACCCATGCATCAGGCCGGCGGCTCGACCGCCTGTGCACCCACCGCCTCGCGCAAGGCCTTGCCCGGCTTGAAGTGCGGCACGCGGCGCTCCGGAATCTGCACCCGTTCGCCGGTGCGCGGATTGCGGCCCATGCGCGGCGGCCGGCGATTGATGGAGAAGCTGCCGAAGCCGCGGATCTCGATCCGGTGCCCACGCACCAGCGCGTCGCTCATGGCGTCAAGAATGGTCTTGACGGCCGCGTCGGCGTCGCGCTGCGTGAGCTGGCCGAAACGCTCGGCCAGCAGTTCGACGAGGTCGGAACGGGTCATGGCTGGAATGACTGCTCGCTTTCGCTCGCATGACTTCGCCGCTGGCGCGGCGTCAATGACAAATGACTGGAATGCCGTCATCGGCGCGAAGCGCCGGTCATCGAAGCCGCGCCAGCGGCGAGGTCATTTCGTCATCACTTCTCGTTGCTGTCCAGCTTGGCCCGCAGCAGCGCGCCCAGGCTGGTGGTGCCGGCCGTGCTGCTGCTCTGGCTCAGGCTGGCGATGGCTTCCTGCTGATCGGCGGCGTCCTTGGCTTTCACCGACAGCTGGATGTTGCGCGTCTTGCGGTCGACGTTGACCACCACGGCGGTCACTTCGTCGCCCTCTTTCAGCACCTGGCTGGCATCTTCCACGCGTTCGCGGCTGATCTCGGAAGCGCGCAGGTAGCCCACCACGTCGTTGCCCAGGTCGATCTCGGCGCCGCGGGCATCGACGCTCTTGACCTTGCCGGTCACCGTCTGGCCCTTGTCGTTCACGCTCACGAAGGTGGTGAACGGGTCCTGGTCGAGCTGCTTGATGCCAAGGCTGATGCGCTCGCGATCGACGTCGACCGCCAGCACGATGGCCTCGACTTCCTGGCCCTTCTTGTAGTTGCGCACGGCGGCTTCGCCGGGCTCGTTCCAGGACAGGTCGGACAGGTGCACCAGGCCGTCGATGCCGGCGGCCAGGCCCACGAACACGCCAAAGTCGGTGATCGACTTGATCGGACCCGTGACGCGGTCGCCGCGGCGGGTGTTCTGCGCGAACTCCTGCCAGGGGTTGGCGCGGCACTGCTTCATGCCGAGCGAGATGCGGCGCTTGTCCTCGTCGATGTCCAGCACCATGACCTCGACCTCGTCGCCCAGCGACACGATCTTCGACGGCGCCACGTTCTTGTTGGTCCAGTCCATCTCGGAGACGTGCACCAGGCCCTCGATGCCCGGCTCCAGCTCGACGAAGGCGCCGTAGTCGGCGATGTTGGTGACCTTGCCGAACATGCGCGTGCCCTGCGGATAGCGGCGCGACACGCCCATCCACGGATCGTCGCCCATCTGCTTGAGGCCCAGCGACACGCGATTCTTCTCGGTATCGAACTTGAGGATCTTGGCGGTGATCTCCTGCCCCGGCTGCACCACCTCGGACGGGTGGCGCACGCGGCGCCAGGCCATGTCGGTGATGTGCAGCAGGCCGTCTACGCCGCCCAGGTCGACGAAGGCGCCGTATTCGGTGATGTTCTTGACCACGCCGTTGACGACGGCGCCTTCCTTCAGCGTCTCCAGCAGCTTGGCGCGCTCTTCGCCCATGCTGGCCTCGACCACGGCGCGGCGGCTCAGCACCACGTTGTTGCGCTTGCGGTCGAGCTTGATGACCTTGAACTCCATGGTCTTGTTCTCGTACGGCGTCAGGTCCTTGGTCGGGCGGGTGTCGACCAGCGAGCCGGGCAGGAAGGCGCGGATGCCGTTGACCAGCACGGTGAGACCGCCCTTGACCTTGCCGCTGGTGGTGCCGGTGACGAACTCGCCCGACTCCAGCGCCTGCTCCAGCGCCAGCCAGGAGGCCAGGCGCTTGGCGGTGTCGCGGCTCAGGATGGTGTCGCCGTAGCCGTTCTCGATCGAGCCGATGGCGACCGGCACGAAGGCGCCGGGCTCGACCTCGATCTCGCCTTGGTCGTTCTTGAATTCCTCGATCGGGATGTAGGCCTCGCTCTTGAGACCGGCATTCACGACGACGAAGCTGTGCTCGACGCGCACCACTTCGGCGGTGATGACTTCACCCGGGCGCATCTCGGTGCGCTGCAGGGATTCCTCGAACAACTGGGCAAAAGATTCAGACATGAAGTTTCCTTGTTCGCGCACACAGGTTCACGACGGCACCATTGCAATCGTTTCCAGGGGCTGTATGGCGAAGGCTTGTGCGGCTCGTGCAGCCGCGGGGTTTCCAGGTTGAACAACCACCAGCCTCGATGCGCTTCGAACGCGCGGCGGGAAGACCGGTGGAACGAAAAGCGCCTCGCTCACTCGAGCAGGCGCTTGTGATGGGCAGACCGGCCGGACTTCGTCAGAACGGCTGCCGCTCCTGCCACCAGCGCATCACCTGATCGACCGATTGCTCGATCGACTGCAGCGTGTTGTCCAGCAGCAGCGCATCCTGCGCCGGCCTGAGCGGCGCGCTGGCGCGGTTTTTATCCCGCGCGTCGCGCGCTTCCAAGTCAGCGCGAAGACTGTCGATATTAGCAGAAATCCCCTTGGATATCAATTGCTTATGACGCCTCTCGGCGCGCTCGGCGGCGCCCGCATCCAGGTACACCTTGAGCCGGGCCTGCGGGAAGATCACCGTGCCCATGTCGCGCCCGTCCGCCACCAGGCCGGGCAGTCGGGCAAAGCCGCGCTGCAGATCGAGCAGCGCCTGGCGCACCGCGGGCAGGGCTGATACGCGCGAGGCATCCATGCCCGCGGCTTCGCTGCGAATGGCTTCGCTCACGTCCTCGCCCGCCAGCAGCACGCGTTCACCTTCGAAGCGCACCGGCAGCCGGCACGCCAGGTCGGCGATCGCGGCCTCGTTGTCGGCCTCCGGCGCCAGGCCTTGCCGGCGCGCAGCCAGGCCGAGCAGGCGGTACAGTGCGCCGGAGTCGAGGTAATGGTAGCCAAGCCGCCGCGCGAAAGCGCTGGCCAGCGTGCCCTTGCCCGATGCCGTCGGGCCATCGATGCAGATCACCGGGACTGCCGCCGCCGGCTCGGCGACGGCAAACAGCGCCTCGAAATAATCCGGATAGGTCTTGGCCACGCATTTCGGATCCTCGATCCGCACCGGCAGCCCGGCCGGATTGAAGGCCGCCAGCGAGCCGCACATGGCCATGCGGTGGTCGTCGTAGGTGTGGATCGAGGCAGCGCGCCACGCCGCCGCATCGACGGGTGGCGTGATGCGGATGAAGTCCGCGCCTTCCTCGATGCCGGCACCGAGCTTGCGCAGCTCGGCCGCCATGGCGGCGATGCGGTCGGTCTCCTTGACGCGCCAGCTGGCAATGTTGCGCAGCGTGCTGGGGCCGTCGGCGTGCAGCGCCATCACCGCCAGCGTCATGGCGGCGTCGGGAATGTGGTTGCCATCGAAGTCGATCGCCTTGAGCGGCCAGGCGCCGCGCCGCACCTCCAGCCAGTTGGGGCCGCTGTCGATGAGCGCGCCCATCTGCTGCGCGGCATCGACGAAGCGAATGTCGCCCTGGATCGAGTCGGCGCCGACGCCCTCGATGCGCAGCGGCGGCCTCAGGTCATCTGCACTGGCCAGGGCACCCGCGGCGATGAAATAGCTGGCCGAGGACGCGTCGGCCTCGACATGGATTTCGCCCGGCGAGCGGTAGGCGCTGCCGCGCGGAATGACGAATGCCTGCCAGCCCTCGCGCCGCACCTCGACGCCGAAGCGCGCCAGCAGCGCCAGCGTGATCTCGATGTAGGGCTTGGAAATCAGCTCGCCGACGACCTCGATGCGGATGTCGGGCGCGTCCGGCTGGCCGGCCGCCAGCGGCAGCGCCAGCAGCAGCGCGGTCAGGAACTGGCTCGAGACGTCGCCACGCACGGCGATTGGCCGATCCAGCCGCAGCTGCGGCCGGCCGATGCGCAGCGGTGGATAGCCCGGATTGCCGGTATAGCTGACGTCGCAGCCCAGCGCCTGCAAGGCGTCGACCAGGTCGCCGATCGGCCGCTCGTGCATGCGCGGCACACCGCCAAGCGCGTAGTCGCCGCCCAGCAGCGCCAGCGCCGCGGCCAAAGGACGCATCGCCGTGCCGGCGTTGCCGAGAAACAGCTCGATCGGCTGGCTCGGCAGCGCACGGCCACCGAGGCCCTCGATGACGGCGCGCGCACCATCGACCGCGATCTCGCAGCCCAGTTGTCGCAGCGCCTGCAGCATCACGCGCGTGTCGTCGGAATCGAGCAGGTCGTGCACCACGGTGCGGCCCGGGCACAGGGCGGCCAGCAGCAGCACGCGGTTGGAAATGCTCTTGGAGCCGGGCAGTTGCACCGTGCCGTGCATGGATCGCAGGGCCGGGATGTCGAGGAATTCGGTATCGAACATGGGTCAAAGGCGGCCAGCTCAGCGCGCCAGCGCGGGGCCGCACCAACCGGCGCGCGCCTGGCTGGCGCGGCGGATCAGCTGCTCCAGTGCATCGCCATGCGCACCGTCCAGCGCCTGCTGCAGCTCGGTCAGTGCCTGCTGGAAATGCCGCAACTGCACGCCCACCTGCTCGCGGTTGGCGATCAGCACGTCGCGCCACAGGGACGGATCACTGGCGGCGATGCGGGTGAAATCGCGAAAGCCCGGCCCCGCGACCGACAGATAGCTCGAGCCCTCGGCCTGGCCGACCAGGCCGTTCATGAGCGCGAACGCCAGCAGGTGCGGGAAATGACTGACCGCCGCCAGCGCCGCGTCGTGCGCCGCCGGCGACATGCGCAGCACCTTGCAGTCCAGCGCCCGCCACACGGCGTCAGCCTGCTCAAGCTTGTCGGCCCGGGTCTGCTCGGTCGGCGTGAGGATGACCTGGGTGCCGCGGTACAGCCCGGCGTCGGCGTGCTCGACACCCGCCACCTCGCGCCCCGCAATCGGGTGGCAGGGCACGAACACCGTCGCCAGCTCGCCCAGTGCGCGCTGCGCCGCCCCGACCACGTCGACCTTGGTCGAACCAACGTCCATGACCAGCACGTCATCGCCCAGCACCGACCGGATCGATTGCAGCGTGCCCTCGGTCGCCGCCACCGGCACCGCCAGCAGCACCAGGTCGGCGCCCGACGCCGCCTGCGCGGCGCTCGGCACGTCCTCGTCGATCACGCCCAGCTCACGTGCCCGGTGCGCACTGGCCGCCGAGCGGCTGTAGCCGACCACGCGCCGCACCAGGCCGGCGCGGCGCAGCGCCAGCGCGAACGAGCCGCCCATCAGCCCGCAGCCGATCAGGCCCAGTTGCTCAAAGAACATCATTGCCCAGCGGGTAGGCGCCCAGCACCTTGTAGAACGCGCACTGAGCCTGCAGCTCGGTCAGCGCGGCCTGCACGTGTGGCTCGGAGGGATGGCCGGCAATGTCGATGTAGAAGTAGTACTCCCACTGGCCCGACTTGGCCGGGCGCGACTCGAAGCGCGTCATCGACACGCCGTGCTTCTTCAGCGGCGTCAGCATGTCGTGCACCGAGCCAGGCCGGTTGGGCACCGACACCACGATGCTGGTGCAGTCCCGGCCGGTGGCCGCCGGTGTGCCCAGCGTCTGCGGCAGGCAGATGACGGCAAAGCGCGTGCGGTTGGTGGCCTCGTCCTGGATCGCGTGCGCCACGATGTGCAGGCCGAACTGCGCCGCCGCGCGTTCGCTGGCGAGGCCGGCCCAGGCCGGGTTGGTGGCCGCCAGGCGCGCGCCCTCGGCGTTGCTGGAGACGGCGCGGCGCTCGGCCTGCGGCAGGTGCTGCGCCAGCCAGCCCTGGCACTGCATCAGCGCCTGCGGGTGCGCCATCACCACCTCGATGCCATCGAGCGAATTGACCTGGCGCAGCAGGTTGTGGCGCACCAGCAGGCTGACCTCGCCGACCACGTGCGTGGGCGAGTGCAGGAACAGATCGAACGAGCGCGCCACCACGCCCTCGGTGGTGTTCTCCATGCCGACCACGCCGAACTGCGAGGTGCCGGCTGCGGTGGCATGGAACACCTCGTCGAAGCTGTTGCAATAGATCAGGTTGGCGGCGCTGCCGAAGAAATCGATCGCGGCCTGCTCGCAAAAGGTGCCCTGCGGGCCCAGCACCGCCACGCGTTGCGGCACTTCCAGCGCCAGGCAGGCCGACATGATCTCGCGCCAGATCGCGGCCACGTGCTGGTTCTGCAGCGGGCCCGGGTTGGCGTCCTGCACCTTGGCGATGACCTGAGCCACGCGGTCGGGCCGGAAGAACGGCGTGCCTTCCTGTCGCTTGAGCTCGCCCACCTCCTCGGCCACGCGCGCGCGCTGGTTCAAGAGCGCCAGCAGCTGCGCGTCGAGGCTGTCGATCTGCACACGCAGCCTGGCCAGCGCTGCGGACTGAACGGGGGCATCACTCATACGGAAACCATGCAAAAAACAAGCGCGGACCGGGGCCTGCTCACGCCCTGCGAATATCCGCGCCAGCCGTGGATCGACCCGGGCTTACTTCTTGTCGGCCGCGCCCGACGCGGCGGAAGCGTTGACGATGCGGTTGGCAGCGGCGTCGAAGCTCTTCTGACCGCTTTCCACGCCGGCTCGGGTGGCATCGACCACGTTCTTGGCCCAGGCGCCGGCGGCCTCCGGTCCGAGCGCCTGGAACTTGGCGCTGATCGGCGATTCGAGATAGGCGATGATGGTCCGCATCTCGTCCTCGGTCAGCTTCTCCATGAAGATCGGCACCAGCGCCGGCTCGGCCGACTTGGCGACCTGCGCCGCGATCGACTTCTCGGTGCTGTCGGTGAATTTCTTCAGCTCGACGTCCAGCTTGTCGCGCACGTCCTTCTGGCGCGCCGGCGGCACGGTTTCGTCCAGCCGCTGCGACCAGACGGCGATCAGCGGTTGCACCGCGCTGGCGGTGAGCTGATCGGCCATGGCGCCGGCATCGGCCTGTTGCTGGATCTGCGCCAGCCTCACGGCCAGCGCCCGCTTGGCATCGTCCTGGGCCAGGGCCGCGCTCGAGAACGCCAGGCCGGTCGCCAGCAGCGCGGCGAAAGCAAGTTTGGAAATCATCGGTTTCAAGTGTTTACTCCATCGGATTGTTGGGTGACTCATCGCCAGCCGAGTTGTCCTGCGCGTCGTTCTCCACCACGCGTTGCAGGCCGCTCAGCTGTGCGCCATCGTCGAGGGCGATCAGGGTCACGCCTTGCGTGGCGCGACCCATTTCCCGGATCTCGCTCACGCGGGTGCGCACCAGCACGCCCTTGTCGGTGATCAGCATGATCTCATCCTCAACGCCGACCAGGGTCGCGGCGACGACCTTGCCGTTGCGCTCGCTCTGCTGGATCGCGATCATGCCCTTGGTGCCGCGGCCGTGGCGCGTGTACTCGGTGATGTGGGTGCGCTTGCCATAGCCGTTTTCGGTCGCCGTCAGAACGCTGCTGCGCGCCCCGAGTTCCGCGCCCGCCTCGGCATCGGCCACCAGCATAGCGATCACGCTCTGGCCGTCCTCCAGCTGCATGCCGCGCACGCCGCGCGCGTTGCGGCCCATCGGCCGCACGTCGTTCTCGTCGAAGCGCACCGCCTTGCCGCCGTCGGAGAACAGCATCACGTCCTGCGCGCCGTCGGTCAGCGCGGCGCCGACGAGAAAGTCGCCCTCGTCCAAGCCGACCGCGATGATGCCGGCCTTGCGCGGGTTGCTGAAGTCCGGCAGCGCGGTCTTCTTGACGGTGCCCATCGAGGTCGCCATGAACACGTAGCGATCCTGCGGAAACTTGCTGGCTTCGCCGATCAGCGGCAGCACCACGTTGATTTTCTCGTTCTCGTCGAGCGGGAACATGTTGACGATCGGCCGCCCGCGCGAGCCGCGCGAGCCCGAGGGCACCTCCCACACCTTGAGCCAGTACAGCCGGCCACGGTTGGAGAAGCACAGGATGTAGTTGTGCGTGTTGGCGATGAAGAGCTGGTCGATCCAGTCGTCTTCCTTGGTCGCCGCGGCCTGCTTGCCGCGTCCGCCGCGCTTCTGCGAACGATACTCCGACAGCGGCTGGGCCTTGATGTAGCCGGCGTGGCTGAGCGTGACCACCATGTCGGTGGGCGTGATCAGGTCCTCGGTGGCCAGGTCCTGCGCGTTGTGCTCGATCAGCGAGCGACGCGCCGCTTCCTTGCCCTGGCCGAACTCGGTCTTCAGCGCGGTCAGCTCGTCCGCGATGATGGTCGAGACGCGCGCTGGCCTGGCCAGGATGTCGAGCAGGTCCTCGATCGCCGCCATGACGTCCTTGTACTCGGCAATGATCTTGTCCTGCTCCAGTCCGGTGAGGCGCTGCAGCCGCATCTGCAGGATTTCCTGCGCCTGGGTATCCGACAGGCGGTACAGGCCATCGGCCTGCAGGCCGTACTCGCGCTCCAGGTCGTCCGGGCGGTAGTCGTCGGCGCTGATGGTGACGCCGTCCTCGCGCGTGCGCGTCAGCATCTCGCGCACCAGCGCGCTATCCCAACTGCGCGCCATCAGCTCGGCCTTGGCCACCGGCGGCGTGAGCGACTCGCGGATGATGCGGATGAATTCGTCGATGTTGGCCAACGCTACCGCCAGGCCTTCCAGCACGTGGCCGCGTTCGCGCGCCTTGCGCAGGTCGAACACGGTGCGCCGCGTCACCACCTCGCGGCGGTGCTGGATGAAGACCTGCAGCAGTTCCTTCAGGTTGCACAGCTTGGGCTGGCCGTCGATCAGCGCCACCATGTTGACGCCGAAGGTGTCCTGCAGCTGCGTCTGCTTGTACAGGTTGTTCAGCACCACCTCCGGGACTTCGCCGCGCTTGAGCTCGATCACCAGGCGCATGCCCGACTTGTCGGATTCGTCCTGGATGTGGCTGATGCCCTCGAGCTTCTTCTCGTGCACCAGCTCGGCCATGCGCTCCTGCAGCGTCTTCTTGTTGACCTGGTAGGGGATCTCATCGACGATGATGGCCTGGCGCTGGCCCTTGTCGATGTCCTCGAAGTGAACCTTGGCGCGCATCACCACGCGCCCGCGGCCGGTGCGGTAGCCGTCCTTGACGCCCTGCACGCCGTAGATGATGCCGCCGGTGGGGAAGTCGGGCGCCGGCACGATCTCCATCAACTCGTCGATGCTCGCCTCTGGCTGGCGCAGCAAGTGCAGGCAGGCGTCCACCACCTCGTTCAGGTTGTGCGGCGGGATGTTGGTGGCCATGCCGACCGCGATGCCGCCCGAGCCGTTGATCAGCAGGTTGGGCAGCCGCGTCGGCAGGACGGTGGGCTCGAGTTCCTTGCCGTCGTAGTTCGGCACCATGTCGACGGTCTGCTTGTCGATGTCGGCCAGGATCTCGCCGGCGATCTTCTCCAGCCGGCACTCGGTGTAGCGGTAGGCGGCGGCGCTGTCGCCATCGACCGAGCCGAAGTTGCCCTGACCGTCGATCAGCGGATGGCGCAGCGAGAAGTCCTGCGCCATGCGCACCAGCGCCTCGTAGGTGGCCGAGTCGCCGTGCGGGTGAAAGCGCCCCAGCACGTCGCCGACCACGCGGGCGCATTTGACATAAGGCCGGTTCCAGTGGATGTTGGCCTCGTGCATCGAAAACAGCACCCGGCGGTGCACCGGCTTCAGGCCGTCGCGCGCGTCCGGCAGGGCGCGGCCCACGATCACGCTCATGGCGTAATCGAGGTAACTTCGCCGCATCTCCTCTTCCAGACTGATGGGAAGCGTCTCTTTGGCGAATGAAGTCATATATATAGTTAGCAGCGCAAAGCAGGTAAACCGGTAGATTCTAGGTGCTTTGGGTTGTCGCGTCTTAGCAACATAACGCCTGATTTCGGGCTTTGTCTGACGGCGCCGGCGCCGGTTCTGCTAAGAATGCGCAAGGACGTGTGGCACAATCAACTTCAACGTTTTTGGTGGTGGTCACTTGAAGCGTCCGATTTATCGCAGCCACGCTGCGGCTTTTTTCCCTATGAGGAGAACCATGAAGAAACTCAACAAAGTAGCGATCGCATTCGCTGTTGCAACCGTGGCTGGTTCCGCCTTCGCAGCTGGTTCGACAATCAACTCCGACAACTGGCGCAGTGGCCATGGCAACCTGATCTGGAAGAACGGCACCAACGAGTTGTGCTGGCGCGACGCTTTCTGGACCCCGGCCACCGCCGCCCCAGGCTGCGACGGCGCTCTGGAAGCGCCCAAGGCTGCGCCGCCTGCCGCGGCTCCGGCTCCCGCGCCTGCCGCTCCGGCTCCCGCGCCTGCCCCGGTCGCCGCTCAGAAGGTGACCTACGCCGCCGACGCCTTCTTCGACTTCGACAAGTCGGTGCTGAAGCCCGAGGGCCGCGCCAAGCTGGACGACCTGGTCAGCAAGATCAAGGACATCAACCTGGAAGTCATCATCGCCGTCGGCCACACCGACTCGATCGGCAGCGATGCCTACAACCAGCGCCTGTCGGTGCGTCGCGCCGAGGCCGTGAAGGCCTACCTGGTGTCCAAAGGCATCGAGCGCAACCGCATCTACACCGAGGGCAAGGGCGAGAAGCAGCCCGTGGCTGACAACCGCACGGCCGAGGGCCGCGCCAAGAACCGCCGCGTTGAAGTGGAAGTGGTTGGCACCCGCGCAACCAAGTAATCCGCTTCAATCGGACGCCAAGCTGAAAGCCTTGGGAGTGAAAGCTCCCAAGGCTTTTTCCATTGTTGAGGCATGAGGATCAGGCACCGCGATCGGCACCGCGCCAGGCAGCGTGGCGCGGTGCGCCGTTTGCTGCCACTGGCCTTTGTTGGCGCGCTCGCCAGCATGGCAGCGCCGGCGTGTGCGCTGCCATCCTGCCAGCAGGCGCTGCTGTCGGCGCTGGGCGGACTGGAGCATGAAGCGCACGTGCTGGTGCTGCTGTCACCCCGCATGCCGATGGCGCTGCAGCAATGGCCGCGCATGCGTGACGCCGCCGAGCGGGCTGGATTTCGCGTCATCGCGATGCGCGATCCCCAAGTGCCGGCCGCCGAATGGTGGGCGGGCGTCGAGGCGGCGGGACAGCCGGATCTGCGCGACGCGACCGCGCTCCAGGAAAGCGCAGCCATGACATGCCGCCTGCTCAACCACGCACCCAGCGCCCTGGTCGGCCGCTGCGGCCAGGTCCACCCCTGGCCGGTGCCGGGCGTGATGCCGGATGGCGCATGGCTCGCCGTGCTGCAACAGCGGCGGGAGGCGATCCCATGTCCCTGAGGCGGCACGCCGGACTGGCGACGGCAATCCTGGGGTTGTTGCTGGGGCCCAGCCCTGCTCTCGCCACCGCGTCGTCCAGCGGTGCCGACGCCTGCATCGCACCGATCAGCTACCTGCCGCTCGATGCCGAACAGGTCGGGCGCAACGATCAGGGCGTCGCCGCGCTGGGCACCTACGAACGCATCAGCCCCGATGGACGTTTCGTGCTGCGTTCGTACTCGGGCGCCAAGCTGGGGCGCGTCAGCCTGATGGAGTTGCCCGCCGCCGGCACCGGCCCGGTGAAGGCGTATCGCACGCCCTTGTCCAACGAAGCCTTCCCGGTGCAGGGCAGTTGGCGCTATCTGGTCGACGTCAACGGCGAGCACTATCGCTTTGCCGACGTGCTGCGCCTGCAGACGCAAGCCAGGCCCCTGTTTCGTGGCGGCATGACGGGCTTCTATGCCGCCGCCTCGGAACTGCCGCCGGATGACGGCGCCGATGGTGGCACGTCCACCATCCGGATCCGCTCACTGAGCTGGCCGCAGGATGCCAACCCCGACCAGCAGGGTGTGGGGCCGCTGCAGATCGCCACCATCGGCGTGCAGGACGATGGCCGCCGCGCCAAGGTCGTCAGCAACACCGGTCCACGCTTCATCTGCAGCGCCCGCGCATCGACGGACGGCAACGTTTACGCACTGCCAATGATCTCGATCGACGGCAGCGAGTTCTCGGCCATCCCGCAGGTACCGCGCCAAGGCCAGCCATCCATGCGCGTCTACGGCCTCGGCTCGGCATCCGAAGCCAGCCCCGCGACTTGCGACTTGCGCGCCGACCTGGGCGAATCACCCGGCAAGGCGGTGTTCGGTTTTCCACCAGGCGGCGCACCGGCCTGGCTGACCTACAGCGACCTCGGGCAGATCTACGTCCACGACCGCGAACTGCGCCAGTCGGCCCGGCTGGAGCATGCCAGACACCGCGTGCTGGTGACCGCCTTTCCCGGACTCACCCGCGACGGCCGGGTGATCTACGGCGCCACCTGGCACGACTGCACCGACACCAAGGCCTGCCCCGCGCAAGCCGGCTACGTGGTCGCCGATCCGTATCAGAGCGAGGCCTATCGCGCCCTGTGGCGCGCGGCCGGTCGTCAGCCGCCGCGCCAATGCATCACGGCGGACCAGGTGCAGGCCGAGCGCGCGCGCTTCGCGCGCCTGCACGGCCTCGTGCCATGACACCGCGTCGGGCAGTGTTTGGCGCACTTCGGTGATCCGATCGCGTGGGACAATGCGCGCATGGACACCGCCAACGCCGATCCAGCCGAACTGAGCAAGTTTTCCGCCCTCGCGCACCGCTGGTGGGATCTGGAGGGGGAGTTCGCGCCGCTGCACCAGATCAACCCGCTGCGCCTGGACTGGATCGACTCGATCAACCCGCTGCGCGGCCAGCACGTGCTGGACGTCGGCTGTGGCGGCGGCATCCTGGCCGAGTCGATGGCGCGCCAAGGCGCCGAGGTGCTGGGCATCGATCTGGCCGAGAAGTCGCTCAAGGTGGCGCAGTTGCATGCGCTCGAGACGCAGACCCAGGGCCTGAGCTACCGGCAGGTGGCCGCCGAAGCGCTGGCCGAGGAAATGCCCGGCCAGTTCGACGTCGTCACCTGCATGGAAATGCTCGAGCATGTGCCCGATCCCGCCTCCATCGTGCGCGCCTGCGCCACGCTGGCCAAGCCGGGCGGCTGGGTGTTCTTCTCCACCATCAACCGCAATCCGAAGTCTTTTCTGCTGGCCATCGTCGGCGCCGAGTACCTGCTCAAGCTGGTCCCGCGCGGCACGCACGAATACGCCCGGTTGCTGCGTCCGAGCGAACTGGGCCAGTTCTGCCGCGCTGCCGGTCTGGACCTGCAGCACAGCCGCGGACTCGAATACAACCCCATCACGAGGCGCTTTCGCCTCTCGCACGACACCAGCGTCAACTACATGCTGGCGGCGCGCAAACCGGCGGCTGCTGACTGATCGGCCCCATGTTCCGCGGCATCCGTTGCGTGCTGTTCGACCTCGATGGCACTCTGATCGACAGCGCGCCCGACCTCGCGCTGGCCGCCGACGAGATGCGCGTGCGCCGGGGCCTGACATCGCTGCCGGTGGAACGCTACCGCAGCAGCGCCGGCGCCGGCGCGCGCGGCATGCTGGGCGTCGCCTTCGGCGTGGCGCCGGACGATGCGGAATTCGCCCCGCTCAAGGAGGAATTCCTCAGCAACTATGAGCGCCGCATGACGCGGCTGACCGCACCCTTTGCCGACATCGACCGGCTGCTGTCCGCGCTGCAGCAGCGTGGCCTGAGCTGGGGCGTGGTCACCAACAAGTCGCAACGCTTCACCACGCCGCTGACAGCCTCGATCACCCTGTTCGCGTCGGCCAGCGTGATCGTCAGCGGCGACACCACGCCGCACGCCAAGCCGCACCCCGCACCGCTGGAAGAGGCCATGCGCCGGGTCGACGTCGAGCCCCGGCATTGCCTCTACGTCGGCGACGACGAGCGCGACATGCTGGCCGGGCGCGCGGCGCGCGTCGGCACGGTGGCCGCACGCTACGGCTACCTCGGCCCTGGCGCCGACGCCGCGCACTGGCCCGCCGACGCTGCCATCGACGCGCCCCTACAACTCTTGAATCTGCTCGATCCGGCCTAAAATACCCATGACCTAAGGGGCTGCACTGGTTTCGACGTGGGTTGGAATCGCCTCAGGGCATGCCGAGGTTCAGTCACCTCGTAAAACCGCTGAAACAAACTAACTGCAAACGACGAACGTTTCGCACTCGCCGCTTAAACACCGGTGAGCCTCGCAACAGCAGGCCGATGGGCTGGGCAAGGGTGGTGTCAAAACCGTCCAGGCTGCGAGGGCATTCACATCGGCTGGTTCACTGTCCGGGTGCCTTGGGCGTGAACGAGACTCAAGGGCACTGGCTGCCTCGGTAGCGTGCGACTGCGCGATCGAGGTGGCGAGATTCAAATCAGACCGCTAAGCATGTAGAACTGGGCGTGGAAGGTTCGCGGACGCGGGTTCGAATCCCGCCAGCTCCACCACTACACCAACCCCAACCGCTCTCGGTTGGGGTTTTTTCTTGGCTGATCGCGCGGAATCCCGCGTGTCTGCGCGCATTCGTGCGAACGCCTGCGGACTTCACTCCGCGCCGCCAAGGGACGCTTGCAGCCGATTTCTGCTCTCTCGGGCGCGTGGCTCTCTCCAGACCCTCCGCCTGCAAAGGCCCGAAGTCCGCAAGACCCCAAAAAAACATTCTTATAGATCAACAGCTTAGACGCGGACGCATCAAGACGGTTTTTTTGTGCGTTTGGTTGGGCGCAGGAAACCGGGTGAGCGCATTCAACGCGTCACTGCCGCGCTCCGCCCAGCACGCTTGCTGACGATGGCATCCAAGGTGTCCGCGCCGATTCAAATTTGACCCACCGTGCCGATTCAAATCTGACCCGGG
>CAZHSD010000027.1:0-44660 GCA_964534975.1 uncultured Ottowia sp. | reverse complement strand
ATTTGGATCGGCATCACCTCCATAGGTGGGTCAAATTTCGGTCGGCGTCAACACTGCCGCCCTACCTGGTGCTGGGGCCGCTCGATACGGCCAGCTTCCGGCTGTCGGACGAGGGCTGGTCGGCCCGCTGGCAGGGCACCGAGGCGGACACCTGGTTCGAGTTGCGCCACGATGCGGCCCGCCAGCAATGGGTGGCTCGCGATCAGTGGCGTGGCCTCGATGGCTGCGTCAGCCACTTCAACACCCGCATTCCGCTGCCGGTGATGATCGGCCAGGGCATGTACGGCCGGTCGGCGGGAAACTGGGACAGCGCCGTCAAGAGCCTGCTGGAAGCAACCTACCAGCTCAAGGTGGTCGAGCCGCAGGAGAACGCACCTGGCTTCTGCGGCATCCCCGATGGGCCGCTGAGGACGATTGCGTTCCCGATGGCGGTCTGCGCCCTGCGCGGTTTCCGCGACCGGCTCCAGGCGTGTCTCCTCGAGTGGCAGGTGCCGTACCCAGTGGTGGCCGATGCGAGCCTGTCGTACCAGGGCGTCTGCGTCCACGAGGGCGAGGCCACCGGCTGGACCGAAGGCACGCAGCCAGCCGAGGCGTTCCTGCGCTCGGTACGGGAGACGGGCCTGCAGGCGTCCGGCCACCCGAGGCGTGAGCAGGCGCCAGGCAAGCCGACGACATGGACGCAGTCGCGCGAGCTGTACATGGTGTTCCTGAGCCTGCCGTTTGCCGGCCTGACCGACTTGCTGCAGCGCCTGGCCAGCAGCGACGGGCCGATCCGCCGCGTGCTGGATCCTGCGCTGCGCTTCGAGTGGCGCCCCCTGGTCCTCCTGGCCGGCTACG
This sequence comes from uncultured Ottowia sp., assembly GCA_964534975.1. GTDB lineage: Bacteria > Pseudomonadota > Gammaproteobacteria > Burkholderiales > Burkholderiaceae_C > Ottowia. The sequence continues at coordinate 43,823 of CAZHSD010000027.1, read as the reverse complement.
AGCACTTGGCGGCCGACATCGCGTATGGCGACGAGCCCAGGACCACGCTGGTGTACCTGCGCTTCCAGCCCATCGCGGAGTGGGGCAAAGGCGCCGCGCTGGAGAAGGTGGTCGACGGGATGCGGCACGCCGAGGCCGACCTGGCGCGCGCGGAGGCGATCAGTGCCGAGGTCGTGGCGCAAGTCGAGCGGGCCGCCGGCAAGCCCACCAGAGACGAGCTGGCGCACGATGACGAGGCGGACCTCGGGTATCGGCCCGATGGCTACGTGCGGGAGGAAGAGAGCGTCGAAGACTTGATCGCCCAGATCAAGGGCTCGGCGTCCCGGAAGATGGCCAGGGATCTCGTGGAACAGGGTCGCGCCGATAGGGCGGTACTGCTGGCGAGGTCGCTCTTGCCGGAGGCGGTCCAGATACTGGAGGCCAGTGACCCGAGGTTCATGGGTGGCAACTACCTGCCGCCATTGGAGCCTGGCGAGGTGGAAGTCGCCCGCATCACGCTGGAGTCGACGACGGCTGACGTGACTGCGGTGTATGCGTGCCAGACCAAGGAGGGAGGGTTCCAGTACCGGGTGGTCGACGAGTACGGCGGCGAAGGGCTGCTTGAGCCTCATGCGGCCAAGAGCTCGAAGCCGATGTCCATGGGGGAGTTCGCCGGCTTCCTGCTGCACGCCTGCGGTCTGGTGGAGACGCTGCAGGACAACTTCGGTGATGACGTGGAGGAGGCGCTGGCGTTCTTCAGCGTCGAGTCGGACTTCTATCCGGAGCTGGATCGGGTGTGCAGGCAGATCGTGGCTCGGCAGTTGGGGCTAGAAGGTGAGGGCCGAGCATGACCTAACTTACACCGGTCCGCATCGGCCAGATGCCTGACCTCTTACGTTCGACACAGATGTAGCGCCTGTTGGCCTGGACGCGTTGACTTGAACGGCAAAGAGCCATTCGCCCCGAAAACGCTCTTACATCCGCCGTTACATCGGTGCCAAACAAAAAAGCTAGCTATCGTTTCCGTAGCGAGCTTTCCTTTATTTGTTGGGGTGGCTGATGGGACTCGAACCCACGACGACAGGAATCACAATCCTGGACTCTACCAACTGAGCTACAGCCACCGTCGAACCGCACATTATAACGTCGGCGTCGGCGTCGGCGTCGGCGGCTGCGGCTGCGTCGGCGGCTGCGGCTGGTGCGCGGCAGGCTGGGCCTGACGCGCTTGCGTGGGCTGGGATGAAGAAAGGGGCCGGCAGGCCCCTTTCTTCCTTGGTCGATCGGCCTTCAGTCGCTGCTGCCGCCCAGGCCCAGCAGGGCGAGCAGGCCCTGGAACACGTTGAACAGGTCCAGGTACAGCGCCAGCGTGGCGCTGATGTAGTTGGTCTCGCCGCCGTCGACGATGCGCTTCAGGTCGTACAGCATGTACAGGCTGAACACGCCCACCAGCAGGGTGCTGATGACCATCATGCCGATGGCGGAGCCGACGAACAGGTTGATGATGATGCCGACGAACACCACCAGCGCGCCGACGAACAGCCACTTGCCCATGCCGGAGATGTCGCGCTTGATGACGCTGGCCAGGCTGGCCATGACGAAGAACACGCCCGCGGTGCCGCCCATGGCGGTCATCACCAGTTCGGAACCATTCTTGAAGCCCAGCACCATCGCGATCAGGCGCGACAGCATCAGGCCCATGAAGAAGGTGAAGGCCAGCAGCACCGGCACGCCGGCGGCCGAGTTCTTGGTCTTCTCGATGGCGTACATGAAGCCGAACGCGCCGGCCAGGAACACCACCAGACCCAGGCCACCGCCCAGACCGGCGGTGATGCCGGTGGCGACACCCAGCCAAGCACCCAGCACCGTCGGCAGCAGGCTCAGCGCCAGCAGCCAGTAGGTGTTGCGCAGTACCTTGTTGCGCTGTTCCGGCGTGGTGACGCCGCCGCGCGCGACGTCGGGGTACGCCAGAGTGTGTGTGCGGTCATTCATGCGATGCTTGCTCCTTGAGGGGTTGTTCCGCTGGCCGCCGACACGGTGGCCTTGCGGTTCATTGTACGTAGAGTGGTGACCTTGCCAAAAAATTCCATGCAAATCAACATGATGCATGGTGGTCTGGCATTTCATGATACGGTTGCCGGCGCTCGCCAGACGGGTGAATGACATCCCATATGAGGACAAGAACATGAAAACCAAGACTTTCCTGGAAGCTGCCGACGTCAAGGCGGTCGCCGCCGCCGCCGAGGCCGAGGCGCTCAAGCACGGTTGGGCGGTGACGATCGCGGTGGTCGATGACGGCGGCCACCTGCTGCACCTCAGCCGACTGGACGGCGCGGCGCCCATCAGTGCCCATATCGGTCCGGCCAAGGCCCGCACCGCGGCGCTGGGCCGGCGCGAAAGCAAGGGCTACGAGGACATGATCAACGGCGAGCGCCCGGCCTTCCTGTCGGCACCGATGCTGGACGGCATGCTGGAAGGCGGCGTGCCGATCATGAAGGATGGACAGTGCCTGGGCGCGGTCGGCGTCAGCGGCGTGAAGTCAAGCGAGGACGCGCAGATCGCCCGCGCGGGAATCGCGGCGCTGGGCCTGTAGCCGCACCGGCGCCCCGGCCGGGCGTGCGCGGTGTCCGGGTGCGGGAGGGCCGCGCGCCGGGCCGGCGACCCGACCAGGATCAGTAGCTCAGGCGCTCCGGCTTGACCTCCTGCAGGATGGTGGTGGCGATCTCCTCGATCGACTTGGTGGTGGTCGACAGCCAGCGGATGCCGGAGCGGCGCATCATCGCCTCGGCTTCGGAGACTTCCATGCGGCAGTTCTCCAGGCTGGCGTAGCGCGAGCCCGGCCGCCGCTCGGAGCGGATCTCCGACAGGCGCTCCGGCGCGATGGTCAGGCCGAAGGTCTTCTTCTTGTGCGGCACCAGCGCCGGCGGCAACTGACGGCGCTCGAAATCCTCCGGGATCAGCGGGTAGTTGGCCGCCTTCAGGCCGTGCTGCATGGCCAGGTACAGGCTGGTCGGGGTCTTGCCGCTGCGGCTGACGCCGATCAGGATCACCTCGGCCTCGGTCAGGTCGCGGTTGCTCTGGCCGTCGTCGTGCGCCAGGCTGAAGTTGATGGCCTCGATGCGGTCGTGGTAGGCCTGGCTCTTGCTGACGTCCGAAAAGCGCCCCACGCGGTGGTGGCTGGTGATGCCCACTTCCTGCTCGATCGGCGCCACGAAGGTGCTGAACATGTCCAGCAGCATGGCCTTGCAGCCATTCTGGATGATCGCCAGCACCTCGCGGTCGACCAGGGTGGTGAAGACGATCGGGCGCTTGCCTTCCAGTTCGCCGGTGTGGTTGACCTGGCGCACCGCCTGGTGCGCCTTGTCGGGGGTGTCGATGAAAGGCAGGCGCACGCGCCGCGGCGCGAAGTCGAACTGCGCCAGGATGGAGTTGCCGAAGGTCTCGGCGGTGATGCCGGTGCCATCGGAGATGAAGAAGACGGTGCGGTCGGGCATGGGGGTTTGGGCGTGGGTCGATGGGTGTCAGCGGCGGCGGGGCCGGCATCCCTACAATCACGCGCATTATGCGAATTCGTGTTTCGGGCACGTCCGGGCGGCCACAAGCATTCGAACAAGGATGCCGCCCCGATCTGCGCCGATGGGCGTGCCGCCGGATTTCGCGCCGGTGCGCCAGCAGGTTTTTAAACTCCGGAGCCTTCCCATGTCTGCACTGTTCGAGCCGACCGCCCTGGTCGTGCCTTTCGAATCCTTAAGAATGACCGACGTCGAGGTGGTTGGCGGCAAGAACGCCAGCCTCGGCGAGATGATCAGCCAGTTGCCGCAGGGCGTGCGCGTGCCCACCGGCTTTGCCACCACGGCGCACGCGTTTCGCCAGTTCCTGGCGCACGATGGCCTGGCCGAGCGCATCAGTCAGCGGCTGGCGCGGCTGGACGTGGACGACGTGCGCGCGCTGGTCGAGGCCGGCGCCGAGATCCGCGGCTGGATCGAGGCGCAGCCCTTCCCGGCCGACCTGGAGCAGGCCATCCGCGCGGCCTTCGCCCGGCTTTCCGGCGGCGATGCGCAGGCCAGCTTTGCCGTGCGCTCGTCGGCCACGGCCGAGGATCTGCCGGACGCGTCGTTCGCCGGCCAGCAGGAGACCTTCCTCAACGTCGTCGGCGTCGAGCAGGTGCTGCACAAGATGAAGGAGGTGTTCGCCAGCCTCTACAACGACCGCGCCATCAGCTACCGCGTGCACAAGGGCTTCGCGCATGACGTGGTGGCGCTGTCGGCCGGCGTGCAGCGCATGGTGCGCTCGGACCTGGGCGCGGCCGGCGTGATGTTCACCATCGACACCGAAAGCGGCTTTGATCAGGTGGTGTTCATCACCAGCAGCTACGGCCTGGGCGAGACGGTGGTGCAGGGCGCCGTCAACCCGGACGAGTTCTACGTCCACAAGCCGATGCTGCAGGCCGGCAAGCGGGCCGTGATCCGACGCAACCTGGGCTCGAAGCTGGTGCAGATGGTGTTCGCGTCGCCGCAGGAGAAAGCCGCCTCCGGCCAGCTGGTCAAGACCGTCGACGTGCCGGCCGAGCAGCGCAACCGCTACAGCCTGAGCGACGCCGACGTCGAGCAGCTGGCGCACTACGCGCTCATCATCGAGCGGCACTACGGCCGTCCGATGGACATCGAGTGGGGCAAGGACGGCGGCGATGGCCAGCTCTACATCCTGCAGGCGCGTCCCGAGACGGTGAAGAGCCAGCAGCACGGCAAGGTCGAGCTGCGCTACAAGCTCAAGAGTACCGGCCCGGTGCTGGCCGAGGGCCGTGCGATCGGGCAGAAGATCGGCACCGGCCCGGTGCGGCTGGTGAGTGACATCAGCCAGATGGAAAGCGTGCAGCCCGGCGACGTGCTGGTCACCGATATGACCGACCCCAACTGGGAGCCGGTGATGAAGCGCGCCTCGGCCATCGTCACCAACCGCGGCGGACGCACCTGCCATGCTGCCATCATCGCGCGCGAGCTGGGCATCCCGGCGGTGGTCGGCTGCGGCAATGCCACCGAGCGGCTGAAGACCGGCACCCTGGTCACCGTCAGCTGCGCCGAGGGCGACACCGGCCACATCTACGACGGCCTGCTGGAGACCGAGGTGACCGAGGTGCAGCGCGGCGCCATGCCGCCGATCGCCACCAAGATCATGATGAACGTCGGCAATCCGCAGCTGGCCTTCGACTTTGCCCAGCTGCCCAACGAAGGAGTGGGCCTGGCGCGGCTGGAGTTCATCATCAACAACAACATCGGCGTGCACCCGAAGGCGATCCTTGACTACCCGCAGGTCGACGCCGACCTGAAGAAGGCGGTGGAGAGCGTGGCGCGCGGCCACGCCAGCCCGCGCGCCTTCTACGTCGACAAGGTGGCCGAGGGCGTGGCGACGATTGCCGCCGCCTTCTGGCCCAAGCCGGTGATCGTGCGGCTGTCGGACTTCAAGAGCAACGAGTACCGCAAGCTGATCGGCGGCAGCCGCTACGAGCCCGAGGAAGAAAACCCCATGCTGGGCTTTCGCGGCGCCGCGCGCTACATCAGCGAGGACTTCCGCGAGGCCTTCGCGATGGAATGCGAGGCGCTCAAGCGCGTGCGCGACGAGATGGGTCTGACCAACGTGCAGGTGATGGTGCCCTTCGTGCGCACGCTGGCGCAGGCCGAGCGCGTGACCCGGCTGCTGGCCGACAAGGGCCTGCGGCGCGGCGACAACGAGCTCAAGGTGGTCATGATGTGCGAGGTGCCCAGCAACGCCATCCTGGCCGAGGATTTCCTGCAGTACTTCGACGGTTTCTCGATCGGCTCCAACGACCTGACCCAACTCACCCTGGGGCTGGACCGCGACAGCGGCATGGAGCTGCTGGCGGCCGACTTCGACGAGCGCGACCCGGCGGTGCAGGCCATGCTGACGCGCGCCATCGCGGCCTGCAAGGCGGCCGACAAGTACGTCGGCATCTGCGGCCAGGGCCCCAGCGACCACCCGGACTTCGCGCGCTGGCTGGCCGACCAGGGCATCGCCTCGATCTCGCTCAACCCCGACAGCGTGATCGACACCTGGACGCTGCTGGCGCAGTAGCGGATGGTAAGCTGGACAGGCGAGTGGTGACCGATCGCGCCGCACCGCCCAGCAGGCCGGAAGTCGCGGGCGCGGCCTGGCTGAGGGCGGGGCTGCTGCTGATCTGGGCCGGGCTGTCGTTCGGCCTCATGTTCTTCGCCCGCGACCTGGAGCAGGCCCTGGGCGACTGGCCGCTCGGCTACTGGCTGGCGGCGCAGGGCGGCGTGCTGGTGTTCATCGCCATCGTGCTGGTCTACGCCTGGTTCATGAACCGCAACCCGGACGACGAAGCCACCGGGCCCGACGACGAGGCGGCGCATGACGCAGGCGGCTAGCCGCGGCGCGGCGCGCAGCTACCTGTGGCGGCTGCACCGGCAGCTGCTGCTGTTCGTGCTCGGCTTTGTCGTCTTCCTGCTGTTGATGGCCTGGGCCGAGCGCGCCGGCCTGTCGCGCGACTGGATCGGGCCAATCTTCCTGTTCCTGTCGGTGATGCTGTACGCGGTGATCGGCATTTACGCGCGCACCACCGACCCGGAGGAGTTTTACGTCGCCGGTCGTCGCATCCCGCCGATGTACAACGGCATGGCCACCGCCGCCGACTGGATGAGCGCGGCCTCGTTCATCAGCCTGGCCGGCGCGCTGTACCTGCAGGGCTTTTCCGGCACCGCGGCGCAGCCCGGCGGCCTGGCCTACGTGCTGGGCTGGACCGGCGGCTTCTGCCTGGTCGGGCTGCTGATCGCGCCGCGCCTGCGGCGCATGGAGCTGTATACCGTGCCCGACTTCTTCGCCCTGCGCTACGGCGGGCGCTGGCCGCGCCTGCTGGCGGCGCTGGGCGCGGCCACCTGCTCGTTCATGTACCTGGTGGCGCAGATCTACGGCATCGGCCTGATCGCCTCGCGCCTGACCGGCGTGCAGTTCGAGATCGGCATCTTGCTCGGCCTCGGTGGCGTGCTGGTGTGCAGTTTCCTGGGCGGCATGCGCGCCATCACCTGGACCCAGGTGGTGCAGTACGTGGTACTGGTGCTGGCCTTCCTGATCCCGGTGTCGTGGCTGGCCTACAAGCAACTCGGCACGCCGCTGGCGCCGCTGGCCTATGGCGCGCAGCTGCCCAAGATCGAGCGCCTGGAGCGCGCCCTGATCGACTCGCCGGCGGAGCAGGAAGTGCGCGCCATCCACCGCCAGCGCGCCGACGAATACGCCGCCCGCCTGCAGGACCCGGCGGCTGCGCTGGTGCGCGAGCGCGACGCGCTGGAAGAGCGCCAGCGCATGCTGCGCGTGCAGGGCGCCGACATTTCGCTGGTGATGGCGGCGCGGCGCGAACTGGCGGCGCTGCCCAGGGATGCGGCGGCTGCGCGCGAGCAATGGACGCGTGCCATGAACGAGGCGCAGGCGCGCGCCGCCCCGCTGGGCGGCCTGCCGCGCCACACCCAGGCCTTCGCCGGCGATCCCGACGGCACGCCCGAGGAGCGGGCGGCGTTCCAGTCCTCGCGGCTGAACTTCATGGCGCTGATGTTCTGCCTGATGATCGGCACCGCCAGCCTGCCGCACCTGCTGACGCGCTTCTACACCACGCCCAGCGTGGCCGACACGCGGCGCTCGGTGGTCTGGTCGCTGGGCCTGATCGCGCTGCTGTACCTGAGCACACCGGCGCTGGCGGTGCTGGTCAAGTACGAGGTGATGCAGACCCTGGTGGGCAGCAGCTTCGAGCAGCTGCCGCACTGGATCGCCCAGTGGGCGCGGGTCGATCCGGCGCTGATCTCGGTGCAGGACATCAACGGCGACGGCGTGCTGCAGTTCGGCGAACTGCGCCTGGCCGCCGACATGATCATGCTGGCCACGCCCGAGCTGGGCGGCCTGCCCTACGTGATCTCCGGCCTGGTCGCGGCCGGCGGTCTGGCGGCGGCGCTGTCGACCGCCGACGGCCTGCTGCTGACCATCAGCAACGCCATCGTGCACGACACCGCGCCGCTGCGCCGCGGCACCGTGCGGGTGTCGGAAAACCGCGTGATCCTGACCAAGTTCACGCTGCTGGCCACCGCCATGGTGGCGGCGGCGGTGGCGGCGCTCAAGCCGGCCGAGATCATCTCGCTGGTGGCGGGTTCGTTCTCGCTGGCGGCGGCGGCCTTCTTCCCCAGCCTGGTGCTGGGCCTGTTCTGGCGCCGCGCCACGGCGCGCGGCGCGGTCGCCGCGCTGCTGGTGGGTGCCCTGGTCACGCTCGGCTACATGCTGCTGGCCAGCCCCGGCTGGCGCGCGTCCTGGGGCCTGGTGCCGGGCGGGCGCTGGTGGGACATCCACCCCACCTCGGCCGCCGTGTTCGGCGTGCCGGCCGGCTTCGCGGCGCACTTGCTGATGTCGTGGGTGGACGGCCGGCTGCGGCGGCGCGCGCCGGGCTGACTGCGCGGCCGGCGGGCCTGCTTCAGGGCAGCGCGGCCTCGGCCTCCTCGATCGGCTCGCCCAGGAAGCCACCGCTCTGGCGCGCCCACAATGTGGCGTACAAGCCGCCGCGCGCCAGCAGTTCGGCGTGCGTGCCCTGTTCGACGATGCGGCCGCGCTCCAGCACGATCAGCCGGTCCAGCGCCGCGATGGTGGACAGCCGGTGCGCGATGGCGATCACGGTCTTGCCCTTCATCAGCTCGTACAGGCTGTCCTGGATCGCCGCCTCGACCTCCGAGTCGAGCGCGCTGGTGGCTTCGTCCAGCAGCAGGATCGGCGCGTCCTTGAGCATCACGCGCGCGATCGCCACCCGCTGGCGCTGCCCGCCCGAGAGCTTGACGCCGCGCTCGCCGACGTAGGCCTCGTAGCCGCGCCGGCCCTTGGGGTCGGTCAGCTGCGCCAGGAATTCATCGACCCGTGCGCGCCACGCGGCGGCGTCCAGCTCGGCCTGGCTGGCGTCCGGCCGCCCGTAGGCGATGTTGTCGCGCATCGAGCGGTGCAGCAGCGAGGTGTCCTGCGTCACCATGCCGATGTGCTGGCGCAGGCTGTCCTGCGTCACGTGGGCGATGTCCTGGCCGTCGATCAGGATGCGCCCGCCCTGCAGGTCGTGAAAGCGCAGCAGCAGGTTCACCAGCGTCGACTTGCCGGCGCCCGAGCGGCCGATCAGGCCGATCTTCTCGCCCGGCCGGATGGCGAGGTCAAGATGGTCGATCACCTGGCGGTCGCCGTCGCGGTAGGCGAACTGCACGTCCTCGAAGCGGATCTCGCCGCGCGTCACCAGCAGCGGCCGGGCGTGCGGCGCATCGACCACCGCGCGCTGGCGCGCCAGCGTGTTGATGCCGTCCTGGATGGTGCCCACGCTCTCGAACAGACTGGTCATCTCCCACATCACCCAGTGGCTCATGCCCGACAGGCGCAGCGCCATCGCGGTGACGGCGGCCACCGCGCCGGCGCCGACCTGGCCGCGCGACCACAGCCACAGTGCGCTGCCACAGGCGCCCAGGATCAGCAGCACGATCAGCACGTGGTTGGCGATCTCGAAGCGGCTCACCAGCCGCATCTGGGCGTAGCCGGTGTGCTGGAAATCCTCCATCGCCGCGCGCGCGAAATGCGCCTCGCGCCGAGTGTGCGAGAACAGCTTGACGGTGGCAATGTTGGTGTAGGCGTCGGTGATGCGCCCGGTCATCACGCTGCGCGCGTCGGCCTGGGCGCGGCTGACCCGGCCCAGGCGCGGCACGAAATACCAGCAGGCGCCCGCGCACGCCAGCGCCCACAGCAGGAACGGCAGTAGCAGCCAGCCGTCGAAGCCGGCCGCCAGCAGCAGGATGGTGATCATGTACACGCCCATGCCGATCACCACCTCGGCGCTGGTGAAGATCATGTCGCGCACCGCCAGCGCGGTCTGCATGATCTTGGTGGTGATGCGGCCGGCGAACTCGTCGGCGTAGAAGGCCATGCTCTGGCCCAGCATCAGGCGGTGGAAGTTCCAGCGCAGGCGCAGCGGGAAGTTGATCGCCAGCGTCTGGTGCTTGACGATGGTCTGCAGCGCCACCAGCGCGATCGAGGCCAGCAGCACCGCGGCCAGCAGCATCAGCACGCCGCCGTGCTGCGCCCACAGCCCGCCCGGCGCCACCGCGCCCAGCCAGTCGACCACATAGCCGAGCATGGCGAACAGCAGCGCCTCGTACACCGAGGTGGCCGCCGACAGCGCGGCCATCAGCGCGATGTAGCCGCGCAGGCCGGTGGTGGCGCTCCAGACGAAGGCGCCGAAGCCTCGCGGCGGCAGTGTGGGCTCGGGCTCGGGGTAGGGCGCCAGCAGTCGCTCGAAACGACCGAGCACTTCAGCCTTCCGGTCCGTGGTGCGCGCCCGCGGGCTCAGCGCTCGATCATGATGCGGCCGGCCTGCAGCAGCACGTCGAGCTCGACCACCGGGATCGAGGCGTTCATCGGTTGGCCATCTTCCTTCCAGCTCACCACCATGCTCTGCTGTGCGCGCTCCAGCTCCAGGCTGTAGTCGGGATGGATCTGGATCATCGGGCCGTCACCGGCGCGGTATTCCAGCAGCATGGCCACGCGGCCGCGCGCCTTCTCGCCCGGCTGCATGCCGTCGTTGCCGGGGACGTATTCGAGTTTCTGACTGTGGGCGCTTGCGTTCATGGGTTCTCCAATGCGAGTTTGGCCGTTCGGGCCGTGTCTTGGCCGTATTCTGCCTGCGCTGCGGCGCGCCCGGCGTAGGGCCGGCCCAGAATGCCTGGGCGGCGCAGCCGTGCGACACTCGCGCTCCGTCGTCGGGAACACGCGCATGGCCTGGATCGCCACCAAATACCTCGTCACCGCCGCGCTGGTGGTGCTGATCTCCGAGATTGCCAAGCGCAGCGAGCGCTTGGGCGCGCTGATCGCGGCGCTGCCGCTGGTCACGCTGCTGACCCTGTTGTGGCTGTACTTCGAGAAGCAGCCCGCCGAGCGCATCACCAACCACGCCTGGTACACCTTCTGGTACGCGCTGTCGACGCTGCCGATGTTCGCGCTGTTTCCGCCGATGCACCGCGCCTGGGGCTTCTGGGGCGCGCTGGCCGGCAGCGCGCTGCTCACCATCGCTTGCTTCGTTGTGCTGGCCTGGGTGATGCGACGCTTCGGGGTCGAGCTGCTCTGAATAGCGCTCACCCGCCTTTGCCGCATACCACGAACAGATCGCCTCAGCCCATGTCGTGCACCCGGTGCTCGAAGCGCGCGTCGGCGCGCGCCGCGTCGACGAAGCCGCGGATGCCGGGCGCGCTGGAATGCATCACGTGGTCCACGGCGTAGCAGGCGCGGGGCGAGAGCTTGTCCTTGAGAGCATCCCAGTAGTTCAGCGACCAGCTCTTGTCCGCGTCCTGGAACACGAAGTCCCACGGCCCCGGCAGCGCCTTCACCAGTTCGTGCGCGTCGCCCAGCCGGGCGTCGATGAAGCCGTCCAGCCGCGCGGCGCGGAAGTTGCGCAGCGCCTCGGCGTGGCGGCCGGGGTCGATCTCGATCGTCGTCACGCGCCCGCCGGTCTTGCTTGCCGCCCAGGCCAGCCACAGCGCGCTGTGGCCGGTGGAGGTGCCTATGTCCAGGATGCGCTTGTGCCCGCGCTGCACCACCAGATCGTGCATCAGCCGCGCGCCGGCCTCGGGCACGTTCCACAGGTTGATGCCGCGGTGCCAGTCGCCGCGCTTGGTGTCGAGGAAGGCCTGCACGTGCTGATCCAGTTTAGCGCCGGGTGCCGGCGCAGCCTCGCGTGCCCAGGCGGGCGGCGCCAGCGTGGCGGCGAGGGCGAGGAAAAAGTGGCGGCGGGCATGAACCATGGCGCAGGCTCCGGGGAGGGGACGATCCGGGTCGGAGTCACGCTGCCCGCTGTTGGTTCAGCGTCAGCCGATGGTGCTGGCACGGCCGTTCATTGCACGAGCCAGAAAGGAGGCGATGCCCTGCAAGCGCAGTGGCATCGCCTGGAATCCGCGGCCGTCGAGGAGGTGGAGGTTGGGGAGGAAGAGCGGCTGCGGGTTGGAAATGGTGGCCGGTCGTCAGCGGCAGTTGGCCGTGACGTTGGCGGCGCCAGCCGCAATCGCCGGCAGCATGCGCCGGCAATGCTCCATGCTGGCGAAGCGGAAGCTGTAGTTGCTGCGCGTGGCTGGGTCGCTGACGGCGGCGCTGACCGGCAGGCCGGCGGCGGCGGAGCTGGCCGAGCAGCGCACGGCTTCGCTGCCGTGCGCGTTGCGCTGCTTCATGTTGGCCAGGTGCTGCTGGCAGGTGATGGCGTCCTGGGTCAGGTATTCGGCCACCACCTTGTTGTTGTCGGTGTGGTACTGGAAATAGCGGCCCTGCGGGGCGAAGGGATGGGTCGAGCAGCCGGCGACGATCAGCGCCAGGGCGGTGGCGGCCGGAAGCGCGAGGGAGTGCAGGCGGATGAGTGTCATGTCGGTGCTCCTTGGCGGCGCGTCGGCCGCTGCTTGTTCTTGGTGCAGCCATTGTGCGAAGCGCGGCCGCGCGCGACCTATCGGCTGGGCGCCCGCGCGCTTGTCGGACAAGGCTGGCAGGCCGGCGCCGGGATCAGGAATGGATCAGAAGCGCCGGCTGACGAAGCGCGAGCCCGCCAGGCCGAAGCGCCAGGGCAGCTCGATCGCCTTGCTGATGCCGATGCGCGGGCCCGACAGCACCAGGGCCGGGGTGTCGGTCGGCGCGGCGAGGATGCGAAACGGCGGCGCATCCAGCGGCAGGCCGTAGTGCGCCTGCGTGATGGCCAGCGCCTGCGCCAGCCGGCCGGGGCCGGCGCACAGCAGGCGCTCGTTGTCCATGCCGCGGCGTGCGCGCATGATGTCCAGCCCGTGCGTCGGCTGCAGCGCGCGGATCAGCACCCCGGCGCCGTGGCCGGCCTCGCGGCAAACGAAGTTGACGCACCAGTGCAGCCCGTAGCTGCGGTACACGTAGGCGTAGCCGGGCGGCCCGAACATGACGTGGTTGCGTGCCGTCGGGCCGGGGTGGCAGTGCGAGGCGGCGTCGTGCTGGTCGTAGGCCTCGACCTCGACGATGACGCCGCCGACGCCGTCCACCAGCAGGGTGGCGCCGATCAGTGCGTGGGCGACGACGGGCGCGTCGGCCTTGAAGTCGGTGCGGCGGAGGGTGCGGGCGCGCGGCATGGCTGCACAGTCTATGCGTGCGCGAACGGCGCCTTATAGTCGCCGCTGAGAAACCGCATTCACAAGGAGACCACCGATGTTCAAGGGACTGCTGCTGACCAAGGCCGACGACGGTGCGCTGCAGTGCGCGCTGACCGAGATCGACGAGGCCCGGCTGCCGCCGGGCGAGGTGCTGGTGCAGGTCAGCCACTCGACGCTGAACTACAAGGACGCGCTGGCGATCACCGGCAAGGCGCCGGTGGTGCGCAGCTACCCGATGGTGCCGGGCATCGACTTCGCCGGCACGGTGCTGGAGTCGAGCGATGCGCGCTACCACCCCGGCGACGCGGTGATCCTGAACGGCTGGGGCGTGGGCGAGACGCATTGGGGCGGGCTGGCCGGCAAGGCGCGCGTCAAGGCCGACTGGCTGGTGCCGCTGCCCGCCGGCATGATGCCGAGCCAGGCGATGGGCATCGGCACCGCCGGCTACACCGCCATGCTGTGCGTGATGGCGCTGCAGCAGCACGGCATCACGCCCGAGCAGGGGCCGGTGCTGGTGACCGGCGCCAACGGCGGCGTCGGCTCGACGGCGATCGCGCTGCTGTCGCGGCTCGGCTTCACGGTGCATGCGTCGACCGGGCGCATGAACGAGGCCGAGCATCTGAAGGCGCTGGGCGCCAGCGAGCTCATCGACCGCGCCACGCTGAACGCGCCCGGCAAACCGCTGCAGAAAGAGCGCTGGGCCGCCGCCGTCGACAGCCTGGGCAGCCACACGCTGGCCAATGTCTGCGCCAGCCTCAGGTACGGCGGCGTGGTGGCGGCCTGCGGGCTGGCGCAGGGCATGGATTTCCCGGCCACGGTGGCGCCCTTCATCCTGCGCGGCGTGACGCTGGCCGGCGTCGACAGCGTGATGGCACCGCATGCGCGCCGCGTCACCGCCTGGGAGCGGCTGGCGCGCGAGCTGCCGGCCGAGGTGCTGGCCAGCAACACCGAGACCATCGGCCTCGCCGACGCGCCGGCCATGGCGGCCAAGCTGCTGGATGGGCAGGTGCGCGGGCGGCTGGTGGTGGATGTGAGCGCCTGACTGAATAACTGAATGCAGAGGACGCGGAAGTCGCGCAAGAAGTCGACGCCGTTGGTTTTCTGACGGACAGCCGCCTGCGCCTGCTTGGCCGGGGCTTCAAGCAGCGGCGGCGTGCCGTTGAGCGCAGCGAAACCCGACAGAGGGGAATGCACGAGCTTCCAACCGATTGCTGGGGTTCATTGCATTCACCCCGACCTATCCGTCCATACTAAGCGTCCGGCTGCCTGCCCAGGCCTTCCCACCCGCTAGCCGCCCGAGGCCCGCATGACGAACACCCAGCCCATCCGCCCCATCGACCTCGACAAGGAAACTCCGCTGCGCGACGACATCCGCCTGCTTGGCGGCATCCTGGGCGAGACGCTGCGCCAGCAGGAGGGCGAGGCGCTGTTCGAGCTGGTCGAGCGGGTGCGGCGCACCGCGGTGCGCTTTGCCCGCGACAGCCACCCCGAGGCGCGCGCCGAGATGGCGGCGCTGCTCGATCCGCTGCCGCAGGACCAGGCGCAGGTGGTGGTGCGCGCGTTCAGCTATTTCCTGCAGCTGGCCAACATCGCCGAGGACGAGCACCACGTGCGGCGCCGGCGTGCGCACGACCTGGCCGCCTCGCCGCCGCGGCCCGACAGCCTGGCGCATGTGCTGGATCGGCTGGTCGCCGAGGGCGTCGGCGCCGAGGTGCTGGCTGATCTGCTGACGCATGCGCTGGTGGTGCCGGTGCTGACCGCGCACCCGACTGAGGTGCAGCGCCAGAGCCAGATCCACAACCACCGCCTGATCGCGCGCCTGCTCGACGAGCGCGAGCGCCTGCAGCTGACGCCCGAGGAGGCCGAAGACAACCAGCGACAACTTGCCGACGCCGTGCTGCGCCTGTGGCAGACGCGCATGCTGCGCCCGGTGCGGCTGAACGTGATCGACGAGGTGCGCAACGGCATCAGCTACTTCGAGGAAACCTTCTTCACCGAGCTGCCGCGCCTGTACCTGCAGGCGCGCCAGCAACTGCGCCAGCGCTTCGCCGGCCGCGACTGGGCGCTGCCGCCGCTGCTGCGCATCGGCAGCTGGATCGGCGGCGACCGCGACGGCAATCCCTTCGTCAGCGCCGACACGCTGCGCCAGGCGATGCGCCTGCAGTCGGCCGCCGCGCTGACGCACTACCTGGCCGAGGTGCACGCGCTGGGCGGCGAGCTGGCACTGTCCGAGCTGCTGGTGCGGCCGACGCCGGCGCTGATGGCGCTGGCCGAGCGCAGCGGCGATGAGTCGCCGCAGCGTGCCGACGAGCCCTACCGCCGCGCGCTGACCGGCATCTACGCGCGCCTGGCCGCGACCGGCCGGCGGCTCGACCCGCAGGTGCCGGCGCCGCCCGGCGGGGTGGCGGCCGAGGCCTATGCCGGGCCAGACGAACTGGCGGCCGACCTGGCGCTGATGGCCGATTCGCTGCGCAGCCACGGCAGCGCGGCACTGGCCGACGGGCGCCTGGCGCGGCTGCAGCGGGCGGTGCAGGTGTTCGGCTTTCATCTGGCGGCGGTCGACCTGCGTCAGAACGCCGACGTGCACGTGCGCACCGTGGCCGAACTGCTGGCGCGCGCCGGCCGCTGCGCCGACTACCTGGCCCTGGGCGAGCACGAGCGTGTCGCGCTGCTGGCCGAGGAACTGGCCAGCGCGCGCCCGCTGCGCTCGCCCTACCTCGACTACTCCGACGAGACCTGTGCCGAACTGGCCATCTTCGATGCCGCGCGCGAGATCCAGGCCAGCCATGGCGAGGCCGCCATCGCCAACTGCATCATCTCCAAGGCCGACGGCGCCTCGGACCTGCTGGAGCTGGCGCTGCTGCTGAAGGAAAGCGGCCTGCTGCGGCCCGGCGCCAGCCCGCGCCTGGCGGTCAACCTGATCCCGCTGTTCGAGACCATCGAGGACCTGCGCCGCAGCGCCGACACCATGGAGGCCTTGCTCCGCATGCCGGTCTACCGCGCCCTGCTGGCGGCGCGCGGCGACGAGCAGGAGGTCATGCTGGGCTATTCCGACAGCAACAAGGACGGCGGCTTCTTGACCTCGGGCTGGGCGCTGTACCAGGCCGAGACCGCGCTGGTGCGCGTGTGCCGCGCGCATGGCGTGCGGCTGCGGCTGTTCCACGGCCGTGGCGGCTCGGTCGGGCGCGGCGGCGGGCCGTCCTACCACGCCATCCTGGCGCAGCCGCCCGGCGCGGTGGCGGGCCAGATCCGGCTGACCGAGCAGGGCGAGGTGATCTCGGCCAAGTACGGCACGCCCGAATCCGGACGGCGCAACCTGGAGGTGCTGCTGGCCGCCACGCTGCAGGCCAGCCTGGCGCGCCACGACGATGAGCTGGTGCCGGTCGCGCAGTTCCGCGCCGTGATGGACGAGCTGTCGGCGCAGGCGTTTGCGGCCTACCGCGCGCTGGTGTACGAGACGCCGGGCTTTGCCACCTATTTTCGTCAATCCACCGTGGTATCGGAGATCGCCGCGCTCAACATCGGCAGCCGGCCGGCCTCGCGCAGCGCGTCGGAGCGCATCGAGGACCTGCGCGCCATCCCCTGGGTGTTCAGCTGGTCGCAGTGCCGGCTGATGCTGCCGGGTTGGTACGGCTTCGGCTCGGCGGTCGAGCGTTATCTGCAGGCCCATCCGGATGGCCTGCAGGTGCTGCGCGAGATGAACCGGACCTGGCCCTTCTTCGCCAGCCTGCTGTCGAACATGGACATGGTGCTGGCCAAGACCGACCTGGCGATCGCCTCGCGCTACGCCGAACTGGTGACCGACGCCGAGTTGCGCCGCCGCATCTTCGAGCAGATCCGTGCCGAGTGGGCGCTGACCTGCCGCCACCTGCTGGCGATCCTGGAGCGTGACGAACTGCTGGCCGACAACCGCACGCTCAGGCAGTCGCTGCAGCTGCGCGCGCCTTACATGGACCCGCTGAACCACCTGCAGGTCGAGCTGCTCAAGCGCTACCGCGAAGGCGACACCAGCGCGCGCCTGGCCACCGGCATCCACATCACCATCAACGGCATCGCCTCGGGGCTGCGCAACAGCGGCTGAGGCATGGCCGCCGTGGCGGCAGCCGGCATTTGGTATACCCGTCGCCTCGATCGATGCTTTTTTTCAACAGGATGTGATGATCACCGTGCATTTCGTCACCGCCTCGGTGGGCGGCAGCTTCAAGCAGTACGACGTCGAGGCCAGGCCCGGCATGAGCCTGATGCAGGCGGCGGTGCGCTCCGGCGTGGAGGAAATCGTCGCCGAGTGCGGCGGCGCCATGACCTGCGCCACCTGCCATGTCTACGTCGACGAGCCCTGGCGCTCGCGCGTCCCGCCGGCGTCGCTGGGCGAGAAGGACATGCTGCAGTTCACCGCCGAGCCGGCCGACGACGGCAGCCGCCTGAGCTGCCAGATCGTGCTGACGCCGGCGCTGGACGGGCTGACCGTGCGGCTGCCGCAGCGGCAGTACTGAGCCGGTCAGGGGCCACGGGTCGTCCGGCATCGGCCTGATGCAGGGGACGCGGGTGGGTGATCTTGTCCGGGATGGCTCGCATGTGGCGTCCACGGCCGGCTCATGCCGTTCAACTCCGGCCGCCAGCGCGCGGAGGGTGGTCCAGCTCGATCACCAGTTGCGCGCCGCCGTCCGGATCGATCTGCCAGCGGCGGCTGCGCACGATGAAAATTCCCTCGCGGCCGGCTTCGGGCAGGGCGACGAGATCGTCCGCCTGCACCTCGGCGCCGAGCCGCAGCTGGTCCAACCGCGACGCCAGCGCGTGCTTCCGCGCATGATCCTGTGCGGTGGCGGTCAGTCGGATCTGGGCCTGCATGCGCGTCTCCTGAAGCCGTCTATTCTGTACCACCCGCAGCCGCCGATGGAGGAGGCCCGACCATGCTGATGACACGCTGCGCCAAGGCGCTGATGGGCGCCGTGCTGGCGCTGTTCGCCTTCATGGTGACCTTCAACAACCTCAGCGACTACGACTCCAACTTCGCCTTCGTCCGGCATGTGCTGAGCATGGACACGACCTTTCCGGGCAACCAGGCGATGTACCGTGCGATCACCACGCCGCTGCTGTGGCACGCGGCCTACTGGCTCATCATCGCCGGCGAGGCGCTGACCTGCGTGCTGCTGGCCGCGGGTGCGCTGGCGATGTGGCGGGCGCGCCGCGCCCCGGCGGCCGAGTTCGCGCGCGCCAAGCGGTGGCTGGTGGCCGGCGCCGCCGTCGGTTTCCTGGTCTGGTTCTTCGGCTTCATGGTGGTGGGTGGCGAGTGGTTCCTGATGTGGCAGTCCAAGGCCTGGAACGGCCAGGAGGCGGCCTTCAGGTTCTGCATGGCGATCCTGGGCGTGCTGATCTTCGTCAACCAGCCGGACCCGGAGCTTGAATAGCCGGCGCTGGCGCAGTCCCGCGCGCGCCGGCCGCCTCGGCGGCCATGCAGTCAGGCCTCGTCCTGCCAGCGCGTCTCCAGCCCCTCCTGCTGCAGGCGTGCCAGCAGTTGCTTGACGTGGGCGCGGTCGCGTGTCTGCAGCACCAGCTCGATCTCGACGTTCTGCGCCGCCAGCGGGGTGAAGGCGCGCTGGTGGCTGATCTCCTGCACGTTGGCGCCGGCGTCGGCGACCAACTGCGTGATGCGCGCCAGCGAACCGGGCACGTCGCGCGTGCCGACCACGATGCGCGCCAACCGGCCCGATCGCACCATGCCGCGCCCGATGATCGAGGCCAGCAGCAGCGGGTCGATGTTGCCGCCCGAGAGCACCAGCCCGACGCGCCGGCCGGCGAAGCGCTGCGGGTGCTTGAGCAGCGCTGCCAGCGCCGCGGCGCCGGCGCCCTCGACCAAGGTCTTCTCAATCTCCAGCAGCATCACGATGGCCTGCTCGATATCGCGCTCGTCGACCAGCAGCCAGTCGTCCACGTGCCGGCGCACCAGCTCGACGCATTGCCTGCCGGGCGCGCCGACGGCGATGCCGTCGGCGATGGTGCTCACGCCCTGCGCGTGCTGCTGGCCCCGCATCACGTCGACCATGGCGGCGAAGCGCTGCGTCTGCACGCCGACCACCTGGATGCCCGGCTTGATGGCCTTGGCGGCGGTGGCGATGCCGGCGATCAGCCCGCCGCCGCCGACCGGCACCACCAGCGTGTCCAGCTCGGGCTGCGCGCGCAGCATCTCCAGCCCGATGGTGCCCTGGCCGGCCATGATGGCGGCGTCGTCGTAGGGATGCACGAACACCAGGCCCTGCTCGGCGGCCAGCGCGCGCGCGTGCTCGCTGGCCGCCTCCAGCGTGTCGCCGCGCAGCACCACCTTGGCGCCGAAGCCGCGCGTGCGGGCGATCTTGACGCCCGGCGTGAAGCTGGGCATGACGATCACCGCGCGTGCGCCCAGCCGCTGGGCGTGGTAGGCCACGCCCTGGGCGTGGTTGCCGGCGCTCATGGCGATCACGCCGCGCGCGCGTTCGTCATCCGAGAGCTGCGACAGCTTGTTGCAGGCGCCGCGTTCCTTGAACGAGGCGGTGAACTGCAGGTTCTCGAACTTCAGGAGCACCTGCGCGGTGGTCACCTGCGACAGCGTGCGCGATTCGACGCAGGGCGTGTCCAGCACCTGGCCTTGCAGCCGGACGGCGGCCTGTTGGATGTCGGCGAGTTGCAGCATGGCCGCATTGTGCGCTGACCGCCTGTCAGCCGATCAGCGAAAGCGAGCGTTGAGCTCGGTGCCGGTGGGACTGCCGTTGAAGCCGTCGAAGCGGCCGTGCTGTGCGATCGTGCGCGCGGCGTGCAGAAAGCCGCCCCAGGCCGCGCGCGCCAGTGCGCCGCCGACGCTGATGCGCCGCACGCCGAGCGCGGCCAGCTCGTCCACCGTCAGCTCGCTGTCCCAGCCGATCAGCACGTTCACCGGCTTGGGCGCCACCGCCGCGACCACCGCCGCGATCTGCTCGCGCGTGCGGATGCCGGGTGCGTACAGGCAGTCGGCGCCGGCCTCGGCGTAGGCGCGCAGGCGCGCGATGGCGTCGTCCAGGTCAGGCACGCCGACGAAGAAGTTCTCGGCGCGCCCGACCAGCAGGGTATCGCCGCCGGTGGCGTCGATGGCCGCCCGCGCCACGCGCAGGCGCGCCACGGCCTCGTCCAGCCCGCGCAGCGGCGCCTGGGGGTCGCCGGTCGAGTCCTCGATCGACAGCCCGGCCACGCCGGTGTCGACCGCCAGGCGCACGCTTTGCGCCAGCTCGTCCAGCGTGTCGCCGAAGCCGCTTTCGAAGTCGGCGTTGATCGGCAGCTCGGTGGCTTCGACCATGCTGCGCAGGTGCGCCAGGATGGCGTCGCGGGACAGCTGGCCGTCGGCACGGGCCTGCGACCAGGCATGGCCCGAACTGGTCGTGGCCAGCGCCTTGAAGCCCAGCTGCTGCAGAGCGCGCGCGCTGCCCGCATCCCAGGGGTTGGGCAGCACGAAGCAGCCGCTGCGATGCAGTTCACGGAAGGTGGCGCGCCTGTCGGCGATCGTGGGTGTGGGCATGGAGCTCTCCTCGGCAGGCGTGGCCGAGTCGGTCACGACCGGTTCACTCTACGCCAAAGCGTTGCTGGCCCCCCGAATTCGTGCATGACGCTTCACTTGCCACCGGGCGGCGCCTGGCGCATCCGCTTGATTGCCGGCCCCAGCGGCCGCGCCGACCGCGCCCAGTCGTGCCAGGGCTGGTTGCCGATGCGCAGCCGCGGGCGCAGGTTGGCGAGCGTCCAATGCGCGCCGCCGGTGATGCGCTCCAGTTCGCGCCAGGCGATCGGCACCGAGACACCCAGGCCCGGCCGCGCGCGCACCGACCAGGCCGCCACCGTGGTCGCGCCGCGCGCGTTGCGCAGGTAGTCGGCATAGACGCGGCCGATGCGGTTCTTCGGTCCGCTGACGGCGACGAAACGCTCCGGCATCCGGCGTGCCAGGTGTTTGGTGAGCTGCCGGCTGAACGCCAGGACGGTGTCCCAGTCGTAGCGGCGCGGGATCGGCGTCAATACGTGCAGTCCGCGGCCGCCGCTGGTCTTGAGAAACGGCACCAGCCCGAGTTCGGTCAGCAGCGCGTGCACCTGCGTCGTGGCCCGCTGCAGCTCGGGCCAGGTCACGCCCTCGCCGGGATCGAGGTCGAGCACGAAGCGGTCGGGCCGCTCGATGCGGTCGTGCCGCGCGTTCCAGGGGTGCAGCTCCAGCGTGTTGATCTGCACCACGCCCATCAGGCCGGCCAGATCGACGATCTCCAGCAGGCTGGTGTGGCCCGGATCGAGCGCCGGGTCGAGCCGCCGCACGCTGGGCAGGGTGATGTGCTGCAGGTGCTTCTGGAAGAAGCGCTCGCCCCGAATGCCGCCCGGCGCACGCAGCAGGGCGACCGGGCGCTGCGCGAGATGCGGCAGCAGCCATGGCGCGACGCTGGCGTAGTGGCGCGCCACGTCGAGCTTGGTCAGGCCGGTGTCGGGGTCGACGACGCGTCCGGGATTCGAGATCGCCTGGCCGTCGACGGTGGCGGTGCCGCTGCGCGTCGGTACGGCATTCCTGCGATGGGTTTTAGTGCCCGTCGCCGTCGGCATCGCCCGGCAGCGCGTCTTCGATCCGGTGCCAGGCCGCGTGGCTGGCCAACCTGGCCTGCTCCCAACTCAGGCGCGACTTGCCCTTGAGCGTGCTCCAGTCCTGCGCCAGCGCGGCTTCGGCCTGTTCCCAGTCCTGGCCGGCATAACGCTGGCGGCCCTGGTAGCCCAGCCGGTAGGCGGCGGCGTAGTCGTCGTCGTAGTCGAAGTCGGGCACGATGCCGGGTTGCGAGCCGTGCTGCGTCTTCCAGTAGCTGTAGTCGGGATCGCTGGCGTCGATCGCCGCGTAGCCGCCCAGCGCGCCCAGGATGGCGCCGGCGGTGCCGCCAACGATGACGCCGACCGGCCCGCCGGCGAGTGCGCCGACCGCCGCGCCGGCGGCGGCGCCGGCCCCCATGGCACCGCCCATGGCGACGCTGTTCACTTCGCGCGCCGCGGTTTCGGCGTCCATCGGCACCTGCGCCGCCAGGCGCGGATCCTGCGACGGCTGCTGCAGTGGCGCGGGGGCTTCGGTGGTGTCGGTCTTGTGCTTGTCAGCCATGATGTGTCTCCAATGGATGTTCGGCCGGCGCATGCGCGGCGGCCGTTCGCGTTCCGCCGCCGTTCAGAGCTTGCCGGCGGCGGCGGCCTCGGCCGTCGGGCTGGGTGGTACCAGATCCTCGATCACCAGCGGGCGGTAGTGGTAGGCCAGCACGGCGCCGGCCGCACGCAGCGCCGTGCCCAGGGCCTCGGGATCGGCGTCGCCGACCTCGATCAGCAGGCCGGCCCGGCCGCTGCGGGCCAGTTCGACGAAGCGCAGCATGAACTGATCCTCGCGGCCCACCGACGGGATGCCCTGGCCGACCTCGTCGGCGCGGCGGGCAAACGCCTGCCCGATCGCCGCCGGGGTGGCCAGCGTGATTTCGCCCTCGGCAACCGTTTCCGACAAGGTGCGCGCAGCGGCTTCGGCGCTGGCCTGGTCGTTGAACATGGCGAACACGTGGCCGGTCGGGTAGTAGGCGCCGGCCACGGTGAAATGACCGGGGTCGGGACTGAAACTGGTGCTCATTGCGCTGATCCCATTGCTGGACCCATGCCGGGTCGATGGAGATCATTCTTGGGCGCGAGCTGCGGCGCGACTGTAGGACGGCGGCCCGCGGGCAGGGCAGTTGATCCCTTGTTCGCGGCGGCTGGCGCGGACCAGCGCGCCTGGACTCACATGTGGCCGAAGATCGGCGGCCGGTGCCGGATGTGCAGCGACAGGCCCAGGGCCGCCATGTGGTTGCTGTTGCGGCTGAGGATCTGCGCCGACAACGGCAGGAATTCGGCCTCCTCGAAGCGGGCGTGGGCCTGATACTGCCTGATGATGCTGGCGATGCCATCGGCATCGACTGCGGCCGCCTGGCCCTTGGCCAGCTTCCTGAGCTGCGGCTCGAGCGCGTTCCACTGCTTCTCGACGTCGCGGTGTTCGCGCGTCAGGGCGTCGATCATGCGCTTGACGCGCTCGCGCTCCTCGCCCGGGTGGCTGCTGGCCAGCACCGCCGGGAACAGTTCACGCTCCTCGTCCTGGTGGTGCTCGAACACCGCTTCGCGGAAGAAGGACACCAGGTGCCCGGCAATCTCACGCGCCCGCTGCGCCGGCGCCAGCAGGGCCGGCAATTCACCGAATTCATCCAGCTGCCGCAGGATGCCCGCGTGGCAGTCCGAGAAGTCGGTCAAGGGCTCCTTGGAGTCGGCGGGGGTGGCGGGCGCTTGGCTCATGGCGGGTCTTGGATGGGACCTGTGCCGCGCGAGTCGCCGGCACCGGAGGGGATTCTCATCGGCAATCATGCCATCTTTCGTGGCCCCGGCGCCGTCGGCCTGACAGTGACAATATGCGCATGCCGAGAATGCCCCGGTCCCCTGCCGCGCGTCATGCCACCATGCCGCGCGAGTTGCGCATCATCGGTGGCCAGTGGCGCCGGATGCGGCTGCCGGTGGCGGACCGGCCGGGCCTGCGGCCGACGCCCGACCGGGTGCGCGAGACGCTGTTCAACTGGCTGGGGCAGGACTTGCACGGCTGGCGCTGCGTCGACGCCTTTGCCGGCACCGGTGCGCTGGGGCTGGAAGCGGCATCGCGCGGCGCCGCCGAGGTGCTGCTGGTGGAGCAGGACGCGGGCCTGGCGGCGCGCCTGCGCGAGCTGAAGGCGCGCCTGCAGGCCGATGCCGTGCGCGTGCAGCGCGGCGACGCGGTCCAGGCGCTGCAGACCCTGGCAGCCGCGAGCGTCGACCTGGTGCTGCTCGATCCGCCGTTCGAGGCGCCGGCCCTGGTCGCACCGGCACTGGCGGCGGCGGCTGCCGCGGTGCGACCGGGCGGCTGGGTTTACCTGGAGCTGCCGCTGCGGATGGCACCGGCGGCGCTGGCCGCGCTGGGGCTGGAGCCGCATCGGCACCTGAAGGCGGGTGCCGTGCATGCGCACCTGCTGCGCCGCGCGACCGCGCCGGCCGAGCCGGATGCGCCGGCATAATGCCGCGCAAGCCTGCAGCATCACAATCAGGAGACTTGGCGCATGAGCCGTGGCGTGATCGCCGTCTATCCCGGTACCTTCGACCCCATCACGCTCGGGCACGAGGACATCGTGCGCCGCTCCTCGCGCCTGTTCGACCAGGTGATCATCGCGGTGGCGGTGGCGCACCACAAGAAGACGCTGTTCACGCTTGACGAACGCCTCGAACTGGCGCGCGACACCGCCAGCCGCCTGGGCAACGTCAGCGTCGAGCCCTTCGATGGCCTGGTGCGCGATTTCGTCGTCGCGCGCGGCGGCAAGGTGATGGTGCGCGGGGTGCGCGGCGTCACCGACTTCGACTACGAGATGCAGCTGGCGGGCATGAACCGCAACCTGGCGCCCGACGTCGAGACCGTGTTCCTGACCCCCGAGGCGACGCTGCAATCGATCAGCAGCACGCTGATCCGCGAGATCTCGCAGCTTGGCGGCGACGTCGCGCCCTATGTGCCGGCGCTGGTGCTGCAGCGCCTGCTGGCCAAGCGGCGCGAGCGCGAGTCACGCTGATTGCGCATCGGGTCGATTGACCCTGAGCGGCCTGATGACATCCGATCGTTGCAATCATCGCCTCCACATCTTGAGGAGACTGACATGACAGACGTTTGGTTGAATTCACTCATCACGGCGACGCCGCAAGAGGGTTTCGAGCTTGCCATCACGCTCAGCCGGCGCGGCGTCAAGTACACGCAGCCGGACACCGAGGTGCTCAAGGAGCTGCGGCCAGAGTACGCGCATTCCGCCGACGGCCTGACCGCCGCATCGCAGGTGGTCGCGATCAACTTCCAGACCGTGGCGGCAGCCAACAACTACTGGCGCGGCTGACGCGGATCGGCGCCGCCGCGCCCGCGCCGGGCCGCGCGTCCTATTGCTCGACGAATGCGCGCTCGACCACGAAGTCGGCTGGCGTGGTGGTGTTGCCTTCCTTGAAGTCGCGCGCCTCCAGCACCGTCTTGAGCGACTTCAGCATCTCGGGGCTGCCGCACAGCATCACGCGGTCATCCTGTGGGTTGAGTTCGGGCAGGCCGAGGTCGCGCGCCATGTGGCCGTTCTCGATCAGGTCCGGGATGCGGCCCTGGGTCGGGAATGGCTCGCGCGTGACGGTCGGGTAGTACTTGAGCTGCTGGCTGACCATCTCGCCCAGAAACTCGTGCCTGGGCAGCTGCTGCGTGATGTAGTCGCGATACGCCAACTCCTTCACCAGCCGGCAGCCGTGCACCAGGATCACCTGCTCGAATTTCTCGTAGGTGTCGGGGTCGCGGATGATGCTCATGAAGGGCGCCAGGCCGGTGCCGGTGCCGAACAGGTACAGGCGTTTGCCCGGCAACAGATAGTCGATCAGCAGCGTGCCGGTCGGCTTGTGGCCGACGATCACCTGGTCGCCCGGCTGGATGTGCTGCAGGCGGCTGGTGAGCGGCCCATCCGGCACCTTGATGCTGAGGAACTCCAGCGTTTCCTCGTAGTTGGGGCTGACGATGGAGTACGCGCGCAGCAGCGGCTTGCCGTCGACGCGCAGGCCAAGCATGGTGAAATGACCGTTGGAGAAGCGCAGGCTGAGGCTGCGCGTGGTGGTGAAGCTGAACAGGCGATCGGTCCAGTGGTGAACACTGAGAACGGTCTCTTCGTCGAAAGCGGCCATGAATGGATCCGGCTGCGCGGCAGCCGCGTGTGTGATGCGCGAAAACTGCGCATTATCGCCCGCCGCGCAAGTGGCAGCGCCGCTGGTGTGGGAAACCGGGCCGGCAGCCCTCAGGGCGCGGGACGTTGCACCTTCACGCGCAGCGTCTCGATCGCGTGGCCCTGGCTGGCCAGGGCGGCCAGCAGCGCCGGCGCCAACTGCCTGATCATGGCCGCGGCGGCGTTGTGCGGCACCAGCAGGCACCACGATGCGGGCTCGGCGGCGCCGGGGCGCACCGCTTCGCGCAGGCCGGGCGGCAGCAGCGGGCGCACGATGGCCAGGCGCGCAGCCGACTCACCCGCCAGCTCAGCCAGCCGCGCCAATGTCGGTGCGCCGGCCACCGCATCCTGCAGCGTGACGCTGCGGGCGCGGCGAACGGAGGCGTTGGACGGATCCATGCGCCGATTATCGGAGCTGCCGGAGGCCGCGCGGTAAAATGCCTGGTTGCTTCATGAACAGCCAGCCGTAGCGCGTGGCGAGCTTGTTTCGGCACGCTTTGCCTCCAGCTTGGCATCACTTTGACAAATCAGGATCTGCGGGTCGACGGCTCGGGCTTGTCCCGGGCGCGGTGACCGCAGCGCACGCATGGCCACGAATCTCCTCACCAAAGTCTTTGGCAGCCGCAACGACCGCTTGCTCAAGCAATACCGCAAGATGGCGGCGCGCATCACTGCGCTGGAGCCGCAACTCGAGCAGCTGGACGACGACGCCTTGCGCGCCAAGACGCAGGAGTTCCGTGACCGCTTCGCCGCCGGCGAGACGCTGGACCAGCTGCTGACCGAGGCCTTCGCGGTGGTGCGCGAGGGCTCCAAGCGGGTCATGAAGATGCGCCACTTCGACGTCCAGCTGATGGGCGGCATCGCGCTGCACGAGGGCAAGATCGCCGAGATGCGCACCGGCGAGGGCAAGACCCTGACCGCCACGCTGCCGGTGTACCTGAACGCGCTCACCGGGCAGGGCGTGCACGTGGTGACGGTCAACGACTACCTGGCCGGCCGCGACGCCGAGTGGATGGGGCGGCTGTACAACTTCCTCGGCCTGACGGTGGGCGTGAACCTGCCGCAGCTGCCGCGCGAGGACAAGCAGGCCGCCTACCACGCCGACATCACCTACGGCACCAACAACGAGTTCGGTTTCGACTACCTGCGCGACAACATGGTCTACGAGCCCGGCGAGCGCGTGCAGCGCAAGCTGAACTACGCCATCGTCGACGAGGTGGACTCGATCCTGATCGACGAGGCGCGCACGCCGCTGATCATCAGCGGCCAGGCCGAGGACCACACCGCGCTGTACCTGGCGATCAACAAGATCGTGCCGCTGCTGGTGCGCCAGGAAGGCGAGGCCGACCCGCGCACCGGCCTGGGCGTGATGCAGCCGGGCGACTTCACCGCCGACGAGAAGTCGCATCAGGTCTACTTGACCGAGCAGGGCCACGAGAACGCCGAGCGCATCCTGTCGGAGCAGGGACTGATTCCCGAGGGCACCAGCCTGTACGACGCCGCCAACATCTCGCTGCTGCACCACCTGAACGCGGCGCTGCGGGCGCACCACCTGTACCACCGCGACCAGAACTACGTGGTGCAGCAGGGCCAGCAAGGCCCCGAGATCGTGATCGTGGACGAATTCACCGGCCGCCTGATGAGCGGCCGGCGCTGGAGCGATGGCCTGCACCAGGCGGTGGAGGCCAAGGAGGGCGTGCCGATCCAGGCCGAGAACCAGACCCTGGCCTCGATCACCTTCCAGAACTACTTCCGCCTGTACAAGAAGCTGTCGGGAATGACCGGCACCGCCGACACCGAGGCCTACGAGTTCCAGGAGATCTACGGCCTGGAAACGGTGGTGATCCCGCCCAACAAGCCGAGCCGGCGCGACGACCAGCTCGACCGCGTCTACAAGAGCACCAAGGAGAAATACCAGGCCGCCATCGCCGACATCCGCGAATGCCATCTGCGCGGCCAGCCGGTGCTGGTCGGCACCACCTCGATCGAGAACTCCGAGCTGATCTCCGAGCTGCTGCAGAAGGAGAAGCTGCCGCACCAGGTGCTGAACGCCAAGCAGCACGCCAAGGAAGCCGACATCGTGGCCCAGGCGGGGCGGCCGAAGATGATCACCATCGCCACCAACATGGCCGGCCGCGGCACCGACATCGTGCTGGGCGGCAACGTCGAGAAAGCGGTCGAGGCGCTGGAGGCCGACGAGTCGCTGGAAGAAGCCGCGCGCCAGGCGCGCGTGGCCGACCTGCGCGCCAACTGGCAGAAGGACCACGAACTGATCAAGTCGCTCGGCGGGCTGCGCATCATCGCCACCGAGCGGCACGAAAGCCGCCGCATCGACAACCAGCTGCGCGGCCGCTCCGGCCGCCAGGGCGACCCGGGTTCGTCGCGCTTTTACCTCAGCCTGGACGACGCACTGATGCGCATCTTCGCCGGCGACCGCGTGCGCGCCATCATGGACCGGCTGAAGATGCCCGAGGGCGAGGCGATCGAGGCCGGCATGGTCACCCGCAGCATCGAGAGCGCCCAGCGCAAGGTCGAGGCGCGCAACTTCGATATCCGCAAGCAGCTGCTGGAGTACGACGACGTCTCCAACGACCAGCGCAAGGTGATCTACCAGCAGCGCAACGAGATCCTCGACGCCACCGACCTGACGGCTCAGATCACCAGCCTGCGCGAGGGCTGCTTCACCGACCTGGTGCGCCAGTACGTGCCGGCCGAGTCGGTCGAGGAGCAGTGGAACATCCCGGCACTGGAGCAGGTGCTGGCCGACGAGTGGCAGATCGAGCTGTCGCTGCAGCAGGAGGTTGAATCGTCCAGCGCGATCACCGACGAGGACATCGTCGAGCGCGTGGTCGAAGCCGCCAACCAGGCCTACGCCGCCAAGCTGGCGCTGGTGGGCGAGGAGAGCTTCCGCCAGTTCGAGCGCGCGGTGCTGCTGCAGTCGATCGACGTGCACTGGCGCGAGCACCTGTCGGCGCTGGATTACCTGCGCCAGGGCATCCACCTGCGCGGCTACGCGCAGAAGCAGCCCAAGCAGGAATACAAGCGCGAGGCCTTCGAGCTGTTCGGCCAGTTGCTGGACGTGATCAAGAACGAGGTCACGCGCACGCTGATGACGGTGCGCATCCAGTCCGAGGACGAGGTCGAGCAGGCCGCCGAGCAGATGGAGCAGCGCGGCGAGCGCGTCAGCAACGTCACCTACAGCGCGCCCACCGAGACCGGCGAGGCCGAGGTGGTGCCCGAGGCGCAGCTGCGCGGCGCTGCCGCCGGCCTGGGCGCCGCGGTCGCCGCGGTGCCGCGCGTCGGCCGCAACGAGCCCTGCCCGTGCGGCAGCGGCAAGAAGTACAAGCACTGCCACGGCGCCCTGACATGACCCCGCTGAGTCGCCTGCGGCGCCTTCCCCTTGAGGGGGACGACGCGGGTGGCCGGGAAGCCCCGGCCAGGGTGTTCTGGACTGGCCTGCTGAGCGACCATCTGGGCGGTCTGCTGCGCGGCCTGTTGTTGTTTCTCCCTCTCCCGCTGGGAGAGGGTCGGGGTGAGGGCCGGCAGCCTGTCTGACTCGCCCCAACTTGCTGCCAGACGCCAGCCCGTTGCGTTGAAACCCGAAGAAAGCCGAACATGCCTGTCAATCTCTCAGCGCCCGACCCGTCCAAGCTGTTTCCCGTCGCCGGCCTGCGCATCGGCGTGGCCGAGGCCGGGGTGCGCAAGGCCGGACGCAAGGACCTGACCGTGCTGCTGCTGGACGAGGGCGCCAGCGTCGGCGGCGTGTTCACGACAAACCGCTTCTGCGCCGCGCCGGTGCAGGTCTGCCGCGAACACCTGGGGCAGGGCCAGTCGATCCGCGCCCTGGTGATCAACACCGGCAACGCCAACGCCGGCACCGGCGAGGATGGCCTGCAGAACGCGCGCCGGACCTGCACGGCGCTGGCCGGGCTGCTGGCCCTGGAGGCAGGCCAGGTGCTGCCGTTTTCCACCGGCGTCATCATGGAGCCACTGCCGGTCGAGCGCATCGTCGCCGGCCTGCCGGCCGCCATCGCCGATGCCCAGCCCGGCCACTGGGCGCGCGCCGCCGAAGGCATCATGACCACCGACACCGTGCCCAAGGCCTTCAGCGCCAGGGCGATGGTGGGCGGCGCCGAAGTCACGGTCACCGGCATCAGCAAAGGCGCCGGCATGATTCGTCCCAACATGGCGACCATGCTGGGTTTTCTGGCCACCGATGCCAGGGTGGACCAGGCGCTGATGCAGCAGCTGGCGCGGGAGCTGGCCGAGGGTTCGTTCAACCGCATCACCATCGACGGCGACACCTCGACCAACGACTCGTTCATGGTCATCGCGACCAACCAGGCCGGCAATGTGCCGGTCAGCTCGCTCGAATCGCCCGAGGGCCAGGCGTTGAGGCAGGCGCTGATGGGCGTGGCGCGCCAGCTGGCGCAGGCGATCGTGCGCGACGGCGAGGGTGCGACCAAGTTCATCAGCGTGCAGGTGGAGGGCGGCAAGACGACCGCCGAGTGCCGCCAGGTGGCCTACGCCATCGCGCATTCGCCGCTGGTCAAGACCGCCTTCTTCGCCAGCGACCCCAACCTGGGCCGCATCCTGGCGGCGGTGGGCTACGCCGGCATCGAAGACCTGGACCAGACCAGGATCGACCTGTATCTGGACGAGGTGCACGTGGCCGAGAACGGCGGCCGCAAGCCGAGCTACCGCGAGGAGGACGGCCAGCGCGTGATGCAGCAGGCCGAGATCACGGTGCGCGTGGCGCTGGGCCGTGGCGACGCCAGCGACACGGTGTGGACCTGCGACCTCAGCCATGAGTACGTGAGCATCAACGCCGATTACCGATCGTGACATGACGAAATGACCTCGCTGCGCTTCGAGGACGAAATGACCGGAGCGGGCATTCGATGTCATGGCGCGCAGCGCCGTCATCAATGGCAAAGCCGAGGTCATGCGCCGTCAGGCGCGTCATTGCGCTTGCCAGCTGAAGGACAAAGCTTGATATGAGTGACAACCTTGCCCGCCTGATCGACAAGGCCGAGCGCCTGATCGAGCGCATCGAGGCCGTGCTGCCGCAGCCGCTGTCGGCCCCCGACTGGTCGCAGGCGGTGGCCTGGCGCTACCGCCGGCGCGCCTCGGGGCAGGGCGTGCTGGAGCCGGTGCGCCATATCGCTGCGATCCGGCTCGACGACTTGAAGGAAATCGACGCGCAGAAGGAGAAGATCGAGCGCAACACGCGCCAGTTCGTCGAGGGGCGGCCGGCCAACAACGTGCTGCTGACGGGCGCGCGCGGCACCGGCAAGTCCTCGCTGATCAAGGCCTGCCTGAACGCCTACGCGCCGCAGGGTCTGCGTCTGATCGAGGTCGACAAGACCGACATGACCGACCTGCCCGACATCGTCGAGGTGGTGGCCGGGCGGCCGGAGAAGTTCATCGTCTACTGCGACGACCTCAGCTTCGAGGAGGGCGAGCCGGGCTACAAGGCGCTCAAGAGCATCCTCGACGGCAGCGTGGCGGCCAGCACGCCGAACGTGCTGATCTACGCCACCAGCAACCGGCGCCACCTGCTGCCCGAGTACATGAAGGACAACCTCAGCTACCAGCACACCGACGACGGCGAGGTGCATCCGGGCGAGGTGGTGGAGGAGAAGATCTCGCTGTCCGAGCGCTTCGGGCTGTGGGTCAGCTTCTATCCTTTCAGTCAGGACGAGTACCTGGCGATCGTGGCCCAGTGGCTGAGCGCGCAGGGCGCGACGCCGGCGCAGATCGAGGGCGCGCGCGCCGAGGCGCTGGTGTGGGCGCTGGAGCGTGGCTCGCGCTCCGGCCGCGTGGCCTATCAGTTCGCGCGCGACTTCATCGGCCGCGCCGCGGCCGAGGCCTGAAGGGCGCCCCGTGGACGACGGCGCCGTGCTGCGGGCCGACGCGCATCTGCAGCGCGAGGGCGGCGAGCAGCGCAGCATCATCGACGTCGCGGTCGGCGTGCTGCTGCAGGGTGACGGCAGCTTTCTGCTGACCACGCGGCCGGCCGGCAAGCTCTATGCCGGCTACTGGGAATTTCCGGGCGGCAAGCTGGACGCCGGCGAGAGCGTCGAGCAGGCGCTGGCGCGCGAGCTGCACGAGGAGCTTGGCATCGAAGTCGATCCAGGGGCAGTGCAGCGCTGGCGTGAGCAATTGGTTGACTACCCGCACGCGCTGGTGCGGCTGCACTTCTGCCAGCTGCGCAGCTGGCGCGGTGAATTGCAGATGCGCGAGGGGCAGCGCTTCCGCTGGGAGCGGCTGCCGGTGCAGGTGGCGCCCATTCTGCCGGGCGCGCTGCCGGTGCTGCAGTGGTTGGACGAAGCGGCCGCATGATCGGCCTGACGCGCGGCCGGACGGTGGATGACGGCGCTGCGCGCCATGACCGCGCCGCCGTGCGGCGGCGACGACATACGACAACAGCGCGCCGTGATTTGAATCATGCGCCGTCAGGCGCGTCATCAAGGGCGAAGCCGAGCTCATGCGCTCGCCAGAGCGCGGTCATCTGCGATCCTGGCGCTGGCGATGTCGACGCGCCGCGCGCATCGCTGCGATCAACGGCCCGGGTCGTCGGGCTGCGCGCCATCGTCTTCCTGCACCTCGACGCGAAAGCTTTCGCTGGCCCAGGCGCCCAGGTCGTGCAGCTTGCAGCGCTCGCTGCAGAACGGGCGGTACGGGTTTTCCGGCGCGTACAGGCTGGGGCCGCCGCAGGCCGGGCAGCGCACGGTGCGGGGCGCGGAGGTGGCGGCTGGCTGGCTCATGCGCACAGGGTCAACTCGAGCGGCACGTCCTCGCGCGCCAGTTGCAGCCGGCCGTCGGCGTCGTGCCGCATCAAGCGCACCGCCACCATCAGGCGGTTGCCGCTGATCTCGGGCACCAGCTGCAGCGCCTCGTCGATCTGCAGGCGCAGCAGCTGAAAGCCGCGGCCCTGCGGCAAGGTCTGCTGGAACTGGCCTGCCGTCGCCATGACCTTCTGCGGCTTGCCGGAATCGCGCAGGATCTGCATCAGCACGACGATCGCCTGTGCCAGCGGCGCCAGGGAACCGGTCCAGTGGGCCAGGTCGCGCCGGCGCTGGTCTGGCGGCAGGTGCTGCCAGGCGTGGTAGGCCGGCAGGTCGAACGAGCAGGTGCCGGCGGGGATGACGGAGCGGCTGCGGATCGCCATCAGCCATTCGATCTCGCTCAGCTCGTGGCCGGGCTTGCTGTGCTGCTGGCTCAGCAGCGTGAACACCTGCTCGAGCCGGTCGAGCATGGTGTTGAGGGAGGCCTCCGAGATGGCCGGGTTGCCGCGGTAGGCCGAAATGCGCGACTTCTGCTTCTCGATGTCCTTCAGCAGGTCCGACTTCAGGTCGGCGCGGCTGGTGACATCCATCAGCTCGAACAGGGTGATCAGCGCGAAGTGGTGATCCAGCGCATCCTCGCGTGGCAGCAGTTGCCCCAGTCGCGTGAGCAGGTGCTCCAGCCGGAGATAGGTGCGGATGCGTTCGTGGAAAGGGTACTCGTACAGGATCACGCGGCGGGCCTTCGCGGGCAGGCGGGCATCATAGCCCGAAGCGGCTGGCCCATGTGTCGACTTGTGAACGCAGCGCGGCCAGTGTGACGCCGGCGCCGTTGAACAGCACCGCATCGGCGGCGGCCAGGCGCTGCGCGCGCGTGGCCTGCGCCTGCAGGATGCGCTCGACCTCGTCGCGCGCGAATTGGTTGCGCGCCATCACGCGCTCGATCTGGGTGTCCGGGTCGCAATCGACCACCAGCACCCGATCGACCTGGGCGCGCCAGCGCGCGCCGGACTCGACCAGCAGCGGCACGTCGAACACCAGCATCGGCGCGCCGCCGTCGATCGCCTGCCGCGCCTGGCGCTCGGTTTCCTGCGCCACCAGCGGGTGCACGATGGCTTCCAGGCGCTGGCGTGCGCCGGCATCGCGGTACACCAGCTCGCGCATCGCCGTGCGGTCGAGCGCACCGTCGCCGCCGATCAGCGCGGCGCCGAACTGCGCGGCAATCGCCGGCAGGGCGCTGCCGCCGGCGGCCGTCACGCTGCGTGAGATGGCGTCGGCGTCGACGATGGCGGCGCCGCGCTCGGCCAGCATGGCGGCCACGGTGCTCTTGCCGCTGCCGATGCCGCCGGTGAGGCCGATCCGTACCGTGCTTCGCATGCGCCGCATCCTACAGGCCAATCAGGCGCAGGATCGATTGCGGTCCGAACACCATGCCGACGATGCCGGCCAGGGCCAGGAAGGGGCCGAACGGCACCACCCCGCCCTCGCGCAGCGCGCCGCGCAGCTTCATCGCGATGCCGACCAGCGCGCCGATGGTCGAGGCCAGCAGGATCAGCGGCGCCAGCGCCAGCCAGCCGAACCAGGCGCCGAGCGCGGCGAACAGCTTGAAGTCGCCGTAGCCCATGCCTTCCTTGCCGGTCGCCAGCTTGAAGCCCCAGTACACCAGCCACAGCGACAGGTAGCCGCCGACCGCGCCCCAGACCGCGTCGTGCAGGCTGGTGCCGGTCCAGCCCAGCGCAGCGGCGATCAGGCCGGCCCACAGCAGCGGCAGCGTCAGGTCGTCGGGCAGCAGGGTGGTGTCCCAGTCGATCAAGGTCAGCGCCACCAGCGTGGCGGCAAACAGGCACCAGCTGGCGGCGCTCCAGCTCCAGCCCCAGCGCCACAGGCACCAGGCGAACAGCAGGCCGGTGGCCAGTTCCACCAGCGGGTAGCGCCGCCCGATCGGCGCCCGGCAGGCCGAGCAGCGCCCGCGCAGCAAGGCATAGCTGAGCAGCGGGATGTTCTCGTGCCAGCGGATGGTGTGGCCGCAGTGCGGGCAGTGCGAGCGTGGCTGCGCCAGGTTGAATGGCGCGGCCACCGGCGTCTCGGCTGGCAACGGGTCGTGCGCGGCGGCGCAGTCCTCGGCCCACCGGCGCTCCAGCATGCGCGGCAGGCGGTGGATGACCACGTTCAGGAAGCTGCCGACCAGCAATCCGAGCACGCCGCCGATGGCCGCTTGCAGCCAGCTGGCGTCCCACATCAGACGACCTGCCCCAGCTTGAAGATCGGCAGGTACATCGCAACCACGATGCCGCCGATGATGATGCCCAGGACGACGATGATGATCGGCTCCATCAGGCTCGACAGGCCGGCGACCATCTCGTCGACCTCGGCCTCGTAGAAGTCGGCCGCCTTGCCCAGCAGGTGGTCGAGTGCGCCGGATTCCTCGCCGATGGCGGTCATTTGCGTCACCATGCCTGGAAAGATGCGGGTATCGGTCATCGCCGCCGCCAGGCTGGTGCCGGTGGCCACGTCCTGCCGGATGCGCTTGGTGGCCTGACTGTAGAGCATGTTGCCGGCGGCGTTGCCGACCGAGTCGAGCGATTCCACCAGCGGCACGCCGGCCGCGAACATGGTCGCCAGGCTGCGCGTCCAGCGCGCGACGACCGACTTGCGGACCAGCTCGCCGAACACCGGCAGCCCGAGCAGCAGGCGGTCGGTGAGCAGGCGAACCCGGTCGCTGCGCTTCCAGGACTGCACCAGAAGGCAGACGCCGGCGATCAGCGCGCCCAGCATCAGCCACCACCAGCGCACGAAGAACTCGCTCGCCGCGATGACGAACAGCGTGGGCGCCGGCAGCTCGGCGCCGAAGGCGCTGAACACCTCCTTGAACGCCGGGATGACGAAGAGCATGATTACCGACACCACCGCCAGGGCAACCAGGATCACCGCCGTCGGGTACTTCAGCGCCGAGCGGATCTTGGCCTTCAGCGCCTCGGTCTTCTCCATGTGGCCGGCCAGGCGCTCCAGCAGCGTGTCCAGCATGCCGGCGGTCTCGCCGGTCTCGACCAGGTTGCAGTACAGGCGGCTGAAATGCGCCGGGTGCTTGCGCAGCGCCACCGACAGCGGGCTGCCGGTCTCGACGTCGGCGCGGATCTCGTTCAGCAGCCGCGCGAGGCCCGGGTTCGGGTTGCCGCGGCCGACCACGTCGAAGGCCTGCAGCAGGGGCACGCCTGCCTTCAGCATGGTGGCCAGCTGGCGCGTGAGGATGGCGACGTGCCTGGGCTTGATCGCGTGGCCGGCGCGCAGGCGGCGCTTGCGCACGCGGGTGGCGAAGATGCCGCGCCGGCGCAGCATGACCTGCACCTGGTTTTCGCCGCCCGCGCGCGTCTCGCCGCGCACCAGCTTGCCGTGGCGGTCCCTGCCTTCCCATTCGAAGACGATTTCCTTGACGCCTGCGACCTGCGTTGCCATCGCTGAACTCCGTGCCGTGCCTGCTCTGATTGCCGCCGTTGGGATGATTGATTATTGATTGGTGAGGCTCAGGATTTCCTCCAAGGAGGTGATGCCCTGCCGTACCTTGTGCAAGCCGGCCTCGCGCAGCGTGCGCATGCCTTCGCGGCGCGCCTGGGCGGCGATCTGTGCCGTGCTGCCGTCGGCCAGGATCAGGCGCTGGATGGCCTCGCTGACCGGCATCACTTCGTAGATGCCGATGCGCCCCTTGTAGCCCTGGTGGCAGGCGTCGCAGCCGACCGGCTTATAGGGCGTCCAGCCGCCGTCCAGCGCCTCGGGCGCGAAGCCGGCGTCGATCAGCGCCGCGCGCGGCAATGGTGCTGGCGCCTTGCACTGTGCGCACAGGCGCCGCGCCAGCCGCTGCGCCGAGATCAGGATCACGCCGGAGGCGATGTGAAACGGCGCGACGCCCATGTTGCGCAGCCGCGTCAGCGTGCTGGGGGCGTCATTGGTGTGCACCGTGGCCAGCACCAGGTGGCCGGTCTGCGCCGCCTTGATGGCGATGTCGGCGGTCTCCAGGTCGCGGATCTCGCCGACCATGATGATGTCCGGGTCCTGGCGCAGAAAGGCCCGCAGCGCGACCGCGAAGCTCAGGCCCGCCTTCTCGTTGATGTTGACCTGGTTGACGCCGGGCAGGTTGATCTCGGACGGGTCCTCCACCGTGGCGATGTTGACGCCCGGCTGGTTCAGCAGGTTCAGGCAGGTGTAGAGCGACAGCGTCTTGCCGGAGCCGGTCGGCCCGGTCACCAGCACCATGCCGTAGGGGCGCCCGATGGCGGCCAGCAGGCGCGCCTTCTCCTCCGGTTCGTAGCCGAGCGCATCCAGGCCGAGCTTGAGGCCGCTCGAATCCAGCACCCGGATCACGATCTTCTCGCCGAACAGCGTCGGCAGCGTGCTGACGCGGCAGTCGAGCACCCGGTCCGGTCCCAGCCGCAGCTTCATGCGCCCGTCCTGCGGCAAGCGTTTCTCCGCGATGTCCAGGCGCGAGATTACCTTGATGCGCGAGGCCAGCTTGTCCTTGATCGCCAGCGGTGGCGAAACCACGTCGTGCAATTGGCCGTCAATGCGAAAGCGCACGCGGTAATGGTGCTCGTAGGGTTCGAAGTGCAGGTCCGACGCGTCCATGAGCACGGCGTCGCGCAGCATCTTGTGCAGGAAGCGCACGATCGGTGCATCGTCGATGTCGGGCTGGTGCGCCTGGTCCTCGCCGCTGGCGCCGACGGCGCCCAGCGCGGCTTCGTCGAACTCGATGTCGCCGATCAACTCGTCCATTTCCTGCTGCGAGAGCTTGACCACGGTCTCGACCAGGCGCGCCAGCTTGTCGAACTCGGCGATCACCCAGTCGATGCCGGCCTGGGTCGCGAACTTGATCTTCTCGGCCGCCTCGTGGTTGGTCGGATCGGCCGTGACCACCACGACGCGGCCCTGACGCTTGCCGAGCGCCAGCACGCGGTAGGTCGACGCCAGCCTGGGTTCGATCAGCTGCGTGGGCAGTTGCCGCGGATCCAGCGCGTCGACGTCGATCAGCGGCGCCGTGAAGGCCTGCGACATCACCTGCGCCAGCACCGCGGCCGGCACCATGCCGGATTCGATCAGCAGGGCGACGAAGCCGCGCTGCGATGCCTGCGCCGCGCGGTAGGCGTCCTCGGCCGCCTGCTGCCTCAGCGCGCCGGCCAGGACCAGCGCGCGGCCGACGCCGGGCAGCGCGACGCCGGGGGCAGACAGGGATCTGGAGGCGAGGGCGACCGTGACCATGGCGCAGCAGGGGCGATGAAAAGGCGGCCATCATCGCCCACCGATCGGTGGCGGCCAACGCCGTGCGGTGTATGTGACCGGGACGCAGCCGGGCGCGGGTCGCGCGCGGCGACGCCATGGGTCGGACAGGGTCAGGAAAATGGTCGGGGTGAGAGGATTCGAACCTCCGGCCTCTACGTCCCGAACGTAGCGCTCTACCAGGCTAAGCTACACCCCGATGGTGCCCGCATCACCGATGGATCACGAGCGCCGCTGCAGCAGCTGAGCCGCCAATTCTAGCAAACTGTCGGTGTACTCATTCGACGGCAACGCGCCCGCGGCGTCGATGGCGCGCTGCGCCTGGCCGGCGGCGGTGGCGCGCGTGCGCTCCAGCGCGCCGCAGCGCCGCACGATGTCGACGATGCGCGGCAATTGCTCGGTGCTGCCGGTCTCGATCGCCTCGCGGATCAGGCTGGCGTCGGCCGGTTCGGCCGCCTGCATGGCCAGGATCAATGGCAGCGTGGCTTTGCCCTCGCGCAGGTCGTCGCCCAGGTTCTTGCCCATTTCCGTGGCCTGGCCGTCGTAGTCGAGCACGTCGTCGATGACCTGGAACGCGGTGCCGAGCGACAGTCCGTATTCGGCGCAGGCGTCCTCGACGGCCGGTGGCGCACTGGCCAGCACGGCGGCCAGCCGGCTGCTGGCCTCGAACAGCTTGGCGGTCTTGGAGCGGATCACGCGCAGGTAGGCCGCCTCGTCCAGCGCCGCGTCGTGCATGTTCATCAACTGCAGCACCTCGCCCTCGGCGATCACGTTGGTGGCGTCGGCCAGGATCTGCATCACGCGCATGCTGTCGGTCTCGACCATCATCTGGAACGCGCGCGAATAAAGGAAGTCGCCCACCAGCACGCTGGCCGGGTTGCCGAACACCTGGTTGGCGGTGGCGCGGCCGCGCCGCAGCGTGGAGTCGTCCACCACGTCGTCGTGCAGCAGCGTCGCGGTGTGGATGAACTCGACCACCGCCGCCAGATTGAAGCGCTGCGCGCTGTCGCAGCCCAGTGCGCCGCAGGTCAGCAGCAGCAGCACCGGCCGCAGCCGCTTGCCACCGGCCGAGATGATGTAGCGCGCCACCTCGCCGACCAGGGGCACGCCCGAATCGAGGCGGCGCGCGATGGTGGCGTCGACCTCGCGCATGTCTGGTGCGATGAGCGCCAGGGCGCGGCTGAAAGGGGCGGAGGCTGCGGACAAGGCGTGAACCGGGCGGGGGACAATCACGAAAATCGGCGCGGCACGCGAGCGGCCGGATGCGCCGGGATTATAGGTTTGCGCCTGTCGCCCGCTGGCGCGCAGGTGCAGTGTCTTGTCGGTCGACGGCTCGCCTGCTACAATGCGCGGTTCGCCGGAAATCCGTCCGGCGGAGCTTTTCACTCATGAAGAGGTTTCATATGTACGCGGTCATAAAAACCGGCGGCAAGCAGTATCGCGTAGCCGCTGGCGAGAAGATCAAAGTAGAACAGATTGCTGCGGACGTAGGCCAGGAAATCACGCTGGATCAGGTTCTGGCCGTCGGCAACGGCGGCGACCTGCAGGTCGGCGCGCCCCTGGTGTCCGGCGCCACCGTGGTGGCCAAGGTGCTCGCCCACGGCAAGCACGACAAGGTGCGCATCTTCAAGCTGCGCCGCCGCAAGCACTACCAGAAGAGCCAGGGCCACCGCCAAGGCTATACCGAACTCGAGATCGGCGCCATCAACGGCGCCGGCGCGTCCAAGGAGTAACACACCATGGCACAGAAAAAAGGCGGCGGCTCCACGCGCAACGGCCGCGATTCCAAGCCCAAGATGCTGGGCGTGAAGGCGTTCGGCGGCCAGACCGTCAGCGCCGGCGCGATCATCGTGCGTCAGCGCGGCACCAAGTTCCACCCCGGCGCCAACGTCGGCCTGGGCAAGGACCACACGCTGTTCGCGCTGGTCGACGGCCAGGTGGCCTTCACCACCAAGGGTGCGCTGAACAAGCACACGGTCGAGATCAAGCCGGTGGCGGCCTGATCTTCGGCTGCGCGGCTGATTGGCCAAGCCCCGCCTGCGCGGGGCTTCGTCGTTTTTAGGGCCGTGGCTACACTCGAAACGCCATGAAATTCGTCGACGAGGCCTTCATCGACGTCGCCGCCGGCGATGGCGGCAACGGCTGCGCCTCGTTCCGGCGCGAGAAGTACCGCGAGTTCGGCGGCCCCGATGGCGGCGACGGCGGCCGCGGCGGCCATGTCTACGCGCTGGCCGACGGCAACCTGAACACGCTGGTCGATTTCCGCTACGCGCGTCGGCATGAGGCCAGGCGCGGCCAGCACGGCATGGGCTCCGACATGTTCGGCGCCGCCGGCGAGGACATCACGCTCAAGATGCCGGTGGGCACCATCATCAGCGACGCCGAGAGCGGCCAGGTGCTGCACGAACTGCTGACGCCGGGCGAGAAGATCATGATCGCCAAGGGCGGCGATGGCGGCTTCGGCAACCTGCGCTTCAAGAGCTCGACCAACCGCGCGCCGCGCCAGAAGACGCCCGGCTGGCCGGGCGAGAAGAAAAGCCTGAAGCTGGAATTGAAGGTGCTGGCCGACGTCGGCCTGCTGGGCATGCCGAACGCCGGCAAGTCGACCTTCATCGCGGCCGTCAGCAACGCCAGGCCGAAGATCGCCGACTATCCCTTCACCACCTTGCATCCCAACCTGGGCGTGGTGCGGGCCGGGCCCGAGCAGAGCTTCGTCATCGCCGACATTCCGGGCCTGATCGAGGGCGCCAGCGAGGGCGCCGGGCTGGGCCACCAGTTCCTGCGCCATCTGCAGCGCACGCGCCTGCTGCTGCACATCGTCGACATCGCGCCGTTCGACGCGGGGGTCGATCCGGTGGCGCAGGCGCGCGCCATCGTGGCCGAGCTGAAGAAATACGACAAGGCACTGCACGCCAAGCCGCGCTGGCTGGTGCTCAACAAGCTGGACATGGTGCCGGTCGAGGAGCGCGCGGCGCGGGTCAAGGATTTCGTGCGGCGCCTGCGCTGGAAGGGCCCGGTGTTCGAAATCTCGGCACTGACGCGCGAAGGCTGCGAGCCGCTGGTGCAGGCGGTCTACCGCCAGGTGCGCGCCGCGCAGGAGGCCGCGGCGCCGCCGGAGCCGCGCGATCCGCGCTTCGCCGACCCGAGCGGCGCCTGACCCACCCACCCATACCGATTGAGATCGCCCGACCAGCCGGTTGCAGCCGCCACCCCCGAGATGAGCGAACAAGATACATCCGACGTTCTGCGCCAGGCGCACCGCATCGTCGTCAAGGTCGGCTCCAGCCTGGTGACCAACGAAGGCCGCGGGCTCGACGAGGCGGCGATCGGCGAATGGTGCCGCCAGGTGGCCTTGCTGGAGCATGGCGACGCGGCGCAGGGCCTGACCGGCAAGCGCGAGGTGATCCTGGTGTCCAGCGGCGCCATCGCCGAAGGCATGAAGCGCCTGGGCTGGAGCAAGCGCCCGCGCGAAGTCGCCGAGTTGCAGGCCGCCGCCGCGGTCGGACAGATGGGCCTGGCGCAGATGTACGAGACCAAGCTGCGCGAGCACGGCCTGCGCAGCGCGCAGGTGCTGCTGACGCATGCCGACCTCGCGGACCGCGAGCGCTACCTGAATGCACGCTCGACGCTGCTGACCCTGCTCGAGTACCAGGTGCTGCCGGTCATCAACGAGAACGACACCGTGGTCACCGACGAGATCAAGGTCGGCGACAACGACACGCTGGGCGCGCTGGTGGCCAACCTGGTCGAAGCCGACCTGCTGGTGATCCTGACCGACCAGCGTGGCCTCTACAGCGCCGACCCGCGGCGCGACCCGGCGGCGGAATTCGTGCACGAGGCGCGCGCCGGTGACCCGGTGCTGGAGCGCATGGCGGGCGGCGCCGGCTCCAGCATTGGCAAGGGCGGCATGCTGACCAAGATCCTGGCCGCCAAGCGTGCGGCCGGATCGGGCGCCTCCACCGTGATTGCCTGGGGCCGCGAGCCCGACGCGCTGGTGCGGCTGGCGCGCGGCGAGCGTATCGGCACGCTGCTGGTGGCGCCGACGCAGAAGACGCAGGCGCGCAAGCAGTGGATCCGCGACCACCTGCAACTGCGCGGTGCGCTGGTGGTGGACGAGGGCGCGGCCGCCAAGCTGCGGCGCGAAGGCAAGAGCCTGCTGCCGATCGGCATGACCCAGGTGGAAGGCGTGTTCTCGCGCGGCGACGTGATCGCGATCCGCGACGCGGCCGGCGTCGAGCTGGCGCGTGGCCTGGCCAACTACTCCAGCGCCGAGGCGCGCCTGCTGTGCCGCAAGCCGTCGAGCGCGATCGAGTCGCTGCTGGGCTACAGCGCCGGCCCCGAGATGGTACATCGCGACAACCTGGTGCTGAACCGGGATGCTGAAGCGCAGCCGACGGGCTGAGCCCTTCGTTTGTGCGTCGCGGCAGCGACTGGCAATCCTTTCATCGTCTCGGGTTACCCTAGGGCAATCGCCCGCTGGCGCCAGCGCTGTGCCAGTTCGCTCGGGGATACGACAACCCATGCATGAAAGGACCACCACGACGTGATTTACCGCGACGCCATCCGCGAGAACGAATTCCTTCAACTGGCCGCCGAGCGCGGCACCTGCGTCTCCATTTTCCTGCCGACCTCGCGTGTCACGCAGGATGCCCAGAGCGACCGCATCCGCTTCGGCAACCTGGTCAAGCAGGCCATGACCCAGGCTGCGGTGATCGCCGACAAGCGGGCGATTCGGGCCATGGAAGCCATGGCGCAGGAGCTGGCAGACGATGAGGTCTTCTGGGCCTATCAGGCCTACGGACTTGGCGTGCTGCTGACGCCCGGGCGCATCCGCAGCTATCGGCTCGCCTACGAGGTGAAGGCGGCGGCGGAGGTGTCCGACCGCTTCCACCTGAAGCCGCTGGTGCCCGCCTTGCAGCCGAAGTCGGCCTACGTGCTGGCGCTGGCGCAAAAGCACGTCAAGCTGCACGAGTTCACGCCCGCGCGCGAGTTGCTGGAAGTCGAGGTGCCCGATCTGCCCCGGGACATGTCTGCCGTCACCGCGCGCCTGCAGCCCGTCGACCCGGAAGTCGTGCCCAAGCTGGTGGATGGCGACGGCATGCGCAAGGTGCTGCTGACCCAGTTCGTCCGCTCGGTGGAGCGTGCGGTGCGCCCGGTGGTCAGCGCCAGCCGGGTGCCGCTGATCCTGGCGGCGACCGACGAGATCGGGGCCATCTACCGCTCGCTCAACCATTACGAACTGCTGGCCGAGCAGACGATTGGCGGCAGCATCGACACGTCGCAGGAAGAAGAGGCGCTGCGCCAGGCCGTCATCCCCATCGTGCAGGCCTTGCGCCAGGCGCGGCTGGACCGCTGGGTGGCGCTGTACCGCCAGCGCCAGGACGACAACCGCGCCGTCGCCGATCTCGCCACCATCGCCAGGCTGGCGAGCCAGGGCCAGGTCAGCCACCTGCTGGTCGATATCGACCAGGTGCAGTACGGCCAGCTGGACGAACGCGGCAAGCTGTCGTTGACACCCGAGCGCAGCGCCGAGAGCTACGACGTGATCGACGAGACCATCGTGCGGGTCATGCAGGCCGGCGGCGAGGTGTTGGCGGTGCGCCGGGACGAGCGCGCGCCGGCGGAACTGATGCCGATCGCCGCCGTGCTGCGCTGGGCCGGATAAGTGGGTGCCGGGAGCAAAGAAAAAGTCCGCACAGTCATGGACTTGTGCGGACCTTTGGGTGGTGCCCAGGGCCGGAATCGAACCGGCACGGTGTTGCCACCGGCAGATTTTGAGTCTGCTGCGTCTACCGATTTCGCCACCTGGGCAGTGCGGATAACGAAGCGCGAAATTATGGCACAGT
>CAZHSD010000026.1:0-46925 GCA_964534975.1 uncultured Ottowia sp. | reverse complement strand
CAGCGCCGCTCTCTTTCTGGCGCGCATACCACGCTATTCCGTGATGAACCAAAAAAAAGCCGCCCGAACTGGCCGGCACGGCTTGCAAGCTGGAGTCTACAGTCTTCGCTCGTTGTTGTAACAGCATCCTACATCAAATGGCGTGCCGACGCACGATCGTGTGACTGCAGCTTGGTCTTGTGGCGCACGAGCTGGCGGTCCAGCTTGTCGACCAGCTCGTCGACAGCGGCGTACAGATCCTCGTGGCTGCTCTCGGCAAACAAGTCGTTGCCCTTGACACCGATGCGGCATTCGGCGCGCTGGCGCCTGTCCTTTTCCTTTAGGTTCTCCAGCGTGAGCAACACCTTCACATCCACCACCTGATCGAAATGCCGGGTAATCCGGTCCAGCTTGGTGGTCACGTAGCTGCGCAACGCCGGGGTGACCTCGAGGTGATGTCCGCTGATCGTCAAGTTCATGAAAACGCTCCTTCTTGGGATGAGCGACCGCCGCGCTGACAGCCCCGGCGGTCCCGAAACGACGGCTTGCGAAGTCGATGTGCAACCCCGTCATCATGCCGTCATTCGCAACCACTATGCCCCCGATCGCAGGCGAAATCAATCCCGGCGACGGTCGCGCCGGCGACCGTCCGGGCGTCATGAGCGCGTCACGCCAGGATGCCATAATTGCTGGTTTGAACCCCCACAGAAAGCCCGCCTTGGAACCGGTCCCGAGTCGATAGCTTTCGCCTCCCTTGAGCGCTGGCGCGGGAGGCCGAAAGCCGCCTGTCACCCCATCCGCCCGCCAGACGCCTTCATCGCTTCAAGGGAGCCTTGCCATGCTCAACGTCTTCACGCTGTCCAACGGGCGGCTGTTCCAGGAAGAAATCGAATCGCTGGAGGAGCTGTCGCGCTTCCAGCCGATCTGGGTCGACCTGGAGGAGCCGACGGCGGAAGAAAAGCG
The DNA here is from genome assembly GCA_964534975.1 of uncultured Ottowia sp. Taxonomy (GTDB): domain Bacteria; phylum Pseudomonadota; class Gammaproteobacteria; order Burkholderiales; family Burkholderiaceae_C; genus Ottowia. The sequence goes on along the minus strand of CAZHSD010000026.1, from coordinate 45,983 downwards.
CTGGATCAAGCAGTATTACGGCCTGTCCATTCCCGAGGACGCGATCGACGACGACATCGAGGAATCGGCGCGTTTCTACGAAGAGGACAACGGCGAGCTGCATATCCGCAGCGACTTCCTGCTGGCCGACTTGGAGCATGCGCGCCAGGTGCGCGTGGCCTTCATCCTCAACAACGTCAACCAGCAGTTGCGTAGCCACGGCGTGCTGTTCTCGATCCACGACGAGACGGTGCCGGCCTTCCGCCTGCTGCGCATGCGCGCGCGCCGTATGCCCGGTCTGCTGGACGACGCCAAGGACGTGCTGCTGGCACTGCTGGACGGCGACGCCGAATACTGCGCCGACACGCTGGAGGGCATCTACGACGAACTGGAGGCGGCCGGCAAGAAGGTGCTCGACGACCACGTGACCGACGAGGTGGCCGGCGAGGTGCTGGCCACCATCGCACACCAGGAAGACATGAACGGCCGCATCCGCCGCAACGTGATGGACACCCGGCGCGCGGTGAGCTTTCTGATGCGCAGCAAGATGCTGGACGCCGAGCAGTTCGAGGACGCACGCCAGATCCAGCGCGACCTCGATTCACTCGACAGCCACACCACCTTCCTGTTCGACAAGATCAACTTCCTGATGGATGCCACGGTGGGCTTCATCAACATCAACCAGAACCGCATCATCAAGCTGTTCTCGGTCGCCAGTGTGGCGCTGCTGCCACCCACCCTGGTGGCCAGCATCTACGGCATGAACTTCCGGCTGATGCCCGAGTTGCAGTGGAAGTTCGGCTACGCTTGGGCGATCGCCTTGATGGTGGCCAGCGCGCTGCTGCCGATGTGGTACTTCCGCAAGCGCGGCTGGTTGAAATAGCGCATCCGCGAGGCGCTGGCGCCTGTGGGATGGCCCGCTCTGCAAGGCCTCTTCTGAAGACGCTTGCCGCGCAGCGCCTGCCTGCGTCCGTTACAGCGCGCTGAAATACGCTTCCAGCATCGCCGCACTGTAGCGGCTGGCGACCTGGTCGATGAAGCGAATGAAGTCGACGTGCGCGCTGTCGTCGGCGCGGTCGCTGATGGTGCGCAGGGCGGCAAACGGGACGCCGCAGTCGTGACACACCTGCGCCACGGCGGCGCCCTCCATCTCCACCGCCAGCGCACCGGGCAAGGCCTGGCGCAAGGCGGCGCTCTCGGCGCTGGTGGCAACAAAGCGGTCGCCACTGACGATCAGGCCGGTGTGCACCGCCGGATCGTGCAGCGCGAACTCGGCCACTACGTCGTCCCCCAGGGTCGCCTCGGCGCGCGCCAGTACCGCGCGCACGGCAGCCGCCAACTGCGCCGACAACGCCGGGTCGGCGTCGAAGCGCGCACGGCCATACAGCGGCACCTCGAAGCGCGGAAACAGCGGCGAGGCATCCATGTCGTGCTGCACGAAGGCATCGGCCACCACCACGTCACCCACCCGCACGCCGTCGCCCAGGCCGCCAGCGGCACCGGTGAAGATGATCCGATCGACCCCGAAGCGCTCGATCAGCAAGGTCGCCGTGGTGGCCGCCGCCACCTTGCCGATGCGCGACAGCACCGCCACCACCTCGTGGCCATGCCAGTGGCCGACCCAGAAGTCGCGCGCGGCGGCGCGTTCGCGCTGCTCGTCGGGCATGCGCTCGAGCACCGCCGCCAGTTCCTGGTGCATGGCGCTGACGATGCCGACCCGTCCCGGCATCGTCAAACCCGCACCCCCGGCATCCGGCGCCGACCTGCGGCGCTCCGCCGCGGCCGGCCCCGACCATCGCGCGCCGAAGGCGCCGGCCGGCGCATCAATTCACGGACACCGGCGCCGGCATCTTGTCGCGCAATTCACGCCGCAGCACCTTGCCGACCGGCGTCTTGGGCAACTCGGCGCGGAACTCGATCACGCGCGGGCGCTTGTAGCCGGTGAGGTTGTCCTGGCAGTACTTGCGCACGGCGTCCTCGGTCAGGGCCGCGTCGCTCTTGACCACCACCAGCTTGACGGCCTCGCCGGTCTTCTCGTCCGGCACGCCGACGGCGGCGACTTCCAGCACGCCCGGCATGGCCGCCACCACGTCCTCGATCTCGTTCGGGTAGACGTTGAAGCCGCTCACCAGAATCATGTCCTTCTTGCGGTCGATGATGGTGGTGTAGCCGCGCTCGTCCATGATGCCGATGTCGCCGGAGAGGAAATAGTCGTCGGCGGTCATCACCTTGGCGGTCTCGTCCGGGCGCTGCCAATAGCCGGCCATCACCTGCGGACCCTTGATGGCGATCTCGCCCGGCTGGCCGATCGGCACCTCGACGCCGTTGTCGTCAACGATCCGGATCCAGGTGTTGGGCAGCGGCAGGCCGATGGTGCCTGTGAACTCCTTCGAGGTCACCGGGTTGCAGGTGGCCGAGGGGCTGGTCTCCGACAGGCCGTAGCCCTCGCAGATCGGGCAGCCGGTCTTATCCAGCCACAGCTTGGCGACCGCCCCCTGCACCGCCATGCCGCCACCCACCGACACCTTCAGGTTGCCCCAGTTGACGGTGTTGAAGTCGGGGTGATGCGCCAGGCCATTGAACAGCGTGTTGACGGCCGGGAAGCTGTGGAAGGTGTGCTTGGACAATTCCTTCAGCACCGCCGGCAGGTCGCGCGGGTTGGGGATCAGGATCACCTTGCCGCCGGTGCGCATCGACAGCATCATGTTCACCGTGAAGGCGAAGATGTGATAGAGCGGCAGCGCGCACACGCTGGTGGACTGCTCGCCCGGCGGGATCTGCTTCATCACTGGCTCGTTCCAGGCCTCGGACTGCAGCACGTTGGCGATCAGGTTGCGGTGCAGCAGCATGGCGCCCTTGGCGACGCCGGTGGTGCCGCCGGTGTACTGCAGCAGTGCCAGGTCGTCGGCGCCGATCTGCGGCTTGGTGAACCGCGCGCGCGCGCCCCTGTCGACGGCGTCGTTGAAGCGCACCGCACCCGGCAGGCTGAAGGCGGGCACCAGTTTCTTGACCTTGCGCACCACGAAGTTGACGATCATGCCCTTCAGGCCGCCCAGCCGGTCGCCCATGCTGGCCAGCACCACGTGCTTGAGCTGGGTGTTGGCGATGCATTGCTGCAGCGTGGCGGCGAAGTTCTCGATGATGATGATCGCTTTGGCGCCCGAGTCCTTCATCTGGTGTTCGAGTTCGCGCGCGGTGTAGAGCGGGTTGACGTTGACCACCACGTAGCCGGCGCGCAGGATCGCCGCCACCGCGGTCGGGTATTGCGGCACGTTGGGCATCATGATCGCCACGCGGTCGCCGCGCGCCAGCCCCAGGCTCTGCAGGTACGCCGCCAGCGCCTGCGATTGCTCGTCGGTGTCCTGGTAGCTGAAATCCTTGCCCATGAAGCTGTAAGCCGTGCGGTCGGCGTACTTGCGGAAGCTCTCCTCGATCAGCGCTACCAGCGAGGGGTATTGCGACGGGTCGATGTCGGCCGGGACGCCTTCGGGATAACCGGACAGCCAGATGCGCTCAGTCATGTCTTGACAACTCCTGATGAAGCCGCCGCGGGTTCACGGGCGGCGATGCTCGATGGAACCGACCATCCGCGGATGGTCGCCGTGTCGCATTGTGTGACACAAGAAGACGCCGCGATACGGGGATTTTCCTGCAAGGCCGCGCGGCGCGTCTCGCGCGCGACAGCCGGGAACACCGGCTCGGCGCGCATCGCCGCCCGCCCGTGCACGGACCGTGTGCGCTGCACATGTGGACTGGCGCACCCGCGGCCCATGGTCGCGCCTTGCCAGCGTGCCTACTCGATCGCCTTGCCGATGTCCTCGACCACCTTCTTGGCGTCGCCGAACACCATCATGGTCTTGTCCATGTAGAACAGCTCGTTGTCCAGGCCGGCGTAGCCGGCGGCCATCGAGCGCTTGTTCACGATCACCGTCTTGGCCTTGTAGGCCTCCAGGATCGGCATGCCGTAGATCGGGCTGCCCTTCTGCAGCGCGGCCGGGTTCACCACGTCGTTGGCGCCCAGGATGATGGCGACGTCGGCCTGGCCGAACTCGCCGTTGACGTCTTCCATCTCATGCACCTGGTCATAGGGCACCTCGGCCTCGGCCAGCAGCACGTTCATGTGGCCCGGCATGCGGCCGGCCACCGGATGGATGGCGTACTTGACGTCGATGCCCTTGTCGGTCAGCTTGTCGACCAGTTCCTTCACCGCGTGCTGCGCGCGCGCCACCGCCAGGCCGTAGCCGGGCACGATGATCACGCTGTCGGCGTTGCCGAGCATGAAGGCGGCGTCGTCGGCGCTGCCGCTCTTGACCGGGCGCTGTTCCTGCGCACCCGCCGCCGCCGCGCCGCCCTCGCCGCCGAAGCCGCCCAGGATGACGTTGAAGAACGAGCGGTTCATGGCCTTGCACATGATGTAGCTCAGGATCGCGCCCGACGAGCCCACCAGCGAGCCGGCAATGATCAGCATGCTGTTGTTGAGCGAGAAGCCGATGCCCGCCGCCGCCCAGCCCGAGTAGCTGTTCAGCATCGACACCACCACCGGCATGTCGGCGCCGCCGATCGGGATGATCAGCGTGACGCCGATGACGAAGCCGAGCAGGCAGATCAGCGCGAAGGCAAGTGCGCTTTGCGACTGCCAGAACAGCGCGATCAGCAGGATCGCGGCAATGCCCAGCGCCAGGTTCAGCATGTGCTGGCCCGGGAACACCACCGGCGCGCCCTGGAACAGGCGGAACTTGTAGGTGCCCGACAGCTTGCCGAAGGCGATCACCGAGCCCGAGAAGGTCACCGCACCGATGAAGGCGCCCAGCGCCAGCTCGATCCGGTTGCCGCCGGGAATGGCACCGGCACTGTCGGCGATGCCGAAGGCCGCCGGCTCGGCGACGGTGGCGATGGCGATGAACACCGCCGCCATGCCGATCATGCTGTGGAAAAAGGCCACCAGCTCGGGCATCTTGGTCATCTCGACGGTCTTGGCGCGCCAGGCGCCATAGCCGCCGCCGACCAGCAGGCCAACGACCAGCAACAGCCAGCCGATACCGAGCGACATTTCCCTGCCCAGTTCGATGATCAGCGCCAGCGTGGTGAGCACGGCAATCGCCATGCCCACCATGCCGAACCAGTTGCCTCGGATCGAGGTGGTCGGGTGGCTCAGACCCTTGAGCGACTGGATGAAGCAGACGCTGGCGACCAGGTACAGCAGGGTGACGAGGTTCATGCTCATCGGATCACTCCTTGGCCTTGGCCGGCCGGTCCTTTTTCTTGAACATCTCCAGCATCCGCTTGGTCACCAGGAAGCCGCCGAAGATGTTGACCGAGGCCAGCGCCACCGCCAGCAGGCCCATGGTCTTGCCGACCACGCCGGTGGTCAGCATCACCGCCAGCATGGCGCCGACGATGACGATCGCCGAGATGGCGTTGGTCACCGCCATCAGCGGCGTGTGCAGCGCCGGCGTCACGGTCCAGACGACGTGGTAGCCGACGTAGATCGCCAGCACGAAGATGATCAGGTTGATGATGGTGGGCGAGACGGCTTCCATGCGGTCCTCCGGGGTGGTTCGTTATTCTGGGAAGTGACCGGTCAATGGCGGTCGGCGCGCGGCGTCTGCGCGGGTGGCGTCTGCGTCGCGCGGGTCGGTGGTGGCGGCGCCACCACCACCGGCGGCGGCGGCGGCGCCGGCGGCACCACCTCGGGCGCGGACGGGAACGGCGGCACCTGCAGCGTGCTGCCCGCCGCCCGCGTGGCGGCGGCGAACTGGCGCGCCCACAGCAGGCCGGGCAGGCCGCCCTCCAGGAAGTCCATGTTGTTGCGCGTGGTCGACTCGATCAGCGACGGATCGAACAATGCGTGCGTTTCGATGGCGCCGCCGGCACCGGCCGGCACCCGGTCGCTGACCCAGGCGCGCGGCAGCGAGGTCCAGCCGCGCTGGTCGAGCCAGTGGTAGAGCACCGAATGCTCCTGCTGCAGCCATTTGTCGAAGTCGGCGTCGCGCCGCAGGCGCAGGCAGCCCTTGGCATCGGCGCCGACATCGTCCACGTGCAAGCTGGTCGGCAACGGGCAGGGCGCGCTGCCCGCGGGCGCGACTTGCGCCACGATGATGGCCAGCCAGCGTCCGTCGTCCCGCCGCAGGCCGGCCACGCGCGTCGGCGCGCTCGGGCCAGTCACCGGCACCGGCGCGTCACCCGCCATCCAGGGCGCCAGGAAATGGCCCAGGTCGTACCAGGTGCCGACGCTGGTCGGCGGCGCCACGATGGCTGGCGCGGCGCTCACACTGGCCGCGGCTGCGGCGGCGGTGGTGCCGGGCGCCGGCCCGGTCAGCGCGCAGCCCGCCAGCAGCGCGCTGACCGCCAGCGCGAGCGCAGCGCCGGCGCTGCGGCCGCTGCGGCGGCGCTCGGGCGTCGTCGCCGTCGGCCAGGAATTCAGTTGCAATGACATCAGTTCACCGTTGGTTCATTGGCGCGTCACGACACCGTCACGTGCCATCAGGCAGGCGGCGACGATGTCGTCTTCCATATCGATCTTGAGCACGGCCGGCGGCTCGTCCTTGCCCGCCGGCGGCAGGATCAGCTTGAGGAAATCGAGTACGTTGCGCGCGTACAGGCTGCTGGCGTCGGCGCCCACCTGCGAGGCCAGGTTGGTGTCGCCGACGATGGTCACCTCGTGCTTGATCACCGTCTTGTCGGCCTCGGTCAGCGGGCAGTTGCCGCCCACGCTGCCGTCGGCGTTGGGCGCACCCTTGCCGGCCGCCATGTCGATGATGACCGAGCCGGGCTTCATGCTTTGCACCATCTCCTCGGTGATCAGCACCGGCGCCGCGCGCCCGGGAATCAGGGCGGTGGAGATCACCACGTCGGCCTGCGCCACTCTTTTTGCCACCTCGACCTTCTGCCGGTCCAGCCAGCTTTGCGGCATCGGCCGCGCGTAGCCGCCCACGCCCTCGGCCGCCTCCTTCTCCTCGGCGGTCTCGTAGGGCACATCGATGAACTTGCCGCCCAGCGACTCGACCTGCTCCTTGACGCTGGGGCGCACGTCGCTGGCCTCGATCACCGCGCCCAGGCGCTTGGCGGTGGCAATCGCCTGCAAACCGGCCACGCCGACGCCCAGGATCACCACGCGCGCCGCCTTCACGGTGCCGGCGGCCGTCATCAGCATGGGGAAGAATTTCTGGTAGCGGTCGGCCGCCACGATCACCGCCTTGTAGCCGGCGATGTTGGCCTGGGACGACAGCACGTCCATGCTCTGCGCCCGCGTGGTGCGCGGCGCCGCCTCGAGCGCAAAGCCGGTCAGGTTGGCGGCCGCCAGGCGCTGCAGCCCCTCGGCGTTGAACGGCTCCAGCATGCCGACCAGCACCGTGCCGGGCTTCATCCGCGCGATCTCGTCCGCCGACGGACTGCGCACCTTCAGCACCATCTCGGCGCCGAAGGCGCCCGCGGCATCGGTGATCTCGGCGCCCGCCGCGCGGTAGGCGTCGTCGGTGGAGCTGGCGCGCAGGCCGGCACCCGACTGCACGCGCACGGTATGCCCCTGGGTCACCAGCTTCTTGGCCGTCTCCGGGGTCACGGCAACGCGGGTCTCGCCAGCGGCCGTCTCGGTGGGCACGCCAATCAGCATGGATGATCTCCTGTTTTTTTGAGTTGCGCTGTGCGGCGACACTGCGCGGGGAATGCACAGGCCTGTCAGCGGGGCGCAAGCTTACCAAATGCGACGCTCCGGATTGTGCGCTATGTCAATAGCGGTTCGGCGCGGACCGGTTGCCGACACGGCTGCGTGCCGATAATTCAAGCCATGCGTCAAGCCCGATGGAAGCCCAGCGTCACCGTGGCGGCGGTGATCGAGCACGCCGGCAAGTACCTGCTGGTCGAGGAACAGACCGCCGCCGGCCTGCGCCTGAACACGCCCGCCGGCCACCTGGAGCCGGGCGAATCGCCGCAACAGGGCGCAGTGCGCGAGGCGCTGGAGGAAACCGGGCGCCACTTCCACCCGACGGCGCTGCTGGGCATTTACATGGCCGCAGCCGCCGACGCCCGCGGTACACCGACCACCTGGCTGCGCTTTGCCTTCTGCGGCAGCGCCTCCGAGCCCGACCCCACGCGCGCGCTCGACACCGGCATCGTGCGCACCCTGTGGCTGAGCCCGGCCGAGATCGAGGCCAGCCGCGCGCGCCACCGCAGCCCGTTGGTATGGCGCTGCGTGCAGGATCATCTGCGCGGCCAGCGCTTCGCGCTCGACGCAATCCACGTGGACGACTCCGCCGCGGCGAGCGAGGGCTTCGTCTGAAGCGCGACCATTGGTCACCCCCTCTGCCTCCGGCGCGCAGCCACACTGCGGGTTTACGTGAATACGCAATTAAGCAAATGTGCATAAACTGAATTTCGACAGTGTTCCTGTTCCCTTGATCGCGAAGGAGGGGTACCCATGACAACCGGCAAGCGCACCCGACGACAAGTTCTGCAGGCCGGCGGCCTGGGCCTGGCGGCACTGGCGAGCGGATGCGCCACCCCCATTGGCACGGCGCGCCCGCGCGTGGTGGTGGTGGGCGGCGGCTGGGGCGGGCTGGGCGCGGTGCGCGCGCTGGCGCAGCAAGGCGTGGAGGTGACGCTGGTGGAGCCCAACGACGGCTTCATGTCCTGCCCTTTGAGCGCCCACTACATCGCCGGCCATCAGCCGGCTTCGGATTTCCAGCGCAGCTACGCCGCCATCGACCGGCTGGGCGTGCGCCGCGTGCGCGAGCGCGCGCTGCAGATCGACCGCGCCGCCGGCGTGGTCGTGACGCCAACGCAGAAGCTGCCATTCGACATGCTGGTGCTGTCGCCCGGCATCGACTACATGGAAGACGCCGTGCAAGGCTACGCGCAGGCGCGCGAGCAGTTGCCGGTCGGCTTTCGCGCATTCGAGCAGATGGCGGTGCGGCGCGAGGTCGATCGCTTTCTGACTCAGGGCGGCAATTTCGTCATTTCAGCGCCCAGGCCGCCGTATCGCTGTCCACCGGCGCCGTACGAGCGCGCCTTCATGATCGCCGAAGCCATGAAACGGCGCGGCACCAAGGGCAAGATCCTACTGCTGGACGCCAATGCCGCACCCATGCCGGCAGCGATCGCACCGCCGCTGATCAACGGCATGCGCAAGCTGTACGCGGGCCAGATCGAGTACCTGCCAAACACCGATGTGACCGCCGTCGACATCGGCCGGCGCCGGCTGGCGACCAGCTTTGGCGACGTCGAGTTCAGTGCCGCCAACCTGATCCTGCCGATGCGCGCGCCCGACATCGTGCGCCAGGCCGGCCTGGGCGAGCGCTGGGCGGCGATCCGCCTGCCCAGCTTCGAGAGCCAGGCGGATCCGCGCATCCACATCATCGGCGACGCGCAAGGCACGCCGCTGCCCAAGAGCGGCCACGTCGCCTTCGGCGCCGGCAAGCAGGTCGGCCAGCAGGTGCTGGACCGGCTCGCCGGCAAGGCGCCCGCGGCCCACACCGGGCCGGTCTCGCTGCCGATGGGCATCTGCTGGGCCAACGTCACGCACGACGCGGCCATCAACATCAACGTCACCGCCAGCGTGGCGCCGGGCCAGCCGCCGCAGATGAAGTTCACCGTCGATCCAGAGCACAACCGCAGTTCGGCCGCCAGCGCCATGAACTGGGGCCGCGGCATGTGGCGGCAGATGCTGGGCTGAGTCTGCAAAAGGGCGGCCAGCCGCCCCGCTCGCTGCCGCCCGGCGCCCGCAACACCCACGCGGGATAATTCGGGCATGCCCAAACACCGCATCGTCGTCGGCCTCTCGGGCGGTGTCGATTCCGCCGTCAGCGCCTACTTGCTCAAGCAAGCCGGCCACGAGGTGGTCGGCATCTTCATGAAGAACTGGGAGGACGATGACGACAGCGAATACTGCGCGTCCAACCAGGACTTCATCGACGCCGCGGCGGTGGCCGACGTGATCGGCATCGAGATCGAGCACGTCAACTTCGCCGCCGACTATCGTAATCGCGTGTTCGCCGCCTTCCTGCGCGAGTACGCGGCCGGCCGCACGCCCAACCCGGACGTGCTGTGCAACGCCGAGATCAAGTTCAAGGCCTTCCTCGACCACGCCATGCGCCTGGGCGCCGAGAAGATCGCCACCGGGCATTACGCGCGCGTGCGCTTCAACGATGCAAGGCAGCAATACGAACTGCTCAAGGGGCTCGACGCCGCCAAGGACCAGAGCTACTTCCTGCACCGGCTGACGCAGGCCCAGCTGGCGCGCACACTGTTCCCGCTGGGCGAGTTGCACAAGACCGAGGTGCGCCGCATCGCGGGCGAGATCGGGCTGCCGGTGGCCGGCAAGAAGGACTCGACCGGCATCTGCTTCATTGGCGAGCGGCCGTTCCGTGAATTCCTCGCTCGCTACCTGCAGACCCAACCCGGTCCGATCAAGGACGAGCGCGGCCGCACCATCGGTGAACATGTCGGCCTGAGCTTCTACACCCTGGGTCAGCGCCAGGGCCTCGGCATCGGCGGCGTGAAGGAAAGGGGGGCCGCACGCGGCGGTGGCAATCACGCACCCTGGTTCGTCGCGCGCAAGGACATGGCCAGCAACACGCTCCACGCCGTGCAAGGGCACGACCATCCCTGGTTGCTGTCGCACGAACTGGTGTTCGACGACGCGGCCTGGGTCGCCGGCGCCGCGCCAGCGCCGGGCGCGTACGCCGCCAAGACCCGCTACCGTCAGCAGGACGCCAGCTGCATGTTCAAGACCGAACCTACCGCAGGCAGCTTTCGCCTGCGCTTCGAAGCAGCGCAGTGGGCCGTCACGCCCGGCCAGAGCGCCGTGCTATATGACGGCGAGATCTGCCTGGGCGGTGGCGTGATCACCCACGCGCAGGCACTGGAGCAGATCGTACCCGCGGTATCCCAGCCGGTCGACCATCGCTGTCAAGCACGCAAGAGCAAAGAAAAGCTCAGCTGATCAGGCACAGATGCGAACCCTCACCGGGTTGAAGACCGTCTAAACGCTGGCGCGGCTGGCGGGGATCGAACCCACGACCCTCGGCTTCGGAGGCCGATACTCTATCCACTGAGCTACAGCCGCTTGGGAAAGTGGACGATTATCCCCGATCGGACCCCAGGGGTGCGGACTCGGGTGAAGTCGGCGGCAGGCCGATGCCTCGCAGGTAGGCATTGACGGCCACGCGCGCGGTGGCCTGCAGGTCGAAGCTGCGCTGCAGCAGCCAGCCATCGACCAGCCCGCGCACCAGGGCGTGAAAGCCTTGCGCCAGTTCGGCCGCCGGCGCCGGCAGTGGCTGACCGCGCAGCGCGCTGGCACGTTCGAAAGCCTGCCGCACCAACTCGACGTTGGCGCGGTCGGCGCCGGCATGGTGTTCGCGCACCGGCCACAAGTCCTCCACGTGCTCGACCATCATGATGGCGATGTGCAGCACGCGCTGCGTGTGCTCGTCGGTGGCGATCCGCGCCAGCGCCCGGCGCAGGCGGTGCAGCAGCGCGTCGATCGGCTCGTCGCCGGCCTGTGCCAGGTTGGCCAGTTCGCATTCGAGCGGCAGCGTGACGCGCTCCATCATGGCATTGAACAGGTCGGCCTTGTCCTTGAAATGCCAGTAGACCGCGCCGCGCGTGACACCCGCCGCCCTGGCGATGTCCGCCAGCGAGGTGCGCGACACGCCGCGCTGCTCGAACTGCAGTTCGGCAGCGTCGAGCAGCGCCTCGCGGGTCGCCAGAGCATCCTGCTTGGTGCGGCGCGCCATACACTAAAGCCACAAAACAGACAAAATCACGGGTCGCAGTCTAGCACATACATACATGGATGTATGTATAATTTCGGGCTTTACGCGTGCGGGAAGCCGGGAATTGCCTGCCAGCCGGAACCTACCAGCCGCTCCTGAACCCGACCTCAGCACCACACCCATTCCTGCGCCGCCGCCGAGACTGGTTGGCCGGCGCACCAGTCAACAGAGAACAAGACCATGTCCGACCATCCTGCCGTTCGCCGCACCATGCCGCGCGGCCTGCCCATGGCGGGGACCGCCATGCTGCTGGCCCTCACCCTGGCGTCCTGCGGCGACAAGGCAGCGCCGGCCGGCCCCGGTGGCCCGGGTGGCGCGATGCCGCCGCCGGAGGTGGCCGTGGTCGCCGTGCAGCCGGGCACGGTGACGCTGAGCACCGAACTGCCTGGCCGGCTGGAGGCCTCGCGCGTGGCGCAGGTGCGCGCGCGCGCCACCGGCATCCTGACCAAGCGCGTGTTCAGCGAAGGCAGCGACGTGCGCGCCGGGCAGGTGCTGTACCAGATCGACCCGGCGCCCTACCAGGCGGCGCAGCAGAGCGCGCAGGCGCAACAGGCGCAGGCACAGGCGCAGCTGGCGCAGGCGCAGGCGACCATGGCCAATGCCAGCGCGGTGGTCACGCGCCTGCGGCCGCTGGTGACGGCCAACGCGGTCAGCAAGCAGGAGTTCGACGCCGCCGTGGCGGCCGAGAAGGCGGCGCAGGCGCAGGTGGCGGCAGCGCGGGCGCAGGGGGCGGCGGCGAGCGCCGGCGTGCGCACGGCCGGCATCAACCTCGGCTACGCCACCGTGACGGCGCCGATCTCGGGCCGCATCGGCCGTTCGCTGGTGACCGAAGGCGCCCTGGTGAGCGCCCAGGAAAGCACGCAGCTGGCGGTGATCCAGCAGATCAACCCGCTCTATATCAACATCACGCAGTCGGCAGCCGAGGTGATGGCGCTGCGTCAGTCGCTGCAAAGCGGCCAGCTGGCGCGCGCCGGCGGCGCCGACGCCGCCAAGGTGCAGGTGCTGCTGGAAAACGGCCAGCCCTACGGCCAGAGCGCGCGCCTGCTGTTCACCGACCTCAGCGTCGACCCGGCCACCGGCCAAGTCAGCCTGCGCGCCGAGGTGCCGAACCCGGGCGGCCTGCTGCTGCCGGGCATGTACGTGCGTGTGCGACTCGATCAGGCACAGGTGCAGAACGCCATCCTGCTGCCGCAGCAGGCGGTGACGCGCGGCAGCCAGGGCGACAGCGTGATGGTGGTGGCGGCCGACGGCAGCGTGGCGCCGCGCCCGGTCAAGATCAGCGGCGCGCAGGGTCAGAACTGGATCGTCACCGACGGCCTGCAGCCGGGCGAGCAGGTGATGGTGGAAGGGGCCATGAAGCTGATGCTGGGCGCCAAGGTGGTCAAGCCGGTGCCGTGGCAGGCAGGCGGGGCGGCGCCGGCCGCTGCACCGCAAGGCCCGTCCGCGGCAGCCAGCGGCGCAGCCGCAGCGGTGTCTGCCGACGCGGCGCCAGCCGCAGCGCAGCCCGCCTCGGCGGCAGCGTCGGGCGCTGCGCCTGCCGCTGACCCGGCCTCCCGCTGACCAAGCTCCGAAGGCACGCGCATGGCCAAGTTCTTTATCGATCGCCCGATCTTCGCCTGGGTGATCGCGCTCTTCATCATGGTGCTGGGCCTGACCGCCATCACCCAGCTGCCGATCGCCCAGTACCCGCCGGTGGCGCCGCCGACCATCGTGCTGTCGGCCACCTACCCCGGCGCCTCGGCGCAGACGCTGGAAGACGCCGTGCTGGCGGTGATCGAACGCGAGATGAACGGCTCGCCCGGCCTGGCCTACATGGAGTCGGTGGCGCAAGCCAACGGCACCGGGCAGATCACGATCAGCTTCGAGCCCGGCACCAACCCCGACCTGGCGCAGGTGGACGTGCAGAACCGCCTCTCGCGCGCCACGCCGCGGCTGCCGACCACGGTGGTGCAGCAGGGCGTGCGGGTGGACAAGGCGCGCTCCAACTTCCTGCTGTTCACCATGCTGTCGTCGTCGGACCCGAATTTCGACGTCACCCAGCTGTCCGACTATGCCTCGCGCAACGTGCTGCCGGAACTGCAGCGCCTGCCCGGCATCGGTCAGGTGCAGCTGTTCGGCGCCGAGCGTGCGATGCGGGTGTGGATCGACCCGGTCAAGCTGCAAAGCTACGGCCTGTCGCCGGCCGACGTGGCCGGCGCGATCGCACAGCAGAACGCCCAGGTGGCGGCCGGCAGCATCGGCGATCTGCCGCTGGCCGGCGGCCAGACCATGAGCGCCACGGTGGTGGTGCCGGGGCAGATCGGCAACGTCGAGCAGTTCGGCGCCATCACGCTGCGCGCGGGCGCCGACGGCAGCACGGTGCGCCTGCGCGACGTGGCGCGCATCGAACTGGGTGCGCAGAGCTACGCCACCTCGGCACGCCTGAACGGCAAGCCGGCCGCCGGCATGGGGGTGCAGCTGTCGCCCACCGGCAACGCGCTGGCCGCCGCCGACGCGGTGCGCGCGCGCATGACCGAGCTGCAACGCTTCTTCCCGCCCGGCGTCACCTGGACCATTCCCTACGATTCGTCCGACTTCGTGCGCATCTCGATCACCGAAGTGGTCAAGACGCTGCTGGAGGCGGTGGCGCTGGTGTTCCTGGTGATGCTGCTGTTCCTGCAGAACTGGCGCTACACCATCATCCCCACCATCGTGGTGCCGGTGGCGCTGCTGGGCGCCTTCGGCGCGCTGCTGGCGTTCGGCATGTCGATCAACACGCTGACCATGTTCGGCATGGTGCTGGTGATCGGCATCGTGGTCGACGACGCCATCGTGGTGGTCGAGAACGTCGAGCGCATCATGCACGAGGAGGGCTTGCCGCCGCTGCAGGCCACGCGCAAGGCGATGAGCCAGATCTCAGGCGCCATCATCGGCATCACGGTGGTGCTGATCTCGGTGTTCGTGCCGCTGGCCTTCTTCGCCGGCTCGGTCGGCAACATATACCGCCAGTTCGCGGCGGTGATGGGGGTGTCGATCTCGTTTTCGGCCTTCATGGCGCTGTCGCTGACGCCGGCGCTGTGCGCCACCCTGCTGAAGCCGGTGCAAAAAGGCCACGCACTGGAAAAGCGCGGCTTCTTCGGCTGGTTCAACCGCCGCTTCAAGCGCACCGCCAAGAGCTATGAGGGCATCGTGCTGCGTCTGGTGCGGCGCGCCGGCCGCATGATGATCGTGTATCTGGCGCTGGCGCTGGCGGTCGGCTGGCTGTACCTGCGGCTGCCGACCTCGTTCCTGCCGCAGGAGGACCAGGGCAACATCCTGGTCAACATTCAGCTGCCGCCCGGCGCCACGCAGGAGCGCACCCGGCGTGTGGTCGAGCAGGTCGAGGGCTTCCTGCTCAAGCAACCCGAGGTCGCCAACATGGTGGCGGTGATGGGCTTCTCGTTCTCCGGCCAGGGGCAGAACGCGGGCATTTCCTTCGTCTCGCTCAAGCCCTGGGCCGAACGCACCGGCCCCGGTCAGTCGGCCGAGGCCCTGGCCGGCCGCGCCATGGGCGCGTTGTCAGGCGTCAAGGACGCCTTCATCTTCCCCTTGAGCCCGCCGCCGATCCCCGAACTGGGCGTCAGCTCGGGCTTCACCTTCCGCCTGCAGGACCGCGCCGGCAAGGGCCACGAGGCGCTGGTGGCGGCGCGCAACCAGATGCTGGGCATGGCGATGCAGAGCAAGGTGCTGGCTGGCGTGCGGCCCGACGGGCTGGAGGACGCGCCGCAGCTGCAGGTGGACATCGACCGCGACCAGGCCGCCGCGCAGGGCGTCAGCTTCGCCGCCATCAACAACGCCATCTCGGCCTCGCTCGGCTCGGCCTACGTCAACGACTTCCCCAACCAGGGGCGGCTGCAGCGCGTGATCATCCAGGCCGACGCACCGGCGCGCATGCAGCCGGAGGACATACTGCAGCTCAACGCGCTCAACAACAAGGGGCAGCCGGTGCCGCTGTCCGCCTTCGCCAGCACGCGCTGGATCACCGGCGCCATGCAGACCGTGCGCTACAACGGCTACCCGGCGATGCGCATCGCCGGCGGCGCCGCGCCCGGCTACAGCACCGGCGCGGCGATGGCGGAGATGGAACAGCTGGCCGCCCGGCTGCCGGAAGGCTTCGGCTTCGAGTGGACCGGCCAGTCGCGCGAGGAAAAGCTGGCCGGCAACCAGGCGCTGATCCTGTACGCCTTCGCCATCCTGGCGGTGTTCCTGGCGCTGGCGGCGCTGTACGAGAGCTGGTCGATCCCGTTCGCGGTGATTCTGGTGGTGCCGCTGGGCGTGCTCGGCGTGCTGCTGGCGGTGACCGGGCGCGGGCTGCTGAACGACGTCTACTTCCAGGTCGGCCTGATCACCATCATCGGCCTGTCGGCCAAGAACGCCATCCTGATCATCGAGTTCGCCAAGGACCTGCAGGCGCAGGGCATGAGCGTGGCGCGCGCGGCACTGGCGGCGGCGCACCTGCGCTTCAGGCCGATCGTGATGACCTCGCTGGCCTTCACCTTCGGCGTGCTGCCGCTGGTGATCGCCAGCGGCGCCGGTTCGGCCGCCCGGCGCGCCATCGGCACCGGCGTGATGGGCGGCATGATCGTCGGCACCTTCCTGGCGGTGTTCTTCGTGCCGCTGTTCTTCGTCGTCGTGCGCACCCTGTTCAAGCCCACCGCGCACGAACAGCAGCGCGCCGCCGAGCACGCGGCCGAAGCCGGCATCACCATGGAAACAGCGCAGCAGTACGTGGCGGAGGCCGAATCCGAGTTGTCCGACGCCGAGCGCCGTGCGCTGGACAATGGCAACGCCGGGTCGCTGCCACCGACCCCGAGGGAACCGTCATGAGACCGAACGCCCTGCGCGCCCCGATCCATCCGCTCGCCCGCTCGAGTGTGCGACTGCCCGCCGTCGCCGCGCTGCTGGCCACGCTGGCCGCCTGCTCGCTGGTGCCGAAGTACGAGCCACCGCCGGCACCGGTCGCCGCCAGCTGGCCGGACAGCGCCGGCGCCCAACTCGAGGGCGGCATCGCCGCCGCCGACCTGCCCTGGCAGCAGTTCGTGCACGACGCGCAGCTGCGCGAGCTGATCGGGCTGGCGCTCGACAACAACCGCGACCTGCGCATCGCGGTGCAGAACATCGAACAGGCGCGCGCGCAATACCAGATCCGCCGCGCCGACCAGTTCCCCAGCGTCGGCGGCTCGGCCAGCGGCACGCGCTCGGCACCCAATCCGATGCAGGCATTGGG
Source organism: uncultured Ottowia sp. (assembly GCA_964534975.1). GTDB lineage: Bacteria > Pseudomonadota > Gammaproteobacteria > Burkholderiales > Burkholderiaceae_C > Ottowia. Next base: position 28,988 of record CAZHSD010000026.1, on the reverse strand, counting down.
CGGGCCCAGCGTGGCGTCCAATTACAGCGTCGGCATCGGCGTGGCCGGCTGGGAGCTGGACTTCTTCGGCCGCGTCGCCGCCCTGAAGGACGTGGCGCTGGCCAACTACCTGGCCACCGAAGAAGCGCGCAAGTCGGCACAGATCAGCCTGATCGCCGCCGTCGCCAGCACCTGGCTGCAATTGCAGACCGACACCGAGCTGCTGGGCCTGGCCGAACGCACGCTGGGCACGCGCGAGCAGTCGCTCAAGCTGACCCGGCTGCGCTTCGACCACGGCGCCGCGTCGGCGCTGGACATGCGCCTGGCCGAGTCGCTCACCGCCAGCGCCCAGGCCACGCGCGCACAGCAGCTGCGCCTGCGCGCGCAGGACATCAACCTGCTTGCGCTGCTGATCGGCCAGCCGGTCCCGCCGCGACTGATCCCGCCGCTGCCGGCGGTGTCCACGCCGCAGCCGCCGCGCGATCTGTCGCAGCCGAGCGCGGCCGTGGCGCCAGCGGCCGAACTGCCGACCTTCACCGAGGTGCCGCCCGGCCTGCCATCGGAGCTGTTGCTGCGCCGGCCCGACATCCGCGCCGCCGAGCAGCAGCTAATCGGCGCCAACGCCAACATCGGCGCCGCGCGCGCCAATTTCTTCCCGCGCATCACGCTGACCGGCAGCCTGGGGCGCGTCAGCGGCGATCTGGACGGGCTGCTCGGCTCCGGCGGCAGCAAGGCCTGGTCGTTCGGACCGTCGATCACGCTGCCGATCTTCGACATGGGCCGCAACCAGGCCAACCTGGAGGCCGCCCAGGCAGCGCGCGAGATCGCCGTCGCCCAGTACGAGAAAGCCATCCAGGGCGCCTTCCGCGAAGTCGCCGACGCGCTGGCCGGCCGCACCACGCTGACCGAGCAGCTGGCGGCGCTGCAGGCGCAGGCGGCGGCCGAGCGCGACCGCTTCCGCCTGGCCGACCTGCGCTACCGCAACGGCATCGCCAGCTACCTCGACCTGCTGGATGCGCAGCGCTCGCTGTTCGCCATCGAGCAGGCGCTGGCCCAGGTGCGGCTGGCCCAGCGCGCCAACGAGGTCCAGCTCTACAAGGCGCTCGGCGGCGGCTGGACCGAGCCCGTGGCGGAACCGGTGCGCACCGGCGGCTGACGCCCCGTGTCCCCGGTGGGCACCCCCCTATAATCGTCACGCCTGTTCCCGCGCCGCGGCCGTGGCGGCGCGCGGCGATCGATCCATCCCGACCCAAGCCCCCGAGGACGCCATGAGCGACAACAACACGCACGCGGAAGCCCACACTGGTCCCATCCGGACGCCCAAGCAGTTGTTCTGGGTCAGCATGGCCAGTTTCGTGCTGCCGATCTTCATCATCATCGGGCTGGTCTATTACGTCACCTCCAGCAACCTGCTGGCGCCGGGCACCAGCAACGCCGAACTCGGCGTCGCCGAACGGCTGCAGAAGATCGGCAGTGTCGAGATCCGCGACGCCAACCGCCCGCTGCAAAGCGGCGAGGCGGTGTACAAGGCGCAGTGCGCCGCCTGCCATGAAGCCGGCGTGGCCGGCGCGCCCAAGCTGGGTGACGCGGCGGCCTGGGCACCGCGCATCAAACTGGGCTACGAAACGCTGCTGAAGTCCTCGCTGGAGGGCAAGGGCGCGATGGCGCCGCAGGGCGGCGGCAACTTCTCCGACGTGGAAATCGGCCGCGCCGTGGTCTACATGGCCAACGCGGGCGGCGCCAAGTTTGCCGAGCCAGGGGCGCCGACTGGCGATGCCGCAGCGGCAGCAGCACCAGCAGCCGCAGCCCAGGCCCCGGCAGCCGCGCCTGCGCCCGCACCCGAAGCCAGCGCTGCGGCTGAACCGGCATCGGCGCCAGCCGCTGAGCCGGCACCTGCCGCATCAACGGCCGAGCCGGCATCCGCAGCCGCGCCGGCCGCTGCGGAGCCCGCCGCCGCCGCACCTGCCGCCGCTGCCGCCACCGTCGATCTGGCGGCCGGCAAGGCGCTGTACGACAAGTCCTGCTCGGTCTGCCACGCGGCCGGTGTGGCCGGCGCGCCCAAGCTGGGCGACAAGGAAGCCTGGGCGCCGCGCATCGCCAAGGGCATGGAGGCGCTGGTCAAGTCCTCCATCGGCGGCTTGAACGCGATGCCGCCGCGCGGGGCCTCGACCGCGTCCGACGACGAGTTGCGCGCCGCGACGCAATACATGGTCGACTCGGTCAAGTAAGGCAGCGTCCCGACTCCCCCACCCCAAGCCGCTCGACGAGCGGCTTTTTCATCCCCGATCCGGCCTGGGTGGCGCGCGCTCACGCCATCAGCGTCGCGCCTGCGCGGCCTGCGGGCTGAGCACGTAGCCTTCGCGCTGCGGCAATTGCGCGCTCTGCACCCCCTGCGAGGTCCAGTGGCCGGCCTCGATCTGGTCCGCCACCACACCGATGTCCTGCGTGTGCACCAGGCCGAAGCCAAGATCGGTGCGCAGGAACACGCGGCCCCGCTCGTCGACGAACAGGGCCTGCACCCGCGCCGTCCGGCCATCGTGCGCACGCACCGCGCCATCCTCGGCCACGCGCCAGACCCAGGGCGCAACCTCCAGCTCGACGAACACGCGCTGCGGGCCATTCTGGAAAAACCATTGCCCGGCGCGATCGGCGGCGTAGTTGCGCTGGATGAAGCCGATCAGCTGATCATGCTCGAGCCGCGAGCCCTTGGCACCCGGAGCGCCGCCGGCGAACGCGCCCCGCGCCTGCGCCGCCTCATCGCGCAGCCACCACCGGCCGCGCGCGTCCAGGCCCAGCCAGCCGTAGCAATCCGGCACGTTCGGCCACTTGGCCATCGCCTGGCGGACCAGCTCGTCCATGCTCGCGTCTCGCATCAATGCAGCACTTGCGCGCTGGTCGCCACCTCGGCCACCTCGCTGCGTCCCGGACTGGCGTGGTGCGCCACCAGGCGCCAGCCTTGCGCGGTCTTCATGTAGACGTTGGTGGCCACCACCCAGGCGTGCCGCGGACCCTCGGCGGTGACCAGGTCGATGCGCTCGAGCACGTTGTGCACGGCGGCGCCGAGCGATTCGACCTTGCGCAGCCGCTCGGGATGGGCGTGCACGCTGCCTTGCTCGAACATGGCCTCGAAGCTGGCGCGGATAGCTGCCGCACCGACCACGCGCGGCCCGCCCGGATGCACGCAGACGATGTCGTCCTCGTCGGCCCAGCAGGCCATCAGCTGGTCCAGGTCGCCACTTTGCAGCGCTTCGTAGAAAGCGGCCTCGGTGTCGTCGGCGGAGCCCCCCGTCTGGGCGGCACGGTAGCTTGGCTTGGTCATGGCGGGTGGCAGGTGCAGCAGCTTGCGTGCCCATTGTGCCGCCTGTGGCGCGCGACACGACGTCATGCGGGCATGTTTCACAATGGCCGCGCCGGCGTGGCGCGGAAAGCGCCATCCGCCTACAGCCTGCACCGGCGCGACGTGCTATGTTGCGCGCCTGATCCCAATTCACCTCGAGAAGGAACATCCACCATGAAGAGCTGGCTCATCAAGATCGGCGCCGTGCTGGCGTTGGCCCTGTCACTCAGCGGCTGCGGCTACAACGACTTCCAGCGCCTGGACGAAGCCACCAAGTCGGCCTGGAGCGAAGTGGTCAACCAGTACCAGCGCCGCGCCGACCTGATCGACAACCTGGTCAACACCGTCAAGGGCGAGGCCAATTTCGAGCAGGAGACGCTCAACCAGGTCATCAACGCGCGCGCCAAGGCGACCAGCATCCAGGTCACGCCCGAGACGCTGAACAACCCGCAGGCGTTCCAGCAGTTCCAGGCCGCGCAGGGCGAGCTCTCGAGCGCGCTGAGCCGCCTGATGGTGACCGTCGAGCGCTACCCCGACCTCAAGGCCAACAAGGCCTTCGCCGACCTGCGCGTGGCGCTGGAGGGCACCGAAAACCGCATCACCGTGGCACGCAACCGCTACATCCAGTCGGTGCAGGAATACAACGTGCTGGCGCGCCAGTTCCCGACCAACCTCACGGGCATGATCTTCGGCTACAAGCCGAAGGAGAACTTCAGCGTCGCCAACGAGGCGGAGATCTCGCGCCCGCCGCGGGTGGATTTCACGGCCGGCCCGGGTGGCAGCAAGCCGGCTCAACCAGCGTCGCGCTGATCCTGGCAAAGCGATTCAACGCATCGGCCGCATGACGCAGCAGGCTTGACCATGGCGCGCCTATCGAGAGCGCTGCTGGCGCTGCTGTTGCTGGTCTGGGTCGCGCTCGGCGCGCAGGCCCAACCGCTGCAGCCGATTCCCGAGCTGACGGCGCGCGTCATCGACACCTCGGGCACGCTCAGCGAGGCGCAGAAGGCCGAGCTGGAAGCCAAGCTGGCGGCGCTGGAGCAGGACAAGGGCTCGCAGGTGGTCCTGCTGATGGTGCCGACCACGGCCCCCGAAGACATCGCCGCCTACGCCAACCGGGTCGGCAACACCTGGAAGATCGGCCGGCGCGAGGTCGGCGACGGCCTGCTCCTGTTGGTCGCGGTGCAGGACCGGCGCGTGCGCATCGAGGTCGCCAAGACGCTGGAAGGCGCGGTGCCGGACATCGCCGCCAGCCACATCATCAACGAGGCCATCACACCCTTCTTCCGCCAGGGCGACTACGCCGGCGGTCTGAACGCCGGCATCGAGCAGATCGCCGCGCGCATCCGCGGCGAACCCCTGCCGCCGGTGGCCGCACCCGGCCAGCGTGACGGCGCTTCGTCGGGGCTGGACGGCATCGGCCTGTTCGAGCTCGCCATCCTGCTGTTCATCGCGGTGCCGGTGATCAACGCCTTCGCGCGCGGCATCTTCGGCCGCAAGCTGGGCGCGCTGGCGACCGGCGCCGGCGTCGGCGGCCTGGCCTTCCTGATCACCGCCAGCCTGGTGCTGGCGCTCATCGCCGGCGTCGCGGCGCTGGTCATCGCGCTGTTCAGCGGCATCGCCTCGGCGCTGCCGCAGGCGCGCCCGCGCGGGGGTCGCTGGGGGCCGCCGGGCTTTCCACCGTCCGGCGGCGGCTGGGGCGGTGGCGGCGGTTTCGGCGGTGGCGGCTTCGGCGGCGGCTTCGGCGGCGGTTTCGGCTCCGGGGGCGGCGGTGATTTCGGCGGCGGCGGCGCCAGCGGGAGTTGGTGAGCATGTTCAAGACCCTGGCCCGCCTGATCCGGCACCGCTGGCTGGACGCCGACGACGCGCGCCGCATCATCTCGCCCGGCCTCGCCGAGCAGCTGCGGCGCAGCGTCGCGGCCAGCGAGCAGCGCCACACCGGCGAGGTGCGCATCTGCATCGAAGGCGGCCTGCCGACCAGCTACCTGTGGCGGCACCTGCGCGATCGCGTGCCGATGCCCGAGATCGTGCGCCAGCGCGCGCTGATGATGTTCGCCAAGCTGCGCGTCTGGGACACCGAACACAACAACGGCGTACTGATCTACCTGCTGCTGGCCGAGCACGCCATCGAGCTGGTGGCCGATCGCAGCGTCAACCGCTTCGTCGGACCCGACGCCTGGCAGGCGATGGTCGAGCGCATGGGCGGCGCGTTCCACGAGGGTCGCTTCGAGGACGGCCTGACGCAGGCGCTGGCGGAAGTGACGACGGTGCTGGTGGCGCATTTCCCCGAACCCGAGGACACGCAAACGCCGGCGCCCGAGGCACCAAACCAGTTGCCCGACGAGCCGGTATTCCGGTAGCCGAAGAAAAGGAAACCCGCCTCGGGTGGGCGGGTTTCGGCGGGGTGGTCGGGCTGATTCCGGTCAGCGCTTCTGCCGGTACTTGCGCAGCGCGGCGATCTGCGCCGCCAGGATCGCCAGCTCCGAGGTGGCGCGCGCCATGTCGATCTCGCTCTTGGCGTTCTTGAGCGCTTCCTCAGCCTGCTTGCGCGCGTCGGTGGCCTTGGCTTCGTCCAGGTCCTTGCCGCGGATCGCGGTGTCCGACAGCACGGTGATGACATTGGGCTGCACCTCCAGAATGCCGCCGGCGACGAACACGAACTCCTCCTCGCCGTCGGGCTTGGTGATACGCACCGAACCCGGCTTGATGCGAGTGATCAGCGGCGTGTGGCGCGGGTAGATGCCCAGTTCGCCGGCCTCGCCGGGCAGCGCCACGAACGTGGCCGGGCCGGAGAAGATCGACTCCTCGGCGCTGACGACGTCCACGTGAATGGTATTGGCCATGCTCAACTCCTGGTTGGGCGTTGGACGTTGGGCGTTCAGCGTGAACCAGTCACCGCAGCACGCTCAACGCTCAACGCTGAACGCTGAACCCAAAGGTCAGACTTTCTTGGCCTTCTCGATCGCCTCGTCGATGGTGCCGACCATGTAGAAGGCCTGCTCGGGCATGTGGTCGCATTCGCCGCCCACGATCATCTTGAAGCCGTGGATGGTGTCCTTGAGCGACACGTACTTGCCGGGCGAGCCGGTGAACACCTCGGCGACGTGGAACGGCTGGCTCAGGAAACGCTGGATCTTGCGCGCGCGCGCCACCGCCAGCTTGTCCTCGGGCGAGAGTTCGTCCATGCCCAGGATGGCGATGATGTCGCGCAGCTCCTTGTAGCGCTGCAGCGTGCCCTGCACCTGGCGGGCGACGCCGTAGTGCTCCTCGCCCACCACCAGCGGATCGAGCTGGCGGCTGGTGGAGTCCAGCGGGTCCACGGCGGGGTAGATGCCCAGCGCCGCGATGTCGCGCGACAGCACGACGGTGGAGTCCAGGTGGGCAAAGGTGGTGGCGGGCGACGGGTCGGTCAGGTCGTCGGCCGGCACGTACACGGCCTGGATCGAGGTGATCGAGCCGACCTTGGTGGAGGTGATGCGCTCCTGCAGGCGGCCCATTTCCTCGGCCAGCGTCGGCTGGTAGCCCACGGCGGAAGGCATGCGGCCCAGCAGCGCCGACACCTCGGTGCCGGCCAGCGTGTAGCGGTAGATGTTGTCGACGAAGAACAGCACGTCGCGGCCCTCGTCGCGGAACGATTCGGCGATGGTCAGGCCCGTGAGCGCCACGCGCAGGCGGTTGCCGGGCGGCTCGTTCATCTGGCCGTAGACCATGGCCACCTTCGACTCGCCCAGGCTCTCCAGGTTGACGACGCCGGATTCGGCCATCTCGTGGTAGAAGTCGTTGCCCTCGCGGGTGCGCTCACCCACGCCGGCGAACACCGACAGGCCCGAGTGCGCCTTGGCGATGTTGTTGATGAGTTCCATCATGTTCACGGTCTTGCCGACGCCGGCGCCGCCGAACAGGCCCACCTTGCCGCCCTTGGCGAACGGGCAGATCAGGTCGATCACCTTGATGCCGGTCTCCAGCAGTTCCTGCGAGGGCGACAACTCGTCGTAGGTCGGTGCCTTGCGGTGGATCGATGCGGTCTGGCTCTGGTCGACCGGGCCGCGCTCGTCGATCGGGTTGCCCAGCACGTCCATGATGCGGCCCAGCGTGGCGGGACCGACCGGCACCGTGATCGGGTTGTCGGTGTTGGTCACCATCATGCCGCGGCGCAGGCCGTCGGATGAACCCAGCGCAATGGTGCGCACGATGCCGTCGCCGAGCTGCTGCTGCACCTCCAGCGTCAGCGGCGAGCCTTCCATCTTGAGCGCGTCGTACACCTTGGGCATCTGGTCGCGCGGGAACTCGACGTCGACCACGGCGCCGATGCACTGAACGATTTTTCCTTGAACTTGAGCCATGTCTTGCTCCAATAACTTGTATGCGTTGTGAACCGGGTCAGACCGCCGCGGCGCCGGCCACGATCTCGGACAGCTCCTTGGTGATCGCCGCCTGGCGTGTCTTGTTGTAGACCAGCTTCAGCTCGTCGATCACGTTGCCGGCGTTGTCGGTGGCGGCCTTCATGGCCACCATGCGGGCCGACTGCTCGGACGCCATGTTCTCGGCCACCGCCTGGTAGGCCAGCGACTCGACGTAGCGCACCAGCAAGTCGTCGATGACCGACTGCGCGTCCGGCTCGTACAGGTAGTCCCAGGAATGCTGGGTGCCGCTGGCAATCGTCTCTTCCTGCATCTGCTCGCCCGACAGCGGCAGCAGCTGCTCGATCACGGCTTCCTGCTTCATGGTGTTGATGAAGCGCGTGTAGGCGATGTAGACCGCGTTCAGCTCGCCCTTCTCGTACTGGTCGAGCAGCGTCTTCACCGGCCCGATCAGGCGCTCCAGGTGCGGCGTGTCGCCCAGCTGTGTGGCCTGCGACACCACCTTGGCGCCGATGCGGGTCAGAAAGCCCAGGCCCTTGTTGCCGATCGCCACCGCCTCGGTGCTGACGCCGGCGTCCTGCAGCTCGCGCAGGCGCGTGGTGACCGCGCGCAGCACGTTGGTGTTCATGCCGCCGCACAGGCCCTTGTCGGTGGTGACCACGATCAGGCCCGCCTTCTTGACGTCGTTGACGCGCATGAAGGGGTGCACGTACTCGGGGTTGGCCTCGCCCAGGTGGGCGGCGATGTTGCGCACTTTCTCAGCGTACGGCCGGGCCGCACGCATGCGGTCCTGCGCCTTGCGCATCTTCGACGCGGCCACCATTTCCATCGCCTTGGTGATCTTCTTGGTGTTTTCCACCGACTTGATCTTGCCGCGGATTTCCTTGCCTACCGCCATGCAGTTCTCCTTTCAGCGACCCGCGCCGCTGCCCCGCGCCGGACTTGGCCGGCGCGCATCGCAGCAGGTGAAGCGAGCGTCGGGGTCATGTTCAGGCGAAGGTCTTCTTGAAGGCTTCGATGGCGGCGGTCAACTCGGCTTCGGCATCGATGCACAGCTTCTTGAACGCCTTCTTGTCGTCGCTGTCGGAGTCCTTGGCCGGCTTGTTGTCCCACTTGGCACCGTTCTTCTCGATGCTGTCGAGCAGCGCGGCGTGCTTGTCGCGCAGGTGCGCGTGCAGGCCGGACTCGAACGGCAGGATCTGCTTGACCTCGACGTCGTCCATGAAGCCCTTGTTGACCGCGAACAGCGAGGCGCCCATCAGGCTGATCGGCAGCGGGCTGTACTGCGGCTGCTTGAGCAGTTCGGTCACGCGCGCGCCGCGGTCGAGCTGCTTGCGCGTGGCCTCGTCGAGGTCGGAGGCGAACTGCGCGAACGCCGCCAGCTCGCGGTACTGCGCCAGGTCGGTACGGATGCCGCCCGACAGGCCCTTGATCCAGTTGGTCTGCGCCGCGCCACCGACGCGCGACACCGAGATGCCGGCGTTGATGGCGGGGCGGATGCCGGCGTTGAACAGGCTGGTTTCCAGGAAGATCTGACCGTCGGTGATCGAGATCACGTTGGTCGGCACGAAGGCCGACACGTCGCCGGCCTGCGTCTCGATGATCGGCAGCGCGGTCAGCGAGCCGGTCTGGCCCTTGACCTCGCCCTTGGTGAAGGCCTCGACGTAGTCGCTGTTGACGCGCGCGGCGCGCTCCAGCAGGCGCGAGTGCAGGTAGAACACGTCGCCCGGATAGGCTTCGCGGCCCGGCGGGCGGCGCAGCAGCAGCGACACCTGGCGATACGCCACCGCCTGCTTGGACAGGTCGTCGTAGATGATCAGCGCGTCCTGGCCGCGATCGCGGAAGTACTCGCCCATGGTGCAGCCGGAGTAGGCAGCCACATACTGCATGGCGGCGGATTCGGAGGCCGAGGCCGCCACCACGATGGTGTAGTCCATGGCGCCGGCCTTCTCCAGCGAGCGCACCACGTTCTTGATCGACGACGCCTTCTGGCCGATGGCGACGTAGACGCAGGTCATGTTCTGACCCTTCTGGTTGATGATGGCGTCGATCGCCACCGCGGTCTTGCCGGTCTGGCGGTCGCCGATGATCAGCTCGCGCTGGCCACGGCCAATCGGCACCATCGAGTCGATCGACTTCAGGCCGGTCTGCACCGGCTGGCTGACCGACTGGCGCGCGATCACGCCGGGCGCCACCTTCTCGATCACGTCGGTCATCTTGGCGTCGATCGGGCCCTTGCCGTCGATCGGCTGGCCGAGCGCGTTGACCACGCGGCCGATCAGTTCGGGGCCGACCGGCACCTCCAGGATGCGCCCGGTGCACTTGACGGTGTCGCCTTCGGAAATGTGCTCGTACTCGCCCAGAATCACGGCGCCGACCGAGTCGCGCTCCAGGTTCAGCGCCAGGCCGAAGCTGGGCTGGCCGTCGGCCGACGGCGGGAACTCCAGCATCTCGCCCTGCATGGCCTCGGACAGGCCGTGCACGCGCACAATGCCGTCGGTCACCGACACCACCGTGCCCTGGTTGCGCACGTCGGCGCTGACGCCCAGGCCCTCGATGCGGCTCTTGATCAGTTCTGAAATTTCTGCGGGATTGAGTTGCATGACTCTTTCCTTGTCCTAAAAGTTATCGAGGGGCGACGCCTGCGTGGTCCGAGCCAGGCTCAGGCCGTGAGCGCCGTCTTCATTTGTTCCAGCCGGGCCCGGACCGAGGTGTCCAGCACCTCGTCGCCCACCGTCACGCGCACGCCGCCGATCAGCTCGGGTTCGATCTGCACGCTGGCCTGCAGCTTGCGGCCGAAGCGCCGCTCCAGCGCCGCCACCAGCGCGCCCAGCTCGGCCTCGCCGATCGGGAAGGCGCTCTGGATCAGCGCGTCGGCCGTGCCGCTGACGCTGTTGGCGTGCTGCCGGAACTGGCGCGCCATCTCGGGCAGCGCCGCCAGGCGGTCATTGTCGATCACGGCGCGCAGGAAGTTGGCGCCCTGCGGCGGCAAGGGGTTTTTCAGCACCCCGGTCACCAGCTCGAACACCTGCTGGGCATCGGCCTTGGGGTTGGCGGCGAACTGCAGCAGCGCTTCGCTGCCGGCCGCGCCCGCCAGGCCATCGAGCCAGGACTGGGTCGCGGCCAGGTCGCCGCCGGCCGCCTTGAACAAGGCGTCGGCGTAGGGTCTGGCGATGGTGGCGAGTTCTGCCATGGTCGGTTCCTTAGCTCCGCTGCCCTGGGTCTCAGAGCTCGGTCTTCAGGCGGGCCAGCAGGTCCGCGTGCACCGCCGGGTTGACTTCCTTGCGCAGGATCTGCTCGGCGCCCCTGACGGCCAGCGCCGCCACCTGGTCGCGCAGCGCATCGCGCGCATGCACCATCTGCTGCTCGGCATCGGCCTTGGCGGCGGCCACGATCCGGCTCGCTTCGTCGGTGGCGCGCAGCTTGGCTTCCTCGATGATCTGCTGGCCGCGGCGCTCGGCGTCGGCCAGGCGCGCCGCAGTCTCGTTGCGCGAGGCGGCCAGCTCCTGCTCGACGCGCTGGTTGGCGGCGGCGAGCTCGGTCCTGGCCTTGTCGGCGGCGGCGAGACCATCGGCGATTTTCTGCGCCCGCTCGTCCAGCGCCCGCGTGATCGGCGGCCACACGAACTTCATCGTGAACCACACCAGGATCGCGAAGACGACGGCCTGCAGGAACAGGGTCGCGTTGATATTCACGGTTCGACTCCTTTCAGTCCCGAAAGGCTGCGCCGCTTAAGCAAGGGTGAAGGGGTTGGCGAAGGCGAACAGCAGGGCGATGGCGACACCGATCAGGAACGCGGCGTCGATCAGGCCGGCCAGAACGAACATCTTGGTCTGCAGCTCGTTCATCAGCTCCGGCTGGCGTGCCGAGGATTCGAGGAACTTGCCACCCATCAGCGCGATGCCGATCGAGGCGCCGATGGCGCCGAGGCCGACGATCAGACCGCAAGCCAGAGCGACGAGGCCGAGAATGTTTTCCATGATTGCTCCTAGAGAAAGAAAAGGAAAAGTTGAGGGAAAGGAACGGTTGCGAACTCCTAGTGGGCGTCGTGCGCCTGACCGATGTAGATCAGCGCCAGCATCATGAAGATGAACGCCTGCAGCGTAATGATCAGGATGTGGAAGATGGCCCACACAGACCCCGCTATCACGTGCCCGACACCCAGCCAGAACCCGCCCGAGATGGGGTTGAACTGCCAGGCCCATACGCCGCCCATCAGGGCAATCAGCATGAAGACAAGTTCGCCGGCAAACATGTTGCCGAACAGTCGCATCGCGTGGGACACGGTCTTGGCGACGAATTCGATGATCTGCATCAGGAAGTTGAACGGCCACAGCAGCGGGTGGGCGCCGAACGGCGCCGTGAACAGTTCGTGCACCCAGCCGCCCGCGCCCTTGATCTTGACGTTGTAGACCAGGCACACCAGCAGCACGCTGACCGACAGGCCGAGCGTGGTCGACAGGTCGGCGGTCGGCACCACGCGCTGGTAGTCGGGCTGACCCATGGCCGGACCGACGCTGTGCCAGATCTGCGGCAGCAGATCGACCGGCAGCAGATCCATGGCGTTCATTACCAGGATCCAGATGAATACCGTCAGCGCCAGCGGCGACACCAGCTTGCGGCTCTTGGCGTTGTGGATCACGCCCTTGGCCTGGTTCTCGACCATCTCGGACAGGATCTCGACCGCCGCCTGCCAGCGGCCCGGCACGCCCGAAGTGGCCTTGCGCGCGCCGCGCCAGAACCACCAGCAGCACAGCACGCCGGTGACGATCGACCACAGCAGCGAGTCGAGGTTGAACAGGCTGAAGTCGACGATGCTGTGCTGCTGCACCGACTCGAACGAGAAATTCTTCTGCCAATGATGCAGATGGTGCTGGATGTACTCTCCAGCGGTGGGGCCGTGTGCGGCGTTCTCAGCAGCCATATGTCACCAGTTCAAGCAAATCAAGCACATCCACCAGCCGTGGCACCTTGATGGCGCCTGCGTGCAGCAAGCCACCACAGAGCCAGCCAGTACGACTTCAGCGTCACCACGAAGCCGGCCAGCAGGGCCAGCCAGTTCACGGAGCCGAGCACCTTGTACGCCAGCCCCAGCAGAGCCAGCGTCAGGAGCAGCTTCGCACCCTCCCACACGAAAAGCGCTGCCAGCGCACCACCGGCGTTGCCCGTGGTGGCCCGACTCAAGCCCCGCGCAAACAGCGCCGCGGGCAAAGCCACCGCCACCGCACCCCAGGCGGCCGACCGGCCACCCTGCGCGTCCGTCACCAACCAGGCCAGCAACGCGGCTGCGCCACCTGCCACCACCTGGATGGCCAATACGCGCCAGAGTGACAGGGGCGGGTTCCTCGATCGCCACTCGCGCGCCTGTTCGGCGTTGAGCGGCACAAAGCCCTCGTCGGATTCGTTCTCGTGTCGGAAATCGGCGTTGCCAGGGGCCACGCGCGGTACGATTTTCAAGCTTTCGTCTGACACCGCGTTGACGCCCAGTCCGCTTCCGCAAATCCAATCGATTATACGTATAAACCCTGGCCAAACCCCGCTGCAACCCAAACCGCAAGCGCCTTGAACCTGACTTGGTTCAAGTTCAGTCGCTCGCACGCCACACATGACGGGGTGTCCAGCATGACGCCGACACAGGGCACAACGTTGCGCATTCACGACAAACCGCCCGGGCACTGCGCGACAATGTCGCGGTCCTGCCTTGCAAACCCTGCCCATGATCGACACCAGCCACCTGCCCGCCTGGCCCTGCTACCTGAGCGGCGACTACACCACGCTCGACCTTGCCCGCATCAGTCCGCTCGACCGCGGCTTCATCTTCGGCGACGGCATCTACGAGGGCATCGCCTGCTACGGCCGGCCGGGCGAACCGCCACGCCCGTTCCGCTTCGAGCAGCACATGGCGCGGCTCGAGCGCGGCCTGGGCGAGACGCGCATCCCCAACCCGCACACGCCCGACGAATGGCGCCGCATCGCGCAGGAACTGGCCGCACGCCACCCCGACTACGCCGGCACCAGCGACTGGTTCTACTACTTCCAGGTCACGCGCGGGGTGGCGCTGCGCGACCACCCGATGCTGCCCGGCCTGACGCCGACCGTGTTTGCCACCTGCCTGCCCATGAAACCACCCACGCCCGCGCAGCGCGCCGACGGCGTGGCCTGCGCCACCGCGGTCGATTTCCGCTGGCAGAAGGCGCACCTGAAGTCGATCAGCCTGCTGGGCGCGGTGTTCGCGCGCCAGATCAGCCACGAGCAGGGCGCGCTGGAGACGGTGATGTTCCGCGACGGGTACCTGAGCGAAGCCGCCGCCAGCAACGTCTGGGTGGTCAAGAACGGCGTCGTCATGGGCCCGCCCAAGGACAACCTGGTGCTGGAGGGCATTCGCTACGGCGCCATCGAGGAACTGTGCAAGCAGGAGGGCGTCGGCTTCGAATTGCGCCGCATCCCGCACGCCGAGGTGCTGGCGGCCGACGAGCTGATGCTGTCCTCGGCCACCAAGGAGGTGCTGGCCGTCACCGCGCTGGACCGCCAGCCGGTTGGAAACGGCCGGCCCGGCCCCATCTACGAGAGGCTGTACGCCGCCTACCAACGCGCCAAGCAGGTGCTGCTCGACGCATGACCTCATCCGCACCACCGCAACCCGCCGGCAACGGCGCTTTCCCGCCCGAGCCGGGCCCCGGCGATCCGCGCCGCGACTCGCTGATCGAGTACCCGAGCCGGTTCCCGATCAAGGTGATGGGCGCGCACCAGGACGGCTTCGTACACGCGGTGACGCAGATTGCCCGGCAGTTCGATCCCGGCTTCGACGCCGCCACGGTGGAGCTGCGCCCCAGCGCCCAGGGCAATTACCTCGGCGTCACCATCACCGTGACGGCGACCAGCCGCGAGCAGCTCGACGAGCTGTACCGTGCGCTGACCAGCCACCCGATGGTCAAGGTCGTGCTGTGAGCTGCTGCTGCGCCCGCACCGTCAAACCGATGCCGACCGCAATCACCGCCACGCCGGTCCAGACCAGCGGCGGATAGCGCTCGCCCAGCAAGCCAGCGCCGACCGCCACGCCCACGCCGGCAGCGACGGTACCGATCTGGCTCAGCAGCACCGGCCCGCCGACCGCCTGCAGGCGGAAGAACAGGGGAAAAGTCAGTACGCTGGCGATCACCTGCACGGTCACCGTCCACGGGATGCTCGCCAGCAGCGGCAGGCCGTCGAAAGCGCCGAGCAGCGCGCACGCGGCCAGCAGCAGCAGCGCCGCGACGGCGTGGCTGCCCACCGACAGCCAGGTCTCGTCGGCGCCGGGCGGCCAGTCGAGCGAGCGGTACACGTTGCCGATCCCCAGCACCAGCGGGATCGACAGGCCCAGCACCACCCACCGCCAGACCGCCGGCTGGCCGACCTCGCCGCGCGCCAGCACCACCAGCAGCGCGCCGGCGAAACCGACCGCGATGCCCCAGTACTCGAGCCGACTCGGCGCGCGCAGCCCGGCCAGCCGCGACAGCAGCGCCGTGACCATCGGCGACAGGGTGAGCATCACCGCCGTCAGGCCGCTGCCCAGGTGCAGCAGCGCGCTCAGGATCAGCAGGTTGGGCAGCGCGGTGGAGAACAGCCCGGTCAGCAGGAAATAGCGCGCGTACTGCGCGTTCCATGGCTGCGGCCGGCGCTGCTGCAGCAGCCAGCCGCCCAGCACCAGGCAGACGCTGAGCGAGATCAGCGCCGCCCACAGCACCGGCGGCACCGCCGCCAGGCGCGCCAGCTTTCCGAGCGGGAAGTTCAGCCCCATCAGCGCGCCGACGGCCAGCAGCAGGGCAGCGGATGATTCCAGCGGCAGTCGCATCACGCAAGCGCCGGCATCGAGCCGATTCGCCGAGCATCACCAAGGCATGCCGACCGAGTCAACCCCAGGCGGGAACAGGAGAACACCAGCATGCCGGGTCATGTTAGCGGCGACCACGGCCCACGGTATGACGCCGGCCTTATGACCGCCAACCCGCCTGCGCGTCCAGCGCCGCCTGCAGCAAGGCCCGGTCGCCATCGCTGAAGCAGCAGAACACCACCTCCTCGATGCCCGTGGGTCCGCCGACTGCCGCGCGCACCGCCGCCACCGCCACCCGTGCCGCCTGTTCTTTCGGATAGCCGTACACCCCGGTGCTGATGGCCGGAAAGGCGATGCTGCGCGCGCCCACCCGCACCGCCTCCTCGATCGAGCGCCGGTAGCAGGATGCCAGCATCTGCGCCTCGCCCTGGCCGCCGCCGTGCCACACCGGGCCCACGGCGTGGATCACCCAGCTGGCCGGCAGCCGATAGCCCTGCGTGATCCTGGCCTCGCCGGTCGGGCAGCCGCCGAGCTGCCGACACTCGGCCAGCAGCTCCGGCCCGGCCGCGCGGTGGATGGCGCCGTCGACGCCGCCACCGCCCAGCAGCGAGGCATTGGCGGCGTTGACGATGGCATCCACTGCGAGTGTGGTGATGTCGCCCTGGATGGCGCGCAGAAGAGTCATGGCGGGTCCTTTCGACAACGCTGCGGGTCGGTCCACGGTGATGCTGTCACACTTGGCGCATGGATGTGCGTTTCCTTGGCCGAGTCGACTATGGGCCCACCTTCCAGGCCATGCGCGACTTCAGCCGGCACGCCGCCGAGAGCGGTGACGAACAGCTGTGGCTGTGCGAGCATCCCCCGGTCTTCACGCTCGGCCTGGCGGGCCGGCCGGAGCACGTGCTCAACGCCGGCGACATCCCGGTCGTGCCCACCGATCGTGGCGGGCAGGTCACCTACCACGGCCCGGGCCAGGTGCTGGCCTATCCGCTGATCGACCTCAGGCGCCGCCGCTACTTCGTCAAGGAGTACGTGTTCCGGCTGGAAGAGGCGGTGATCCGCACGCTGGCGCACTTCGGCGTCACCGGGCACCGCGTGGCCGGCGCGCCGGGCATCTACGTGCGGCTGGGCGACCCGTCCAGCCACGCCGTGCTGGCGCAGCGCCCGCAGCGGCGCCTGCCGGGCTCGGCCGCGCCGACGCCCGACTTCGACGGCCTCGGCAAGATCGCCGCGCTCGGCATCAAGGTCGGCAATCACCGCGCCTACCACGGCGTCGCGCTGAACGTGGCGATGGACCTTCAACCCTACCAGCGCATCAACCCCTGCGGCTACGCCGGGCTGGAAACGGTCGATCTTTCTACAATCGGCGTTGGCGTCGCCTGGGACGAAGCCGCGCGCGCGCTGGCGACCCATCTGCAGCGGCTCTTGGCCGTGTGAATACCCTTGAACGTAGAGGACGCAGAGGTTCCGCAAAATTCGCAGAACATCATTTTTCTGCTTTTTTTGCGAGACCTTTGCGCACTCTGCGTTCAAAAAAAGCCTTTCAAGACCTCATGAACCCAACCATCGGCCCCAACGCTCCCGTCGTGCGCGAGGCGCAGCCGCACGAAAGCTACGACGCCACCGCCAAGCAGAAGGCCGGCGCCAAGCTCAGCCGCATCCCGATCAAGGTGCAGAGCGACGCGCCGGTGCTGAAGAAGCCCGACTGGATCCGCGTCAAGGCCGGCTCGGCCAACACGCGCTTCTACGAGATCAAGAAGATCCTGCGCAAGAACAAGCTGGTCACCGTGTGCGAGGAGGCCAGCTGCCCCAACATCGGCGAATGCTTCGGCCACGGCACCGCCACCTTCATGATCATGGGCGACAAGTGCACGCGCCGCTGCCCGTTCTGCGACGTCGGCCACGGCCGGCCCGATGCGCTCGACGCCGACGAGCCGGTCAACCTGGCCAACACCATCGCCGAGATGAAGCTGCGCTACGTGGTCATCACCAGCGTCGACCGCGACGACCTGCGCGACGGCGGCGCCCAGCATTTCGTCGACTGCATCCGCGCCACGCGCGAGCGCTCGCCGCAAACGCAGATCGAGATCCTGACGCCCGACTTCCGCGGCCGCGACCAGCGCGCGCTCGACATCCTGAAGGCCGCGCCGCCCGACGTAATGAACCACAACCTGGAGACCGTGCCGCGCCTGTACAAGCAGGCGCGGCCGGGCAGCGACTACCAGTTCTCGCTCAACCTGCTGCAGAAGTTCAAGGCGCTGTTCCCGCACATCCCGACCAAGAGCGGGCTGATGGTCGGCCTGGGCGAGACCGACGAGGAAATCCTGCAGGTGATGCGCGACCTGCGCGCGCACGGCGTCGACATGCTCACCATCGGCCAATACCTGGCGCCCAGCAGCGCCCACCTGCCGGTGCTGCGCTACGTGCACCCCGACACTTTCAAGATGTACGCGCGTGAAGCCTACGCCATGGGCTTCACCCACGCCGCCTGCGGCGCGCTGGTGCGCTCGAGCTACCACGCCGACAAGCAGGCGCAGGCGGCGGGGGTCTAGGCAACCCCTACGCCTGCGCAGTGGCGCGTGCGCTGTGCGCACGCGCCAGCCGCCGCTTATCGGGCGATGCTGAGCACGCCCGGCGCGCCGTAGCGCGGCGCCTCGCTCGGCCGGGCGTGGCAGTAGTTGCAGTTGCTCTGCGACAGCCCAGCGTGGCCCAGCCGCTGGCCGCGCTTGATCTCGACACCGGTGTTGTCGGTCACCACCACCGGCGTGAAGTCGCCCTTGATCTTGCTGTACAGCATGCTGAAGTTCTCGCCCTGGCCCTTGCCCAGGCGCGCCAGTTCACTGGTGCCGTCGGCGAACTCCAGCTTGATGTTGTAGCCCGAGGCGGCCACCGTCCCCGCCTTGTCGCCGTAGAGCTTGCCGCCGGCGAAGTTGTGGCAGACCGCGCAATAGCGTCCATGGCAATGCAGGGCGCCGCTGTTGAGCTTCTCCGAGCTTGGTACCGCATCGCGCGTCAGGTTCACCACGCTGTCCGCCTTGTGCAGATTGACGAGGAATGCATCACCGACGAAGTTGTCGTCGCGCTTGCCGTACATCACCACGTAGCCATCGGTGTCGACCGTGCTGGCCAAGTAGTAGTTCGAGTGCAGGAAGGT
The DNA here is from genome assembly GCA_964534975.1 of uncultured Ottowia sp. GTDB lineage: Bacteria > Pseudomonadota > Gammaproteobacteria > Burkholderiales > Burkholderiaceae_C > Ottowia. The sequence continues at coordinate 10,350 of CAZHSD010000026.1, read as the reverse complement.
GTTGAAGTTGTAGCCGCTGACGACGCCGGTGGCAAAGCCGTCGTCCATCGGCCGGGCCGGATCGACGGTCTTGATGGTGCCGCCGCCGAAGTTGTCGGTGGCGTCGACGCGCACGTAGGCGTAGGGCGTGTACGGGTAGCTGGAGCTGAAGTTCAGCTTGCCGTGGCGAGCGGCGGTCACTCCGGCCCAGAAGCTGTTGTCGCGGCATTGCTGGCGGCCCTGGGCATCGGACACGCAGGCCTTGTACAGCGTCTTTCCGGTGACTCGATCGAGCTCGTAGGTCACGTACAGATAATCCGCGCCGATACCGAAGTTGAACGGGTAGCGGATGCCGGATGTCTTGGTGTTCTCCGACAGCAGCCGGGGCGTCGCGCGCTCGCCGCTCTTGGGAGCAGCCAGCAGCAGGCCATCCGTGCCGTAGTACACCCAGCCATCGGTGAAGCTGAGGATCTTGACCGGGGTGGTCCCCGCACCGCCGTGGTCGCCGGTGACCTGCGTCAGCGCGCCGGTGGTGAAGTCGAGCCGGTGCAGCGTGACCACGCCGCCGCCATCCTTGCGCAGGAACCAGGCGCTGTCGCCGTTGAGCGTCAAGCCGGTTTCCGAGGCGCTGATGGTCTTGTCCAGCGCCGGATCGGCTGCCGTCACCGGCAGCGGCGTGATCGTCAGCGCCGCCTTGTCCAGGACGTGGGGAACACCGTCGACGACCAACGCGCTGGTGGCGGTGGCGCCCAGATCGCCGAGGAACTTGTACCTGGAGCCGGCGGTCATGGCGGGACCATGGAAGTCGGTGTAGCGGGCTTCGGCGCCTTCGACGCCGCAGGCGGCGCATGCCGACTTGGGCGGCTCCATCTTCTGGAACTTGTTGGCGGCGCTGTCGTAGACCACGACGCCATCCTGCAGTTCGCCGAACTTGCTGAAGGACACCGTCAGCAGGGTCTTGTTCTCGAACGGCACGGCGGACACCGTGCCATCGGCATTCGGGCAGACCAGCACCGGTTTGCCGTCGGTGCCCTTGGCACGCAGAAAACGCCAGCTGCCGAGGTAGCGCACCTCGTCGTAAACGGGCTCCGTCAATCCCGTAGCGCTGCTGTGCGGCATCGCCTGGCGCGTGCTGCCGGTCAGGCTCATGTCGACCCGCTTGGGCATGCCGTCGGCGACGTAGTACAGGCTGTTGACGTACAGGTCGGCGTAGGAGTTGTCCCTGGGGTCGTAGCCCACCACCGTGGTCGAGGGCTGCGGGCGGCTGGCCGAGGCCGCCATGATGTCGTCGCTGGCCACCAGCACCGACGCGGGCGAGCTCGGGTCGAACACGCGGACGTTGGTCAGGCTGGCCAGCTTCTGGTAGTTCATGTGGCCGTAAAAGAGCAGGCTTGGCTGACCGCTTTGGGGCGCCATCGGCGCGGTGCCGGCGGGAGGGCTGACGGCGATCGTGTCGTCGTCACCACCCGAACATGCCGCCAGCACCAAGGCGGTCAAGGCTGCCAGCATCCAGGAGGAGCGGGATTTGGAAAATGGGGTTCTCATGCTTTTCTCTTTCAAAAAATGGGACCCGGCCGGCAGCTGCCGGCACGGATGAAAGTTTCTTTGGTCCTTTCCCCGGCATCGAGATCGCCACGATCTCGGGCCAGGCGCGCCGAACCCGACACCAGCGGCTCATGACGCCGCGTGGCCGTGCGGGAAGCCGGCCTGGGGAGCAAGATCACGTTGCGGCACCGCGCGCCCACGGACGAGAGCGCTCGGCTATGGAAAACGGCACCACTGCGCAGGCAGGCGCCTGCGGACAGGGGTCAGATCAACGAGACGGGAGGCGCCGCGTCGGGCGGGCCGCGCGGAGATGCCGAGCGCAGTCTGCGCACCGGGACCCATGAGATGGCATAGGGCGCGCCGACGTCCGGATCGGCCCGGCCCAGCGTCAGGCTGAACGCCGGCTTCGCCAGCGGCGCAAACCCTTCAGCAGACAGCACGCACAAGGGGCAGTCGTCGAACTCGCTGCGCCCCGAGGGATCGGATCCGGATCGGGCGACCTCGCCATCCGCCGACACCCACTGCACGCCATCGGCGGAGCAGACCTGCACCCACTGCGTCTGGCCATTCGCCGCCAGAACGCGCGACGCCACCGGCGCCACCGCCGCCAGCAGCAGCGCAAGGCTGACCAGCCAGACAGCCAGGCCCTGCCGATGACGCCAACGCTCCAAGGTCATGGCGAGCGATTCTAGAAATCGGCCGGCCCGCCATGTCCAGGTTTTCTTGATCAAGTGCAAGGAATCGCTGCACACCACGCCGCTTCGCGCCCGACCCAACGCCTGCGCGGAAATACGGGACCACGCCGGCACCACATATGGCTGCACAGGCGGCTCAAGGCACGCGGAGGACGCCTTAAGATCGATCACCTGCCCTCTGGGCGCCCCGTTCACCGCGCCGCCCCATGCCCAGCACCCACAGCGCCACCGCCAACCTGCTGGCCCTGGCCACCATCGCCCTGTGGGCCTCGCTGGCCGCGCTCGGCGCGGCGCTGCGGCATGTGCCGCCGTTCCTGCTCACCGGCCTGGGCCTGCTGGCGGGCAGCCTGATCGCACTGCCGCTGGTGCGCTTCGATGTGCGGCGGCTGGCGCTGCCCTGGCGCACGCTGGCGATCGGCGTGTACGGGCTGTTCGGCTACCACTTCCTGCTGTTCACCGCGCTCGGCCTGGCGCCAGCCGTGGAGGCCAACCTGGTCAACTACCTGTGGCCGCTGGGCATCGTGCTGATGGCGCCGCTGCTGCTGCCGGGCGTGCGCCTGGGCGCGGCGCATGTGCTGGCGGCGCTGGCGGGCTTCGTCGGCGCGGCGATCGCCATCCTTGGTCGCACCGGCGCCGGCGCCGACACGGTGTTCACGCAGGCGCCGCTGGGCTACGCCTGCGCGGCGGGCGCGGCTTTCATCTGGTCGAGCTACTCGCTGCTGACCAAGCGCCTGTCGCTGACGGGCCACGGCTTTCCCACCGCGGCCATCGGCAGCTTCGGGCTGGTATCCGGCCTGTTGTCGCTGGCCTGCCACGCGCTGCTCGAACCTGCCGTCCGCCTGTCGGCGCGCGATCTGATGCTGATCGCGGTGCTGGGGCTGGGGCCGCTGGGCGGCGCCTTCTTCCTGTGGGACAAGGCGCTGAAACTGGGCGACGCGCGCCAGATCGGCGTGCTGAGCTACCTGACGCCGCTGCTGTCGACCCTGATCCTGCTGTGGAGCACCGGCCGTCCCCTGAGCTGGAACGTCGGCCTGGCCACGGCATTGATCCTGGGCGCCGCGGTGGTCGGCACGCGGGCGCGCTGACGCAGCAACGCCCTCAACCGCCGTTCAGCAGGGACGCCGGCTCATCACTGTCCAGCACCGCCTGCGCCCACGGCGACAGCTTGGCGGCGTCGGCGCGCAGGATTTCTTGCTTGACGGCCAGGATCTGCGCCGGGTGCATCGAGAAGCTGCGCAGCCCCAGGCCCAGCAGCAGGCGCGTCATGGCCGCATCGCCCGCCATCTCGCCGCACACCGTCACCGGCTTGCCGCGGCGCGCGCCTGCGGCGATGGTGTCGGCCAGCAGGCGCAGCACCGCCGGGTGCAGTTGGTCAAACAGGTGCGCCACCGACTCGTCGGCGCGGTCGATCGCCAGCGTGTACTGGATCAGGTCGTTGGTGCCGACCGAGAGGAAGTCGAAATGGTGCAGGAACAGGCGCAGCGAGAGCGCCGCTGCCGGCACCTCGATCATGGCGCCGAGCTTGACCGCACCGTAGACCTGCCCGCGCGCGTCGAGCTGGGCGCGCGCCTTGTCGATCAGCTCCAGCGTCTGCCGGATCTCGCTGGCGTGCGCCAGCATCGGGATCAGCATGTGCACCTGCCCGTGCGCCGCCGCGCGCAGGATGGCGCGCAACTGGGCCAGGAACATGGCCGGCTCCGACAGGCTCCAGCGGATCGCGCGCAGGCCCAGCGCCGGGTTCAGGTGCGTATCGACGCGGCGGTCGTCGAGCGGCTTGTCGGCGCCGATGTCGACGGTGCGGATGGTGACCGGCATGCCGTGCATGCCTTCCACCGCGGCGCGATAGGCCTGGTACTGCTCCGCCTCGTCGGGCAGCTTGCCCTCGCGGCCCATGAACAGGAATTCGGTGCGAAACAGCCCGACGCCGACCGCGCCGACGGCCAGCGCGGCCGCCGTGTCCTCGGGCTGCTCGATGTTGGCCAGCAGTTCGATCTTCTGGCCGTCCAGCGTGATCGCGGGCGTGTTCTTCAGCCGCGCCAGGCGGCCGCGCTCGAGCTCGCCCTGGCGCTGCTTGTAGCCGTATTCGGCCAGGATGATCGGCGACGGATCGACGATCATCACGCCAGCGTCGCCGTCGATGATGACCCAGTCGTCCTGGCGCACCAGCTGGCTGGCCGAGCGCGCGCCGACCACCGCCGGGATGTCCATGCTGCGCGCCACGATCGCTGTGTGGCTGGTCTTGCCGCCGACGTCGGTGACGAAGCCGGCGAACACGCTCTTCTTGAACTGCAGCATGTCGGCCGGCGACAGGTCGTGCGCCACCAGCACCAAGGGCACGTCCAGCGTGTCGTCCAGCAGCAGGTCGTGCTGGCGCGCCGGCCGCGGCGGCGGCGCGGCCACCGGCGCGGCGGCGCCTTTGAGATGGCGCAGCACGCGATCGACCACCTGCTCCAGGTCGGCCTTGCGCTCGCGCAGGTAGGCATCCTCCATCTCGTCGAACTGGCGCGAGATCACTTCCAGCTGCGTGATCAGCGCCCATTCGGCGTTGTACAGCCGCTCCTTGATCCACTGGCGCACGCCGGCGCCCAGCAACTCGTCCTGCAGCAGCATCAGGTGCACGTCCAGCATGGCAGCCAACTCGGCTGGCATGTCCTTGGGCATGTCGGCCTGCAGGCGCTGCAACTCCTCCACCACCGCGTCACGCGCGACGCGCAGGCGCCTGAGCTCGTCCTGCACCTGCTCGGGCTGGATGAAGTAGTGCGTCACATCCACCCGGCTGGACGCCACCAGCACCGCGCGCCCGATCGCGATGCCGCGCGCGACCGGGATGCCGTGGACGGCGAAGGTCATGCACGCCTCCTGCGTGCGATGGCGCCATGACCCCGCTGCGCGTCGATGACGGCGCCGGCGCGCCATGACCCGGTGAGCGCCGTCATGGCGTCATCGATGCCGCGCGGCGGCGAAGTCATTTCGTCATTCCCCTTCACCGAACTTGTCGTCGATCAGCGCCAGCAGCGCGTCCATCGCCTCCCGCTCCTGCTCACCGTCGGTCTCGATGGTGACCACGCTGCCGATGCCGGCGGCCAGCATCATCACGCCCATGATGCTCTTGGCGTTGATGCGGCGCTCGCCACGGCTCATCCACACCTCGCAGGGGTAGCTGCCGGCCAGCTTGGTCAGCTTGGCCGAAGCGCGGGCGTGCAGACCCAGCTTATTGCTGATGGTGATCTGGTTCTTGATCATGATTCGATCGTTGCGGCTGGTGCTGCGGCGCTGCCGTCGCGGCCACCGGCACGATGCCCTGGACACCGCCGGCCCGCGCCTTCTCGTACATGGCGGGCAGCGGCTCATGCCGGTAGGTGAGTGCGCGCAGCAGCATCGGCAGGTTGACGCCCGCCAGCAGCCGCGTGCGCGTGCCGTCGTCCAGTCGCGTCGCCACGTTGCAGGGCGTGGCGCCGCAGACGTCGACCAGGATCAGCACGCCTGCCGCCGCCGGCGCCAGCGCGGCCAGCGCCGCCCGGGCGGCGCGCAGGCTGTCTTCCGGCGCGTCCTGCGGCTGCACGTCGAGCGCCACAATGTGGGCGCCGGCGTCCGGGAACACGTGCAGCGCCGCCTCGCGCAGCGCATGCGCCAGCGGCGCGTGGGCGATCAGCAGGATGGCATTCATGGCAGGCCCGATTATCGGCGCCCGCTCAGCACGAAATGCAGCCAGCAGGCCAGGCTCAGCGCGCCGAACACGCCCATCGCGCCGCGCAGGGCATCGGCCGCCGACCAGCCCATGGCCTCGAACGCGTCGGCGCCCAGGCCGATGCCCCACTGCACCAGGAAGATGCCGACGAAGATCACCAGGTTGTAGGCCGACAGCGCGCGCCCCGCCAGTTGGGCCGGAAACGCCAGCGCGATCATGGGATGCACCTGCGCCGCCGGCGTGGTCAGCACGCAGTACAGCGCCAGCAGCACGAAGCTCCAGCCGCCGGCCGCCGGACCGATCAGCACCAGCGCCGCCAGCGCCACGAAGCTGAACGGCTGGATGCGCACCACCAGGCTGTCCACCGAGATGCCCCTGGCGGTCACCCGCGGCAGCAGCATGCCCCAGGTCCAGAACGTGAGCAGCATGCTCAGGTTGATCCAGAACAGCCCGGTGGCCGCCGCCAGCGGCGTGCTGCCATCCACGCGCGTCATCCACGGCCCGGCCCACAGCGATTGGATCGCCACCATGCCGCCGAAGCACACCATGCCCAGCGGCGTGGCCTGGCGGAAATAGGCGTTGCGGGCGATGTCAGCGTAGGAACCGGAGGCCACGGCCGGCGCCGGGCCGGCCGCTGGCTTCGCGGCGCCGGTGTGCCAGCGCGGCACGATCCACACGATCACCGCCATGGACACGCCGATCAGCACCGCCACCACCCAGGACACCCCGCGCCAGCCGATCACCGGCAGCAGCCACTGCACCGGCAGCGTCGAGGCCAGCATGCCAAGCGAGCCGGTCATCAGCATCCAGGCATTGGCACGCAGCTGGGTGCCGGCGTCGAACCAGCGGCGGTAGCCGGTCAGCGGCGCCATCAGGCAGGCCGAGACGCCCATGCCCATCAGCAGCCGCGCGGCCATCAGGCCGGTGAAGCCGCCGGCGATGGCAAACACCGAGCAGCCGAGCACCGCCACCGTCAGCAGCCACAGGATCACCTTCTTCGGTCCATGCCGGTCCAGCCAGGTGCCCAGCGGCAGCTGCATGGCGGCAAAGCCGAGGAAGTAGCCGCCGGCGAGCAGGCCCAGGTCGCGCGCGTGCAGGCTGAACTCGGCCGTCAGCACCGGCGACAGCGTGGCCGTGACCGCGCGCAGCAGCGCCGAGAAGAAGTAGGCCAGTGCGAACGCCAGGAACACCGCGACGGCGGCGCGGCGCGGCAGCTTGTGCTGGCCGGGATCGGCGGCCGCGGGCGTCATGGCCACTTGATGCCGGCGAAGAAGGCATCGGCCACTTCCGGCTGCGCCGCGGGGGCGTACATCACCGCGTGCAGCAACTCGGTGCCGCCGCCCTCGGCGGCGCGCGCGCTCCACACCGCCTGCGCGACCACCGCACGGCCATCGGCCTGCTGCCCTTGCGCCACGAGCCGCTGCGCATGCGCCAGCGGCAGTCCGTTGGGCGGGTGAAACGGCTGTCGCTGAGCTTCGCTGGTGGCGCGCATGTTGGTCAGCGTGGCCTGTTGCCAGCCGGCCAGCAGCTCATCCGGCGCGCGCCCCGCCGTCACTTTGGTGCTCATCAGCGCAAAGGTGGCGCCGCCGGCGTCGCAGCCATTGACCACCAGCGTGGTCGGCTCACCACCCAGCGGCACGCTGCGCTCGGCGTGGTCTGGCTTGCAGGGCAGCAGCGCGACGGCGCTGGTCGGCGCCAGGCGCAGCTCGCGCCAATTCAGCTGCGGCGTGCAGGCCGCGAGCAACGCCGCCCCCAGCACAGCAGCAACAAGGGGAAAAGCAGACATGGGCGCGATTATCGGCCGGCCGCCGCCGGTGAATGCCGCCACAATGCGGGCCTATGAAAGCGCTTGACGGTATCCGCGTCCTCGATCTCTCCCGCGTGCTGGCGGGCCCCTGGTGTACCCAGACGCTGGCCGATCTGGGCGCCGACGTGATCAAGATCGAGCGCCCCGACGGCGGCGACGACACCCGCAGCTGGGGCCCGCCCTTCCTGGTCGGCGACGACGGACGGGAATCGCACGAGGCCGCCTACTACCTGGGCACCAACCGCAACAAGCGCTCGGTGACCTGCGACATCGCCCGGCCCGAGGGCCAGCGGCTGATCCGCCAACTGGCGGCGCAGTGCCAGGTTTTCATCGAGAACTTCAAGGTCGGCGACATGGCGCGCTACGGGCTGGACTATGCCGCGCTCAAGGCGATCAACCCGAAACTCGTCTATTGCAGCCTGACCGGCTTCGGCCAGACCGGCCCGTATGCCAAGCGCGCCGGCTACGACTACGCCATCCAGGGCATGGGCGGCCTGATGAGCATCACCGGCGAGCGCGACGATCTGGGCGGCGGCCCGCAGAAGGTCGGCGTGGCGGTGGCCGACCTGTTCACCGGCATGTACGCCACCGTCGGCATCCTGGCTGCGCTGCGCCACGCCGAGCGCACCGGCGAGGGCCAGTTCGTCGACATGGCGCTGCTCGACGCGCAGGCCGCGATGCTGGCCAACCTGGGCGCCAATTACCTGGTCAGCGGCAAGGTGCCGGAGCGCGCCGGCAATGCGCACCAGAACATCGTGCCCTACCAGGTGTTCGAGGTCGCGCCCAAGGCCGACGGCAGCCAGGACTTCATCATCCTGGCCGTGGGCAACGATACCCAGTACGCCCGCTTCTGCCAGATCGCCGGCCGGCCCGATCTGGCCCAGGACCCGCGCTTCGCCAAGAACCGCGACCGCGTCACCCACCGCGCACTGCTGGTGCCGCAGCTGGCTGCGATCATGAAGACGCGCATCAAGGCCGACTGGCTGGAGGCGCTGGAGGCGGCCAAGGTGCCCTGCGGCGCCATCAACAACCTGGCCGAAGTGTTCGACGACCCGCAGGTTCGCGCGCGCGGCATGGTCACGCGCTGGAAGCATCCGCTCAAATCCGACCTGAAGCTGGTCGCCAGCCCGCTCAAGCTGGAAAAAACCCCCGTGCGCACCGATCTGCCGCCGCCGCTGCTGGGCCAGCACACCGACGAGGTGCTGGGCGAGCTGCTGGGCTGCACGCCTCAGCAGATCGCGGCGCTGCGCGATGGCGGCGTGATCTGATCGCGGCAGCACCCCGGCATCGAGGTCATCCCCACGCGGGGCTGGCGACAGCAAACCGGCCGGGCGCCAGGGCCGCGATGTCGATGCTCGACCGGCCGCAGGCGATCAGTTCGGCCATGGCCTGGCCAGCGCCGGGCCCGAGCTGGAAACCGTGGGCCGAAAAGCCGCACTGGTAGTAGATGCCCTCGGCCTGGACACTGGCGCCGATGGCGGGCAAGCCGTCGATCATCTGGCCTTCGATGCCGGCCCAGGCTCGCACCACCGAAGTCCGGCCCAGATGCGGAAACAGATCCATCACCGTGCGAGCGCTCTCGGCCAGGCGTTGCCAGTTGAGTCGCGTGGCGTTGGTGGACGGATCGGCTTGGCCCAGGTGGCCGCCACCGATCAGCACCGTGCCGTTGGGCCACTGCTTGAACGACAGCTTGCGTCCGCGCAGGATCACCACCGGCTCGATGAATGGCGCCACGCGCTCGGTGATCATCAGCATCGGCGCCACGGCCTGCATCGGCAGCCGGTCACCCACCTGGGATGCCAGCTCGGGCGACCAGGCGCCGGCGGCGATCACCACGCAAGGCGACTGCCAGCGGCCTGCGTCGCTGGTCACGGTCCAGACACTGCCGCTGCGCTGCAGCGCATGTGCCCGGCATCCTTCACGCAACTGGACGCCCACGCGCCTGGCGGCATCGGCGAGTGCCTGCGTGGCGCGAAACGGCTGCGCGGCCCCGTCACGACGGGACACCACACCGCCCAGGCTCATGCCCGCCAGCGCCGGCAGCAGCGCATGAAGTTCGTCGCCGTCGACCCAGACTTCGTGCGCATAGCCGCGCTGGTGCAGGTCGGCCACGCGCGCCTGCAAGGCCGCGACCTCTTCGGCCGACTCGGCCACCACCACCTGGCCATGGCTGAGGTAGCTGGCGTCGTCACCGGTGAGCTCGGCGAAGCGTTCCCACAGATCCATGGAGGCGACCGACAGCGGGATCTCCGCCACATCGCGCAGCAGCTGGCGCACACCGCCCGCATTGACACCGGACGCGTGGCGCGCCACGTGATCCTTCTCCAGCAGCACCACCCGGAATCCGCGTCGGGCCAGCCACCACGCGGTTGCGCAGCCGTGGATCCCGCCGCCGATGATCAATGCATCTGCCGTCTGCATCGGCGCACAGTCAAGGCCGGACCACGGCGCGGACGGCTTCGTCGGTGACCGGCAGCTGCGCCAGCGCACCGAGCGTGATCGGCTTGACCGGCGGGCGCAGCCGGTAGTGGCCGATCGCCTGCACCGTTTCGCCGCGCTCGCGCGCCATCAGTTCGGTCACCTGTTGACGCCGACCGAAATTTGACCCACCTATGGAGGTGATGCCGATCCAAATC
>CAZHSD010000025.1:0-50680 GCA_964534975.1 uncultured Ottowia sp. | reverse complement strand
CGTGGCCCAGGCCCGGCACCAGGTAAAGCCGGTAGAAGGCCTGCGTGGCGGCCAGCCCGCCCACCTGCGCGCTGACGCGGTGGTAGTAGTTGATGGTGCCCTGCGGCACGATCAGTTCGTCGGCCAGACCGTGCCAGGTGAGCAGCTTGCCGCCGCGCTGCCGGAAGGCGGCGAGATTCGCAGCGTCGGTGTTGATGCCGCCGAACTGCGCCTGCAAGGCGACGCCCTGGTCGTAGGCCGCCGACAGCTGCGCGTACGACAGGTTCTTCCACAGCGACTGGCCGTTGCCGCGCGCGTTGACGAAGCCGGGTCCGGCCAGCGCGGCGTCCTGTACCGCCAGCGCCACCATATCGGAGGCGATCGGGAACTCCATGTCCGGGTCGCCCAGGCCGACGAAGATCGGCGAATGGAACGAGGTGCCGCGCGTCAGCCCGAACCAGCGGTGATTGCCGCTGCCCATCAGCTCGGTGGACGTCGCCGCGCCCCAGCCGTTGTCGAGCGCCGGGTCGGGCGCGCTGCCGTCGGCCGTCATGCCGTACCAGATCTTGTTGATCGCTTTTGCCTGCGCCTTGCTGACGCAGGCCGCGGTGGCGTTGGCGCCGCCGTCGGCGGTGCAGAGTACGGCCGCATCGGTCTCGGGGTCGTAGCTGCACGTTGCCGGGTCCAGCACGTAGCCCAGGTGCTGGCCGCCCACCACGTCGCAGGCGGCGATGGCAGCGTTGGAAACCAGGTCGGACTGCGCCTTGCTGAGCGGCTGGCCCCCAAGGTCGCGCTGGTACACCAGCTGCGGGTACAGCTCGCTGGTGATGAAGCGCGTCCAGTGGATGGCCGGGTAGTTGGCGATGACGCCGTCGAAGTGCTCGGGATGGTGCAGCGCCAGGCTCAGCCCCTGGCGACCGCCGGTGGAGCCGCCCTCCCAGTACGCGTACTTCGGCGCCGACCCGTAGTACGCGGTCGCCAGCGCCTTGGTCTTGACCGCCTGCTCGTGGATGGCGCGCGAGGCGAAGTCGGTCCACAGGGTCTGGTTGATGCTGCCGTCCGGGTTCATGGCGAAGGCGCCACTGCCCATGACGGCGTGCCCGGTGTCGGTGGTCGATGACACCGCGCCCTCGTGGCCGGCGACCGCGGCCGCATCGCCGCTGGCGATCATGTCGGCCGAACCGGCCGGGCCGCCCTGCCAGCCGCCGCCGCCCAGGGCGTGCACACGGCCGTTCCAGTGGGCCTTCTCAGGCAGCCAGACTTCGATGCCGATGCCGGCCGAGGTCGACGGCGCGCCGGCCGGCCCCGGGTGGCCGGGACCGACGTTCAGCTTCACCATGCACAGGTCGTTGGCCGCGGTGGCGATGGCGGGGCCGGCCGGCGTGAGGTGGGTCAGGGTGTCGCCTTTGCTGAACGCCTTGACCGCCACCACCGAGGTCTGCGGGTCGGGTTTGAAGGCGGCCTTGAGGCTGTCGTCGCAGCGCAGCGCCGTGGGCTGGTCGTTGCCGTCCCCGCCGCTGCCGCCGCAGCCGATCAGCACGGCTGCAGCAGCCAGGCTGGCGAGCACGGCCGGTACGCACGACCCACGCGATGGTTCGAAGAAATCCACGTCTCTGTCTCCTTGGTTGAGCGTCGGCGACCCGGCGGCGGGCGCACCGACATGAATTAATGTGCATTTCGCCCCGCCAGCGCGGCTGCCCGGGGCCTCGCACGATAGACCGGCGCTTGCCCCCGGGTCTATCGAGATCGCCTGCACGGATGACGAAATCCTGCGCACAATGCTACGGGTCTTCCCTCAGTTTTCTAGAAATGCGAACGTGAAGTAAATTGCAGGTCATCATGTCCGCACTGCCGCCCCCGGACGCGCCAGCAGCGCACCCCTATGTGCACGTTCCTGCGCCGTGGGCAACTTACGACGCCGCTTCGGGGCGCGACGCGGTCAGCCCGATGGCCACGCTGGCGCAGACGCAGCCGGACTGGCTCGGGCTGCCGATGATGAGCTGTTCGCTGCCGGGCGACGCGGTGGTCACCCAGCACACCATCGGCCAGCCGGTACTGGCGGTGGCGCGCTCGGGGCGCGGCCGGCGGCGCTACCAGTGCGGCCTGCGCACGCGCGAGCTGTATTCATCGCCCGGCATGTTCGAGCTGTACGGCGAGGGTTTCTGCATCGACCATGCGCACTGGCACGGGGTGGCGGGCGAGGTCGTTGGCATCCAGTTCCCCGCGCCCATGGTGAATCGGTTGCTGCAGGCGGAGCGCGGCCGTTTCGAGATCAGCACGGCGCACGAGTTGTTCGATGCCCGCGTGACGGACGTGATGCTGACCCTGTGGGACGAAGCGCGCGCCGGTGGCCCGCACGGCACGCTGTATGCACAGGGCCTGACCCTGGCCCTGCTCGGCCTGCTGATGGCACAGTACGGCGCCGGCCGCAGGCCGGAGTCCCGCCCGCAGATCAAGCTTTCCCATGGCGAGCGTGCGCGGGTGCGCGAGCACATCGAGGCCCAGCTGGCCACCCCGCTGTCGGTCGAGGCGCTGGCCGAGGTCGTGCACATGAGTCCGGCGGCCTTTGCGCGCGCCTTCAAGCACAGCTTCGAGGTCTCGCCCTACGCCTACGTCACGCAGCGGCGCATTGACGCCGCCAGCCGGTTGCTGCGCGCCGACCGGCAGCGCCCGCTGGCCGACATCGCGGTAGCGCTCGGGTTTTCGAGCCAGTCCCACTTCACCGAGGCGTTCCGACGCCACATGGGAGTGACCCCGGGACGCTGGCGCAGCGGCGGCTGAGGCACAGGCCTGTTACCTCGAACGGGCCGCAGCGCCGCAAAAAATGCTCTGTGCATATCGCTGCTCAGCTTATCCGGCACCGTCTGCGTGCCGGAATGGACCAGCAATCGCGGCCTCGACCCCGACGCGCCATGGTGTCAGGATGATGCGACGCACGCAAGCCGCCCTCGCAGGCGGATGGGCGAACCGCCACGGAACGGCCCCATGATCGGCGCCGACGAACGTCGCCATCTGCTTCAGCCGGCGACGCCCCCGCTCAGCAGCAGTTGAGCATCGCCGAAGCCACGTCCGCCTGACGGTGGCCCTGTTCGGGCGCAGTTGAACGCGACCACAGTGTGTGGCTTCGCTGTGCTCGGCCGACTGCTGCCCACGGACTGGGCGCAATTGGCCCACTGAGCACACGGTCGGGTTTGGCGCGCGGCGAGGGTGCCGCAGGGCGGCGCAGTCGCAGCTGCGGCCGGCGGATGCTCGGCATGCGGCGCCATCGGCGCACGGTCCTGCAAGGGCTGCGCGCCCCGCGTGCCACAGTGGGACTGGACCGTCAGCGATCTACCGGCCCACGAAAGGGGTTAGCCCGTGCAACACCAGAGCCCGGAAATGCAGGCCTGTATCCAGGACTGCCTGAACTGCTACACCGCCTGCTACGGCATGGCCATGACGCACTGCCTCGAAAGTGGCGGCGAGCACGTCGGGCCGGCGCACTTCCGGCTGATGATGGCCTGCGCCGAGATCTGCGCCACGGCGGCGCGCTTCATGATGATGAACTCGCCCCACCACGGCCATGTGTGCCGCGAGTGCGCCGAGATCTGCCGCGCGTGTGCGGCCGACTGCGAGAAGCTGGACGGCATGCAGGCCTGCCACGCCTGCGCCGCGAGTTGCGAGAAGATGGCCTCCGCACCGATGCACTGAAGGGCGGACGCGGCGCCGCCGCGCGTGCACGCGCGCCTGACCGGATGCGCCCACGCGGCTCGACGACGCCACGAGGCCCGCTGCGAAGCCCGTGGCGGCTGCTAGGATGGCCGGCCCGTCCACCCACGAGTTAACAGCCATGCCCAGCCTCGTTCAAAGCGCTTCCTTCGACTCAGCTGCCGACGGCCGTTGCATCGTGACCTATGTCTGGGGCGCCGAACAGCCGTCGCCGCACGGCGTGGTGCAGATCGCGCACGGCCTGGCCGAGCACGCCATGCGCTACGAACGGCTGGCACAGGCGCTGGTGGCCGCGGGCTACGTGGTGCATGCCAGTGACCATCGCGGCCACGGCCAGTCGATCGCGCCGGGCGGCGTACCGGGCGACTTCGGCAGCGGCGGGTTCCAGGCGCTGATTGCCGACGTGGTGGCATTCGGACGCGCGCTGCGGGCGCAGCACGCCGGGCTGCCCTTGTTTCTGGCGGCGCATTCGATGGGTTCGTTCGCCGCCCAGAGCCTGCTGATCGAGCACTCCGGGCTGTACGACGGCGTAGCGCTCTCGGGCACAACGGCGCTCGACGTGCTGGCCGCCGAACTGGCCAAGCCGCCAGCACCTGGCGCACCGGCCGGGCTGGAGGCGTTCAACGCGCCGTTCGAGCACCGCACCGGCTACGAGTGGCTGTCGCGCGATGCGGCCGAGGTCGACAAGTACGTGGCCGATCCGCTGTGCGGCTTCGACCTGCCCGAGCAGACCATGCCGCAGCTGTTCGGCGACGCCGCCAGCGTGGCCGATGGCGCGGCGCTGCGGCAGATCCGCCCCGATCTGCCGGTGCTGCTGATGTCCGGCGACGCCGACCCGATCGCCGGCGGCGGCGCCCTGGTCGAGACGGTGGCCCGGCGGTATCGCGACGCCGGGCTGCGCGACGTGACCGTGCGCCTGTACCCGCAGGCGCGCCACGAGATTTTCAACGAGACCAACCGCGACCAGGTGACGGCCGAACTCGTCGACTGGCTCGGCCGCCACTGACCCGGCGCACCGGCGCCAGCCCGCGCGGCGGCACAACCCTGCACTCGCCGGTCGGCTTCTCGGGATCGCTGCGCAGGCCATGGACGCCATCCGCTAGGATTGCTATATCACCCGTCGCTTATGCATAGACGAAAAAGGAGCCACCCATGACCACTGCGATCCAGACCGACGTCGCCGTCATCGGCGCCGGCACCGCCGGCATCGGTGCCTTTGCCGAGCTGGGCCGCCTGGGCCGCTCGCGCGTGCTGATCGACCACGGCCCGCTGGGCACCACCTGCGCGCGGGTGGGCTGCATGCCGTCGAAGGCGGCGCTGCATGCCGGCCAGCAGTGGGCCACGCTGCACAAGCTGCTGAACGGCGCGCCACCGCCGGCCGGCGCGCAGCGGCCGATCGACCTGTGGCGCCATGCGCGCGCCACGCGCGACATGCTGGCCGGCAACACGGCCGAGCGCACGCGCTCGGCGGCGGGCGACAACCTGCTGATGGGCCGCGCACGCTTCACCGGCCCGACCACGCTGGACGTGGAGGGCCGCCGCATCGAGGCCAGGGCGGTGATCGTGGCCACCGGCTCCAGCCCGGTGGTGCCGGGCTTTCTGGCCGGACTGGGCGACAAGGTGCTGACCACCGACACCCTGTTCGATCTGGACGAGCTGCCGGCCAGCATCGGCATGCTGGGCCTGGGCGCGATCGGGCTGGAGATGGGGCTGGCGCTCGCGCGCCTGGGCGTGCGCGTGGTGGCCGGCGACATGAAGCCGCTGCCGGCCGGCATCGTCGACCCCGAGATCGGCCAGGCCGCCATCGAGCGCTTCGCGCCCGAGCTGACCATGTGGCTGGGCCAGCCCATGCAGGCCAGGGCGGATGGCGGGCGCATCACGGTGAGCGCGGGCGACGGGCAATCGGAGCAGGTGGACCTGGTGCTGGCGGCGCTGGGGCGCAGCCCCAGGCTGGAGGGCCTGGACCTGGCCGCCGCCGGCGTGCCGCTGGACGACAAGGGGCGGCCCCGGCTGGATGCCGACGGCCTGCGCGCCGGCGATGCGAGAGTGATCTTCGCCGGCGACGTCAACGGCGTGCGCCCGCTGATGCACGAGGCGGTCGACGAGGGCCTGTTCGCCGCCCGGCTGGCGGCGCAGATGATCGACGGCCGCGCCGGCGACGCGCCGGCACGCCGCGTGCCGATCGGCATCGTCTTCAGCGACCCGGACATCGGCGCCGTCGGCCTGGCGCACGACCAGCTCGATGCCGCCAGCACCGTGATCGGCAGCGCGCGCGGCGCCGCCAACGGCCGCGCGCAGGTGCTGGGTGCGCCCGACGACCTGCTGCGCGTGTACGCCCACGCCCGCAGCGGCCGACTGCTGGGCGCCAGCCTGATCGCCAGCCACGGCGAGCACCTGACCCACCTGCTGGCCTGGGCCGTGCAGCGCGGCGAGACCGCCGAGCAGCTGCTGGAGCTGCCCTACTACCACCCGACCATGGAAGAGCTGCTGCAGAGCGCGCTCAAGGACGTCGCGCGGCAGGTCGGCGGCTGACGCGCCGCTGCGGCACCCGGGCAGTCAGCGCTGCCGGGCGGGGAAGTCGCCGGACGCCCAGTCGCCATCACCGGCCGGCGGCGATTCGTCCAGCGCGTGTTGCGCGGTGTCGGCCGACACGGCCGGGGTCTCGCGCTCGCCGATCTGCTGCCGCCACATGGCGTAGTACAGCCCGCGCAGCGCCAGCAGCGCCTCGTGCGGTCCGCTTTCGACGATGCGGCCGCGCTCCAGCACGTGGATGACGTCGGCGTGCAGGATGGTCGAGAGCCGGTGCGCGATCAGGATGCTGATCTGCGTGCGCTCCAGCGACACCGCGCGCACGGTGTCGGTGACCTGCTGCTCGGTCAGCGAGTCCAGCGCCGAGGTGGCCTCGTCGAAGATCAGCAGGCGCGGCTCGCGCAGCAGCGCGCGGGCGATCGACAGGCGCTGGCGCTCGCCGCCCGAGAGCTTGTAACCCGACTCACCGATCAGCGTGTCCAGCCCCTGCGGCAGCCGCTCGACCAGGGCGCCGGCCTGGGCCTGCTGCAGCGCCTGCAGGATCTGCGCGTCGCTGGCCTCGGGCCGCACGAACTGCAGGTTCTCGCGCACGGTGCCGGCGAACAGCGTGGTCTCCTGCGTCACGTAGCCGACCTGGCGGCGCGCCTCGTTGTAGCGCAGCCGGCGCGCGTCGATCTCGTTGAACAGCACCGCGCCGCTGTCGGGCCGGTACAGGCCCAGCAGCAGCTTGACCAGGGTCGACTTGCCCGAGCCGGATGGCCCGACGAAGGCGATGGTGTCGCCGCGCCGCGCCGAGAAGCTGACGCCGTCGAGCGAATTCTCGGTCGCGCCGCGGTGGCGGAACACCACCTGATCGAAGCGCAGCGACTCGATCGGCCCCAGCGGCAGCGCGTCGGGCGGGCGCTTTTCCACCGGCTTGGCCATCAGCTCCTCGAAATGCGTCAGCGAGGAACTGGCTTCGCGCCAGGCCAGGATGATGGTGCCGAGCTGCTGCAGCGGCGCCAGGATGGCGACCGAGATGAACTGCATCGCGATCAGCTCGCCGGTGGTCAGCACGTCGCGGAAGATCAGCCACAGCAGGGTGAACAGCACCGACAGCTTGAGCAGGCTGAGCGTCGAGCCCTGCAGAAAGCTGAGCCAGCGGATGCGCCGCACCTTGGCCATCTCGAGCGCGAAGATCTCCTCGGTCTTGGCGTGCATGCGGCGGATCTCGCGGAACGTCAGGCCCAGGCTCTTGATCAGCGCCACGTTGCGCAGGCTCTCGGTGATGAAGCCGGCGTTGCGCGTGGTCTCGCGGTTGATCGAGCGCTGCTGGCCGCGGATCTGCCGGCTCAGCAGCCCCGACAGCCCGCCCAGCAGCACCAGCCCGATCAGGAACACGGGCACCAGCAGCCAGGTCTTGGTGACCGCGTACCAGAGCAGGAAGGCCATGCCGATCAGCGAGGCGAACAGCACGTTGACGAAGGCGTTGATGAAGCGCTCGGTGTCCATGCGCACGCGCATCAGCAGCGCCAGCGTCTCGCCGCTGCGCGCGTCCTCGTATTCCTGGAAGTTCAGCCGCATGGTCTGGCGCAGGCCGTCGTTGAAGATCTGCGTGCCGAAGCGCTGCACCACCATGCGAACCACGTAGTCCTGCAGCGCGCCGGCGGCGCGCGAGGCCAGCGCCACGCCAACCGCCAGCGCCAGCAACCACAGCACGCGACGCATCAGCTCGGCCTCGGCGCGCGCCGCCTTGCCGAGCGTCACCTCATCGACGATGCGGCCGAAGATGATCGGATCGACCAGCGCCAGCACCTGGCTGAGCGCCGCCAGCCCCAGCGCCAGCAAGGCCAGGCGCCACTGGGGCTTGAGGTATTTCCACAGCGTCTGCATGGGCGCCGATCATCGCGCCACGGCGGCGCGCCGTCTGTCGGACACCGGCGTGACGAGGTCCGACACGGGCACGGCAAGCGATTCAGCTGCCCAGCACACGCAGCAGCCAGGCCCGCAGGTCGTGCAGCTCCTCGGCACAGACCGAATGCCCCATCGGGTACTCGTGCCACTCGACGGCGTAGCCGAGCGCGCTCAGCGCGTCGCGCGATGCCGTGGCGCGCGCCAGCGCCACCATCTCATCCTGGCGGCCATGCGCCAGGAAGATCGGCACGTCCTGGTTGGCGGCGCTGCGCTCGGCCGCCAGCGCGCCGGCCAGCGGCAGGTAGCCGCTCATGCCGATGACGCCGGCCAGGCGCTGCGCGTGCCGCAGGCCGGTCAGCAGCGCCATGGCGCAGCCCTGCGAAAAGCCGCCCAGCACGATGCGGTGGCTGGGCACGCCGCGCGCGCGCTCCTGCGCCAGCAAGGCCTCGATGCTGGCCTGCGAGTGGCGCAGGCCGGCTTCGTCCTCGTCGTTGCGGTCGTGGCGGATGTCGAACCAGGCCGGCATCACGTAGCCGCCGTTGATGGTGACCGGCAGCTGCGGCGCGTTGGGAAACAGCCAGCGCACGGCGCCGATCGGCGACAAATCGATTTCCTGCACCAGCGGCGCGAAATCCGTGCCGTCGGCACCCAGGCCGTGCATGACGATGATGGTGGCGCGCGGATCGGCGCCGGTGGCGAATTCAAGTGTGTGGGGTGCGGCGCTCATGCCGGCATCCTAGCGCCTGGCGGCAAACCGCTCGACAGGCCCGCCGCGTGCGGCAGCGGCGCCCAGGCGTCTGGACATGGCTGCGCAAAATCTGGGCCGGGTCACCAGCATCGGGGTAGGATTTGCTGGATGCCGATGCCGGCGCTGCATCGCGCGCGCTCATTGCGACGCCTGCAGCATGCCGGCAGCGGCCGATCGAACCATGAACAACCAGCCCGAGAAATCCCTCGCCATGGTGCTGCGCGGCGCGCGCCAGGCGCTGCAGGCCGAGCGCCGCCCGCTGCCGCAGCCCGGCGCGGGCGAAGTGCGTTTGCGCGTGCGCGCCTGCGCCGTCTGCCGCACCGACCTGCACCTGCAGGACGGCGACCTGCCGATGGCGCGCTGGCCGGTGGTGCCGGGGCACGAGGTGGTCGGCAGCGTCGACGCGCTGGGCGCCGGCGTGGACCAGCTGCAGCTCGGCCAGCGCGTCGGCGTGCCCTGGCTGGGCGGCTGCTGCGGCCGCTGCCGCTATTGCCTGGCGGGGCAGGAGAACCTGTGCGACGCACCCGAGTTCACCGGCTGCACGCGCAACGGCGGCTTTGCCACCCACGTGCTGGCCCACGCCAGCTTCTGCGTGCCGCTGGATCGGTTGGCGCTGGACGACGCCACCGCCGCGCCGCTGCTGTGCGCCGGGCTGATCGGCTGGCGGTCTCTCCGCATGGCGGGCGACGAGGCGCGGGTGCTCGGCCTGTATGGCTTTGGCGCCGCCGCGCACCTGATCGCGCAGGTCGCGATCGCCCAGGGCCGGCGCGTGCACGCCTTCACCCGCGCCGGCGACACGGCGGCGCAGCAGCACGCGCGCCAGCTGGGCTGCGCCTGGGCCGGCGACTCGGAGCAGCCGCCGCCGGAGCAACTGGACGCCGCGATCCTGTTCGCCCCCGTCGGCGCGCTGGTGCCGCTGGCATTGAAGGCGGTGCGCAAGGGCGGGCGCGTGGTGTGCGGCGGCATCCACATGAGCGACATCCCGGCCTTTCCGTACGCACTGCTGTGGCAGGAGCGGCAGCTGCTGTCGGTGGCCAACCTCACGCGCGCCGACGCGCGCGAGTTCTTCGCTGCGCTCAAGCACCTGCCGCCGCTGCAGGTGCACACGCACCAGTACCCGCTGCAGCAGGCCGAGCGCGCCATGGACGATCTGCGCGCCGGTCGCATCCAGGGCGCGGCGGTGCTGCTGCCGCCGTAGCCAGCACCCAACCCCAGGGCGGCTGCGCAGCCTGGCGCCACGGCGCCGCTGGCCACCCGCGGTTTCAGCGCTGGCGCGGCGCCGCGACTTGGCGCGCGATCCGCAGCAGCAGCCGGTTGGGTGTGAAGCGACTGCCAATGGCCAGCAGCCGGTTCAGCAGGCCGTGCACGGCGATCAGATCGCCGCGCTGGACGGCGCGAAAACCCAGCTCGGCCACCGCCTCCGGCGTCGGCAGGCGCCTGCCCTTGACCAGCGCGCTGCGGTGCATGTCGGCGTGGTCGAAGAAGCCGGTCCGCGTGGGTCCCGGGCACAGCACGGTGACGCCAACGCCGTCGGGGCGCAGCTCCTCGGCCAGCGCCAGCGAGAACGAGCGCACGTAGGCCTTGGCGGCGGCATACACCGCCAGGTAGGGCGTGGGCTGGAACGCCGCCGTGCTGGCCACGTTGAGCACCTTGCCGCGACTGGCGCGCAGCCACGGCAGCAGGCGGTGCGTGAGCAGCGTCAGCGCCACCACGTCGAGCTGCAAGGTGTGCGCCGCCTTGTCGGCCGATACCTCGGCAAACAGGCCGTAGTCGCCGACCCCGGCGTTGTTGATCAGCAGGTCGAGCCGACCCACCTGCTCCACTGCGACGGCAATCTGGTCGATGGCGTCGGGCGCGGTCAGATCGACGACGCGCACCCAGGCCGGCACGCCGTGGCGCTGCGCCAGCGTGTCCGCCAGCGCCCGCAGCTTGGCCTCGCTGCGCGCCACCAGGATCAGGCCATGGCCGGCGCGCGCGCAGCGTTCGGCCAGCGCGCGGCCGATGCCGCCGGAGGCGCCAGTGATCAGGGTGATCGACCGCTTGGGAGTGGAGTTGGCAGTGCTCATGCGCGCATCATCGCAGGCGCCCGCACCCCACGCAGGCTGGGACCGACCACGTCGGTTGCAGGCGATCCGAAGAAATAATTGCTGGGGCGCCCAAATATCAACTACACTGCATGAATCGGTTTTCGGGGTCCTTCGACTTTTCAGAAACCGCCGGCAGGTGCCAATTCATGGCATGCCGCGTCACTTGGTCGCATGAATGGATATGCGCCATCCGTTGCTTCGAAAGAGCCCTGAGCAGCGGATTATTTCTTCCGGCTCACGCGGAATGCCGTTTTGGCTGGCCCGCGCATTTTGATGATCCCCATTTTCCATACCAAGCCTTTCCAGGGCGAGGCCCCTGCCTCCGCCCGTTCTTTCCCTGCTTATCCCGACCGCCCCCGGCTTGCGCTGAGCACGCCGCCCAAGCCCCGCATGGTGCTGATGTCCGGCGCGCTTCTTGTCGAAGCATCGGTGCCCGTCCGGCGACGCCGACAGCTGGCGCCGCTGGAGCGTCTGCTGGCGGTAACGCGCGCCTCCTGGTTCGCCGGCGCCGATACGGCACCGCCGTTGCCGGCGGCCGGCGCATCCTGGACTGTGTAAGCGGATAGCGCGCCGTTTCAGGACCCGATCTTCATCCACCCATCTTTTTTGTGCGGTCGTTGAATCACCGCATGCACCGGCAACCTGGGTTTCGATATTGCCCGCGCTGCCATTTTTCAAGGAAGAAATATCCATGTCTCAGAAAATCTACGTGGGCAACCTGCCCTATTCCGTGTCTGATGCCGAGTTGCAGCAGAATTTTGCCGAGTTCGGCGACGTGCTGTCGGCCTCGGTGATGACCGACCGTGACAGCGGCCGCTCCAAGGGCTTCGGCTTCGTCGAGATGGCCAACGCGGCGCAGGCCGAGGCTGCCATCGGCGGCCTGAACGGTCAGGCCGTGGGCGGGCGCTCGATCGTCGTCAACCTGGCACGCCCGCGTGACGACGGCGGTGCGCGTGGGGGCTACCGCAGCAGCCGCTACTGATCCGCGCTGGCAGCGGCGCGATCGGCGTCGCTGTCCACCCGCATGGAAACCGGCCTTCGTGGCCGGTTTTTTCATGCACGCCGCCCGATCAGGTGGAACCCGCCGGCCCCGCTCACCCAATCAGCTCAGTTGCGCCAGGCCACGCCGGCGGTGGCCGACAGGCCGCTGCTGCGCAGCGTCAGCGGGCTGCGGCGCGCGTCACCGTGCAGCTGCGAATAGCGCACACCGCCGAACAGCACCCAGTGGCGCGACAGCGCGTGCGCCACGTCGACACCCAGCTCGGTCTGGTACAGGCCGCCGCGCGGCTTGAACGCCGGGTAGCCCGAGGTCGCGGCCGCCGATTGCGGCACGCCGAACTGGCTGCGCATGTACTGGCTGTTGCCCCAGGACGCGCCCAGGCCGACATCCAGCCGCGTGGCGGCGCTGATCGGCCAGCGGTAGCCCAGCCAGCCATCCACCTCCATGCCGCGACCGCGCCCCAGGATGTCCTGCGAGGCGGCCAGGCTGGCGGTCCAGCGCTCAGTCAGGTTGTAGCGCGCCCGCAGACGCGCGCGCAGCGTGGCGCGCACGTCGGGCACGCCCTTCAGGCGATCGGTGTCGGCGACGTCGCGGCCGCGGTCAATGTTGAGCGACAGGCTGAGGTTGAAGCGGTCGGTGGCGCGCAGCATGGCCTGCGCGCCGCTGCCGCGATCGCGCCGGCCCTGCCCCATCAGACCATAGCCGCCGCCGGTGCTCAGGCGCCAGCGCCCCCGCTCCAGCGCCACCACCGGCTTGAGCTTGAAGCGCTGGCTGTCGCCGCCGAAGAAGTTGGGGCTGGTGTTGGCGGCCACGCCGATCAGCGCCCGCACCCGGCCCTCGTCCACCTCGCCTTCGGCGTCACGCCGCGGCAGGCTGTCCCGGGCCCAGCTGAGTGCCGGCCTGCGCGCCGACGCATCGCCGCCGCCGGTTTCTCCGGCGGCCGGCAGCGGCGCTTGCGGCTGGGCCGGATCCGCGTCCACCAGGGAGCCCGCTGCGGGCGACTGCTGTGCCAGCAGCACCGGCTGCCGCACCTCGGCGGGCGCAGGCCCGCTCCGCAACGCAACCGCCCCGGCACTGCCCGGCCATGCCAGGCTGTAGTCGGGCTTGTGCCAGTTCGTGTCCGGTGACGCCAGCACCCACTCAACCGTGCACAGGCCGATGGCGGCGACGATGACCCAGGACCCGATATGACGCACAGGTCGACGTGGCAAGCAGGAAAGCATGATGGGAAACGACGAATGGATCTGAAGGCCGACGGCTGCACGGGTGCGGCGGCCATTGTCTGCCAAGCGCCAGATGCCGCGTGCACTCCGCATCGTAAGCGGTCCTTTGTATCATCGAACCGCGGGCTGGAGCCGGGGCGTGTTTCAACGGTAACAGGTGTTGCTGCGGGCGCGGCGCGCGGCCTGCGATGATGCGCCCATGCCGTTCCTGCACCGCTTGACAAGGACCCCGAGGGTACCGCCGAGGCTGCGGCTGGCGGCGCTGCGCGCGGCCGGCTTTGCCGACGCGGAACTGCAGGCCATCCACGACACACCGGCCATGGCCGCGCAGCTGCGCCAGTTCGCGCGTGCCGGCGGACGCATCGAATGCGTTGCCGCGACTTTCAGCGGCGCCAACGGCCGGCCCGGCCTGATCCGCTTCTATCGCCCGCCGGCGCCTCAGCCGAGCGCCCATGTCGGCTACGGCGTGCTGGCGCACGAACTCGGCCACGCGCTGTTCTGTCCCGCGCAGTGGCGGCCACCGGCCAGCTTCGCCGACGCGCACGCCTACGCCCGCGCACGCGAGCTGGGCGAAGCCCACGCCTGGCTCAACCAGTACCGCCTGTGCCGCCTGAAGCAAGGCGGCCTGCCCGAGGCCGCGCCGGTGCTGCCGATCGAGAACGACGCCGACTTCGGCACGCAGGCCGTGGACATCTTCGAGCGCATCGCCGCGCGCGAGGCGGCCGGCTGGCGCGAGGCGCAGATCCTGGATGAACTGTCGCTCCTGAACGCCAACATGTTCCCCTGCGGCATGGGCGAGGGCAACTTCAAGACCTATGGCCAGTGCAACCGCTGGGACTGGCTGCAGGCCACCGCGTCGCGGCATCCGGTCCTGCTCGACTTCCTGCGCCGTCTCGGCCGGCCACCGACGCCGAACGAGCAGAAGCTGTTGACCAAGCTCAACCTGTTCACGCCACCCGGCACCGACGGCCCATCGACCGCCGGGCCCGGCGCGCAGGCCATGATCGCGCTGGCCGCGGCATTGGGCAGCCAGCATGAGGGCGGCAGCCCACGGCAACTGCTCGCGCTGGCGCAGCACCTGCTGCCCGGCAGCGTCACAGGCATCGCCTGTTCGCATCCCGCCGGGGCAGCATCGGAGGTGATGGCCGGCCGTTGCGGCCCGCCGGCGCACGCGGCGCCGCGCCGGCTTGACGATGCACCTGGCGTGGCCGACGCCGCCGCCGCACCAGGCCAGAAGCCAGCGCATGGCGGCCAAAGCCGCATCGCCCTGGGCCTATGATCGGCGTCCTGCGGCGCATCACACGGCGGCGTAGGTTGCGGTGATGGCCGAGACGTCACCCGCACGTCGTCGAATCCGCATCCGTCCCTCCCCTCACCCCGCCCGCGCCATGCCACCGCCCGCACACGCTCCGATGGCCACCGCGCTGCCGTGGCGCTACCTGCTGCTGGGCCTGCTGGTGGTGGCGATCTGGGGCACCAACTTCGTCGTCATCAAGTACGCGCTGATCGACCTGCCGCCGCTGGCGCTGGCGGTGGCGCGCTTCTCGCTGGCGGCGTTTCCGGCGCTGCTGTTCATCAAGCGGCCGGCGGTGGGCTGGGGCAACATCGCGGCCTATGGCGTGCTGATCGGCGCCGGGCAGTTCGGACTGCTGTTCGTCGCCATGACGCGCTACATCTCGCCCGGCCTGGCCTCGCTGGTGATCCAGACGCAGGTGTTCTTCACCGTCGGCATGGCGGTGGTGATGGCGGGCGAGCGCGTGCGCGGTTTTCAGTGGCTGGCGATGGCGATCGCGCTGGCGGGCATCGCGCTGATCGGCTGGCACGCGGTCACCGAGGGCGCCGCCATCACGCCGCTGGGGCTGCTGTTGATCCTGCTCGGCGCGCTGGCCTGGGCCGCCGGCAACATGGTCAGCCGCGCCGCCGGCCGCATCGACGCGCTGGCCTACATGGTGTGGAGCAGCATCTTCGCGCTGCCGCCGCTGCTGCTGCTGAGCCTGTGGCTGGAAGGCTGGCCCGCCATACGACAGGGCCTGACGCAGGCCAGCTGGATCACCTGGGCCGCGGTGCTGTGGCAGTCGGTCGGCAACACCTTGTTCGGCTACGGCGTCTGGGCCTGGCTGCTGGCGCGCTACCCGGCCGCCAGCGTGACGCCGCTGGCGCTGCTGGTGCCGGTGTTCGGCATGAGCGCCTCGGCCTGGTGGCTGGCCGAGCCGCTGCCGGGCTGGAAGATCCTGGCCGCGCTGCTGGTGATCGGCGGGCTGGCGCTGAACATGCTGTGGCCGCGCGTCCAGAGACAGTGGCGCCGCGCCGTGGGGCGCTGACGCCGGGCGACGCCTCAGATCGCCAGTGGCTCGACCGCCGCCGCGGCCAGGTGCGCGCGCGCCTGCGCGTGGACCTGCTCGGGCGGCAGGCATTTGAGCTTGTGGTCGCTCCAGACCTGGCGCCACAGGCGCGCGCCGCGCCGGCCATGGTGCAGGCCCAGCATGTGGCGCGCGATCGCCGACCAGGGCGTGCCGTCCTCGACCGCCTCGCGCTGCATGTAGGCGACCATGGCGTGCTCGACTTCGTCCGGGCCGATCGTGTTGGGCGCGCCACCCAGGAAGCGCGCGTCCCAGGCCGTCATCATCCAGGGGCGGTGATAGGCCTCGCGGCCCAGCATCACGCCATCGAGCTGGCGCAGGTGCTGCTCGATCTGCGCATCGTCGGTGATGCCGCCGTTGAGCACGATGGTCAGCCGCGGGAAGTCGCGCTTGAGCCGGTAGGCCAGTTCGTAGCGCAACGGTGGGATGTCGCGGTTTTCCTTCGGGCTCAAGCCTTTCAGCCAGGCGTTGCGCGCGTGCACGATGAACACCCGGCAGCCCGCTTCGCTGACCGTGCCGACGAAGTCGCGCACGAAGTCGTAGCTTTCCTGTTTATCGATACCGACGCGGTGCTTCACCGTCACTGGTACCGAGACCGCGTCCACCATCGCCTTCACGCCATCGGCCACCAGCTGCGGCTCGGCCATCAGGCAGGCGCCAAAGGCGCCGCGCTGCACGCGTTCGCTGGGACAGCCGCAATTGAGGTTGATCTCGTCGTAGCCCCAGCGCTCGCCGATGCGTGCGCAGCGCGCCAGGTCAAGCGGCTCGCTGCCGCCCAGTTGCAGCGCCACCGGATGCTCGCTCTCATCCATGCGCAGGTGGCGCCGCTCAGCGCCGTGCAGCAGGGCACCGGTGTTGACCATCTCGGTGTACAGGCGCGTCTTCTTCGTCAACAGCCGATGGAAGTGGCGGCAGTGCTTGTCGGTCCAATCGAGCATCGGCGCCACACTCAGTCGCCATGGACTAAGTGCTTGATCGGTAAGGGGTTCTCCGGTCATTCAATACATCGAGACAGGTTTCGTGTGCACACGTTCTGCACACGACGACTGTCAGCGGACAGGGTTCAGACTTGTGGATTGTCCCAGCCATGTGGAATTGCCGTGAACAGCCGGACGCAGAGGACGCGAAGAGCACGCAAAGAACGCAGAAGAAACCGTTTCCTGTTGGCGCTTCGAGATGCCCGGGACGGATGGGTTGCCAGGGTCACCAAACCCTGGAAACACCTTGCCTTCTTCTGCCTCTTCTGCGCCATTTCTGCGTCCTCTGCGCCCGGCTGTTTTCGAGCCTTGCTTCGAGACGGCAGCCTCAACTGACCGCCGTGCGCAGCGCCGCGGCGATGGTCGGCGGCAGCGCGACGATCGACACCAGCACCAGCGCGCCCAGCAGCGACAGGTGCGGCGCGACCGACATGCCCTGATCCTGCGCGCTGACGGCCAGGCAGCCGAACACCAGCACCGGCAGCGCCAGCGGCAGCACCAGCAGCACGACCAGGCTGGAAGCGGCACGCAGCCCCAGCGTCAACCCGGCGCCGAGCAGGCCGAGCAGGCTCAGCACCGGTGTGCCGAGCAGCAGCGTCAGCGCCAGCAGGCCGCTGCTGGCGCCATCCAGGTGGAACATCAGGCCCAGCACCGGCGCCATCAGCACCAGCGGCAGGCCGGTCCAGATCCAGTGCACGACCGCCTTGCAGGCCACCAGCGCGCTGAGCGGCAGCGCGCCGATCAGCCACTGCTCGAGCACGCCGTCGCTGGCGTCGACGCTGAAGGCATGGCCGACGGTGGCCACGCAGGTCAGCAGGGCGCAGGCCCAGATCACGCCCGGCCCGACCTGGCGCAAGGCCACCGGGTCGGGGCCGATGGCGATCGGAAACACCGTCGCGGCGGCCAGGAAGAAGGCCAGCGGCAGCAGCGATTCGCTGGCGCGGCGCCGGCGCAGCCGCCATTCGCGGCCGAGGGCGAAGCGGTACGGCAGCGCCATCACGCCGCCAGGGCCTGCGGTGCGGCGGCGCCGCCCGATCGTGGCGCCAGCACGCAGACCTGGTCGGCCGCGACGCCCGGCGTGACGTGGCTGGCGAACACGGCGCAGCCGCCGCGCCGGGCGTGCTGCCGCAGCAATTCGTCCAGCACCTGCATGGCATCGCTGTCGAGCGAATCGTAGGGCTCGTCCAGCAGCCACACCGGCGCGCCCAGCGTCAGCGCCAGCCGCGCCAGCGCCACGCGCCGGCGCTGGCCCTGCGACAGCGTGCGCACCAAGCGCCGCCCGAGGTCGTCCAGGCCAAGCTGCGACAGCGCCGCACGCGCGCCCTCGGCGTCGGTCGCCACCCCATGCAACTGCGCCAGGAAACCCAGCGCCTCGCGCACCGACAGGTCGCCATTGAGCGCATTGAGGTGGCCGATGTAATGCAGCGCCGGCGCCCGCAGCCGGGTGGCGGGACGATCCGCGCCGTCATGCCAGACGATGCGGCCGGCGCCGGCCGGCAGCAGCCCGGCCAGCGTGCGCAGCAGCGTGCTCTTGCCGGCGCCGTTGACGCCGCGCACCCAGCACAGCGTGCCGGCCGGCACGGCGAGCGACAGCGGATCGAACAGCGGCCGGCCGCCACGCTCGCAGACCAGTTCGTGCAACTGCAGCCGCATCGGGCCGGGCGTTGCCGGCGCAGCAGGCGGATCGGGCACCGCGGTCAAACCGCCAACCCTCGCGACCAGGTCGTGTCCAGTTCAGCGCCCAACCCGAAATCGGCATTCACTGGCAGCTGACCGGACTCTTCTCGCGTTTTCCGCATGAACGCCATCGTAGCGCGCACGCCAGCGTTCAGCCGTCGCGGCGGGGAGCCCGTCCGAGGCTCATTCGACCACGCGGTCGACCACCAGCCGCACACCCTGCTGGCCCAGCGCCACGCTGTCGATCGTGCCTTCCAGATCGCCCGGGTTGCGCGCTGCATTGCCGCTGGCGGAGATGCGCGCCACCAGGCGCACGCGCTCGAAGCTCGACAGCTTGCGGCCCTCGATCATCGAGTTGCCGTCATCCAGCGTGAATTCGGCCGGCCAGCCCTGTGGCGAAGTGCGCGCAGCGGCGATCGGCAGCGGCATGCCGCCCTCGGCCCGTGCGAACACGAACAACCAGGCGCCGCCCGGCACGCGCGCGCGCAGCGCCTCGCTGAGTTCGACCCGGCCGCTGATCGCGGCGGCACCCGCAGGCGCTGCGCCCGCCTGCCCCGCACCTTGCAGTGGCGGGTGCTCCGCCGGCAGCGCGGCGCCCGGCGTGGCCGCCGCCATCACCGCCCCGCCGGGCTGCGGCCCGCTCATCGGCGGCCTGAAGGCGTCCGGCGGCACCGGCTCGCCCTTGGCGCGCGCCACCAGCGCGGCGGCGCGCTGGCGATCCTCGCTGCCCTCGGGCACCAGCGACTCCAGCCGCTGCCAGTGCCGCAGCGCCAGGCTGCGGTCGCCGCTCTGGTACGCGCTGGCCCCGGCCATGGCCAGGGCGTTGAGGTTGTCGGCGTCCTTTGCCAGCGCAGCGGCCACCAGCGCATCGGCTTCGGCGTCGAAGCGCTTGTCGTGGCGGTCGATCACCAGGCTGGCGTGCTCGATCAGGATGTCGGCCGGCTGCGCCTCGCGCGCCGCCGCCTCGCGGTAGGCGCGGGCCGCCTTGTCGGCCACGCCGGCGCTGCGGTAGGTGCGCGCCAGCAGCACCCAGGCTTCGGCGCTGGCCTCCTTGTCGCTGGCCAGTTTCTCGGCCAGGCGGTCGGCCAGCTCGGCCGTGCGCTGCTGCTCCTCGAGCGGATCGGGCGCCGCCTGCGCCATGCCGGTGCCGGCCGTTGCGCCGGGCAGCAGGCTGCCGGGCGCACCGAGGGTGACGTAGCTGGCAATCACACCCAGCGGCAGCACGATCGCCAGCGCCAGCGCCGCCGGCCAGGGCCGCGCCGACGGCGGCGTGGCGTCGGGTGGCTGCTGCAGCACGGCGTCGGCCTGCGCGTACAGCGTCTCCAGCCGCGTGGCGTGTTCGGCGGCGTCGATCTCGCCCGCCGCGTGCGCCGCCTCGACCTGCCTGCGCGCCGAGGCGATCACGGCCAGCCGCGCGTCGGCGCTGCCGGCGCGCGCGATGCGGCGCTCGCGCAGCAGCGGCCACAGCAGCAGGCCGAGCGCCAGCGCCAGCCCGATGAGCCCGGCCATCACCAGCGCAATCATCTGGGCTGCTCCGTCGCTTCGCGCAGCGCGCGGTCGATCTGCCGCCGGCGCCTGTCGTCCAGCGGCTCGGCGGGCGTGGCCAGCGGGCGATCGGCCTCGCGCCGCCGACGCCGCACCAGCGCCAGGAACACGCCGAAGCCGGCCAGCAGCAGCACGAAGGGGCCGATCCACAGGGCCCAGGTGCTGGGCTCCAGCGGCGGGCGATAGAGCACGAAGTTGCCGTAGCGCTGCACCATGAAGGCGCGGATCTGCTCGGGACTCTCGCCCTGCGTCAGGCGTTCGCGGATCTGCGCGCGCAGATCGACCGCCAGGCCGGCGTTGCTGGCGGCGATGGTCTCGTTCTGGCATACCAGGCAGCGCAGTTCCTCGGCGATCGCCATCATGCGCGCCTCCAGCACCGGGTCCTCGGCCAGCGACTCGGCTTCACGCGCGTCGGCCACGACCGGCGACAGCAGCAGCGCCAGCGCGGCGACGATGAGCGTCAGGACCACGCGCGCCAGCGGCGTCGGCATCAGTGAGATGGGCCGCTCAGGCATCGTCCAGGCTCCGCAGCAAGGGCATGACCTTCTGTTCCAGCACCAGCGGCGTCAGCGGTCCGGTGTGCTTGTAGCGCACGAAACCCTGGCGGTCGATGACGAAGGTCTCGGGCACGCCGTAGACGCCGAACTCGATGCCGAGCCGGCCGTCCTCGTCGTACAGCGACGCAACGTAGGGGTCGCCATGCGTGGACAGCCACTTCAGGCCTTCGGCGCGCCGGTCCTTGTAGTTGAGGCCGTACAGCAGCACCCCGCCGCTTTTCGCCCAGTCGACGAGCACCGGGTGCTCGACCCGGCAGGCCACGCACCAGGAGGCCCAGACGTTCAGCACCCAGACCTTGCCGCGCAAATCCTGCGCCGCGATCCGGCGCTGCGGCTCGTGCAGCGTCGCCATGGTGAACACGGGCGCCGCCTTGTCGACCAGCGGCGACGGCACCTCGCGCGGGTTCAGCCGCAAGCCGACGGCCAGGAAGCCGGCCACCACCACGAACAGCAGCAGCGGCAAGAACAGGGCCAGTCGTCTCATCGCCTCACCCCCGCACCGCGCCGGCCAGCGCACCTTGCGCCGCCCGCGCGGCCTGTTCGCGGCGGCGCGCCACCACCACGCGGTAGCGCCGGTCGGCCGCGGCGCTGAAGCCGCCCAGCGCCATCAGCAGGCAGCCGATCCAGATCCAGTTGACGAACGGCTTCCACTGCGCGCGCACGCTCCAGGCGCCGCCGCCCAGCGGGTCGCCCAGCGCCACGTAGAGGTCACGCGTGAAGCCGCGGTCCAGCGCCACCTCGGTCATCGGCATGCCCGAGGCCAGGTAGACCCGTCGCTCGGGCGCCATGCTGCGCAGCAGCTTGCCGTCCTGACGCAGCCGCAGCTCGCCGCGCTCGCCCTGGTAGTTCGGGCCCTGCAGCGGACGCACGCCGACCAACTCCAGCGAGTAGCCACCCAGCGTGAGTTGGTCGCCCGGCTCCATACGCACGTCGTGCGCGATCTCGTAGCTGTTCACCAGCGTGACGCCGGCGACGAACACCGCCACCCCCAGGTGCGCCAGCAGCATGCCGATGAAGCTGCCCGGCAGCGTGCGCAGGCGCTGCCACCACTGCCGCGGCGCGCCCAGGCGCTGCCGCAGCGCCACCAGGGAGCCGAAGGCGATCCACGCCGCCAGCAGCAGTCCCATGGCGGTCAGCCAGCTGCCGCCACCGGCCAGCCACGGCCCGAGCAGGGCCACGATGACGCTCACCACGGCCGCCCAGCGCAGCTGCCGCGCCAGCGACGGCACCTCGGTGCGGCGCCAGCGCGCCAGCGGACCGACCACCATCAGCAGCAGCGCCGGCGCCATCAGCGGCGGGAAGATGGTCTCGAAGTACGGCGGCCCGACCGACACCTTGCCCATGCCCAGCGCGTCCAGCGCCAGCGGGTACAGGGTGCCGAGCGCGACCGAGGCCGCGGCCACCGTCAGCAGCACGTTGTTGAGCAGCAGCGTCGCCTCGCGCGAACTCCAGTCGAACTGCAGCGCACCGGCGCCGTGGCGCAGCTCGCCGGCGCGCAGCGCGAACAGCAGCAGCGCGCCGCCGGCGACCACGGCCAGGAACAGCAGGATGTAGATGCCGCGCGTCGGGTCGCTGGCAAACGCGTGCACGCTCGACAGCACGCCCGAGCGCACGATGAAGGTGCCCAGCAGCGCGAACGAGAAGGTGCCGATCGCCAGCAGCGCGGTCCAGGCGCGAAAGCCCTGGCGCGCCTCGGTCACCGCCAGCGAATGCACCAGCGCCGTGCCCAGCAGCCAGGGCACGAAGGAGGCGTTCTCGACCGGGTCCCAGAACCACCAGCCGCCCCAGCCCAGCTCGTAGTAGGCCCAGAAGCTGCCGAGCGCGATGCCGAGCGTGAGAAAGGCCCAGGCCACCAGCGTCCAGGGCCGCGACCAGCGCGCCCAGGCGGCGTCGAGCCGGCCCGACCACAGCGTCGCCACGGTGAAGGCGTAGGCCACCACGAAGCCGACGTAGCCCATGTAGAGCATCGGCGGGTGCGCAATCATGCCCGGGTCCTGCAGCATCGGATTCAGGTCGCGCCCGTCGGCCAGCGGCGGGAAATGGCGCTCGAACGGGTTGGAGGTCAGCAGCGTGAAGCCCAGGAAACCGACCGACACCGCGCCCAGCACCACCAGCACGCGCGCCAGCGTGGCGCGGTCGAGCTGGCGCGAGAACGCCGCCACCGCCACCGTCCACAGCGCCATCACCAGGCCCCACAGCAGGATCGAGCCTTCGTGGTTGCCCCAGGTGGCGGTGACGCGGTAGGCCAACGGCAGCCGGCTGTTGGAATGCTGCGCCACCAGCGCGACCGAGAAGTCGTTCTGCACGAAGCTGGCGATCAGGCAGCCGAAGGCGGTGGCGACGAACACGAACTGCGCCAGCGCCGCCCAGGGCGCCACGTCCATCAGCCGCGCGTCGTTGCGGCGCACGCCCAGCCAGGGCAGCGCCACCTGCGCCAGCGCGGTCCACAGTGCCAGCACCAGCGCCAGCTGACCAAGTTCGGCGCTCATGGCCGTGCCTCCGCCTGCACCACCGTCCTGGCGCTGCGCGCCAGCGCCTCGGCGGCCTCGGGCGGCATGTAGTTCTCGTCGTGCTTGGCCAGCACCTGCGAAGCGACGAAGCGCCCATCGGCTCCCAGCTTGCCCTGCGCGACCACGCCCTGCCCCTCGCGGAACAGGTCGGGCAGCAGGCCGGTGTATTCGACGTCGAGGTCGCGCGCGCGGTCGGTGACCACGAAGCGGATCGTCAGCGATTGCGCGTCGCGCACCACGCTGCCCTCGCGCACCAGGCCACCGACGCGAAACGGTGCGCTGCGCGGCGCCGTGCCGTCGTGCACCTCGGTCGGGCTGAAGAAGAACACCAGGTTGCTGCGGAACGCGTTCATCACCAGCGCCACCGCGGCGCCCAGCGCCAGCACCGCGAACACGATCACCAGCAGGCGGCGGCGGCGCGGCGTCATGGCTCGAGGCCCTCCTCGGCATCGGCGCCGCCGCGCAGCGCCGACCAGAGATCGAACGCCAGCGCCGCGGCGAACACCAGCAGCGAACCCCAGACGTAGGGCCCGTGGCCCTGCAGATCCATCCATGCCGGCATCACGCGGTCCTCCATTGCAGCGCCCAGCGCGCGCCGCGCGCGCTTTCCTGCTCGACCACCAGCCGCCGCGCGCGCAGCAGGATCACCGCCGCCACGTGCAGCCACAGCGCCAGCGTGCACAGCAGCAGCGCCCAGGCCATGGTCGGCGCGATGGTCGAGGCACGCGTCATGTTGATCGTCGCGCCCTGGTGCAGCGTGTTCCACCACACCACCGAGAAATAGATGATCGGCACGTTGACGACGCCGACCAGCGCGCACACCGCGGTGGCGCGCGCGGCGCGGCGCGGATCGTCGATGGCGCCGCGCAGCGCGATGATGCCCAGGTACAGCAGCAGCAGGATCAGCTCGGAGGTCAGGCGCGCGTCCCACACCCACCAGGTGCCCCAGGTCGGCTGGCCCCACAGCGCGCCGGTCCACAGCGCCAGCAAGGTCATCACCGCACCGGTCGGCGCAATCGCCTGCGCCAGCGTGAAGGCCAGCCGCGCGTTGAACACCAGCCCGACCGCCGACCACAGCGCCATCACCGCGTACAGCAGCATCGACAGCCAGGCGGTCGGCACGTGCAGGTAGAGAATGCGGTAGACCTCGCCCTGCTGCGCGTCGGTCGGCGCGACGAAAAAACCCAGCACCAGTCCGGCGATGCCCAGCGGCAGCGCCAGCAGCCACAGCAGCCGCGCCAGGGGCCCCGCCAGCGCATGAAAGCGCGCCGGCGCGGCGTAGCGAAACAGGAGACTGCCGGCGCCCATGACTCAACTCTTGGTCGCGCCGGCCGTCACCGGCGAGGCCGGCGCCGTTGCCGCCTGGCCGCCGCCCGCCGCGTCGAGTTCGAACACCACGAAGCCGCCACCCTTCCACACCAGCGTCAGGCCGGCGACGTCCTCCTGGCGATTGCCGATGAAGGGCAGCAGGCGCGCCGCCAGCGTGTCGCCGCTGGCCTTGTCGTTCAGCGCGATGACGCGCAGCAGCTTGTCGGGCAGCTTCATGACGGCATAGGACTCATGGTCGCCGTCGCGCAGCCAGCCGTGCACGCCGCGCACCGAGCGGTGCACGTCACCCGAGTCGGCGAAGTCCTGGAAGCCCACCGCCAGCGCCTGTGGGTGCATCTGCCCCAGCAGCAGGATGTCGCGCAGGTGCAGCACCAGCACCGCCTTGCGATCGCCCGCCAGCGCGCGCAACTGCCGCACGCCGTCCTGCTCCGGCGCCACCAGCGCGCGGCTGAAGGTCTCGAAGCGCTCGCGCTGCTGCGCCTCGACCTGGCCCCAGAACGCCTGCTCGGTGCGCAGCACGGCGTCACGCTGCGCGTTCCAGCGCGCCGGTACGAACAGCGGCTCGGCCACGTGCTGGTTGAAGACGATGTCGCTGGCGCCCAGCACCTGCAGCTGGCGCCCGGTGTCCCACCAGCTCAGCACCGGCGTGCCGGCGCCCTGGTGCCGTGCCAGCACCTCGGCCAGTTGCCTGACCTCCTCCAGCGGCGCCGACAGCTGCAGCAGCGGATCGTCGACCTGCGCGCGCCAGTCCATCCGCACCGGCCCCTGCGACGTGCTGGCCACGGGGAACTCGGCCAGCACCTTCTGCGTGTCGGTGGCAACCACGCGCATGGTCTGCCACTCGGCGGCGCCATCCGCGCCCGGCGCGGCGGCCTCGGCGGCGGCGACCTGCGCCGGCTCGTAGCGGTACGGGGCCGGCAAAGTGCGCTGCTGGGTGAACATCCAGCCGGCGCCCAGCAGCGCCAGCACGCCCAGCACCACCAGCATCCTTCGGAAGCGGGTCATAACGGCTCCTCCCCGTCCGTGATGGCTTTGACTACTCTTGCAACGATCCTGGCCTTCAGCGCGGCTCCTGGCCACTGGCGTCATCACCGTCGGCGCCATGCCTGCGGCGGCGGCGCCCGATCGGGGCCAGGCCGCCGAACAGCAGGCCGCCACCGGCCAGCGCCAGCGCCATCGACGCCAGGGCCGGGTCATCGGCCAGCGCGGTCATGCCGGACTTGGCCTTGCCTTCGCCGCGGTTGAACCAGCCGGCGCGTTTTTGCGTGCCTGTCGCTTCGAGCTTCTGCACCCGTTCTTCCAGCTTGGCGCGATCACGCAGCACGGTGTCGTACTCGTTGATGATGGTCTGGTCCTTGATCAGGTCCGACCAGCCGTGCGAGTAGGTCCAGCCGCCCGGGTTGACGTGCTGCAGACCCTTCATGTAGCGGGCAGCGTGCTGCTCCCACATCTCGGCGAAGGTGCGGTCGGCGATGGTCGGGTTGTTGCCCTTGGCGAAGAACAGCGAGTTGAACGCGCCGGGCTCGTCCGTCTCGGGCTCGGGGTGCGCCGGCCGATTGTTCTTCTGGCCCACCAGCAGCTTGTCGTCGTACAGCTTCTGGATCACCTTGCGCGTGTCCTCGACCAGCTTGATGCCTTCCTTGATGCCGGAGTCGCTCATGTCGAGGTAGGTGCGCGCGAAGCGCGGGCTGTGGCAGTTGCTGCAGGTCTGGACCCAGGCCTCCTGGCGTTCCACGAACCAGGGATCATCCAGGTTGTCGGCGATGCTCTTGAACGGCAGGAAGCCCCAGCGCACCTTGCGCGTGACGTTGTGCGTGTACTGGCCCTTGTATTCCATGTGGCAGGTCTGGCAGGTCGGGCCGTTCTGGCCGCCCTTGGTGAAGGCGTCCTGCAGCCGAGCATCCCAGTTCCATTCGTCGCCTCGTGTCAGGTACTGGGTGCCGTGCTTGGACAGCAGGAACTGCTCGTACTCGTTGTGGTCGACGCCGTTGTGGCAGGTCGAGCAGGCCTCGGGCTTGCGCGCCTCGGTTGGCGTGAATTCGTGCCGGGTGTGGCAGCCATCGCACTTGGCCTGGTTGTAGTGGCACATGGTGCAGCCCATCGCGACCTCGCGCTGCTGCAGCGCGGCCCAGCTGGCGGTCTCGACGTTGGCGGTCCAGTCGACCGCGTGCGAGGGATGACCGTCGGCCCACTGCTTCTGCGGCCAGACCTGCGTGTCGCGCTCGCTCTCGGCTTCGGCGAACTGGCGCACGTGGCAGCTGCCGCAGTCGGCGCGACTGGGCAGGCGCAGCTCGGTCAGGTGGTTGCCGCTGGACTTGCCGACGCCCATGTGGCAGTCGATGCAGCCGACTTCCTTCAGCGGCTGGCCGGCGGCCAGCTTGTCCTGCAGCCGCAGGTTGTCCTCGACCTCGGCGATGATCGACTTCTTGTAGGCGCGCACGTCGCTGTCGGGCAGCTGGCGGATCTCGTCCAGCCGCGCATGCACGCTCTTCTCCCAGGACGCGACCCAGCCGTGCGTGACCGCGGTGTGGCACTCGACGCACTGCTCGCGCGTGGACTCGATGTCCGGCCCCTGCGACTTGTAGAACAGCGGCGGCGCCATGTACTGGTCGAACGGGATCGGCTCCCACCATTTGGCGAACTTGCCCTTGGTGAGATTGGCCTCCCAGCGCTTGGACAGCGCCTCGAACAACTGCTTGGAGGTGGCCGAGCGTTCGAGCTGCAGCGCCTTCAAGGTCTCGTCGGGCACCGTGTCCCAGATGTTGCCCCAGGCGACCGATGCTGCGAACAACAGCAGCAAGGCCGAAAGTGTGCGTGCAATGGTCTTGCGCATGGCCTTCTCCTCTTTGGCTGCCGAAGGCCGCGACGCGTGCTGCGGGCCTTCGTGCGGGCATACTAGGATGCATGCATATCAATCGGAAAGTGCCAAGCCATGGCGCCAACATGGGTCCATGGCGCTTTTGGCCTTGAACCCAGGGTTAATCCCTAGGCTTCAGCCGCCGCAATCCGCGACTTGGGCGCCATTTCAGTCGTGGCGCTGTGCCTGGCCAGCATCCAAGGCCTGCTGCAGGCGCTCGAGGCCGGCGCGAATCTCGGCGTCGTTGAGGGCGGCGTAACCCAGCAACACGCAGCGCTTGGACCGCTCGCGGCAGAAGCTGTCGCCAAGCCAGCAGTTGCCGCTGGCCAGGCTGTAGGCACCGACACCCACCGAGCGTCCGGCCTGCTCGACCGCGTGCGCGTCCGGCAGCGCTGGCGGCAGCCGCCACATCACGTGCATGCCGGCCTGCCCGCCGCTGACCGTGTCGCTGTCGAACAGCGCGCGCAGCGCCGCGCGCAGCGCATCGCGCCGGGCCGCGTACAGCACGCGCAGACGGCGCAGCTGGCTGGCGTACTGGCCGCTGTCCAGAAAGGCTGCCAGCGTGGTCTGCGTCAGCAGCGGCGAGCCGCTGGTCAGCAGGCCCTTGACGATGGCAGCGGCGGCGCGCAGGTGCGGCGGCAGCACCATGTAGCCGATGCGCAGCCCCGCCGCCAGGCTCTTGGAGAAGGTGCCCAGGTGGATCACCCGGCCATGCTGGTCCAGTGCCTTGATGGCCGGCGGCGGCACGCTGTCGTAATAGAAATCGCTGTCGTAGTCGTCCTCGAGCAGGTAGCCGCCCCGGTCCTGCGCCCACCGCAGCCAGTCGGCGCGCCGCGCCGGCGACAGCGCGACGCCAGTCGGGTACTGGTGCGCGGGCGTCAAGCACATCAGCCGGCAGTCGGGCGGCAACAGGCCGGGCCGCGCGCCGTCACCATCGACTTCCACCGGCACCAGCCGGGCGCCAAAGCTGGCCAGCACGTTGGCGCAGCCCAGGTAGCCGGGGCACTCCATGCCGACCGCATCGCCCGCGCCGACCAGCAGGCGCGCCACGATGTTGATGCCTTCCTGGCTGCCGTTGGTGACGACGATGTCGTCTGCCGTGCAGGTGATGCCACGCGACTGGCCGACGTGGCGCGCGATCGCCGCGCGCAGGCATGGCAGCCCGGCCGGGTCGCCATAGCTGCCGTCGCCGTCCTGCAATTGCAGCAGCGCTTCGTTGATCAGCTTGCGCCAGGCGAGCGCCGGAAACAGCCGCGCATCGGGTCGACCGACCCAGAAATCGTAATCCAGCTCACCGGCATAGGGCGAGCGCATGGAATGCAGGCTGCCGACAAAGCGCAGCGCGGCTTCGGAATCACGGCCAAGGCTCACGGCATCGGACCTGGGCGACTCATGCACGGCAGGCACCAGCAGGCCGGCACCCTGCGCGGTCACGAAGGCACCGCGCGAACCATGCATCTCGATGAAACCCTCGTCGGCGAGTCGCTCGTAGGTCTGCACCACGGTGTTGCGCGAGACGCCCAGGTCGAGCGCCAGCTGGCGCGTGGCCGGCATGCGCGCGCCCGGCTGCAGGCGGCCACTGGCGATGAAGCCGAGGAAGCGATCGAACAACTGATCCTGCAGGCTGCGCCCGTGTCGAACGAGGGGCTGGATCGGCAGTTGCATGTGGCGTCCCATGGCGCGCAACGTGGCCGGACGACGGCGTCCGCCTCTCGGCACGCTCGGCGCAGCATACACACGCAGACGCTGGGGCGACCGCGCGCCGGCGCCTGATCCGGACGACTTGAAGGGGCATTGGCCCCGCGTTCCCGCCGCGGCCGATTGCTTGGGCACGGCTCGGCCACGGCGAGGCCGTCGACGGCAGGCGGTCCAAAAAAAGACCCCGCACGAGCGGGGTCCGGGGTTGGCTTTGCGCCTGCGCTCAGCCGCCCATGTGCAGGCCGCCGTTGCAGGAGAAGTTGGCACCGGTGGTGAAGCCCGAGTCCTCGCCCGCCAGCCAGGCGACGATGGAGCCGATCTCCTCCGGCGTGCCCAGGCGCTTGACCGGGATGGTGGCGACGATCTTCTCCAGCACGTCGGGGCGGATGGCCTTGACCATGTCGGTGCCGATGTAGCCGGGGCTGACGGTGTTCACCGTGACGCCCTTGTTCGCCATCTCCTGCGCCAGCGCCATGGTGAAGCCGTGCATGCCGGCCTTGGCGGCGGAATAGTTGGTCTGACCGGCCTGGCCTTTTTCGCCGTTGACCGAGCTGATGTTGATGATGCGGCCCCAGCCGCGATCGACCATGTCGGGCACCACCTGCTTGGTGACGTTGAACATGCTGGTCAGGTTGGTGTCGATCACCGCGTCCCACTCCTCGCGCGTCATCTTGAGGAACATGCGGTCGCGCGTGATGCCGGCGTTGTTGACCAGCACGTCGACGGGGCCGTGCTCGGCCTTGACCTTGGCAAAGGCGTCGGCGGTCGACTGCCAGTCGCCGACGTTGCCGACGCTGGCGTAGAAGGTGTAGCCGGCCGCCTTCTGCTCGTCCAGCCACTTCTGGAAATCCCGCGTGGTGCCGCAGCCGGCAATCACCTTGAGCCCCGCCTGATGCAGCCGCTGGCAGATCGCGGTGCCGATGCCGCCCATGCCACCGGTGACGTACGCTACTCTCTGAGTCATTGCTGTCTCCTCTCTATTGAATCGATCGCTGTCAGCGCTGACGTCGCGGCGACAGGAATCCAATTTACTTCAAATCATGGCCTTTGCGATCGACCGGCATGCCAGGGTTTGCGTGCATTGCCAGCCGATCGCACGGCATGCGATCAGGCGCGCTCGACCGCCATCGCCACGCCCATGCCACCGCCGATGCACAGCCCGGCCAGCCCTTTCTTGGCGCCGCTGCGCTGCATCTCGTGCAGCAGCGTCACCAGGATGCGGCAGCCCGAGGCACCGATCGGGTGGCCGATGGCAATCGCGCCGCCGTTGACGTTGACCTTGGCCGGGTCGGCGCCCAGCAGCTTGTTGACCGCGCAGGCCTGGGCGGCGAAGGCTTCGTTCAGCTCGAACAGGTCGACGTCACCCACGCTCCAGCCGGCGCGCGTCAGCGCCTTCTGCGATGCCGGCACCGGCCCCAGGCCCATGGTGGCCGGATCGAGGCCCGCGGTGGCGTAGCCGGCGATGCGCGCCAGCGGCTTGAGGCCCAGCGCCGCGGCCTTCTTGGCGCTCATCACCACCACCGCGGCGGCACCGTCGTTGATGCCGCTGGCGTTGCCGGCAGTCACCGTGCCGTCCTTCTTGAAGGCGGCGCGCAGGCCGCCCAGCGCTTCCGGCGTGGTCTTGGTGTTGATGTACTCGTCGGTGTCGAACACCACCGGGTCGCCCTTGCGCTGCGGGATGCTGACCGGCGTGATCTCGTCCTTGAACTTGCCCGCGGCCTGCGCGGCGGCGGCCTTCTTCTGGCTGTTGATGGCCAGTTCATCCTGCATCTCGCGCGTGATGCCTTCCTGCGCCGCCACGTTCTCGGCGGTGATGCCCATGTGGTACTGGTTGTACACGTCCCACAGGCCGTCGACGATCATCGAGTCGACCATCTTCCAGTCGCCCATGCGCATGCCGTCGCGGCTGCCCAGCAGCACGTGCGGGCTGGCGCTCATGTTCTCCTGGCCGCCGGCGACCACGATCTCGCTGTCGCCGGTGGCCACGGCCTGGGCTGCCAGCATCACCGCCTTCAGGCCCGAGCCGCACACGGCGTTGATGGTCATGGCGGGCGTTTCCTTGGCGACACCCGCCTTCATCATGGCCTGGCGCGCGGCATTCTGGCCCACGCCGGCGGTGAGGATCTGGCCCATGATCACCTCGCCGACCTGGTCGAGGCCGACCTTGGCACGCTCCAGAGCGGCCTTGATGGCGATGCTGCCGAGTTCGGCCGCCGGTATCTTGGCCAGCGAACCGCCGAACTTGCCGACCCCGGTGCGGGCGGCGGAAACGATGACGATGTCTTCCATGTGCTTACTCTCCTTGTTGAATCTCGGTATCGGAAAAAAACGGGCTCTCAGGCTGGACGTTCAAGGCCGAACGCCCAACCCATGCATCATGCCTTGGCCTTGACGTAGCGGCCTGGCGCCGGCTCGATGGCCTGGTACTTGGCGCCCTTGCCGTAGGAAGTCGGCGCGGCGATCTGCTTGCCGGCATGGCTCTTGAGCCAGGCGGCCCAATCTTCCCACCAGCTGCCGGGCGTCTCGGTGGCGCCGGCGATCCAGTCGTCGACGTTGCTGGGGAACTTGCCGTCGTCACGCACCCAGTGGCTGCGCTTGCCCGCCGCCGGCGGGTTGATGACGCCTGCGATGTGGCCCGACGCGCCCATCATGAAGCGTTTCTTGCCCGGCAGCACCTGGGTCGATGCGTAGGCGCCGCCGATCGGCACGATGTGGTCCTCGCGCGAGCCGTAGAGGTAGAACGGCATGTCGAGCAGGCTCAGATCGATCTTCTCGCCGCACACGGTGAGCGCGCCGGGCTGGATCAGCTTGTTCTCCAGGTAGGTGTTGCGCAGGTACCAGGCGTAGAACGGACCCGGCAGGTTGGTCGAGTCGCTGTTCCAGTACAGCAGGTCGAACGGCGGCGGCGTCTCGCCCTTGAGGTAGTTGCCGACCACGTAGTTCCACACCAGGTCGTTGGGCCGCAGAAAGCTGAAGGTGCTGGCCAGGTCCTGCCCCTTCAGCATGCCGCCGTGGCCCATCTGCATCTCGCGGTAGCGCACCATCTGTTCGTCGATGAAGACGTCCAGGATGCCGGTGTCGCTGAAATCGACCAGCGTGGTCAGCAGCGTCACCGCCGACACTGGCTTCTGGCCGCGCGCCGCCAGCACCGCCAGCGCCGTGGTCAGGATGGTGCCGCCGACGCAAAAGCCCAGCGCATTGATCTGCTTGGCACCCGCGATCTCCTGCACGGTGGTGATGGCCTTGATGGCGGCGTGCTCGATGTAATCGTCCCAGGTCTTGGTCTGCATCGACTCATCGGGGTTGCGCCAGCTCACCACGAAGGTGCGGTGGCCCTGGCTGACGGCGTAGCGAATCAGCGAGTTGGCCGGCTGCAGGTCGAGGATGTAGAACTTGTTGATGCACGGCGGCACCAGCAGGAACG
Organism: uncultured Ottowia sp.; assembly: GCA_964534975.1. GTDB lineage: Bacteria > Pseudomonadota > Gammaproteobacteria > Burkholderiales > Burkholderiaceae_C > Ottowia. The sequence continues at coordinate 18,579 of CAZHSD010000025.1, read as the reverse complement.
GCTTTTCGTGCACCTTGCCGGTGAGCGGCTTGTACTCGATCAGCTGGAAGAACTCGTTCTCGAACACCACCGCGCCCTCGGTGGTGGCGACGTTCTTGCCAACCTCGAACAGGCTCTCGTCGGTCATCGACATGTGGCCCTGCTTGGCGTCCTGCAGCATGTTGGCCAGGCCCTTGGCCAGGCTGGCGCCATGGGTCTCGATGGCCTTCTTCTGCGCCTCGGCATTGAAGGCCAGGAAATTGCTCGGCGCGGCGGCGGCCATCCACTGCTCGACCGCGAAGCGCACCCGGCTCTTGGTCTTGGCGTCCCCCTCGGCGGCCTCGGCCATGGCCATCAGCGTACGCGCATTCAGCAGGTAGACCGCCGCGGTGAACGAGGCCACCGGGTTCTGCGCCCAGGCATCGCCGCGGAAACGGCGGTCCTTCAGGGGCGGGTTGGCCTGCAGGGTCTGGTTCCACAGCGCGGTGGCCTCCCGGATGTAGTCCTGCTGCAGGCGCAGCAGCACCTCCGGCGCGAAGCGCAGCTGCGGCGCGTCGATCGGCGGCGTCTGCGGCTTGACGCCGCCGATGTCCAGGTTCTGGAACTGCTGGAAGGCCGTCATCCAGGTGTCGGAGAAGCCCTTTTCCAGCGGAAAGGTCATCGCGGTCGGCATGGCCTTGGCCAACTCCTGCCACATGGTGGAAGCTTGCTCGGGGGTCACCTTGTCTCCTTGGCTTGTAGTTCCGGCCGATCCAGCAACCGACCGCACTGTGCGTCAGTATGCGCCACCCGCGTGACACCGTCCTGACACACTCGAACGAATATACGCGCAGTTCGGCGCGCCTGGCCGCCTTGGCGCCCGATGACCGCCTCTCGATCGCGGTGCACCAGCCGGTCAGGCCAGCCAGATGCAGGCCGCCATGCGGCCGGCACCGCCGCGCACGGCCTGGTCGCGGCGGTGCGAGTGGTAGCGCGCCGGCTGCTGCACGGTGCACCAGCCGGCGCGGCCGTCATTGCCATGGATCTGGCGCACGCCCGCGGCAACCAGTCGACGCCGTGCCAGCGCCGGCAGGTCGGCCAGGAACTTGTCCGGCCCCTGGGGACGAAAGCAGCGCTGCGTGTCGACGTCCAGTGCAACAAAGGCCTCACGCACCTCCGGGCCAACCTCGAACGCATCCGGGCCGATGCAGGGACCGAGCCAGGCGATCCAGCCGGATGTCAGCACCTGCGCGCCGACGTCCGGACGATCGGCCACGGCGGCTTGCAGCGCAGCCAAGGTCCGTTCCAGCACGCCAGCGGCCAGGCCACGCCAGCCGGCATGCGCCGCCGCCACCACCGTACCGGCCGTGTCGGTGATCAGCACCGGCAGGCAGTCGGCCACCATCACGGTGCAGGCCAGGCCGGGCTGCAGGCTGAACGCGGCGTCGGCGGTGACACCGTCCGGCGTGGCGTGCTCCAGTTGCAGCACCTGCGTGCCGTGGACCTGATCCAGGAACACCGGGCGCACGCCGATCTGCCGCCGCAACCGGTCGCGGTTGGCGGCCACCGCGGCCGGCGCGTCGCCGACGTGAGCGCCAAGGTTGAAGTGCTCGTAGGGCGCCGTCGAGGCGCCATCGGCCGATCCCTGGCCCCGCGTGCTGAACCAGGCCTGCACGTTCGCCGGGGCCGGCCAGTCGGGCTGCCATCCGGGCGCGGCGGCCACCATCAGGCTTCGAAGTCCGGGCAGGACGAAGGCTGCGCTTGCTGGAACGCCGGCAGCGCCATGCAGGCCTGGTACACCGCCATGGTGCGCGGCAGGCCGTCCAGGTCGCAGTCGAAGCGCTGCGCGTTGAAGATCTGCGGCACCAGGCAGCAATCGGCCAGCGTGGGCGCATCGCCGTGGCTGAAGGTCCCCGGCTGCTCGGCCAGATGGGCTTCATACGACTCCAGACCCAGGCGCACCCAATGCCGGTACCAGCCGTTCTTGGCCTCGTCGCCGAGCTTGAGCTCGCCCACCAGGTATTTCAGCACCCGCAGATTGTTGAGCGGATGGATCTCGCAGGCCACGATCTGCGCCAGCGCCCGCACCCGCGCGCGCCCGGCAGCGTCTCTTGGCAACAGCGGCGGCACGGGATGGGTCTCGTCCAGGTATTCGATGATCGCCATCGACTGGGTCAGCCGCCGGCCATCCTGAAGTTGCAGCAGCGGCACCAGCCGCTCGGGCGTAAGGGCGGCAAACTCCGGCTTCTTCTGCTCGCCCCGGACCAGATGCACCACCTCGTAGTCATAGGCCAGCCCCTTGAGCTCGAGCGCGATGCGCACCCGGTACGACGCCGATGAGCGAAAGTAGTTGTAGAGTTTCATGATCCGAAGAATACACGTCGCAGGAGCCTTGAAAATGATTCTCGAGATCGCCGATTTCCGCATCCAGCCCGGCCAGCAGGCCGCGTTCGAAGCCGCCATTCGGCAGGCACTGGCCAGCACGCTGTCGCGCGCCAGCGGCTTTCGCGGCGCCACGCTGCACCATGGCATCGAATCACCCGAGCGCTACGTGCTGCAGGTGCAATGGGACACGCTGGAGGATCACACGGAAGGCTTTCGCAACTCGCCGCTGTTCACCGAATGGCGCGGCCTGATCGGCGGCTTCTTCGCGGCGCCGCCGGTGGTCGAGCATTTCGAGTTGCCGGCGATCGTCAGCGCATGAAAACCGCCAGCGCATGAAGAAAGGGCCCGCAGGCCCTTTTTTCATGCGTGCGCAACGGCGCATCGATCAGCGCTGCGCCTGCACCGCGCGCTCGGCCAGGAAGATCTCCACGCGGCGGTTGGCGGCACGGCCCGCAGCGGTGTCGTTGCTGGCGATCGGCTCGCGCGAACCGCGGCCTTCGGTGCGGATCATGCGGGTGTCGGCACCGCGCGTGGCCAGATAGTCGCGCACGCTGTTGGCACGCGCCACCGACAGCGGGTTGTTGATCGCGTCGGTGCCGGTCGAATCGGTGTGACCGACGATGAACACCTCGGTGTTCTGCTGCTGGCCCAGGCCTTGCGCAAACTGATCCAGGATCGGCCGCAGGTTGGGCTTGATGTCGGAGCGGCCGGTGTCAAACGACACGCCTTCCGGGATGTTGAGCTTCAGCTGGTTGTCGGAGGTCTGCGTCACCTCGACGCCAGTGCCGGCGGTGGCCTGCTGCATCTGGGTGCGCTTGTTGTCCATGTACTTGGACCAGACATAACCGCCCAGCGCACCGACGCCAGCGCCGATGGCAGCACCTTTGCCGTCACCGATCAGCCCGCCCGCCGCGGCACCGACGCCGGCGCCGATGGCGGTGTTGCGCTGGGTCTCGGTCATGTTGGCGCAGCCGGTCATGATCATGGCGGCAGCCACCGCGCTCAGTGCCAGGCCGCGGCCGGAAGTCATAAGACGGTTCATGGATGGAATCCTTTCGTTATCAAGTGCCTGAAATCGCCGCCGAATCCGATTCGCGTGCGGACTGCACGCAGCATCGACGACGGCTGCAGTCAAGGATTTAATGTTGAGCCCAAGCGCCAGCGTGTAGGACGCGAGCGCATGCCGCTGTCAGGCAGGCGGATTGCGGGCGTGACCCGTGACCAATTTGGCAAGCAGCGCCATGAACTGTTGGCCTTCCGCCGCACTCAGGGGTTGCAGTATGCGGGGCTGCACGCGCTCGACCTTGGCCAGCATCTCGGCCACCGCCTGCGCGCCTTCGCTGGTCAGCCACAGCAGCTTGCGGCGCCGGTCGTGGGTGGCCGGGCAGCGCCGCAGCCAGCCTTTTTTCTCCAGCCGGCCGATCACCGAACCGATGGTGGCGGCATCGAAGCCGACGCGCCCGGCCAGCGTGCGCTGGTCGACGCCGCACTCCTCCATCAGCAGATTGAGGATGACGAACTGCACCGGCGTCAGGCCGCAGCCCGCCGTTTCCTCGGCGAACATCGCCACAGAAATCTGGTGCGCGCGCCGGATCAGGTGGCCGGGTGCACTCTCGAATTCAAAACGCGCCTGCATGACCGGCAAGTGTAGCGGTCAGTCCGGCACGGACCACCCATCACCCAAGCGTGCTCATCCACTGGGCGATGGGTGATCGCCATCTACAAGGCAGGTTTCTGCCCTTTCATCAGTTCAGTCTGTTCCAGCGCATGGGCCACGCCAAGGACGCTTGCATCGCCGAAGGCGGGACCCATGATCTGCAGGCCGACCGGAAGGCCATCGGCCAAGCCGCACGGCATGCTGAGTGCGGGCAGCCCGGTCAGGTTGCCCGGGCCGGTGAAACGGATCACGTGGTCCAGGAAAGGCAGCTCCTGGCCATTGATCGCCACCGTATCCGCACCGATGGGAGGAGGCAGGAAAGGGATGGTGGGCGTGACCAGCACGTCCACCTCACGGAAGACGCTGGCAAAGTCGGCATCCAGCCGACGCCGGATCTGCTGCGCCAGGAGGTAGTCACCGGACGACAGCAGTTCGCCCAGCTCGACCAGGAAGCGCACGTCGTCACCGAAGTCCTGCGGGCGCTTGACCAGGTTGTCGTGGTGTATGGCATTGGCCTCGGCCACGATCGTGACGAGCTCGGCGTACTCTGAATACTGCAGCGCGGGGATCTCCACCTCGTGCAAGGTGGCACCCAGTTCCTGCAAGCGTTGCACGGCGGCACGCACCGATTGCTCCACCGCGCGATCGACGTTGTTGAAGAAATAGCGCTCGTTGATGCCGATGCGCACGCCATGCAATTGCGTCTTCAGCTGGCCAGCGTAGTCCTGCGGCGCCGAACGGGCCGACGTCGGATCGTTCGCATCGAAGCCCGCGATGCAATTCATCATGATCGCCGCGTCGTGGACACTCTTGACGATGGGTCCCACATGGTCCAGCGACCAGCCGAGGGGAAAGACGTCCGCCTTGCTGACCAGGCCATGCGTCGGCTTCAGCCCGACCACGCCGCAGGCCGAGGCCGGAATCCGTATCGACCCCCCGGTATCGGTGCCGAGCGACCCCGCGGTCATGTCGGCCGCCACGGCCGCGCCCGATCCGCCGCTGGAGCCGCCCGGAATCCGGCTCAGATCCCAGGGGTTGTGGCAGGCGCCGAAATGCGGGTTATTGGTGGTGGCGCCCCAGGCGTATTCGTGCAGATTCAGCTTGCCGGTGAGTATCGCGCCAGCGTGGGCCAGCTTCGTCACCACCATGGCGCTGCGCTCGGGCACATGATCCTGGTGGATCTTCGACCCCATGGTGGTGGCTTCACCGCGCACGCAGATGTTGTCCTTGAGCGCCAGTGGTATGCCGTGCAGCGGGCCACGGTACAAGCCGCTCATGATCTCGCGCTCGGCCACGCGCGCCTGGGCGCGCGCCTGGTCGTCGCGCCGGCTGATGTAGGCGTTGATCTTGCCGTCGTGCGCATCGGTGCGCGCGATCACGGCATCCACGAGCTCGACCGGAGAAAGCTTGCGCTGCCGCAGGAGCTGGCCGAGCTCGGCGATGGTCTGGCTGGCAAGATCAGTCATGGCTCTGGCCTCCCTCCAGCACGTGGATCAGGCCGATGTCGCTGTCGGCCGATGGTGCCCCGTCAAGCGCAGCGCGCATGCTTTCGATCGCACCAGTCTGGGTTTCCAGCATCGCGAGGTGCTCTTCCGACACCTGTATGCCGCGGCCGTTGAGCAGCTGGCGAATGGTTTCCTTGTCCATTGGTCTCCTGTCCTTTCTTGTCGATCTCTCGATCCTGGGTTTGTCCGGCCCAATATAGCATCGGCAATCTCAGCTCAGGACCACTGCAGCGCCCGCGAAGCGCTGCTGGCTTGGGCCAGACCGGGACGCTCCGCAGCGGAAGATTGCGATCGTGGCATTTGACTTCGAAAGCGGTCGACGGGGCGCGCTCGAGTGTCGCCTTCAGTCATCATGAATGCGCATCAAGCCCGCGGCAGTTCAGCACGGCGCCTGGTCGGGAAATCGTCTGAACAGGCCCTACACTGCACCGATATGCAGCCCCGAACCGTCAAGCACTGCCGCAACTGCGGTGCCGCTGTCGAGCAGCGCATCCCGGACGACGGCGACACGCGCGAGCGCGCCGTGTGCCCGGCGTGCGGGACCATCCACTACCTCAATCCATTGCTGGTGGTCGGCTCGGTGCCGTACCTGGGCGACAGGGTGCTGCTGTGCCAGCGCGCCATCGAGCCGCGCTGGGGCAAATGGACGCTGCCGGCGGGCTTCATGGAACTGGGCGAGACCATGCAGGCCGGCGCCGCGCGCGAGACCGACGAGGAAGCCGGCGCCGAGATCGAGATGGGTGCCTTCTTCAGCTTCATGAGCATCCCGAGCATCAGCCAGGTGCACGTGTTCTACCTCGCGCGCCTGCTCAGCGAGCGCTTCAAGCCCGGCGTGGAAACCATCGAGGCGCGCCTGTTCAGCGAAGCCGAGGTGCCCTGGGACAAGCTGGCGTTCACCGCCGTGCGCGAGACCCTCAGGCACTTCTTCGACGATCGGCGGCGAGGCATCTTCAGCGTGCACGACATGGACCCCCACGCCTAACACACGGTGTGAGCCCACCCGTCATGCCCGCTCGTGCTTCCCCGATGGTGCCGCTCGGCCTGGCGGATGCGCCCCATCGCCCGAGTTGCGACTGTGCCGGGAACCTCGATCAGCGCGGCTGCGACGACTCCCTCGAGCACGCCGGATTCATTCACGGCTGCAAGGCCGCATGAACCGTCGCCCCACCCTGGCGCTGCTGCAGGCCGGCGATGCCTTTCCGCCGCTGACGCAGGCCTGGCCCGCCGAATCGCCCGCGCCGGGCCTGCTCGCCGCCGGCGGCGCGCTCGACGTGCCAACCCTGGTGGCGGCCTACTCCGGCACCATCTTCCCATGGTTCAGCGACGGCGAGCCGATCCTGTGGTGGAGCCCGGATCCGCGCATGGTGCTGCGCACCGAACGGTTTCGGCTGCACCGTTCGCTGCGCCGGGCCATTCAGCGCTTTCGCGCCGCCGACGCCTGCGAGATCCGCATTGACTGCGCGTTCGAGCAGGTCATGGCGGCCTGCGCGCAGACCCGGCGCGTCGGACAGTCGGGCACCTGGATCGGTCCGGAAATGCAGGCAGCCTACCTGCCGCTGCATCGGGCCGGCCTTGCGCACAGCGTGGAAGCCTGGGTGGATGGACGCCTGGTCGCGGGCCTGTATTGCGTCTCGATCGGCCGCGCGGTATTCGGCGAATCGATGTTCACGCAGGTCAGCGACGGCTCCAAGATCGCGCTGGCCGCACTGGTGGCGCTGTGCCGGCACCACGGGCTGCCATTGATCGATTGCCAGCAAGACACGCCGCACCTGGCCTTCATGGGCGCCGAGCCGATGGCGCGCGAGGACTTCGCTGCCCGCATCGCCAAGCTGGTGGACCAGCCCGCCCCAAGCTGGCGGTTCGACCCCGTATACTGGAATGAAGTCCTGTCTTCGTACCACGCCAACCGGTGACGCATCTCAAGGATCTCCCACCCCAGACCCTGCAGTTCTACGCCACGGCACCCTATCCGTGCAGCTATCTGCCGGGCCGCCAGGCGCGCTCGCAAGTGGCCACGCCCAGCCACCTGATCGACGCCAGCGCCTACTCCAACCTGGTGCTGAACGGGTTTCGCCGCAGCGGCATGTTCACCTATCGCCCCTACTGCGACGGCTGCAACGCCTGCGTGCCGGTGCGGGTGCGCACGCAGCAGTTTCGCCCCGACCGCAGCCAGCGGCGGGCCCGTGCGCGGCATGCCGAGCTGCGCGCGCGCGTGCTGCGCCTGTGCTACGTGCCCGAGCACTACCAGCTCTACCTGCGCTACCAGACCGGCCGCCACACCGGCGGTGGCATGGACCAGGACAGCGTCGACCAGTACACGCAGTTCCTGCTGCAGAGCAACGTCGACTCGCGCCTGATCGAGTTTCGCGATCCCGCCGCCGATGGCCGGTCCGGCAAGCTGCGCATCGTCTCGATCGTCGACCTGCTCGATGACGGCCTGTCGGCGGTCTACACCTTCTACGACCCCGACCCGCGCGCCAGCTACGGCACCTACAGCGTGCTGTGGCAGATCGAGCAGGCGGCGGCCCTCGGCCTGCCCTACCTGTACCTCGGCTACTGGATCGAGGGCAGCGGCAAGATGGCCTACAAGGCACGCTTCCGGCCGCTGGAGCGGCTGATCGACGGCCAGTGGCGCGGCACCGATGCGCCACCATCGCAGGTCATCGGCTGAGCAGCGCGTTCCCCAGACAAGCTCCATGATGCGCAAGTCCCTGCCCGACTCCCACCAGACGCCGACGATCCAGGTGATTGAGCGCATGTTCGCGCTGATCGACGTGCTGGCCTCGCGTGCCGAGCCGATGTCGCTGAAGGAGATCAGTCAGCAGACCGGGCTGCATCCCTCCACCACGCACCGCATCCTGAACGACCTGGCGGTAGGCCGCTTCGTCGACCGGCCCGAGCCCGGCAGCTACCGCCTCGGCATGCGGCTGCTGGAGCTGGGCAATCTGGTCAAGGGCCGGCTGAGCGTGCGCGACGCCGCGCTGGAACCGATGCGCGAGTTGCACAAGCTGATCCAGCAGCCGGTCAACCTGAGCGTGCGCCAGGGCGACGAAATCGTCTACATCGAGCGCGCCTACAGCGAACGCTCCGGCATGCAGGTGGTGCGCGCCATCGGCGGTCGCGCACCGCTGCACCTGACCTCCACCGGCAAGCTGTTCCTGGCCTCCGACGACCTGCCGCGCGTGCGCGCCTACGCCACCCGCACCGGCCTGGCCGGCCACACGCGCAACAGCATCACCCAGTTGCCGATGCTGGAGCGTGAACTGGTGCACGTGCGCCAATCGGGCGCCGCCTACGACAACGAGGAGCTGGAGATGGGCGTGCGCTGCATGGCCGCCGGCATCCACGACGACCAGGGCAAGCTGGTGGCCGGCCTGTCCATTTCAGCGCCAGCCGATCGCCTGGACGACAACTGGCTGCCCCGCTTGCAACAGATCGCCAGACAGATCTCCGCGGCGCTGGGGCACACGTGATGCGCGTAGCTGCGCACCTCCACCCGGATCGGCTGCCAGAATCCGCGTCAATTTTGCACCGGAGTTTTCACACCAGCAACGAAAACGGCACCCGAAAGTGCCGTAAGTCATTGATTCATATGGTGGGTGATGCAGGGTTTGAACCTGCGACCCCTGCCGTGTGAAGGCAGTGCTCTACCGCTGAGCTAATCACCCCGATCGCCTGGTTGGCGAAACGCAAAATTGTACATCATGACAGCGCTCATACGAGCCGCCAGGCGGTCCTGCCACCGCTCGAGCGATCGAGTTGTGCCAGCACCTCCTCGTGCGCTGCAAGCTCAAGCTCGTTGGCGCGCAGCACCGGCAACTGGAACACGCTCAGGTCGATTCGCTCCACGCTTTCGCCAGGCGTGCTGACCTCGCCCAAATCGATCAGCAGCGCTTCCTGCCCGCGCGTGAGGTTGATGTAGACGTCGGCCAGCAACTCGGCGTCGAGCAGCGCGCCGTGCAGCGTGCGGCTCGAATTGTCGACCCCGAGGCGATCACACAGCGCGTCCAGGCTGTTGCGCTTGCCCGGAAACAGCTGCTTGGCCATCACCAGCGTATCGGTCACCTCGGCCACCACGCTGCCGAAGTTCGGCTTGCCCAGGCGCTCCAGTTCGCGGTCGAGAAAGCCGACATCAAAGGCAGCGTTGTGGATGATGACTTCGGCACCTTCCAGGTAGCGCAGCAACTCGTCGGCCACTTCAGCGAACTTGGGCTTGTCGCGCAGGAACTCGTTGCTGATGCCGTGCACCTTGAGCGCGTCCTCGTGGCTGTCGCGCTCGGGATTGAGGTAGAAGTGCAGGTTGTTGCCGGTCAGCTTGCGGCCCAGCAGTTCGACGCAACCGATCTCGATGATGCGGTCGCCGCTGTCGGCCGACAGCCCGGTGGTTTCGGTGTCGAGGACGATCTGGCGCGACATCAGCAGCCCCGTTCAGCGGGCGCACGGCGCCGCTCAGACACGGAACGATTCCCCGCAGCCGCAGCGGTCGCGTTCGTTCGGGTTGTTGAAACGAAAACCCTCGTTCAGGCCGTCGCGCACGTAGTCCAGTTCGGTGCCGTCGATGAAGGCCAGGCTCTTCGGGTCGATCATCAGCTTGACGCCGTGCTCTTCGAACAGCACATCGCCCGGCGTCACCTCATCGACGTAGTCCAGTTTGTAGGCCAGGCCCGAGCAACCAGTGGTCGTGATGCCCAGGCGCACGCCCACGCCCTTGCCGCGTTTGGCAAGGTGGCGGCTGACGTGCCGGGCAGCGGCTTCGGTCAGTTTGATATTCATGATGCGATCTTCCTCAATCTGCACGCAAGGCGATGGTCAGGATGACCACCGATGACACGACCGCCAGCAGGTGGTGCGGTTCGCCGCGTTGCAGGTACATCAACTCGCCCTCTTTCAGGCGCGCCGTGGGGCGTGGGTCCTCGCTGCCTATGGGATGCGAGCCGACATCCACGCAGCCTTTGGCGCAATACAGGGTGATCTCGCCATTGACGCGGTGGTTGACCATGCGTCGGCCCTCGGGCATCAGCAACTGGATGACCTCCAGATCCTGTGACTTGAACAGCGCGCGCGATTCAAACTCGGTCGGCAACACCCCTTCGGGCAGCAAGGCCTGTGTTTGTCCCGGCAGGAGATGTTCAAGAGCCATGTTCCAGCGCCTCCATAAATGATTGAATCCACATCCGGATCAGGAACTCAGAAATCTACAGCACGCGGACTGGGCGACGCTGGCGCCGGTGGGTCCCCGCTACCGGCCTGGCCAATTCCGCCCTGGCGCAGCGCCAGCGATGGCGCGGTGTCACGCAGGCGGGCGACCTGCTCGCCGATGGTCCGAATAGCGTACTCGATCTCGGCTTCGGTGGTGAAGCGACCCATGCTGATGCGCAGGCTGCTGTGTGCGTGCTCATCGCTGCACCCCAGCGCACGCAGCACGTGGCTGGGCTCCAGGCTGGCGGAGGAACAGGCCGAGCCGCTGCTCACCGCCAGTCCCTTGAGACCCAAGATGAGCGCCTCGCCCTCGATCCACCTGAAACCCAGGTTGACGTTGTGCGGCACGCGTTGCTGCGGATGGCCGTTGAGAGCGGCCCCACCAATCTCCAGCAGGCCGCTCACCAGCCGCTGGTGCAACGCACGCAGGCGCGCGTTGTCTTGCGGCATCTCGTCCTTGGCGATGCGGAACGCCTCGCCCATGCCGACAATCTGGTGCGTCGCCAGGGTACCCGGGCGCAGGCCGCGCTCCTGGCCACCGCCATGCAGCTGCGCCTGCAGCCGCACGCGCGGCTTGCGTCGCACGTACAGCGCGCCAATGCCTTTGGGCCCATAGGTCTTGTGGGCGGTCAGGCTCATCAGGTCGACCGGCAGATGCTTCAGGTCGATCGGCAGCTTGCCGGTCGACTGCGCCGCATCGACGTGAAAAATCACGCCGCGCTCACGACAGATGGCACCGATGGCGGCGATGTCCTGGATCACGCCGATCTCGTTGTTGACGTGCATCACGCTGGCCAGGATGGTGTCGGGTCGGATGGCGGCGCGAAAGCGCTCCAGATCGAGCAGACCGTCGGCCTGCACATCGAGACAGCTGATCTCGAAGCCCAGGTGCGCCAGCGCGTGCATGGCATCGAGCACCGCCTGGTGCTCGGTCCTGATGGTGATCAGATGCCGGCCCCGGGCCTGGTTGGCGTGCGCTGCGCCTTTCAGCGCCAGGTTGTCGGATTCGGTGGCACCGCTGGTCCAGACGATCTCGCTTGGATCGGCACCGATCAGATCGGCCACCTGCTCACGCGCGGCCTCGACCGCTTTCTCGGCCTCCCATCCCCAGGCGTGGGCGCTGCTGGACGGGTTGCCGTAATGCTCACGCAGCCAGGGCAGCATGGCGTCGACCACGCGCGGATCGACCGGCGTGGTTGCGCCATAGTCCAGATAGACGGGAAGCTGTGCCGCCAAGCTCATGATTCGCGCAACGCTGCGCGCACCGCGTACCCGCAAAGGCCGGCGGCACGCCCCGCGCCGTTCATTTCGTCGTCAGGTTGCCAAGCGCAAACACCGAGTTCGGCGCATTGACGCGGATCGGCTTGACCACCGGCGTGCTCGAGATCGCACGCTTGGTCACCGGCTTGTCGCCGATCTCGATGCCCCGCGCATGCTGGTCATCGACCAGCTTTTGCAGCGTCACCGACTCCAGGAACTCCAGCATGCGCGCATTCAGCGTGGCCCACAGATCGTGCGTCATGCAGCGTCCGCCGTCGGCGCGGCAATTCTCGCGGCCGCCGCAATGCGTGGCGTCCAACGGCTCATCCACGGAAACGATGATGTCGGCCACCGTGATGTCGCCGGCCTTGCGGCCAAGCGAATAGCCGCCGCCCGGGCCGCGGGTGGATTCCACCAGTTCATGCCGGCGCAACTTGCCGAACAGTTGCTCCAGGTACGACAGTGATATCTGCTGGCGCTGGCTGATGGCCGCCAGCGTGACAGGTCCATTGCCATCACGGAGCGCCAGATCGATCATGGCGGTTACAGCGAACCGTCCTTTGGTTGTGAGGCGCATCACCTGCTCCTTGATGTGTTAATGACGGCACCCGGCCAGCACATTTGCCGCCGGACTCGCAACCCGGAATCCGTGAGCCTTGCAACGCATCCAATTGACAGCAGTCTGAGCAATAACCCCATGATTCATTCCCGAGTTTTTTGGTCAAGTATACAGCATTCCGGTGTTCTGCACGGGGTTATTACCAATACCAATCCGGAGCCCGACGCAGTTGTGCTGGGCTTGCTCACTCACTTGACGCAGCAGCGCATTTGGTCGCCATTCGTCGATCGATCCGTGGCGATGGTGCACAGGGTTGCCAAGTAATGCTCATTTATGCGTTTTGGGAGTGCAATGGGATGCTTAGCGGGCAAATTCTCCCCATAGCATAAGGATCTTCTCTTTCTGATTACAGGATTAGACGCATCAAGGCCGACTTCGGATGCATGCGCTGTTTGATCAACTTGCATTGCTGACTCGCCTGCTGGGCTCGCCGCTGTCGGCGCAATCGCTGGCGTCGCAGACCTTGCGCAACGCCGAGGGTCGCATCGACATGCAAAGCCTAGGTGAGGTGCTGCGCAGCCACGGCTACGACAACCGGCTCGATCGGCGTCCCTTGGCGGATATTCCGGCTGCAGCGCTGCCGGTGTTGCTGGTCGACCGCGACGGCGACGGCACCGTGGTGTCCGCGAAGCTGCATGGGTCGTCGGGCACGGCGGATTACGAAATTCTCAACGCAGACGGTTCGCGCAGCATTCGTTCGGCTGAGCAATTGCAGGCCGACTACACCGGCTATTGCTGGTTTCTGAAGATGCGCCCACAGCGCGACACGCGCTCGGAACTGCCCGAGTACACCATGGGCAGGGCCTGGTTCTGGAAAGTGATCTGGCGCTTTCGGCGCTACTACTACCAGGTGGCGATCGCCTCGGTGCTGATCAACGTGCTGGCGCTGATCGGCTCGCTGTACGTAATGAACGTGTATGACCGCGTCATCCCCAACCGCGCCTATGAGACCCTGTGGGTGCTGTCAGTCGGCGTGTTGGGTGCGATCGCATTCGAGTTCCTGGCGCGCACCATCCGTGCCCGGTTGACAGACATCGCCGGCAAGAAGGCCGACCTGATCATCAGCGCGGCGCTGTTTCGCCGCGTGATGGCGATCGACCTATCACAAAAGCCTGCTTCGTCTGGCTCCTATGCCAGCAACCTGCGCGACTTCGAGTCGGTGCGCGAATTCATGACCAGCGCCTCGCTGCTGGCGCTGGTGGACCTGCCCTTCATCTTGCTGTTCATCTTCGTGATGTGGATGGTGGCCGGACCGCTGGCACTGGTACCGCTGGCCACCATTCCGCTGGTGATCATCGCTGGCCTGCTGGCGCAGGTACCGCTGGCCAGGTACACCAACGAATCCATGCGCGAAAGCTCGCAGCGCCAGGGCCTGGCCGTGGAGGCGCTGGAAGGTCTGGAGACGCTCAAGACCAACAACGCCACCAACTGGGCGCAGCAGCGCTGGGAGCGCTTCACTGCCGTCACCGCTGCCGCCTCCATCAAGCTGCGCGATTGGAGCAACGGCGTGCTGCACTTCTCGCAGATGGTGCAGCAAGCCAACACCGTGTTTCTGGTGCTGTGGGGCACTTACCTGATCCACCACGAGAACCCAGCCTCACGCATCACCATGGGCGCGCTGATCGCCTGCGTGATCCTGTCCGGCCGCACGCTGGCGCCGCTGTCGCAGGTGGCCGGCCTGATGGTGCGGCTGCAGCAGGCGCGCGTGGCGCTGGCGGGGCTGAACAGCATCGTCGAGCGCCCGACCGAGCGCGATGCCGAGCGCAGCTACATCAGCCTGACGCAGCCCAAGGGCGAAATTGCCTTCAGCGGCGCCTCCTACCGCTACCGCATGGGTGCGCAGCAAGGCCCGCTGGTACTGCAGGGCCTGAGCATCGCGATCCGTCCGGGCGAGAAAGTCGGCATTCTGGGGCGCATCGGCAGCGGCAAGTCGACCATGCTGCGGTTGGCGGCGGGGCTGTACCACCCCACCGACGGCCACGTGCTGCTCGACGGCGTCGACATGCGCCAGATCGACCCGGCCGACCTGCGCACGCACGTCAGCCTGCTCGGCCAGGCGCCGCGCATCTTCCTCGGCACGCTGCGCGAGAACCTGGACATGGGCCGCATGGACCGCCTGTCCAGCGACGAGGAGCTGATCGCCGCACTGCGCCGCTTTGGCCTCGACCAGCTGGTGCGCGCCCACCCGCTGGGCCTGAACCTGCCGATCGGCGAGGACGGCCAGGGCCTGTCGGGTGGGCAGAAGCAGATCGTCAGCCTGGCGCGCCTGACGCTGCGCGATCCGCGCGTGGTCCTGCTGGATGAGCCCACCAGCGGCCTCGACAGCCAGACCGAGGCGGCGGCGCTGAAGGCGCTGACCGAATGGGCGCAGGGCCGCACCCTGGTGATGGTCACCCACCGCATGCAGGTGCTGCCTTTCGTCGACCGGGTGATCGTGATCGACCAGGGCCGCGTGCTGATGGACGGCCCGCGCGACGCCGTGCTGCGGCGCCTGGGCGGCAGCACGGCCGAGGCGCCCGCCCCTGCGGCGCCCGCCGGCGCACCCGTCCGCGTCCGGACCCGGCCGGTGGTCACCGCTGCCGTGCAGCCCGCCGCGCCGGCCGATCCCGCCACGGCCGATTCCTCGGCGGTGAAAGTCGTTTCCACCCACACCGGCAAGCCGGTGCAGGTGCGCGTGGCCTCCACCGTGGCCGCTGCCGGCACCACCGACACCGCAGGAGACGGTCATGGCGCGTAACCGGACTTCGCGCCGGGAGCGCGTCGCCCAGGCCGACCTGCCGCTGCTCAACGACCTGCAGGCCGCCATGCAGCACGAGCGGCACAGCGGCCTGTTCTGGACCGTCGCGTTGCTGACGGCGCTGGTGGTCGCCTTCGTCGTCTGGGCCTACTACAGCAATGTCGAAGAAGTCACACGCGGCCAGGGCAGCGTGATCCCGTCCAGCCGCGAGCAGGTGATCCAGAGCCTAGACGCCGGCGTGCTGGCCGAGATGCTGGTCAAGGAAGGCGAGCTGGTCGAGGCCGGCCAGGTGCTGGTCCGGCTCGATACCGCACGCTCGTCGGCCCTGCACCGCGAAGCCGTCAACAAGGTCGAGGCCCTGCGCGCCACCGCCGCGCGCCTGCGCTCCGAGGCGCACGGCGTGCCACTGCGCTTCGTCGCCGGCACCCCGCGCGAACTGGCCGCACGCGAGACCGCCGCCTACCGCACGCGCACCCGCGCCGTCGAGGAATCGATCCAGGGCCTGAACCAGAGCAAGCTGCTGCTCGACCGCGAAATCGAGATCACCGAGCCCATGGTCGCCCGCGGCGTGGTGTCCGAGGTCGAGTTGCTGCGCATGAAGCGCCAGTCCAACGAGCTCGCCATGCAGGCCACCGAGCGGCGCAACAAGTTCCGCTCCGACGCCAACACCGAACTGGTGCGCGTCGAGGCCGAGCTGGCGCAGAGCGAGGAAACCGCCGCCGCGCGCGCCGACCCGGTGCGCCGCTCCGACATCAAGGCGCCCTTGCGCGGGCTGGTCAAGAACATCCGCATCAACACCGTAGGCGGCGTCATCGGCACCGGCCAGGAAATCATGGAGATCGTCCCCATCGATGGCCCGCTGCTGGTCGAGGCCTACATCCGCCCGCAGGACGTGGCCTTCATCAAGCCCAACGACGAGGCGCTGGTCAAGCTCAGCGCCTACGACTACGCGCTCTACGGCGGCCTCGACGGCCGCGTCACGCTGATCAGCCCGGACACCTTGCAGGACAACCGGCGCCCGAGCGAACTCAAGCTCAACCCCGACGAGTCCTACTACCGCGTCATCGTCACCACCGAGCAGAACCAGCTCACCGACAAGAACGGCAAAGCCATGCCCATCATCCCCGGCATGGTCGCCACGGCGGATATCAAAACCGGCGAGAAGACCATCTTCCAGTACCTCACCAAGCCGATCACGCGCATGAAGCAGGCGCTGCGGGAGCGTTGACTTGCGTGCCCCGTTGATCATTGCCAGCCTTGGCCTGGTCCTGCAGAGCAGCGTCCTGGCCGCCGGCATGCCGGCCCTCATCAGCGAGGCCGTCAGCACCGACCCGGCCATCCTCGAGGCACGCGCCAACGAGGACGTGGCCGGCTCGCGCGCTGCCGCCTCGCGCGCGCAGCACTACCCCACCTTCGGCTTGCAGGCCGGCAGCTACGTCGCCAACCCCGAAGACCTGAGCCAGCCGTTTCGCGGCCTGGTGGGTCGCGTCAACCTGTACGCCGCCGGCGCCATCGATGCGGCGATCGAACGCGATGAGCTGAAACAGCAGTCGCTCCAGCACAAGACCGCCGAGACGCGCGAGGTCGTGGCCATGAACGTGGCCCAGCTGTTTCTGGAGGCCTTGCGCGCCAAGGAGCTGATGGAGGTCGACCAGCGCAACCTGGCGCGGCACGAGAAGATCGTCGGCGATCTGGAGGTGGTGGTGGCCAACGACGTCGGGCGCCGCTACGAGCTGGTGCAGGCGCAGTCGCGCGCGCTGCAGGTACGCATGCGCATCGTGCAGTATGAAAAGGCGATGAAGCTGGCGCTGTCCAAGCTGACCCGCTACACGCGCCAGAGCGCCACGCTCGACAACCCGATTGCGCCCGATTGGCGCAGGATTCTGCCCGGCGGCGCCGATGCGCGCCCGCACCCCAGCATCGAGACCCAGCGCATCGAGGCCGAAGCCGTGCGCGCCGAGCAGCGCACCCTGCAGCAGCAGCGCTGGCCACGGCTGGACCTGGAAGCCGGCCTCGGCAACCAGCGCTATGCACGCGTGGTGGCCAACTGGACCTTCTACGATCGCAGCGCCGACTACACGGTGCAGGGCGCGGCCCGGCAGATCGCCGCCGCCGAGCAGCGCACCGAACTGCTCGAGCGCGACATCGCCCAACGCAGCGCGACGGCCGAGGCCGACATGGCGCAGAGCCTGCTGCAGATCAAGGCCGCCGAGCAGCAGATCGGCGCGTCCGCCAGCGTGGTCGAGCTCTACGAGCTGCAGTTCAAAGTCGGCCGCCGCAGCCTGATCGAGCTGGTCAACGCCCATGCCGAACTGGCGGCCGTGGAGACCTCCCGCGTGGCAGCCGAAAACGACTACCGGCAGGCGGTTGTCAACTACCTCTACGCCCAGGCCCTGCTGGCCGACTGGGCGCTGGCGCAGGCGCGCTGACAGGCAGGAGCAGGACAAACGTCAGCCGATCCAGCCACCCTGTGGCCGGCACTCTCTCTGAATCCATTCCGTCAGATGACAATGAAATCGTTGCTGTTGACCCCGGCCGCAGCCAGTCCACCATGGTTCAGAGTCGCAATCAGCATCGGGGCGGACCCTGTTGCGCTGCCATCAGCGTCGTACCACAGCTCGCCGGTGGCGGTGTTGTAGTGCAGGCGCTGAGTGCCGGTCAGGAAGCTGTTATCCGCACTGGAGCCAAACACCCCGGCTCCCAAGGCCCCATCCGCACCCAATGTGCTGAAGAAGGCATTGTCCAGCTGGATCTTGTCGGAACCCGACACGAAGTCGGTAATGACGTCGGCGTTGGTCGACCCCGCCTCCCCAAAGCGGAACATATCGGCCGCCGCCCCGCCGGTCAGCGTATCGTTGCCCGTTCCGCCCGCAAGCAGGTTGGCGTTGCCATCACCAACCAGCACATCGTTGCCGGCCCCGCCATACAAACGCGCGTAGGTGGCTGACGCCTCCAGATAGTCACCGCTGGCGCCTCCTTGCAGGCTCATGCCACTGAGGTTGATGCGGTCCAGTGCGAACTCCGCGGCATCGGCCGGACTCGGCCCGATGGAATCGGTCGTGGTGCCGTACTTGATGCCCAGCATGTACTGACCCGATGCCAGGCTGGTGGGCACGGTGAATGTCACCTGATACTGCGTCCAGCTCGTCGGGACAATCGTCCCGCCGGCAAGACCCCCTTCCGCCGTGCCGGTGGTGTACCACGGCGTGTCCGCGCCGATTCAAATTTGACCCACCGTGCCGATTCAAATCTGACCCGG
>CAZHSD010000024.1:0-52823 GCA_964534975.1 uncultured Ottowia sp. | reverse complement strand
CGGCTCAGTACAGCGCCCCGTCGGCGCTCGCATTTGAATAAATCAGGGACGATTACATAGCACAAAATTCTCAGGCGACCATAGCCGGCCTGGTGTAATCGAGAGATGGCTGCAACGATTAAGAAAGCGTGACGTCTAGAATTCATGGATAAACAATGATAGAATATTATGAATATAATGAAAAAGAGGTAGATATTATTTCTATTGTGGTTTAAGATCGCTACATAATTCGTCTATGTTGACGCGATGCTGTGATCGTTGAGGTTAGATCGGTCGGATCACGTTTTTTTGAGGTCTCGCGCCCAGTTTATTGGTTAGAGGCCACCTTCTCAACCTTGTTTACCTCGTTCAGGCTGCAGTTGCCCCTGCAAATTTCATCGCCTTGAGTTTGCGATGGGCTTTCAGCAGGTTCATCCCCAGCGCCGCCCAGCACATCTGCGCCTGTACCTTGGCCACGCCAAAGTACCGCGCTCTGGCCAGGTGGAATCGGCGCCTCACCGTCCAGAAGGCCTGCTTGACCTTAAAGCGAATGCCGCCGATCTGTTTGTTGAACTCCTTGAGCAAGGGATGCACAGGTTTGCCCGCACTGCCTTTGTGCTGGATCAGATCGCCGATCTTTCTGTCTGTGAGCCACTGCCGGTTGGCTTTGGTGGCATAGCCCTTGTCGGCCAGCACGGCTTCTATGCCGGAGGAGAGTGCTTCGATGATCTCGGGTAACTTGGTGATCTCGGCCTGATTGGCCGGATGCGCCTGCACATGTTCGACGTTGCCGTCTTCGCTGTCGACGGCCGTGTGGCCCCGGTAGCCAAAGAAAGGCATGCTTGCCTTTCTTGACCCAGCGGACATCAGGGTTGGCGCTGTCGATGATCTTCGCTTGCTCGCCTTCGTCTTCCACATGCTGCCTCGGGCGCGCGGCGCTGGGGATGATGGTAGCGTCGATGATAGTGCCGCATGCGCCTTGCACTTTCAGGCCACGTTGTTCCAGTTGGCCATTGATCAGCGCCAGCAGCTTCTGATCCAGCTCAGCCCGACCCAGGCGATTGCGGAAGCGGCAGACCATGAAGTTTAGGCGCACGCGCAGCGCTTGCTCCAGCTGGGTGTCCGACAGCCCATGCCACTGGCCCAGCAACACAAGCTTGAACATGCCCAGTGGTGAATACGGCTCGGGGCCGCCGGCGCCGGAGATCTTGCGCTGGTACAGGCCCTTCAACTGAGCTGCAATGGCGCCCCAGTCGAGCAGCTTCATGCTCGGGCTGCTCTCGACCAGCGGGTGCGCGCCCATCAGAAAGAAGCTGTCCATCACCAACATCACCTCCTGACAGAATTGCAGCGCATTTCGCGATCTCGCGCATCGGGAGTGTTACCAGTTATGCAGCGGTCTTAGAGCGCGGTACTTTTGCGTGGCCAGGGTACAGGCGCAGATGTGCTGGGCGGCGCCGGGGATGAACCTGCTGAAAACCCATCGCAAACTCAAGGCGATGGAGCTTGCGGGGATCGGTGCGCCCTGAAAAGGAGCAAACGAGGCTGCAAGAGCATTCTCGAAGCGAAAGACCGGACGGAGATGGCCGGAAAAGCGCGCTCCGGCCTCACAGATCAAGGCATCTCGGACTCATCGGCAGGTTATGCGGCGGTCTTTAGACTGGAATTGATTCTTTCAGAAATCGGGAGAAGTCAATATTAGAGTGGGCGGGGACAATATTCTGAAATTTTCTGCTGCTTTCTGCGGCGATGTGAAGGCTATAAAAATTACCTGTCTTTTTGGGGAATAATTTAATTTTTCCAGTATTTGCTCTCAGGAAGTGAGTGGGTATTTGTATTATATGGAGGAAGCTTGCGGGTGGATCGTTAAGCAAAAAAGTAAGGCTATCAAGCTTGTCAGAGTCTATTTCGTGAGTCGGGATGTCTAGCCACCAATTCGAGGTGGCCTTGTTTCGGTTGGAAAAATGAATTCCTGTACTTGATTCAATTCGAGCAATTTTTAGCGCATCACTTTTTTTCATGGTTGGAATTGAAAGGCTTAAGTTCGGTTTAACTGAGATCTTAGGGTGCTCGTTAGCAGAAAGCTCTGCGGACCCTGCCATTTCTGAAATAATCCTTGTAATATCTTTACATCTTGGGTCGTTCAGGACATTTTTGGTGATGGTTATGATGCTCCCATTTTGATGCTTATTTGGGGTTGCAAAAAATCTTGCGACGTCAACTGGCATTTCAATCGCACGTTTGATATTGCCGAAGGAGTCAAACAAGACGGCTGTCAAGTAATCAAAATCCCAAGATCTGATAATGCCGAGTTGGGTTGTGTGGCCGCTGTGTACCTTACGTGCTTTAATTTGATACTTTTTCCCGTCAGGTCCTTCAATGTCAGCGCTCTTATTTGAGGCTTTAAGCCGGGTTCCGCCGTAATATTGATGAGCCAAATATTCAGCATAATCTCCAATAATATTTCCTGTGCTGCCGAACTGTTTAGTGATTTTGTTGGTTTGTTTGTTGAATTCTAGCCAAGCATCCTGATTGTTTTCCATGATATGCCTTGAGTTGCTGCTTAAATTTGAGCGTGGGTTGAAGAATCGTACCGCATGCAGAAGGCAATAGTTGACTGGTCCACAGGGGAATTTAGACCGCTGCGATAGCCACTTCTCGGTCTCCAAGTTGCATAGCTGCGTCGGACGTCGCGTTAACCCTAGATTAGTTGAGCATTCCGCTTGAAAATCGGTGATTGATTTGGACCTGAGCGTCAGCGCCGCCGATACATGCTGCTGGTTGTCCGCGGCCCGCCGGCCTCATGCAGCAGTGCGACGGCGCGCCCCGCGTGCGCATGCGTGATCGCCAGGCCGAGAGCGTCGGCGGCGTCGGGGCGCGGCACGCCGGGCAATTGCAGCAGGCGCTGCACCATCGCCTGCACCTGCGCCTTGGCGGCCTTGCCGTGGCCGGCCACGGCCTGCTTCATCTGCAGCGCGGTGTATTCGGCCACCGGCAGCTCGCACGACACCAGCGCCGTCAGGCAGGCGCCGCGCGCCTGGCCCAGCAGCAGCGTGGCCTGCGGGTTGACGTTGACGAACACGATCTCGACCGCCGCCGCGTCGGGCCGGTAGCGGCTCTGCAGCTCGCGGATGCCGTCGAACAGCAGCTTCAGCCGCGCCGGCAGGTCGCCCTGGCTGGCGGCGCTGGTCTGGATCACGCCGCTGGCGACGTAGCGCAGCTGCGGCCCCTGCACATCGAGCACGCCAAAGCCCGTGTTGCGCAGGCCGGGATCGATGCCGAGGATTCGCATGCGCTGCATTTTAGGTAGCGGCTCGGGCGGATGACGAAATGACCTCGGCTTCGCCTTCGATGACGGCGCTGCGCGCCATGACTGGGCTTCGAGCCATTCTGTCATCGATGGCCGTCAGGCCGAGGTTATGCGCCGCCAGGCGCGGTCATCAAGGCAGCTCGGCCGCCCGCATGCGCGCCTGGATGACGCGGGTGCGGCTGGCCAAGTAGGGTGAATTGGGCAGCTGCTCGAAGTGGCGCGGGCGCGGCAGCATCACCGCCAGGCGCGCGGCCTCCCAGGCGCCGAGCTGGGCGGCGCTCTTGCCGAAGTAGTGCCGCGCCGCGGCCTCGGCGCCGAACACGCCTTCGCCCCACTCGACGCTGTTGAGGTAGATCTCCAGGATGCGTTGCTTGGACAGCAGGTGCTCCAGTGCGTAGGCCAGCACCAGCTCCTGGCCCTTGCGCAGCAGCGTGCGCTCGCCCGACAGCAGCAGGTTCTTGGCCAGCTGCTGGGTGATGGTGGAGCCGCCGTACATGCGCGGCGGCCGCGCCGGCCGGTTCTGCGCCGCGCGCTCGGCGGCGGCCTCCTCGGCGGCGGCGTTGCGCTGCCAGGCGCGCTCGATGGCGTCCCAGTCGACGCCCTCGTGGCTGGTGAAGCCGTCGTCCTCCGCGGCGATCACGGCGCGCTTGAGGTGGTCCGAGATCTGCGCGTAGTCGCGCCAGTCCTGGCGCCAGCGCAGCTGGCCGCTGCCGGCCAGGCGCCAGGCCTCGGAGCGCTGCATGCTGGTGGATTGCGGGTTGAGCAGCGCCATGGTCGCGATGCGGCCGATGAAGAACAGCTGCAGCACCAGCAGGGCGGCCAGCGACAGCGCCAGCCAGCGCACCAGCCAGCGCATCAGCGCGCTTTCCTGCCCACGGCGCCCCGATCCGCCGCCTGCAACGTGGCGGGCTGGGGAGGCTGCTCGATGCTGCCGCCATCCCGCCGGCGCCAGCGCGGCGGCGCGCCGTGCATTGGCGCCGGCGCCGGCAGCGCCCGGTGCGGCATCGACGGCAAGGCGGGAAAGCGCGGGCTCACGAGGGCGGATTGCCGGCGTCGGCCGGCGCCTCCTCGTCCACCTCGACCGCGATGGCGATCGGGCCGGCCTCGGCGGCGTCGTCCTCGCCGTCCGGCTCTTCGTCGGCCATCGGCGCCGCCGCGGCATCGGCCGCCAGCACCTCGGCCACGGTGCCGCGCACGTCGAGCGCGATGTCGTCGATCTGGCCCAGCCTGACCAACACCCGGGTGCCGCGCGGCAGGCCCTGCGCGCCCATGACGGTGAACACCAGCGGCAGCTCGTCGGCGCGCACCAGCCAGGCGCCGCCGCTCTGTTCCTTGAGCAGGCTGGCGCTGAGCTCGGTGATGCCGTGCTGGCGCAGGTACTGCAGGGTCCAGAAGCGCTCCATGCCGGCCTGGTGCATGTTGTAGGCGCCGTAGGCGGCGTCGAAGGCGCTGATGACGGCGAACAGCTGCGCGTCCTTGGGCTTGAACGGTGCCGCCAGCGCGGCGGTCTGGCCGTGGCGCGCGGCGGCGATGATCTGCCACTGGTTTACCAGGTCGACGTAGCGGCGCAGCGGCGAGGTGGCCCAGGTGTAGCTGGGCACGCCGAGACCGGCGTGTGGCAAGGCCTTGGCGCCCATGCGCACCTTGACGCCCGGCAACAGACTGGCCTGGCTGCGGTAGATGGCGGGCACGCCCAGGTGGGCCAGCCACTGGCCCCAGCTGCTGTTGGCCAGGATCATCAACTCGGAGACGATCAAATCCAGCGGTGCGTTGCGTTGGCGGGTCGTGATCAGCACCCGTTCGTCGCCGGTCGGCAGGCCGTCGTCGGCGCATCCGGCCGAATCGCTCGCCGGCTGCAGCTTGAAGCTGTAGTCGGGGCGCGTGAAGGTCTCGGGCTTGCCGCGCACCTGCTCGCGCCGCGCCTTCAGCTGCAGCGCCAGCCGGTACAGGAAGGCGAGGTGGGCGCGCGGCAGCGGCAACTGGGCGGCGATGGGGTCGTCGGCCTGGGGCGGGCTGTCCAGCCATTCGGCGGTGATCAGATCGTCCAGCCGATCGTGGCGCAGGTTGGCGGCGATCGGCACCCGTTCCAGCCGGGTCTCGGTGTGCGTGATGTCCAGCGTCCCCTCGTCCAGCGTCACGTAGAGCGACACCGCCGGCACCGGCTGGCCGGCGCCGAGCGTGTAGGCCTCGACCACCTCGTGCGGCAGCATGGTGATCTTGTGGCCGGGCATGTAGACGGTGGACAGGCGCGTGCGCGCCACCGCGTCGAGCGCGTCGCCGGGCTGGATCGCCAGCCCCGGCGCGGCGATGTGGATGCCCAGCACCACGGTGCCGCTGCCCAGGCCCTGCAGCGACAGCGCGTCGTCGATCTCGGTGGTGGCCGAGTCGTCGATCGAGTAGGCCTGCACCGCGGCCAGCGGCAGCTTCTCGGTGATGGCCGGTGCGGCCAGCGGCGGAAAGCCCGTGCCTTTGGGGAAGTTCTCGAACAGGAAGCGCTGCCAGTGGAACTGGTAGGCCGACTCGATGGCGCCGGCGCGGCGCAGCAGCGCCAGCGGCGCCAGCTGGGCGCTGCGGCTGGCCTCGACCACGGCCTTGTATTCGGGCGCGTTCTTGTCGGGCTTGAACAGGATCCTGTAGAGCTGCTCGCGGATCGGCGCCGGGCATTCGCCGGCCGCCAGTTGCCCGGCCCAGGCCTGGATCTGCGCCATGACCTGCTGCTTCTTCTCGATCGCCGCCAGCGCCTGCGCCACGATCTCGGCCGGCGCCTTGCGAAAGCGTCCCTTGCCGGCCCGGCGGAAGTAGTGCGGCGCCGCGTGCAGCGCCATCAGCATCGCCACCTGCTGCACCACCCCGGCGGCGTCGCCGAAGTACTCGCGCGCCAGTTCGGCAAAGCCGAACTCGTCCTCGGGCGCGAACTCCCAGGCCAGCGGCAGCTCGAGCTCGGCGGCCAGCGGCTGCGCCTGGGCGATCAGCTCGGCGGGCGCGGGCTGGTCGAAGCGCAGCAGCTGGTTGGCGGCCTTGACCTTGACCCGCTTGCCCGAGTCGAGCTCGACCTGGGCGGAGGCTTCCGCCTCGGAAAGAATGCGGCCGGCGAGAAACTTGCCGGCCTCGTCGAACAATAGGTGCATAGAGGGGGAGATTGTCACATCCTGCGCCGATGACGGCGCCTGCGGCGCCATGATCTCGGCTGCGCCCTGGATGACGCGCCCTGCGGGCGCATGACTTGAGTCATGGCGCCGCGGGCGCCGTCATCGATGGCCGTGAGGCCGAGGTCATGCGCCGCCAGGCGCGTCATCAGGCCAGGGCGAGGAACTCGAACACGGCGTCGATGTGCTGGTCGAAGTCGGACAGCGCGTGGTCGCTGCCCTCCAGCAGCCGGATCCGGGCGCCCGGGTAGCGCGCGCTCATCTCGCGCCAGTCCAGCACTTCGTCGCCCTTGGCGATGATGGCGAAATAGCGCTCGGGCTGGCGCAGCGGGCCGGTCTCCAGCGCGCGCAGCTGGTCGATGTATTCGGGGCGGAACAGGAAGCGCTCCTCGGGTGAATGCCAGGCGCTCTGCTCGCCGATGTGCGCCGCCAGGTCGCGCGCCGGGTCGATGGCCGGGTTCAGCAGCACCGCGCGGCAGCCGCGCCGCTCGGCCACCCAGGTGGCGTAGAAGCCGCCGAGCGAGGAGCCGATCACCGCCATGCGCTCGTGCGGCCAGTCGGCGATGCCGCGCTCGATCAGCGCCATCGCCTCGCGCGGCGAGGGCGGCAGTTGCGGGCACCACCAGGTCACCGACGGGTGCTGCGCGCGCACCCGCGCCCCCACTTTTTGCGCCTTCATCGATTGCGGTGAGGAGCGAAAGCCGTGCAGGTAGAGCAGGTGGGTGGTGGCGAGCATGGGGTGTGATGGTAGTGCGTGATGACGGATGACGGATGACGGCGCTGGCGCGCCATGACCTCGGCCTCACGGCCATTGATGACGGCGCCTGCGGCGCCATGACTCAAGTCATGCGCCCGCAGGGCGCGTCATCGAGGGCGCAGCCGAGATCATGGCGCGCCAGCGCCGTCATCCGTCAGCAGATAATTTGCGTGATGTCCGTGGTGTTTGAGAAACCCTCGCTGTGGCAGCGCATCTGGCCGCTGCTGGCGGGGTTTGACCTGCTGCTGCTGCTGGCGATCCTGCTGCTGGCCGGCGGCGGGCTGCTGGCCATGTATTCGTCCGGCTTCGACCACGGCACGCGCTTTGCCGACCATGGGCGCAACATGCTGATCGCCGCCAGCATCCTGTTCGTGGTGGCGCAGATCCCGCCGCAGCGGCTGATGAGCCTGGCGGTGCCGCTGTACGTGCTGGGCGTGGCGCTGCTGGTCGCGGTGGCCTTGTTCGGCATCACCAAGAAGGGTGCCACGCGCTGGATCGACCTCGGGGTGGTGATCCAGCCGAGCGAATTGCTCAAGATCGCCACGCCGCTGATGCTGGCCTGGTGGTTCCACCGGCGCGAGGGCCACGCCGGCGCATTCGACTTCGGCGTCGCCTTCGTGCTGCTGGCGCTGCCGGTCGGGCTGATCATGCAGCAGCCCGACCTGGGCACCGCGCTGCTGGTGCTGGCGGCCGGGCTGGCGGTGATCTTCTTTGCCGGGCTGCCCTGGAAACTGGTGCTGCCGCCGGTGCTGATGGCGCTGCTGGCCATCGTCGTGCTGCTGAGCTTCGAGCCCGAGTTGTGCGCCGACGGCGTGGACTGGCACGTGCTGCACGAATACCAGCGCCAGCGCGTCTGCACCCTGCTCGACCCGACGCGCGATCCGCTCGGCCGCGGTTTCCACACCTTGCAGGGCATGATCGCCATCGGCTCCGGCGGGCTGTGGGGCAAGGGCTTCATGCAGGGCACGCAGACGCACCTGGAGTTCATCCCCGAGCGCACCACCGATTTCATCTTCGCCGCCTTCTCGGAGGAATTCGGTCTGGTCGGCAACCTGGCGCTGATCGCGGGGTTCTGCTTCCTGATCCTGCGCGGCCTGGCGATCGCCGCCGAGGCGCCGACGCTGTTCACGCGCCTGCTGGCGGCGGCGCTGACCAGCATCTTCTTTGCCTACGCCTTCGTCAACATGGGCATGGTCAGCGGCATCCTGCCGGTGGTCGGCGTGCCGCTGCCCTTCATCAGCTACGGCGGCACCGCCATGGTCACGCTGGGCCTGGCGCTGGGCATGCTGATGTCGATCGCCCGGTCGAAGCGGCTGATGCAGGTCTGACGCCGCGGATCCGCGGCCTCGGTGCGGCCCCACCGCCACAGCGGCGTGCGATATTGCACGGCGCGGCGGTGGCAAGGCTTGAAGGCCAGCTTCATGGCAGGGCACAATGCGCGCCAGCCAACGGCGCGTTGGCGCACGCACCCCCACCGCTACAGCAACAGGAGAAGACACCATGGCCGGCCAGTTCGAACTCAAGAAGTCCAAGAACGACAAGTTCTTTTTCAATCTGCTCGCCAGCAATGGCCAGGTCGTTCTCAGCAGCGAGATGTACGAAGCCAAGGCCAGCGCGCTCAATGGCATCGAGTCGGTGAAGAAGAACGGCGCCGACGCCGCGCGCTACGACAAGCTGGTCGCCAAGGACGGCTCGCCCTACTTCACGCTCAAGGCCACCAACGGCCAGGTGATCGGCCAGAGCCAGATGTACGCGAGCGAAGCCACCCGTGACGCCGGCATCGCCGCCTGCATCGAGAATGCGCCGGGCGCCAGCACCGACGACCAGACCGCCGCCTGAGCGCCGCGACTGCGACCAGCGTCAAAGGCCGCCCACGGGCGGCCTTTGACGTTCCCGCGGCGACACCGACAGGCGTCGCCGTCCGACACGACCGGCAGCGCCGCAAAACTACCATCGTGGAAACGGTGCCTGACCGCTTGTGCCCATGCCCTTCTTGTCCATCCCAGGAATGCGCCTTGCTCGCCGTGCGTGGGCGATCGCACTGCTGCTGGCGTGGCTGCTGCTGGGGGCGATCGGCTGCGGCAGCCTGCCCAGGGACGTGCCGCGTCCGGTGTCCAGCGCGCTCGCCGAACCGGCGGCGACGCCGCTGGGCCAGCTGGCGCAGCGGCGGCGGCCGGCCGAGGCGCGCCGGGCCGACTCCGGCTTCGCGCTGATCGATTCGGCCAACATGGCCTATTCCAGCCGCCTGGCGCTGACCGAGCGGGCCGGCCGCACGCTGGACATCCAGTACTACGCCATCCACGCCGACGCCAGCACCACCGAGTTGCTGCGCGCGGTGCGCGCCGCCACCGAGCGCGGCGTGCGCGTGCGCATCCTGCTGGACGACTTCAACTCCACCGGCCGCAACGCGCTGGTGATGGGCATGGCCTTCCTGCCCGGCGTCGAGATGCGCATGTTCAACCCGCTGCCGGGCGGGCGCGGCGCCGGCGTGCTGCGCGCCATCGGCTCGCTGCACGACTTCCGGCGCATCCAGCACCGCATGCACAACAAGCTGTACATCGCCGACAACGCCTGGGGCATCACCGGCGGGCGCAACCTGGGCGACGCCTACTTCGGCACCGCCGACGGCAGCAACTTCATCGACATGGACGTGCTGGCGGTGGGGCCGGTGGTGCAGGCCATGTCGGCCAGCTTCGACCGCTACTGGAACAATCCGCTGGCCTATCCGGTGCAGTCGCTGGTCAAGCCGGAGGAGCTGCACGCCTTGCGCGAGGCGGCAAACGCCGAGGCCAGCGGCGGTGCAGCCCAGTCGCCGCAGATGGCGGCGGCGCAGGCCCCGCCCGGCGAGGCGGCGCCCGCGGAGACCGCCGACAAGGCGCCGCCGCCGCTGCCGCCGGCGCTGGACCTGGCGCAGCTGCCGCTGACCTGGGCACCGGCCGCGCTGCTGGTGGACGAGCCGTCCAAGCTGGTGCCGGAGCTGAACGACGCCCACACCGAGGACACCGTGGTCGACGGCCTGCTGTCGCTGCTGCAGGGGGCGCAGCGCGACGCGCTGATCGTCTCGCCCTACTTCGTGCCGGGGCCGCAGATGATGCAGGTGTTCGCCGACGTGCGGCGGCGCGGCGTGCGCGTGCGGCTGCTGACCAATTCGCTGGCCTCCAACGACGCGCCGCTGGCGCACGTCGGCTATGCGCGCTACCGAGAGGACCTGATCCGCCTGGGCATCGAGCTGTACGAGATGCGTGCGCTGCAGAGCGCGCACCTGGATCGCACCGTGTTCGGCTCCGGCGCCGGCGGCTCCAAGGCCAGCCTGCATTCCAAGCTGCTGGTCATCGACGGGCGCGTGATCAGCATCGGCTCGATGAACCTCGATCAGCGCTCCAAGCTGCAGAACACCGAGGTGGCGCTGGTGATCCGCAGCGCCGCGCTGTCGCGCCAGGCCGCGGCCGAGATCGACGATGCGCTGGACGACAGCGTGTGGAAGCTGGAGCTGACGCCCGAGGGCCGCCTGCTGTGGCGCGCGCCGCCCGCGGCGGCGTTCGAGGACGCGCAGGGCGAGCCCGACGCCAGCCTGGGGCTGCGCCTGCTGCTGCAGATCCTGGGGCCGTTCGCGCCCGACGAGATGCTCTGATGCGCCTTGGCGCCTGAGGGATCGGCAAGCCTTCATCCGCTCAGGACGCCGAGAACACCGGGGTTCGCCGGGACGGCAATCCATGGTTTGCTCCGCAGGACTCTGCGCGCGCTGCGCCTGGAGCGCTGAGTGGCGTGCTGATGAAGGCGCGCCTGCCATATTCTTGAACGCGATTCGGTATGAGACCGGCGCCGCCGGGGAGATCGCGGAGGTGGCCGTGACAGCTTGCCGCGCCGGCGGGCTCGTCCGCGCCGGCGCAGGCAGGGCCGCTTCCGGCGGCAGATATGAAGCCTTCTACATATTTGCAAATCGAATGGTTTCCACTATTCTTCATTCACCCCGTGATTCGAGATGACCGGCTGCCGTGGTGCCGGTTTTCTTATTGCAGGTATTTGGTATTTGGGTACCGCATAGCCTGGTTGAAGGCGTTGACGCCGCGGTTCAGGCTTGTTCCATGCAACCGAGTTCGCGCCCGGCGTGCGGACGCAGCCATTTTCGGAGTCCAGTCATGACCAGCACCGCGCCCGCGTCCGAGTCGCGCAGCGTCCCCACCTACTGCTACCAATGCGTCGCCGGCCCCGACCTGCTGCGCGTCAAGGTGGTGGAGGGCGTCGCCACCGAGGTCGAGCCCAACACCGACGGCAAGGGCATCCACCCGGGCGACGGCCGGCCCTGCGTGCGCGCCTACGGCCTGATCCAGAAGACCTACAACCCGCACCGCGTGCTGCAGCCCATGAAGCGCACCAACCCGAACAAGGGGCGCGACGAGGATCCCGGCTTCGTGCCGATCTCCTGGGACGAGGCGCTGGACACCATCTGCGCCCGGCTCAACGACATCCGCGCGCGCGGGCTGCTGGACGAGCAGAACCTGCCGCGCGTGGCCGCCACCTTCGGCCACGGCGGCACGCCGGCCAGCTACATGGGCAGCTTTCCGGCCTTCCTCGGCGCCTGGGGGCCGATCGACTACAGCCTGGGCTCGGGCCAGGGCGTCAAGTGCGTGCACTCCGAGCACCTGTACGGCGAGTTCTGGCACCGCGGCTTCACCGTCTGCGCCGACACGCCGCGCACCAACTACGTGGTGTCCTTCGGCGCCAACGTCGACGTCTCGGGCGGCGTCTGCGCGGTGCGCCGGCACGCCGACGCGCGCGTGCGCGGCATCCACCGCGTCAGCGTCGAGCCGCACCTGTCGATCACCGGCGCCACCTCGGCCGAATGGGTGCCGATCAAGCCCAAGACCGACCCCGCCTTCATGCTGGCCATGGTGCACGTGCTGGTGTGCGAGGTCGAGCTCGAGCGGCTCGACGTCGCCTTCCTGCGCGACCGCACCGCGGCGCCCTACCTGGTCGGGCCCGACGGCTACTACCTGCGCGATCCGGCCAGCGGCAAGCCGCTGCTGTGGGATACCGTCGGCGGCCGCGCCGTGCCGTTCGACACGCCGGACATCGTGCCGGCGCTGAGCGGCAGCTGGACGCTGGCCGAGGCCGTCACGCACGGCCCCGACGGCGCGGTCGAGTCGCAGCGCGAGGTGACGGCGCGCACCGCGCACGACATGACCGTGCAGGGCATGCGCCAGTTCTCGCCCGAGTGGGCGGCCGGCATCTGCGACGTGCCGGCGGCGACCATCCGCCGCGTGGCGCTCGACTACCTGCGCCACGCCTGCATCGGCGAGACCATCGAGGTCGACGGCCGCACGCTGCCGTTCCGCCCGGTGGCGGTGACGCTGGGCAAGACCGTCAACAACGGCTGGGGCGCCTTCGAATGCTGCTGGGCGCGCACCGTGCTGGCGGCGCTGGTCGGCGCGCTGGAGGTGCCCGGCGGCACGCTGGGCTCGACGGTACGCCTGAACAAGCCGCACGAAAACCGCCTGCTGAGCGTGATGCCGGGCGAGGACGGCTTCATGAACTGCAGCTTCAACCCGACCCGGCGCGGCGCCTGGGCGGCCGAGCCGACCGGGCGCAACGCGCACAGCACGCTGGTGCCGCATGTGGGCAACTCGCCCTGGAGCCAGGCGCTGGGCCCGACCCACCTGGCGTGGACCTTCATGCGCAAGGCGCCGCCCGGCTGGCGCACCATGAGCCTGCCCGAGCTGTGGTTCGCCTACCGCACCAACCCGGCGATCTCGTTCTGGCAGAACCCGATGCAGGCCGAGACCATGGCGCGCATGCCGTTCATCGTGGCCTTCGCCTACACCATGGACGAGACCAACCACATGGCCGACATCCTGTTGCCGGAGGCGACCGACCTGGAGAGCACGCAGCTGATCCGCTGCGGCGGCACCAAGTTCGTCGAGCAGGCCTGGGACTACCGCGGCGTGGTGCTGCGCCAGCCGGCCATCGAGCCGCGCGGCGACACGCGCGACTTCAGCTGGATCGCCACCGAACTGGCGCGCCGCACCGGCCTGCTGGAGAAATACGTCGCCCGCATCAACCGCGGCGCGCTGCTGGCGCCGCTGGCCGGTGACGGCTACGACTACTCGCTGCCGACCGACGAGGTGCCCGAGGTGGACGCCATCTGGGACGCCGTGTGCAAGGCCGCCACGGCCGAGATGAGCGGCGGCGCCGACGTCCATGGCCTGGACTGGATGAAGCAGCACGGCTTCTACGTCCAGCCCTTCACCCGCGTCGACTGGTACCTGACGCCGACGCTGGAAGAGCTCGGCCTGCGCTACGAGCTGCCCTACCAGGAGCGGCTGCTGCGCATCGGCCAGGAACTCAAGGCACGCCTGCACGAGCAGGGCATCTCGTGGTGGGACAAGCAGCTGGCCGAATACACCGCGCTGCCGCAGTGGCACGACTTCCCCGGCATCTGGACGCGCGCCGTCGCGCAAGCCGGCCGCCAGCCCGAGGACTATCCGTTCTGGGGCCTGACCACCAAGATCATGGCCTACAGCGCCGGCGCCAACGTGTCGATCCAGTTGATGAACGAGGTCGGCGCCAACGTGCGCGGCCATGGCCGCGTGATCATGAATGCCGGCGTCGCCGAGCGCATGGGCATCGAGGACGGCGACTGGGTCGAGGTCGAGTCGACCACCGGCGTCACGCGCGGGCGCGCCGAGCCGGTGCAGGGCTGCCGGCCCGACACGCTGGTGATCCCGGGCCAGTTCGAGCACTGGAAGACGCCCTACGCCAAGGACCTGAACTTCCCCTCGCTCAACTCGGTCACGCCGATGGCGGACCAGTCGCTCGACCTGACCGACGCCACCGGCTCGGGCGCCGACATCGTGCGCGTGCGGCTGCGCAAGGTGCGCGGGCCGTTCGCGCCGCACGAGCAGGCGCGCGCGCATCGGCACGCGGCCGAGGCGCGGCCGTGATCGCCTGCGCGCCGGAGATCGCCGCCGTGGCGAGCGCCGACATCATGGCCCCCGCCAGCGCGGTGGCGGTGCGCCGCCACGGCCGCGGCGTCGACGAGCAGCGGCTGGACTGGGTCGCCGAGGAAGTGCCGGTGGCGCTCGAGTACAACGGCATCGCGCACGTGGTCATGCTGGCCAGCCCGGTGGCGCTGGAGGACTTCGCGCTGGGTTTCAGCCTCAGCGAGGGCATCATCGCCGCGCCGCGCGAGCTGCTGGAGCTGGAGCTGGAGGCCACGCCCGACGGGGTGCGCGCACGGATGCGCCTGACCGCCGAGCGCTTCGCGCAGCTCAAGCAGCGCCGGCGCGGCCTCGAGGGCCGCACCGGCTGCGGCCTGTGTGGCGTCGAGCGCCTGGGCCAGGTGCGGCGCGCGCTGCCGGCGCTCGACGTGGCGCTGCGGCTGGACATGCAGCACATCGCCGCGGCGATGGACGAGCTCGACGAGGCGCAGGAGCTGCGCGCGCTGACCGGCGCCACGCACGCCGCCGCCTGGCTGGCGCCAGGCCAGGGGCCGGCGCTGCTGCGCGAGGACGTCGGGCGCCACAACGCGCTCGACAAGCTGATCGGCGCGCTGGCGCGCGCGCGCATCGACGCCGCGCAGGGCGCCGCGCTGCTGACCTGCCGCGCCAGCTTCGAGATGGTGCAGAAGGCGGCGGCGGCCGGCATCGGCATCCTCATCGCGCGCGCCGCGCCGACGGCGCTGGCGGTGCGCTGCGCGCAGGAGCTGGGCATGACGCTGGTCGGCTTCGCGCGGCGCGGGCGCCTGGTCGTGTACAGCCATGGCGAGCGGCTGTCGGGCTCGCTGCAGGCTTGCCGTGACGCAGGATGAATGATCGGCGCTGGCGCGCCATGACCTCGGCCTGCGGCCCTCGATGACGCGCCCTGCGGGCGCTATGACGAGAGGCGGTTCATGGCGCGCCAGCGCCGTCATCGAAGGCGGAGCCGAGGTCATGCGCCGAAGGCGCGGTCATCTGTCATCACAGCAGCCGCGCGATCAGGCTGGCTACGCCGCTCAGGATCAGCGTGGTGGTGAGCGGGATGAACCACTCGCGGCCGAACAGCCGGAAGCGGAAGTCGCCCGGCAGGCGGCCAAAGCCCAGCTTGCCCAGCACCGGGCTGAACCAGCTGATC
The DNA here is from genome assembly GCA_964534975.1 of uncultured Ottowia sp. Lineage (GTDB taxonomy): Bacteria > Pseudomonadota > Gammaproteobacteria > Burkholderiales > Burkholderiaceae_C > Ottowia. The sequence continues at coordinate 37,522 of CAZHSD010000024.1, read as the reverse complement.
AGCACCAGCGCCAGGAAAATGACGATCATCCAGCGGATCATTGCCTGCCTCGCTTCACAGTCGGTGCGTGCGGTCGCCCTGCGCGAAGCCGCGCGCCTGGCCGTGCCCCGGCATGGCCAGGCCGATCACCTTGAACAGCTCGCCCATCTCGTGCTCGGCCAGCAGCTTCATGGCGTTGGCGCGCGCCGGCAGCTCGGCGTGCTCCAGCCGCCCGGCGATGCCGCAGTTGAACAGAAAGCGCGCCTGCGAGGTGTAGCCCAGCACCTCGAGCCCGGCGTCCTGCGCCGCCACGGCCACGTCGGTGAAGTTGACGTGCGCGGTGATGTCCTTCAGGCCGACGTCGCTCAAAGGGTCGTCGTCCATCCGATGCGCGCGGTGGCACACCAGCGTGCCGCTGCTGCGCTGCGGGTGGTAGTACTCGGCCTCGGGAAAGCCGTAGTCGATGAAGAAGGCCGCGCCGGCGCCGCCCGCGCGCAGCTTGTCCGCCAGCGTGGCGACGAAGGCGCGCTGCTGCGGGTGGACCTCGGTCAGGTAGTCGTGCGTACTCTCGACTTCAACGGGCGGGCGCAGCGCGGTCGGGCGATCGGCCCAGGCAAACGGCGGGCTTGCGCCGGCGGCGTCCTGCGCGTTTTCTCCGCCCGCCAGCGCCACGCCGCGTTCGTGCCAGACGCCAGCCAGGCGCACCAGCAGGCTCACCGGCATGGCGTCCAGCACCTCGTTGCCGACGACCACGCCACGCATCGCCTCGGGCAGCGCGTCGGCCCAGGCCACGCGCGGCGCGAAGCCGGCCAGGCGCTGCTGCTGGCGCGCGCGCAGCGCGCCCGAGACGTCGACGATGGTGTAGCGCTGCAGCCGCGTGCCGCGGGCGTCGAGCGCCTCGATCAGCTGCGCCGCCAGCGCGCCCGAGCCGGCGCCGAACTCCCACAGCTCGTCGGTGCCGGTGGCGGCCAGGCTCTCGGCCAGCTGTTCGGCCAGCGCCTGGCCGAACAGCGGCGACAGCTCCGGCGCGGTGACGAAATCGCTGCCCGACGCCGGCATCAGCCCGAACTTGCGCGAGGCATTGGCGTAGTAGCCCAGGCCCGGCGCATACAGCGCCAGCTGCATGAAGCGGTCGAACGGCAGCCAGCCGTCCGCGGCGCGGATGGCCTGGGCGATCTGCTGCTGCAGGGCGTGGCTGGGTGGTGGTTCAATGCTGGGCACCCGCGCATTGTCCACGGCGCGGCGCCGGCGTCCGGCAGCGACCGCATGCGCATAATCCACCGCATGGCGAGCGACGACAGGGTGTCTTTCTTTGTCTGATTCGATGATTCCATGGGCGGTGGGCCGGCGATGACGGCGCGCTGGGTGCTGGTCACCGGCGGCGCGGTGCGGCTCGGGCGCAAGTTCTGCCTCGCCTTCGCCCGTGCCGGCTGGGACGTGATCTGCCACTACCGCCAGTCGGTCGACGAGGCGCAGCAGACCTGCGCCGAGCTGCGCGCCCTGGGCCGGCAGGCGCACGCCGTGCAGGCCGACCTGGGCCAGCCGGGCGCCGTGGCGCGCCTGTTCGACGAGGTGCTGGCGGCGATCGGCCAGGCGCCCGATGCGCTGGTCAACAACGCCTCGCTGTTCGAGCCCGATCGCGACCCGCAGACCCAGCTCACGCCCGAGCTGCTGGCCGCGCTGCTGCAGGTCAACCTGTCGGCACCGCTGCAGCTGGCCGGCTTACTGGCGCAGGCGCGCGGCGAGCGCGGGCAGGACGGCGACGCTTGCGCCATCCACGTGCTGGACCAGAAGGTGTTCAACCTGAACCCGGACTACTTTTCCTACACCGTGACCAAGCTGGCGCTGGAGCGCGCGGTGGCGCTGCAGGCGCAGGCGCTGGCGCCGCGCGTGCGCGTGGTCGGCCTGGCGCCGGGCCTGATGTACCAGAGCGGCCCGCAGACGCCCGAGAATTTCGCTGCCGCCAGCCAGGTCAACCTGCTGCGGCGGCCGATCGATCCGGCGCGCGTGGCGCAGGCGGCGGTGTTCCTGGCGGGCAACGAGGCCATCACCGGCACCACGCTCAGCGTCGACAACGGCCAGCAGCTGGTGCCGCTGGCCTGCGACGTGATGTTCCTGCCGCCGCATCCCTCCAGCGGCGGGGCGGCGCCATGAACGAGTTCCTGCGCACGCGCTGCCGCCAGCTGTTCCTGCGCCGCCACGAGGTGCTGGCGCAGATCGGCGTGCACGAGTTCGAGAAGGGTGCCGCACAGCGCGTGTGGATCGACGTCACGCTGTTCGTGCCCTACGCCGTGTCGACGCCGCAGCGCGACCAGCTGGCCGAGGTGGTCGACTACGACTGCGTGCGCGACGCCGTGCGCGAGCTGATCGCCGAGCGGCGCTTCGAGCTGCAGGAGACGCTGTGCGACGCCCTGGCCGAGCGCCTGCTGGCGCACCCGCAGGTCGCCGCGGTCGAGGTTGCCACCGCCAAGCCCGACGTCTACCCCGACTGCGCCGCGGTTGGCGTGCGGGTGTTCCGCGCCAAGCATGAGGCGCTGCCGCCGCCATGAACCCGACCGACGCCATGCCCGAGCTGGGTGCCCAGAGTCTGACCCTGACCGGGCTGCGCTTTGCCGCCAGCCTGGGCATCCTCGACATTGAACAGAACGGCCCGCAGCCGATCGAGGTCGATGCCGAGCTGAACCTGGGCCGGCAGCCGCTCAGCCCCCGCGACGACCACATCCTGCACGTGCTGGACTACCGCAAGGTGCGCCAGATCATCATCGACGAGTGCACCGCGCGCCACGTCAACCTGCTGGAAAGCCTGGTCGGCAAGCTGTGCGCGCGCCTGCTGCAGCTGCCCGGCGTGCAGGGCGTGCGCGTCAAGATCACCAAGCTGGAGATCTTCGACGACTGCGAGGTGGCGATCCGGATGGAGGCGGGGCGCTGGTGACGCACCCGAGCGCGGGCAGGGCATCCATAGGAAAATCCGCCCATGACTGATATTGCACTGCCCACCGCGCCCGCCCAGGAGCAGGAACTGGGCCGCGCCGCGCGCAGCAAGCCCGAGCGCGAGACGCTGAAGCTGGAAAAGCGCCTCGCCCGTCAGGTCGGCCAGGCGATCGGCGACTTCAACATGATCGAGGCCGGCGACCGCGTGATGGTGTGCCTGTCGGGCGGCAAGGACAGCTACGGGCTGCTCGACATCCTGATGAAGCTGCAGGCGCGTGCGCCGGTGCGCTTCGAGCTGGTGGCGGTCAACCTGGACCAGAAGCAGCCGGGCTTTCCGGCCGAGGTGCTGCCGAACTACCTGCAGTCGCTGGGCATCGAGCACCACATCGAGACGCAGGACACCTACAGCATCGTCAAGGCGAAGATCCCCGAGGGCAAGACCACCTGCAGCCTGTGCTCGCGCCTGCGCCGCGGCATCCTGTACAGCGTGGCGCGGCGGCTGAAGTGCAACAAGATCGCGCTCGGCCACCACCGCGACGACATGCTGCAGACCTTCTTCCTCAACATGTTCTTCGGCGGCAAGCTGAAGGGCATGCCGCCCAAGCTGACCAGCGACAACGGCGAGTTCATCGTCATCCGCCCGCTGGCCTACGTCGACGAGCGCGACCTCATCGCCTGGGCCGAGCACCGGCAGTTTCCGATCATCCCCTGCAACCTGTGCGGCAGCCAGGAGAACCTGCAGCGCCAGCAGATCGGCGCGATGCTGCGCGAGTGGCAGCGCAAGCATCCTGGCCGCATCGAGAACATGTTCACGGCGCTGCAGAACGTGGTGCCCTCGCACCTGATGGACGGAACCTTGCACGATTTCCGGAACCTGAAGGCGACCGGCGTGTTCTCGGCCGACGGCGACAAGGTGTTCGACGAGGAAGCCTTCCCCGAGCCCGTGGGCACGCCCTTTGCCGGGGTGTCGCTGGTCGGTGCCTGAAGGCCTGGTGTCAAACAAGCGAGGTGTGCCAATGTGGATTGCCCGAACCGCCCTGATCGTGCTGGCCAGCGTGCTCAGCGCCTGCGCCAGCGGCCCGCGCATGGTGGACGCCGACGTGCGCACCAGCGCGGCGCAGCCGCCGGGCAACGCGGTGCTGCAAGGCGCGCACTACCGTTTCGAGCGCGGCCAGCCGATCGCCGGCCAGCCGGCGCCCGAGAAGCTGGAAGCCATGGCGCAGGCGGCATTGGCCCGTGTCGGCGCGGTGCGCGACGATGCGCGGGCGCGCGTCAGCGTGCAGGTCGGCGGCTACGTCAGCGCCTACTGGCTGGATGAGTGGGGCCGGCCGTATGGCGGCCTGAGCAATCCGCGCGTGGCGCTCAGCGTCGGCATCGGACACGGCTGGCACGGCGGCGGCCTGGGCCTGGGCTTCGGCTGGCCGATGTGGGACCCGTCGATCCCGGCCTACGTCAGCGAGGTCAGCCTGCTGATGCGCGACCTGGGCACCGGCCAGATCGTCTACGACACCCGCGCGCGCCACGACGGCCCCTGGCACGACACCGAGCGCGTGCTGGCGGCCCTGTTCGTCGCCGCGCTGGAAGGCTATCCGCAGCCGGCCCAGATGGTGCGCCAGGTGGCGGTGCCGCTGTTGCCGCCGGCACCCGCGGCCGCGCCGGCTGCGGCCACGCCGACGACGGGCGCCCCGGTGCAGGCGCCGGCACGCTGAGGCCGGCCTCCGGCACGCCGGCCGACGCGTCGGGCCGATGGTCCGCGCCGCCGCGGCGCATGGCATGATGGCCGCCATGGAATCCACCCGCATCCTGGCCATTCGCCACGGCGAGACCGCCTGGAACGTGGAAGCGCGCATCCAGGGCCATCTCGACCTGCCGCTCAACGACACCGGCCGCGAGCAGGCGCGGCGCCTGGCGCGGGCGCTGGCCGGGCGCGGGCCGATCGATGCCATCTACGCCAGCGACCTGTCGCGCGCGCTGGACACGGCGCGCGCCGTGGCCGATGCCACGGGCGCGCCGCTGGCCACGCGCCCCGGTCTGCGCGAGCGCTGCTTCGGCGCGCTGCAGGGCCGCAGCTTCGCCGAGATCAGCGCCGCAGACCCCGAGCAGGCCGAGCGCTGGCGCCGGCGCGACCCCGAGTGGACGCCGCCGGGCGCGGGCGGCGAATCGCTGATCGTGTTTCGCCAGCGCGTGCTGGCCGCGGTCGAGGCGCTGGCCGCGCCCCACGTGGGCGCGACCATCGCCCTGTTCACGCACGGCGGGGTGCTCGACGTGCTGTACCGCGCCGCCACCGGCCTGGGGCTGCAGGATGCGCGCAGCTGGCAGATCGGCAACGCGGCGGTGAACCGCCTGCTGTGGACGCCCGCCAGCGGCCTGCGCCTGGTCGGCTGGGCCGACACCACCCACCTGGAAGACGAAGCGCTGGATGAACGCGCCGCATGACATGAGCTCCCCCCTGAGTCGCCTGCGGCGCCTTCCCCCCGCAGGGGGGACGCACCCAGTGGCCGGCGCAGGTCCGGCCACGGGTGCCCTGGCGTGGCCTGCGCCGCGGCCTTTCAATGATTGATTCGGGCAAGGCGATGGAGGGTGCTGCCGCCACGCCCGGTGCTGGCGCCGTGATCGGTCAGCACGTCGACGCCATCGACACGCCGGCGCTGGTGGTCGACTTGGATGCGGCCGAGCGCAACCTGCGCCGCATGGCCGAGTTCGCCGCCCGGCACGGCGTGCGGCTGCGCCCGCACGCCAAGATGCACAAGAGCGCCTGGTTCGGCCGGCTGCAGGTGGCGGCTGGCGCGGTCGGCCTGTGCGTGCAGACCGTGGCCGAGGCCGAGGCGCTGGCCGCCGGCGGCATCGACGACCTGTACATCAGCAACGAGGTAGTGAGCGAGTCCAAGCTGCGCCGCGTGGCGGCGCTGGCGCAACGGCTGCAGGCGCGCGGCGGCCGGCTGGCGATCGCGGTCGACAGCGCCGAGGGCGTGCAGCGTCTGGCGCGCGCAATGGCACCGACCACGGCCGCGATCGACGTCTTCATCGAGGTCGACATCGGCCAGGGCCGCTGCGGCGTGGCGCCGGGCGTCGCCACCGTCGAACTCGCGCGCGTGCTGGCGGCACAGGCGCCGCGGCTGCGCTACGCCGGCCTGCAGGCCTACCACGGCGGCGCGCAGCACCTGCGCACGCCGGACGAGCGGCGCGCCGCCATTGGACGGTCCGTCACCTGGCTGCAGGACACGCGCCGGCAGCTGGCGGCGGCCGGGCTGGCGCCGGCGCTGATCACCGGCGCCGGCACCGGCAGCTTCACGATCGAGGCTGCCAGCGGGCTGTGGGGCGAGATCCAGCCCGGCAGCTTCCTGTTCATGGACGCCGACTACCGGCGCAATGCGTGGGATGCCGAGCAGCCGCGCTTCGAGCCGGCGCTGTTCGTGAAGTCGCAGGTCATCAGCGTCGGCGCCGAACACGCGGTGTGCGACGCCGGCCACAAGAGCCACGCCATCGACAGTGGCCTGCCCAGCGTGTTCGCGCTGCCGGGCCAGCTGCCGCTGGCGTTTTTCAACGGCGGCGACGAGCATGGCGTGCTGCGGCCGACCGATGGCGGGCGCCACCTGCCGGCGCTGGGCGAAACGGTGTGGCTGATTCCCGGCCATTGCGACCCGACGGTGAACCTGCACAACCAGTACCTCGTGCTGCGCGGCGGCCTGGCGGCGGGCCGGGTCGAGGCCGTGGTGCCGATCGGCGCGCGCGGCGTCTGGTGACCACGGTCGGCCAGGCGCCGGCGCGCGGGTGCGGCCGCCGTGGCGCCGCCCGGGCACGCCATGAGCCTGACGGCCGGTATCAGGGCCGCGCCAGCGGCAGCTGCGTCTCGAACTTGGCGCGCTTGACCGAGAAGAACACCCGCACGTTGCGCACGTTGGCGTCCTGCGTGAACAGGCGCTCGGCGAGCTGCTGGTAGGCCGGCATGTCGGGCACGCGCAGCAGCAGCACGAAGTCCGGCCCCGGCGCCACGCGGTAGCACTGGCGCACCGCCTCGTCGGCCACGGCGCGGCGCTCGAAGGCGTCGAGCTGCTCGGCGCCCTGGCGGTCCAGCGACACCTCGGCGATCGCCGTCAGCCCATGGCCCTGCAGGGCGGCAATGCGGTCCTCATCCAGCAGCGCCACCTGCGCGGTGATCAGGCCGGCTTCGCGCAGGCGCCGCACGCGCCGCAGCGCAGTCGGCGGCGAGACGTGTACGCGCGCCGCCAAGGCCTGGTTGCTTGCGCTGGCATCCTGTTGCAGCGCCGCCAACAGTGACCAGTCGATGTCATCCAATTCCATATTGGAAAGAAGAATGAAGGATTATTTTCCAATGATCTTGATTCTCACATTTATTTCATGTTAAGTATGTGTTCGATCAAATATTTCTTGCATTTCTTTCTAATATCGGCCGATTGGCCCGGTTTGGCGGCCAGGCATCTGACAGGACGGCTTTTTCATGTGCGGTATCGTCGGCGCGGTTTCCACGCGCAACATCGTCTCCCTGCTGGTGCAGGGCCTGCAGCGGTTGGAATATCGCGGTTACGACTCCTGCGGCGTCGCCGTGCATGCGGCCGATACCCGCGGCAGCGCGCCGGCCACCCAGTTGCGGCGCCTGCGCGGCATCGCGCGCGTCGCTGACCTGGCCGCGCAAGCCGAGGCGCAGGCGCTGGCCGGCAGCACCGGCGTCGCGCACACGCGCTGGGCCACCCACGGCGCCCCCGCGGTGGCCAACGCGCACCCGCACGTCAGCCGCGGCCCGGTGCCTGCCGGCATGGCGGGTGAAGCAGCCGCCGAGCGGCCGGCGCGCGTCACCCTGGTGCACAACGGCATCATCGAGAACCATGAGGCGCTGCGTGCCGAACTGCTGGCGCGCGGCTACTACTTCACCAGCCAGACCGACACCGAGGTCATCGTGCACCTGATCGACAGCCTGTACGACGGTGATCTGTTCGCCGCCGTGCAGGCCGCGGTGGGTCGGCTGCGCGGCAGCTACTCGATCGCGGTGCTGCACCGCGACGAACCGCAGCGCCTGGTGGGCGCGCGGGAGGGTTCGCCACTGGTGGTCGGCATCGGCGCCGACGGCAAGGAGAACTTCCTCGCCAGCGACGCCATGGCGCTGGCCGGCGTGACCGACCAGATCGTCTATCTGGAAGAGGGTGACGTGGTCGACGTGCAGCTGGGCAAGACCTGGATCGTCGACCGCCAGGGCCAGCGTACGAACCGCGCCGTGCGCACCGTGCAGGCCATGAGCGGCGCCGCCGATCTGGGCCCCTATCGCCACTACATGCAGAAGGAGATCTTCGAGCAGCCGCGCGCCATCGCCGACACGCTGGAGGGCGTCGAGGCGGTGGTGCCCGAGTTGTTCGAGGCCGCCAGCAACCACGCGCCGGGCGACGGCGCCTACCCCACCTTCCAGTCGATCCGCCAGGTCCTGATCCTGGCCTGCGGCACCAGCTACTACGCCGGCTGCGTGGCCAAGTACTGGCTGGAGAGCATCGCCAGGCTGCCGACCCAGGTCGAGATCGCAAGCGAGTACCGTTATCGCGACTCGGTGCCCGACCCCGACACGCTGGTGGTCACCATCAGCCAGTCGGGCGAGACCGCCGACACCCTGGCGGCGCTGCGCCATGCCAAGTCGCTTGGCATGCGACACACGCTGACGGTGTGCAACGTCGCCACCAGCGCCATGGTGCGCGAATGCAAGCTGGCCTACCTGACGCGCGCCGGCATCGAGATCGGCGTCGCCAGCACCAAGGCCTTCACCACCCAGCTGGCCGGCCTGTTCCTGCTGACGCTGGCGCTGGCCAGGACGCGCGGCCTGCTCGGCGAAGCGCAGGAGGCGGCGCACCTGGCGGCCATGCGCCGCCTGCCTACCGCACTGCAGGCGGTGCTGGCGCTGGAGCCGCAGCTGATCACCTGGGCCGAGCAGTTCACCGCCAAGGAGCACGCGCTGTTCCTGGGTCGCGGCATGCATTACCCGGTGGCGCTGGAAGGCGCGCTCAAGCTCAAGGAGATCACCTACATCCACGCCGAGGCCTACGCCGCCGGCGAGCTCAAGCACGGTCCGCTGGCGCTGGTCACCAGCGCCATGCCGGTGGTCATCGTGGCGCCCAACGACGCGCTGCTGGAAAAACTCAAGAGCAACATGCAGGAAGTGCGCGCCCGCGGCGGCGTGCTCTACGCGCTGGCCGACGCCGATACCCGCATCGACAGCGACGACGGCCTGCACGTCATCCGCATGCCGGGGCACTACGGCCCGCTGTCGCCCATCCTGCACGTGGTGCCGCTGCAGCTGCTGGCCTACCACACCGCCGTGGCGCGGGGAACCGACGTCGACAAGCCGAGGAATCTGGCCAAGAGCGTGACGGTGGAGTGAGTTGGCTGGCCAAGGTCGCGGAGTGACTCCAGCAATGAGTTCGAGCAACTCAATCAGGAAAAATCCCAGCAACCTACGGCGGACTCAAGCGCCGAATCCGTGCTGAATTCCTCAGCGTTCAACCGCCCGTGAGATGGGGGATCGGTGCACCATGGTTGAAGATCACAGGTGCTTCCGCCTATGACCAATAGGATCCGCGGCGAAGCGCGGCCGCAACCGCCATTACCGTTCCAGCCGATCGATCCCACGTCGCAAATGTTTGGTCGCCCTGACTCGTGCGGGTTGGGTTCTGTGACTACCAAGTCACCCTGCCGCGCACGTCGTTTTCCTACGATGAGAACGGACGACTGCGTACTGCGTCCCTTCTTGCATCGGCGCATGCTCGCCCAGGCAACTCGAAGGAGATTGCCATGCCCAAGACTTGGAGCGCCAAACGCGAACGCCAGTACGAACACATCAAGGAAAGCTTAACGTCACAAGGTCGGAGCAAGAAAGTGGCGGAAGAAATTGCCGCGCGAACGGTAAACAAGGAGCGCGCGCGTGCAGGGGAGGCCAGGCAAGCTAGCCCCGCTTCCTTGAATGATATTTCTTCGTCGCGACGGGGTGGCCTGCGTTCGCACAATGGTCCAGGTGGCCGCACCAAGGCCCAGCTTTACGCCGAAGCCAAGCAAAGCGGAACTGGAGACTGGGGTCGACCGTTGAATTGGCCGGCAGGCCTGCATTTCAGTTCATGAAGGCCACAACGCCGCGCAGTGTCAGCTCAGTCAGCATGACTTGAATTGTCGCCACGTGCCACAGCAGGACGCTGTTGTCCAGCGTCGCGCGCGCGGAAGCTCGCAAATGACCGGCGAAAGAACGAGCAATCAGGTAAGCACCGACCACCAGCAACACCACCAGATGGAATCCCTGGTATGCAAGCAGCGTGCTTACTGCAGCACTCCAGCCATCGGCGGTGGGTGTCAAGCCAGCGGCCATGTGACTGCGCCATATTACGAGGAAAGCGGCCGACGTGGACACCAGAGCGCCCAGCGTTCGCACGCGCAAGCCGCGCTGAGCGCTGGGGCGATCGGGCAACCGTACGCATCCATTCCACGCCATGAGCGCGGAAGCCAGCGCCAACAAGCTGACGTTCGCGAGCGACGAGCTCCAGTCGGGTAACGCTGCCCCCGGTGGTGGGCAGACGTCGAGCACCATTGACAGGTGTGCGTAGGTGTAGAGAAACGAGGCCAGGATGGAGAAATCCACCGCCCCGAGCACCACCACCGCCCACCATGAGTGCGAGCGACGACCCACCGCTTGCACGGGCAGCCAGATGCCGTTCGCCACCTTTGCCTGTGCAGCGGGGGCGCTGCGATCCGACTCCCATAGCCACGCCAGGATGGCCGCGACGGACCCGATCCCGAACATGAAGGCGAGGCTCACCCATTCGACGGTCAGCAGCAGGAAAAACCCAGCCGTGCCCACCGCAGCAAAGAAGGGTGGCCAGCCGTCGGTAGGCAAGCGCAGCAACTGCCGCGGTCGCGCCGTGCGCACGCTGGTCACCAGGGTTTCGCGGCCGCCAAAAACCGTGCCGGGCAACCAGTGCCTACCCGCTTCCACTTCCCGCGCCAAGCCAGGCCGGTCCCACAGTGGCTCGATCATGCGGACCTCGGGAATGCTGCGCACGCCGTAGTCCCGCTGAGGCAGCCACTCCAGCGTGCCGGCGTTCCAGGGGTTGTCGTGATCCCGTTGCGGGCATCGCAGCACCCGCACCGCGTCGCCGAGGCACAACAGCACGCCCACGGCGAACACGAACGCGCCCGCCGTGGAGAGTTGGTTCATCAAGGTCCACCCCAGGCCATCTGGGTAGGTGTAGACACGCCGCGGCATGCCCAGCAGCCCGGCCAAGTGCATCGGAAAGAACGCGAGGTTGAAGCCGCCGAACATCAGGCCGAACACCCAGCGCCCCAGACGCTCCGACATGCGCGTGCCCGTCACCACCGGGATCCAGTAATAAAGCGCAGCGAAGACTGGAAACAGCATGCCGCCGATCAGCACGTAATGGAAATGACCGACGATGAAATAGCTGTCATGGGCTTGCCAGTCGAACGGGAGCACGGCCACCATGACCCCGGTAAGCCCGCCCAGCACGAAGATGAAGTGGAATCCGAGCAGGAACAGCGTCGGCGCGTTGATCTCGACCCGCCCGCGCCAGAAGGTGGCAATCCAGGCGAACACTTGCAGCACGCTCGGAATCGCGACCACGAAGCTTGCTGCCGAAGTAAGCTTCAGGGTGGTCAGGCTGAGACCGGTGGTGAACATATGGTGGATCCACAGCAGGAAGCTCACCGCGCCGACGGCAATCAAGGCCCAGACAATCGCACGGTGCCCGACCAGCGGCGTGCCCGACAGCGCCGGCACCATCATCGAAACCATGCCCGCTCCCGGGAGAAAGATGATGTAGACCTCCGGATGGCCGAAGAACCAGAACAGGTGCTGCCAGATCACCGGGTCGCCGCCGCGATCCGGCAGGAAGAACGGCCAGTCGAAGGCGCGCTCCAGTTCCAGCAGCGTCGTCGCTGCGATGACGGCAGGAAACGCGAAGATGATCATCACGGCCGTCACCAGCATGGCCCAGGCGAAGATCGGCATGCGCCCGAGCGACATTCCGGGCGCACGTGTGAACAGGATGCCGATGATCAGTTCGATGGCTCCCGCGATGGCCGAGATCTCGATGAAGCCGATGCCGAGCAACCAGAAGTCGGCGCCGATGCCGGGCGAGAACTGCTTGCTGGTCAGTGGCGGGTACATGAACCAGCCGCCGTCCGGCGAGGCACCAAAGAAGACCGTGCAGAAGAATGCTGCGCCGCCGATGGCATAAGCCCAGAAGGCGTAGGCTGAAAGGCGCGGAAACGGCAAGTCGCGCGCACCGAGCATGTTCGGCAGCAGGTAGATCGCCACCGCTTCCACGATCGGCACCGCAAACAGGAACATCATCACCGTGCCGTGCATGGTGAACAGCTGGTTGTAGGTGTCGGCGCCAAGCAGATCGTTGTCGGGTATCGCCAGTTGCGTTCTCATCACCAGGGCGAGTGCGCCGCCGAGCAGGAAGAACACGATCGCTGCCACGATGTAGTAGGCGCCGATATGGGTGTTGTTCACCGCGCTGATGGCGCGCCAGCCGCGCGGCGGTGCCCAGGCGCGCTCCAGCGCCGCGCGCTCGCCCGCAGGCCGCGGCAGCTCATTGGCAAAGCCGCCTGCCGCTGGACGAGCTTCCGTGTTCATTTGAGCGTGTTGAGCCAGTGGGAGATCTGGTCGATGGCAGCGCTGTCAATCCGGCCGTCACCGGCAGGCATGCGCGCTCCAGGCTTCACATTCTGTGTGTGGGCTACCCAGCGCCGCATGTTCTCTTCTGTATTGGCCAAAGTTGCTGCGCCTATCGACAGCCTGCTGCCGACATGGGTCAGGTCAGGGCCGAGACGTTCACCGTCGCCGCCCAGGCCGGCGGTTGGACCGGTCGCGCCTCGCACCACATGGCATGCATCGCATCGGGCCTCGAGGAAAGCGACGCGTCCGGCTGCCACCGTGGGCGACGCCGCGGCCGGTAGGGTCTGGGCCGCGATCCACGCGTCGAACTCGGCTGGCGGCAGCACCACCACATCCAGGGCCATGCGCGCGTGCTGCGTGCCGCAGTACTCTGTGCACTGACCGCGCCAGCGCCCTGGCTCGTCTGCCTGCAGCAAGAGATGCTGCAGGCGACCGGGAACCATGTCCATCTTGCCACCCAGCGCGGGAACCCAGAAACTGTGGATCACATCACCGCTCGTCAGCGCGAAGAAGACCGGTCGGCCGGCTGGCATGCGCACCTCGTTGGCCGTGATGAAGCTGTGTCCTCCAGCGCGGTCTTCGTAACGCACTTCCCACCACCACATACGACCGGTGACCGCGATGATCAGCGCATCGGGTGGCGGCACCGGCCGCCAGGCCGGACGTTCGTGTTCGCTGTAAGCGAACAGCGCTGCCAGTACCACCACCGGGAAAGCCACGCCACCACCCAGCACCCACAGGCGGGGACGAATCGCACCTTGCCGACGCACGGCGAACGCCAGCAGGACCATCACGGCGACCAGCAGCACCGCGGCACCGATCGTCAACACCAGCGTCACGTCCCGTAGGCTGTGTGCCGCCGGTCCAGCCGCATGCAGCGCCGACTGGACCGGCCCTGTCGTCAATGCTGTCATCGCGCTCATGGCAGCGCCAGCAGGTAGGCGGCGATGTCGCGCGCCTGATGGCGCGATACCCCCATGGCTGGCATCCGTGTGTCGGGGACCAGGGCTCGCGGGTCCACGATCCAGGCCTGCAGAAGCTGCGGATCATTGGGAATCCGCCCAGCAATGTAGCTGCGACGGCCGAAGCCACCCAGCGGTGAGGCCGCAAGGCCACGTGCATCCAGGACGCCGGGAATGGTGTGACAGCTGCCGCACTGGTATTGCGCCATCAGCTGCCGACCGCGCTCGAGTTGGGCTGCCGGCACCTCCGCATGCAGCGGTGCCATGACAAGGCCGCAAGCTGCCGACGTCAATGCTCGCACCATCGTACCGATCATGCCGCCGCGGCACGATCTCTCGATGATGACTCGGCTCCCGAGCAAGGTCGACATGCCTGAATTTTCCCGAGGTCGACGCGGTTTTGACCGACATGAAGTCGCCGAGCTACGTCGGACAATGACCCGTAGAGATGCGACCCAGGGTTCTTGTCACCAGCACGCTCGCGGTCACGGCGGCGCTGATTGCCGCGGGCGTCGCGGCGCTGGTGTACGGTGGTTTCTACGATGTCGCGGCAACGCGCCAGCACTTGCAGCCTGTGCATTCGGTGCTTGAGGTTGCGCTGCGGCAGTCGGTCCGGCGTCATGCGAAAAACATCGAGGCGCCCGACCTGGCCGATCCCAAGCTCATCGTCCAGGGCGCGCAGTGCTATCAGCAGAAGTGCGTGCAGTGCCATGGCGGCCCAGGCATTGCGCAAGGCGACATCGGCAAGGGGATGCAGCCCCTGCCTGGTCCGCTGATCGACGCTCACCACCGCTGGCGCCCGCGGGAGTTGTACTGGATCACGAGAAACGGCATCAAGATGAGCGGCATGCCGGCCTGGGAGTTCAGGTTGTCGGAACGTGATCTGTGGGCCGTCGTGGCCTTTGTGGGCGTGTTGCCGGACCTGACCCCCGCGCGCTACGCCGAGCTCGCGGGGACGGCCTGGCATGTGTCCTCGACACAGGATGCGCTGTCACGCGACTCGACCTGCAGCTCGATCACCGCCGGTCAGGCAAGTCCGGGCAATCACCTGCGCGGCCGGCGTGCGCTGTCGCAATATGCGTGCAACGCTTGCCACACGATTCCAGGCGTAACGAGCTCGCATCCTCAGATCGGCCCGTCGCTTGAGTTCATGGGCCGTCGCACCCGGATCGCCGGGACGCTGGATCACACACATGAGAACATGGTGCGCTGGCTGCGGCACACGCGCCGCGTCAAACCCGGCACCGCCATGCCGGAAATGGGACTGACGGAGCAGGATGCGCGCGACATCGCCGCTTATCTGAAAATCCTGCGCTAGGCTCTTGGGCCGGCCTCCGACTTGAGGGGCGGCTTCTTCGTTGCTTCTTGTCGAGTTACGACCCGCACGCGACCGTTCAAAGCGAGGTCAGGACTTCCGCCTGCGTCGAGGCCAACGCGGTCTTAATGGCGTCAGCCTGTTCTCGGTCGCTCGGGTGGAAAATGACGGCCCAGCTCCCTGCCCGTAGCTTGCTGCGCAATTGCGTGAACAGGGCCGCCTGGTCAGGCCGGAACGTGAGCAGGCCGGCGACGATCGCTCCAAAGGTAATGCCGAAGCCGACGAACGCAACCAGCGACATGATCGGGGTGCTGGCGATCAGGGGGTGAGCGCTTAACGTCCACCAGGCCAGCCCGCCGATCACGGCGCCCAGTGCACCCAGGGCGACGTGCGAACGCCAGAATGTTTTGGCAATGCCATCGCTTTCGGGCTGCACCTTGCGGCCGAACAGACTGTGCCGGATCCGCCTGCCATCGTTGGGCGACAGGATGCGCACCTGCCTCTCGTCAAGACCGGTAGCGCTGACCACGGCGCTGGCGGTGTCTCTCGCCGCACTCTCCGTAGGGAACGTCGAGGCCACCTTGGTCGAAGATTTTTCAGCGATAAGCCATCCCATGATGATGTCCTTTCGGGCACAGCGTGGTGCCCAGATCGTTGTGGCGCCTCAGTTGCGATCGGGTCGCGGCGCTCGGGTACTGCGATTGGTGGTATCAGCGGGCACCGGTGCTGGCGCGGTCGTAGCCGCAGGCGCAACTGCCGCGGGTGCCGGTGCCGCCGGCGTGGAGGTCGGACCCGCAGGATTGAACTGGCCTGGCTGTGGTTGCGACGGGGGCGTGGGGTTTACGGTCGTCGAGTTCTGCGCCGCTTGAGCCATGGCGCTGGTAGAGAACGCCATCGCGGCTGCGATCCCGATGGCGCTCAAGAGGGTGGCTTTCATCACAGAGTCCTTTCAGATGGGTAAGGCCTTTCATGCTGCGCGCGACGAGGTTCGCGCATCGTCGGCCGTTGCGCTGACTGTTTGTGGTCCGCCTCCGACGTCGGCGTGACGGACTACATACGCCTGGCCGTCGGCATGGGAACAATGGCGCCTAACGTCCTTGCATGGACCCCGAGCGCTTTCCATGTTGACGAGTCTTGTTCTTAAGCAGCGTCCAGCGGAACTCACCCAACGCGAGCACACCCGCTTGCGAGCCGCGATCACCGAGGTGCGGGAGTATCGCGCTCGGGAGTTGGTCACACCCGCGCATCGGCCGCTCAGTTGCAGTGTCTTGCTGCTACAAGGGATGCTGGCGCGTTACGTCGATGACCGCCGCGGGGACAAGCAGATGGTCGCCCTTCATGTGCCGGGGGACTTCGTCGATCTGCATGGCTATCCGCTGAAGGTGCTCGATCACGAGGTACGAACGCTGACGCCGGCCAGCGCGGCCATCGTGCCACACGGCAATCTTGACGCCATCCTGCGTGGCGATCCCGGCTTGGCGCTCAAGCTGTGGTATCTGACTATGCTAGACGCGGCGATGCATCGACAGTGGATTTTTCGCATTGGTCGCCTGCGCGCACCCGCCCGGCTGGCCCATTTCCTGTGCGAGATCAACGCGCGCCTGTGGACTGTCGAGCTTTCTGACGGTTGTGGATTTGATCTCCCCTTGACCCAGGGTGATCTGGGTGCAATCTGCGGTCTGTCCAGCGTCCATGTCAACCGCGCGATGCGGCAGTTGCGAGAGCTGGGATTGGTGACGCTGTGTAATCAGCGGGTCGAGATTCACGACTTGCCGGCCTTGGTGAAGCTCGCTGAATTCCAGGTGGAGTACCTCTATCTGAAACCCGAGCTGATCGCCCGCGTGCTTGGCGGCGCCATGCCGCGACCGAACGACGCGGCCACGCCGTCCGATCGACGGTGAGCAAGATATTCGGACGCAAGGCGCTGGCCGAAGCGCGGATTCCGCGTAGTGCTGAGGCCCTGGTGGTTGTCGACTTCATCAACCCATTGCGTTTTCGGAATGCCTCGAGCTTTCTGCCTGCGGCGTTGCTGGCAGCGAAAGCCAGTGCGGCCCTGAAAGGTCGGTTGCGAGCAAAAGGCGTGCCGTGCGTCTACGCCAACGACAATTACGGCGCCTGGCAGTCAGACTTCAAGGAACTGGTGCAGGCCTGTCGGGCGCTGCCTGGCGCACGCGGCGCGATCGCCGAACTGATGGCGCCGCAGCGAGGCGACCTCACATTGCTCAAGCCGCTCCATTCGGCATTCCATGGTACGGCGCTTGCGCACATCTTGCGCCAGATGGGCGCACGACGCATCGTGTTGTGCGGGCTGGCTGCGGACCTGTGCGTCAGTTTGACGGCGTCCGACGCCCGGATGCGAGGCTACGAGGTCTGGGTCCCCGCGGACTGCACTGCTGCAGAAAGCACGGCGCGCAAGCAGGCGGCGCTCAATCATCTGTCACGCTCGCTGGGTTGCTCGATACGCCGCAGCTGCTGACAGCGCACACGGCATAGTTCTCCTGTTGCTCCTTCTTTGATAGTGCCCATTCTTGCGGCACAACGAAGTCGGCACCGTCCAAGCTTGCGGTGCGAGCGCCTCAACCAGAACTACGACTAACAAAAAGCAGGAATGGGGCTGACTTCCGGCTGGAGCCGACTACCTGCGGATAGGACATCTCCTACAGAAGTAATTCACGCTCGGGCAAAAGAATGAACCTGCGTTTCGGGAAAACCCCGATATGCAGTAACCCGTTTCTTCACGCTTTTTCATGGAGACCACATCATGCCCACCAACCGACCCCAGGGTCGCGATCAGCACGACTCACCCGACAGCATCAGGCAGAAACAGCCCCCGGGCGCCAGCAGACGCGACAGCGATCCGGACCAGCCCGACAGCCGTCGTCAGCAACAAGCCGAGCAGCCGGCCAGCCGCAAGCGCGATGACCGCTCGAAGTTCACCCCAACCGGAAATCAGCAGCAACGCTGAACACTTCCAGACGTTTCCACACACAGGAGTTCATGATCATGCATCGACGTTATCCGGACGATGAGTTCTTCCACGGCGGTCCGTCCGACCGTGCACGCTACGACAACGAGTGGCGTCAGTCCCGAGGCTATGGCCCAGCAGTTGACTGGCAGCACTACGGACAGGATCGCCGCAGTCAGCGCGCATTCAACGAGCCTTACGGCATCTGGAATGAGCATCGCGACTGGCCGCAACGCGGCTCGGATTACGGGCGCGGTACGGAAGACCGCGGACGCGACGAGTACGACAGAGGCTACGACAGTTACCGCAGCGGTCAGGCCGCGCAAGGTGGCGGTTCGTGGCGTCAGCAGGACGACTACCCATACCGCGGTCAGCGCGGTCACTACGGGCGCGGCACATACCCCGACTGGCCTGATGCGGGCTATGGCAGCGGTCGTTACGCCAGCGCAGACGACAGTCGCTTCGGCCAAGTTGGTGGGCGCGATTCACAATGGCAAGACCAGCAGCAGGGCTTCGGTCCCTACGATCCGGACTACGACCAATGGCGGCGTGAGCAAGTGCGCGGCTTGGACGAGGATTACCGCAGTTGGCGTGATGAGCGCTACAAGAAGTTCTCTGACGAGTTCAATACCTGGCGCAGCAACCGTCCGGCCAGATCCGACAGCACCAGCGACTCGAGTTCCTCATCGAGTGCACAACACGGCAGCGGCAAAACCCCCAGCAAGGGGTGAACCGCGTGCCCAATAAGCCAAGGACCTCGGTTCCAGTTGACTGTGGGTCTCGTGCGCTGGCACCTTGCCAGCGCGCCAACCGCGGAGCTCAGCCATTCATGCTGGAGCAAAGCATCCGTCCCTGGCAGGCAGTACGAGCATGGGCCGGTTCGCGACAGCAGGAGCGGACAAATGCAGTGCTTTTCTCTTCAGGTCAACTGCACCGACGACGGCAGCTATCAATGGCAGATCTGCCACCGGAACACGCCTGCCGAGGATCGGTGTAGCCCGTTTCTTCGCTCGTTCCCGATCTATCCCAGCTTCAGGGAAGCGCTGGACGTCGGTGCAGTCATGCTCGCGCGCGCCTGCGGAGAGCCGTATTCCAATCCTGTCGGGAGCGAGAACTCCATGTCGCTCGACGCGCACATCGATCGCGGCGCGCCGCAGCCCATTCGGACGGACCGCAGCATGGAACGCCCCGCTTTCCGGGCTGACCCGCTAAGAGCGACTGGTAGCAACGGCCTGCTCTATTCACCAGCGCCACTTATTCACCCAACAAGAAAGCCTCTCATGCCACGCAAGCAATCGCCTATGCGCGAAGCTGCCACCCCTGCCATGCCTGCGGGCCAAGGCGGGGAGCTGCAGCAACAGCCAACATCCGACGCCTCGGTGCTCACGACGCAACAGGGCATACCAGTCGCCGACAACCAGAATTCGCTGCGCGCTTCAACGCGCGGGGCAACTCTGCTGGAAGACTTCATCCTGCGCGAGAAGATCACGCATTTCGACCATGAGCGCATTCCCGAGCGCATCGTCCACGCCCGGGGGTCAGGCGCACACGGGTACTTCGAGTTGACGCACTCGCTCGAGCGTTACACCACCGCTCGGATCCTGACCGAGCTCGGCAAGCGCACTCCGTTGTTTGCACGGTTTTCCACTGTGGCAGGCGGCGCTGGTTCGGTCGATACCCCGCGCGACGTGCGCGGCTTTGCCGTGAAGATCTACACCGATGAAGGCAACTGGGACATCGTCGGCAACAACATTCCGGTGTTCTTCATCCAGGACGCGATCAAGTTCCCGGACCTGATCCACGCCGTCAAGATGGAGCCCGACCGCGGCTTTCCGCAGGCTGCCAGCGCGCACGATACCTTCTGGGACTTCGTGTCAGTGATGCCGGAGACCATGCACACGGTGATCTGGGCCATGAGCGATCGCGCCATCCCGCGCAGCCTGCGCATGATGGAAGGTTTCGGCATCCACAGCTTCCGCTTGCTCAACGCCGATGGCAAGTCCACCTTTGTCAAATTCCATTGGCGGCCAGCGCTCGGCCTGCAATCCACGGTCTGGGACGAGGCCGCCAAGCTGCAGGGCGCGGACAACGATTTCCATCGCCGCGACCTGTTCGAGGCCATCCAGGCAGGGCAGTTTCCACGATGGGATCTCGCCGTGCAGTTGTTCACAGAGGAAGAGGCGGCGCAGTTCCCGTTCGATCATCTCGACGCAACCAAACTGATCCCCGAGGAACTGGTGCCACTGCAGGTCATCGGCCGCATGACGCTGGATCGCTGGCCCGACAACTTCTTTGCCGAGACCGAGCAGATTGCCTTCTGCCCGGCCAACCTGCCACCGGGAATCGATTTCTCCAACGATCCGCTGCTGCAGGGGCGCCTGTTCAGTTACCTCGACACGCAGCTGTCGCGCCTAGGCGGGCCAAACTTCGCACAGATTCCGATCAACGCACCCAAGTGTCCCTTCAGCAACCACCAGCGCGACGGCCACATGCAGCAGCAGGTGCCGCGCGGGCGCGTCGCCTATGAGCCCAACACCCTGGCACCGGAGGGTTCGCGCGCATCGGTAGCGCGAGGCTTCCACAGCTTCGCCGAACCGGCCATCGCCGCGCCGAAATCCCGCGTCCGCGCCGAGAGCTTCGCCGACCACTACAGCCAGCCGCGCCAGTTCTGGCGCAGTCAGACCGAGGTCGAGCGGGCTCACATCGCATCAGCGTACGTATTCGAACTATCGAAGGTCGAAACCGAGTCGGTGCGCGCCGCGGTGGTGGGCCACCTACGCCATATCGATCAACAGCTTGCGCAGCGTGTCGCCGACGGACTGGGCATGGCCAAGCTGCCGCCAGCTCCACCAGCAGCGACACCGGTGCAGGACCTGCCGCCGTCGCCGGGGTTGCAGATCATCGGCAAGATGAAGCCGACCCTCGAAGGGCGCTGCATTGGAATCCTCGTCAGCGATGGCAGCGACGCCAAGACCGTGGAGCGCATACGAACAGCGGCCCAGCAGGCTGGCGCCAACGTCAAGCTGGTGGCGCCCAAGCTGGTGATCATCCTCAAGGGAGGCTCATCTGGCACGGCCGATGGTCAACTGGCTGGTACCCCGTCGATGCTGTTCGACGCCATCGCCAGCGTCCTGTCGCCGGCCGAAGGCGAACGACTGGCCAGGGACGGCGCAGCGTTGGAATGGTTTGCCAATGCCTACGCCCACCTGAAGGCAATTGCCGCCTGCGGCGGCTCGCAGCCGATTCTGAGGCAGGCCCGCGTCCAGCCGGATGCGGGCGTGGTGTCGATCGAGGACGTCGAAGCCTTCATGCGGGCGGCGGCGATCCGGCAATGGGCGCGCGAGCCGAACGTGCGTCAATTGGCGTGACGGGCTGGCCATGGCTGCACGCAAACCCACCACCACCGCGGCGCGCCCTGCAATTGCCAAGGCGAGAGTGCCGCGCAAGGCAAACCCCATCACTCCGGTTGAGAAGACCTATCGACGCATCCAGAAAACTCAGGAAAACCTGGATGCGAAGCGCCCAGCGCGATCCAAGCCGGCGCCGGGCACCAAGCCGGTGCAGGCCGGTGCTGTCGCCTACCCAGGCAACCCGCTGCCTCGCCGGCGCGTCGCCAAGCCAGGACGCGAGTCCGAACTGGCCCTGGCGCCGGAGTATCTGGCGCCACGCTATCTCGGCTCCCGCAAGCTCGAAGGCAAGGTGGCGCTAATCACCGGCGGGGACTCCGGCATCGGGCGCTCGGTGGCGGTGTTGTTTGCGCGCGAGGGCTGTGACGTGGCGATCGTGCATCTCAGGAGCGAGCTGGCCGACGCGCAGGCAACGCGGGCTGCGGTCGAGAACGAAGGCCGGAAGTGCCTGCTGCTGGCTGGCGATGTACGCAAGAGCGCGTTTTGTGAGCGTGCGGTGCAGCGGACCATCGAGACCTTCGGCCAGCTCGACGTACTGGTGAACAATGCCGCGTTCCAGATGCACGCCGACCATCTGGAGGATCTGACCGATGAGCGCATCCTGCTGACCCTGGACACCAATGTGGCCGGTTACCTGCGCATGGCACGCGCCGCCTTGCCGCACATGACCGAGGGCTCGTGCATCATCAACACCGGTTCCCGCACCGGCCTGTGGGGCAGCAGCACGTTGCTCGACTACTCGGCCAGCAAAGGCGCGATCCATGCTTTCACCAAAGCCTTGGCGCAGAACGTGCTGGATCGCGGCATTCGGGTCAACGCGGTGGCCCCAGGCCCGGTCTGGACACCGTTGAACCCAGCCGACAAGCGACCGGCGGACATTGCCGCGTTCGGCGCCGACACGGCGTTCCGGCGCCCCGCGCAGCCGGAAGAATTGGCGCCTGCCTACGTATTCCTGGCGTCGCCAGTGACGGCCGGCTACATCACCGGTGTGGTGCTGCCGATCACGGGGGAGATCGGCGCGATCTGACACTTGGGCTGTCGGGAGGCTGCGTGTTTGCTGGTCGATCAGCTCGCCGTACCCGTTTTCCACCCCGGAGCCCACGGCTGCTCTACCCTCGAAGCCTCAAGCCGCTGCACCCATCTGCTCGCAACTC
Organism: uncultured Ottowia sp.; assembly: GCA_964534975.1. Taxonomy (GTDB): domain Bacteria; phylum Pseudomonadota; class Gammaproteobacteria; order Burkholderiales; family Burkholderiaceae_C; genus Ottowia. Next base: position 15,124 of record CAZHSD010000024.1, on the reverse strand, counting down.
TCCGCACACTTGCGACAGGCGTCGACGCAGGCCTGCATGCCATCCAGGTGCTCACAGTCGTCGGCGCACTCACGGCATATCTCGGCGCACTCGCGGCAGACGTGGCTGTGATGCGGTGAATTCATCAGCATGAAGCGCGCCGCGGTGGCACAGATTTCGGCACAAGCCATCATGGTGCGGAAATGACGTGGAGCGACGTGTTCGCCGCCGCTGTCGAGGCAGTGCGTCATTGCCATGCCGTAGCAGACGGCATGACAGGCCAAGCAATCCTGAATGCAGTGCTGCATCTCGGGGCTATGGTGTTGCATGGTGGCACTCCTTCGCAAGGATGATTTGCCCGTTCACTTTGCGCCGGGATGTGGCCGCCCAATGTAGGAATATGTCCTGTCGAGGGCAGAGAGAGCTTCGTGCGTTCATCGCTTTTTGGCAGCCAGGTGCGGTCCCGTCACGTCCAGTCGCTGCAGCCCACTGCATGACGTCAAGAACGTACGCGCACGAGCGGCAATGTCTTGCGGGCATGCCTAGACCGCAATAAGCCCGCTGGTTCGCTGCCACACCTTCGCAGTAGCAATCACAGGGCACCGAAAGGAGCCAACGATGAGCGCGATGATGATGTTGCAGGTGGCAATTGTTCTGCTGCTAATTGCGGCGGCTGGCGGCTTGGTCATGGCAGCGATCCGATTCAGTAGGGACGCCAACCCGCCCGCATGGCTGGCAATGCTGCACGGACTTCTGGCCGGCGGCGCGGCCACGTTGCTGCTGTACGCGGCGCTGGTGGCTGGCCTGCCGGCAATGGCCAATCTTGGCATCGTGCTGCTGCTCGGCGCCGCGGGGCTCGGTGCGTTCCTGAATCTGGTCTACCAATGGCATCAGCAGTTGCTGCCTACCGGCCTGGTGCTGTTGCACGCATCGGTGGCCGTTGTTGGGGTGCTGCTGCTGTTGTTGGCAGCGTTTGCGCGCTAGTCCTCTCCCGCGACGAGCGCGCTGCATCCTAGTCGGTCATGTAGACGCTGCCAGTGACCCGATCGACAAAGCCGTGGCCGTTCTCAATGGTGTCGAGCAAGCTGCCGTCGAGCCAGTGGTGAATGATCATCTGCACCTCGCCGCCGCCCTCAACCGACGGCGCCATCTTTCGTGTATGGCGCTCGACGACAAAGAAGGCGCCGTTCTGGTCGCGCACCCCGATGTAGTCGATGACGATCTCTTCAGGCATGACATACCTCCACAATGCCTGCACTCGAATGGACCAAGGGTCGGCGCAACAATGGTTTTTCCCCACTGACGGCGGCGCGGATATTGCGCCAGGTCAAGGGCGTCGCAACGGGCGCTGCGCTTTTCGTAACGATCCGAATGCGCGGTTACTAGGGGTGCAATAAGCACGGCAAGGAGCGGAAGTTTGCCGTTCTTGGGGTAAGCCCCGGCAGCGCATCTTGGTAAAGCCGAGTGCGCTTGATCACGCCGATGAGAGCAAGCGCGCGCCCTGCGCATTCTTGATCGAGCTGGGCACGGCAATGAGCGTGGCATCCGCGATGGTGCCGGTGCTCGGGCGAAAGCCCTGCGCTTGCAGGTCTCCAGTGGTCTGCCACGCCAACACCGCAGATCAGACGACGGTGGGTGTGATCAGGGTCTCGCTAGGTCGCTCTCAGCTTCGATATCGCTGCACCGAGCGACACTGCGACCTCGGTGTATGCGTTCCACGGTCCATCCCCCACGCGCAGTCGCTCATCGATGTTGCCGAGGTGCCAGTGCGCACTGCCGGTGACTTTGGCCAGCTCGTTCCACGCGATCGGCACCGAGATTCCCATCCCCGGCCGGGCGCGGGTGGACCACGCGGACACAGTCGTCGCGCCACGCCCATTGCGCAGGTAGTCAGGGTAGATCTTGCCGATGCGGTTCTTGGGGCCGCTGATGGCGGTGAATCGGTCGGGCATCAAGCGTGCGAGATGTTCGACCAGCTGCTTGGTGAAGCCCTTCACCGTGTCCCAGTCGTGCAGGCGCTTGATGGGGGTGACAACGTGCAGGCCTTTGCCGCCGCTGGTTTTCAGGAACGGCGTGAAGCCCAGTTCGGTGAGCAGGGTGCGCATGAGCAGAGCGGCTTCCTGCACCTTTTCCCACGGCACGCCTTCGCCAGGGTCGAGGTCGAGGGTGAAACGGTCGGGGCGCTCGATCCTATCGTGGCGGGCGTTCCAGGTGTGCAACTCCAGCGTGTTCATCTGCACGGCACCCATCAGGCCGGCCAGGTTGTCGATCTCGAGCAGGCTGGCATGGCCGGGGTCGAGCGCGGGGTCGAGCTGGATCACGCCGGGCAGGGTGATGCGCTCCAGGTGCTTCTGAAAGAACTGCTCGCCCTGGATACCGTCGGGCGCGCGCACCAGCGCGACAGGGCGCTGGTCAAGGTGCGGCAGCAGCAGCGGTGCGACGGTGGCGTAGTAGCGTGCCACGTCGAGCTTGGTGACGCCGGTGCTGGGGTCGACCACACGGTCGGGGCTGGAGACGGGCTGGCCACCGATGACGTGGGGCCCGCCGCGCATTGCTGGTGGCGGTGTCGCGGCGGCATTCGATCCTTTCTTGATAGCTGCTCGCGCCAATAGGTCAGGTGTTGGAGGTGAGTTTCTCAGTAGATCCTGCTCGAACACCACATCCACCGCTGGCTTGTCTTCACGCAGGTTGCGAAACACGCCGTGGCGCAGGCGGCGCTCGCGCGTCCAGCCGGCGTAGCTGACTTGCGCCACCAACTCAGGCCGCACCCAGTGCACGTGCCCGGACGGCTGGGGGCCGGTGTCGAGCGGACTGGCCTTGGCTTTGAGCGGTGTCAGCTTTTCTTTCAGCAGCGCCAGCGTGCGCGCATCGAAGCCGCTACCGACATTGCCGGCCCAGCGCAGCTGGCCCTTGGCGTCGTGCGCAGCCATCACTAGCGCACCAATTTCACCGCTGCGGCCACCTTGGCCTTCGGTGTAGCCGGCGATCACCAGTTCTTCGCCCTGCCCGCACTTGAGCTTAATCCAGTCGGTCGAGCGGCCAGCGCGATAGGGCGCATCGCGCCGCTTGCCGATGATGCCCTCCATGCCCATCCTGCACGCGCTGTCGACCAAGTTGTGCGGCGCCTGGTCGAAGGCTTCAGACAGGCGCAGCGGCGTGGTTTTGGGCAGCCTGGCGCGCCCCAGCAGCGCTTCAAGCTGGGCGCGACGCTCGGCCATGGGCTGCTTGCGCAGATCGGTGCTGTCCAGGTGCAGTAAGTCGAATAGGTACATCACCAGGCCGGTGCTGCGGCCACCGTCGAAGGCGTTTTGCAGCGCGCCGAAGTCGGGCAGACCATCGGCTCCGGGCATCACCACTTCGCCGTCCAACCAGGCTTGGCGCACGGGCAGTGCGGCCAAGGCGCGGGCCAGCTCGGGCATGCGCGCCGACCAGTCCAAACCGTTGCGGGTGAACAGGCGCGCTTGGTCGCCGTCGATGCGTGCCAGCAGGCGGTAGCCGTCGAACTTGAGTTCCCACAGCCAATCGGCGGGGTTGTTAGGAGCGTCGCGCACCAGGTTGGCAAGCTGCGGGGCAAGGGTGGCGGGCAGGGGTTGCGGCTTGGGTGCTTTGGTATTGACAGCTGCCTGCGATTGTCTGGCGGTCGCTGAAAGCCTGGTTGGCTTGGGATCGGTTGCTGCCGCAGGCTGCTTGCGAGTGCGGAGCTGCGCCACCGTGCTGGCCAGGATCGCCTCAGGCTTGGCCTTCGACTTGGCGGGGCCGACCGAATCGGGCATGGCCTCGGTCACGTCGAACTCGCTCGCCGGACGCGCCGCATCATCGCGATCCTTGATCAGTAGCCAGGCGGGTTTGCTTTCGCCGGCGCGGGGCTTCGTGCGCACCAGCGCCCACAGGCCGGTCAGCTTGGCGCCGTGCAGACGGAATTTCAACTCGCCTACTTGCAGCCCGGCACGCGCCGCTGCGGCGCCGCCGGTCGGCTTCCAGGTGCCGCGGTCCCAGATGATGACGCGCCCGGCGCCGTACTCCCCGGCCGGAATCTGGCCCTCGAAGTCGTTGTAGTCGATCGGGTGGTCTTCGACCTGCACCGCCAAGCGCTTGTCGCGCGGGTCCAGGCTCGGGCCCTTGGGCACAGCCCAACTGTGCATGGTGCCGTCCAATTCCAGCCGCAGGTCGTAATGCAGGCGCGTGGCCCAGTGCTTGTGGATGACGTATTGCAGCACGGCGTCGCTGCGCGCAACGACCGCGCCGGCTGGCTCGGGCGTGCGCCTGAAATCGCGCTTGGCGTGGTAGCGGGTCAGCGGTGCGCCGGGAACCCGGCTTGCGCTTGCCGCCATTTTGGTTTTGATAGCTCCGACAGGTTCTGCAGCAGATTTGCTTTCTTGGGAGTTCTTGGTGGCGACCTTCGCCCGCCGCGCGGGCTTGGCAGCGCCTCCGGTCTTGACGGCGGTGCGCGGATCACCCTTTGCGCTCTTGCCGGTTTCAGGCGCTGCGGCGCGTGCGCGACTTGGTGGACTTGGTGGGCGTTTGGCGGTCGCCATCGTCTGCGTCCTGTGCGGCAGCCTTCTTGGTGACCTTGGCTTTGCCGGGTGCGCCGCCCTGCAAGCTGCGCTTGAGCAGTTCGGTCAGGTCGATAATCTCGGCGCCCACCTTACCGGTGGTGGCTGGCGAGTCCAGTTTCTCGACTCTCTGCACCTCGCCAGCTTCAGCCTTCTCGCGCACCAAGCGCATGATCTCGTCCTTGAACGAATCGCGGAAGTCGTCCGCGTCCCAGGGGGCGGACATTTCCTCGATCAACTGGCGAGCCATCTTCAGTTCGCTCTCCTTCAGGCCCGCCGCCTTGGCGCCGGCGGGCGGCAGCTTCAGCGCCTCAAATGAACGAATCTCGCCGCCCCAACGCAGCAGGTTCAGAATCAGGGCCGGCCCGCTCGGCACGAGCACGGCCAGATGCTGCCGTGTGCTGATCACCACACGCGCCACGCCGACGCGGCCGGATTCCAGCAGCGCCTCGCGCAGTAGTGCATAGACCTTGTCGCCGCGGTTGATGGGGGCGAGGTAGTAGGGGCGCTCCAGATACACGAACGGGATTTCGCTGGCCTGGATGAAGGATTCGATCTCGATCGTCTGCGTGGTCTTGGGGAAGGCCGTTTTGATCTCGTCGGCGCTCAGCACGACGTATTGGCCGTCCTCCACCTCGATGCCCTTGACTATGTCAGCGGCGGCGATTTCCTTGCCGGTCTTCTTGTTGATGCGCTTGTAGCCCACCGGCTCCATGGTGCGCTTGTCGAGCCAGTCGAAGTCCACGCCGGACGAGGTCGTGGCCGTGTATAGCGCCACCGGGATGTGCACCAGGCCGAAGCTGATGGCGCCTTTCCACACCACGCGGGCGGTGGAGCGGGAAGCGTCGGCTGCAGGAGACGTATCGTCGGCCATGGCGGCTGAGGGGAGAGCTTTCAGTTGCGATCGGGTCGCGGCGCCCGGGTGCTGCGATTGGTGGTATCAGCGGGCACCGGTGCTGGCGCGGTCGTAGCCGCAGGCGCAACTGCCGCGGGTGCCGGTGCCGCCGGCGTGGAGGTCGGACCCGCAGGATTGAACTGGCCTGGCTGTGGTTGCGACGGGGGCGTGGGGTTTACGGTCGTCGAGTTCTGCGCCGCTTGAGCCATGGCGCTGGTGGAGAACGCCACCGCGGCTGCGATCCCGATGGCACTCAAGAGGGTGGCTTTCATCACAGAGTCCCTTCAGATGGGTACGGCCTTTCATGCTGCGCGCGACGAGGCTCGCGCATCGTCGGCCGTTGCGCTGACTGTTTGTGGTCCGCTTCTGACGTCGGCGTGACGGACTACATACGCGTGGCCGTCGTAAGCGCGACGGCGTTTCTCGCAGTCGTATTCCGGATCGTTTACGACTCAGTTTGTTAGTCGGGGTTATTGTGGATAGCCGATTGCTTTTTCGACTTCACAGGTCGATACGGCCGAACTGGCAGGCCGGATCGCTAGGTTTTTCGAAGGGTAGCGTTTGCGACTATTTTTTATCGGAACACCGGGCGACTTCGGTTGACGCCCCATCCCCCCGTGGATAAACTCCCCGGCAGTATCTGGATTTGTCGTGCCCCACTCGCCGCAAGAGAAAAAACGTGCCATTACGCGCCTGCGGCGCATTCGCGGCCAGGCCGAGGCGCTGGAGCACGCGATCGCCGCCGGCAGCGACTGCGGCCCGGTGCTGCAGCAACTGGCGGCGATGCGCGGCGCCGTCAACGGCCTGATGGCCGATGTGCTGGAAGGCCATCTGCGCGAGGCCTTCGGCCATGCCGACTGCGGCGTGGAGAGCCTGAACGATCCCGAGCACGAGCGCGTACACGCGGCGCTGGACGAGGTGGCCTCGCTGGTGCGCTCGTACCTGAAATGACCGCCCCGCTGAACAGGAGACAAGCCCATGAAATCCCGCGCCGCCGTGGCCTTCGAGGCCGGCAAGCCGTTGCAAATCGTCGAGATCGACGTCGCGCCGCCGAAGCAGGGCGAGGTGCTGATCCGGATCACCCACACCGGCATCTGCCACACCGATGCCTTCACGCTGAGCGGCGATGACCCCGAGGGCGTCTTCCCCGCCGTGCTGGGTCACGAAGGCGCGGGCGTGGTGGTCGAATGCGGCGAGGGCGTCACCAGCGTCAAGCCGGGCGACCACGTGATTCCGCTCTACACCGCCGAATGCGGCGAATGCCTGTTCTGCAAGAGCGGCAAGACCAACCTGTGCGTGGCCGTGCGCGCCACTCAAGGGCGGGGCGTGATGCCCGACGGCAGCACGCGCTTCAGCTACAACGGCCAGCCCATCTACCACTACATGGGCTGCAGCACGTTCAGCGAATACACCGTGGTGGCCGAGGTGTCGCTGGCCAAGGTCAACCCCGACGCCAACCCCGAGCAGGTCTGCCTGCTGGGCTGCGGCGTGACCACCGGCCTGGGCGCGGTCAAGAACACCGCCAAGGTGCAGCCCGGCGACACAGTGGCGGTGTTCGGCCTCGGCGGCATTGGCCTGGCGGTGATCCAGGGTGCCAAGCTGGCCGGCGCGGGCCGCATCATCGCCATCGACACCAACCCGGCCAAGTTCGAACTGGCGCGCACCTTCGGCGCCACCGACTGCGTCAACCCCAAGGACCACGAGCAGCCGATCCAGCAGGTCATCGTCGACATGACCGGCTGGGGCGTCGATCACAGCTTCGAGTGCATCGGCAACGTGCAGGTGATGCGCGCCGCGCTGGAGTGCGCGCACCGCGGCTGGGGCCAGAGCGTGATCATCGGCGTGGCCGGCGCGGGGCAGGAGATCTCGACCCGGCCGTTCCAGCTGGTGACCGGCCGCAAGTGGATGGGCACGGCCTTCGGCGGCGTCAAGGGACGCTCGGAACTGCCCGGCATGGTCGAAGACGCCATGTCCGGCCGCATCCAGCTGGCGCCCTTCGTCACCCACACCATGCCGCTTGCCGACATCAACCAGGCGTTCGAGCTGATGCACGCGGGCAAGTCGATCCGCAGCGTGGTGCATTACTGACCGCCAGGGTGTTGGGTGCCGACACCGGGCGCAGTGCGGTCGGGCCGCGCTGGGTCAGGTCCGGCATGACGAAAGTGATGGAGCTGCCATGAAAGAATCCCTGAAGCCGGGAATCCGCTACGAGCACAAATTCACCGTGCCCTTGTCGAAGACGGTGCCGGCGCTGTACCCGGAGTCCGACGAATTCGTCGCCATGCCGGAAGTCTTCGCGACCGGCTTTCTGGTCGGCTTCCTGGAATGGGCCTGCGTCAAGGCCATCCACCCGCACCTGGACTGGCCGCAGGAGCTGACGCTGGGAACCCACGTCGACGTCAGCCACGAAGCCGCCACCCCGACCGGGCTGGAGGTCACCGCCAAGGTGGAGCTGATCGCCGTCGAGGGCAGGAAGCTGGTGTTCGCGGTCGAGGCGCACGACGGCGTCGATCTGATCTCGAAAGGCCGGCACGAGCGCTTCGTCGTCCAGCGGGAGAAATTCGACGCCAGGATGGCCGCCAAGGCCGGCCAGTACCGCCCGAACGCAGGCTGAAGCACGAGGAGGCAGCGAGATCATGGAGCGCATCGAACGACACGCCAGCTTCGGCGGCCGCCAGGAGGTGTGGAAACACGCCAGCACCAGCACCGGCACCGAGATGCGGGTGGGCGTCTACCTGCCGCCCAGGGCGCTGGCGGGCGAACCCTGCCCGGTGCTGTACTGGCTCTCGGGCCTGACCTGCAGCGAGCAGAACTTCATCACCAAGGCCGGCGCTCAAGCCTTCGCGGCGCAGCACGGGCTGATCGTGGTGGCGCCCGACACCAGCCCGCGCGGGGACGGGGTCGCCAATGACGAGGCCTACGACCTTGGCCAGGGCGCGGGCTTCTACCTGAACGCCACGCAGCAGCCGTGGGCACCGCACTTCCGCATGGAAGACTACGTGGTGCAGGAGCTGCCGGCGCTGATCGAGCAGCACTTTCCGGCCACCGACGCGCGCGGCATCTTCGGCCACAGCATGGGCGGTCACGGCGCGCTGAGCCTGATGCTGCGCCACCCGGGCCACTACCGGAGCGTGAGCGCGTTCTCACCCATCGTGGCGCCCACGCAGGTGCCCTGGGGGCAGAAGGCATTCCAAGCCTATCTGGGCGATGACATGGCGGCCTGGAAGCGGCACGACACGGTGGCGCTGATCGCCGGCGCCACCGAGCGCCTGCCGCTGCTGGTCGACCAGGGCGATGCCGACGAATTCCTGGCCGGCCAGCTCAAGCCCGAGCTGCTGCAGGCCGCCTGCGAGCAGGCCGGCCATCCGCTTACGCTGCGCCTGCAGCCGGGCTACGATCACAGCTACTACTTCATCGCCAGCTTCATGGGTGAGCATGTCGCCCACCACGCACAGGCGCTGCGTTGATCGCGGCGCTGGTGCAGCCAACAGCTTGGCTGCATGGTTTGCCGGCCGCGGCTGGTGGACCGGTGTTTCACCACTTTGATTCGGAGGCAGCATGAAGAAAATGCTCGTCATTGTCAGCTTGGCGATGCCGGCCCTCATGGCGAGGCCCGTGTCCGCCGAGGAGTTCGCCCCCTACGGCACGGCCAAGGTCGACATGCACACCATGGCGCCGACCGACGTGGTGTTCGACGTCAACTACGCCGACCCGCAGCAGCTCAACCTGCTGTATGGCTTCGTCAAGGTCACCGTCAAGGAAACCAGGGGCAAGGTGGTGGTCGTCACCCATGGCCCCGAGCTGCGCGCCTTTGCCAAGGAGAACTACGAGCAGTACCAGGGCATCGTCGACCGCATGGCCGAGCTGGCCAAGGAAGGCGTCGAATTCAAGATGTGCGATGCCGCCCTGCGCGCGGCGGGTTTCGTGCCCGAGGACATGCACGGCATGATCACCGTGGTGCCGACCGGCTTCTCCGAACTCGCCCACTGGCAGTCGAAGGGCTATCAGTACATCAACCCGATTCCGCTCTCGGTCAAGGATGTGCGGTACCTAGATCAGCCGGCGCTGAGGAAATAGCGTCCGACTACCCACGCGGTGGACCAGTGCGGCGCGGGTCGTGGGAACGCCGAAGCCACTCGGCAGCCACCCGCACGAGATGCGGTCATCGACGACATGGTCGAGCCTCAGTCGTACGGGCGCGATCAGTACAATCACCGCTCTTCCCCGACGGATGGGTCGAAGCCGATCCTCGGCAACCCGAGCCAGTGGCCCAGCGGTGCGCCGTGCGGATGCGGCGTTTCGGCCACGCCCGTACCCGGCTCGATGGTGCACAGGGGTGATTCACAAAGGAAAGATTCATGGCCCTTCAATGCGGCATCGTGGGTTTGCCCAACGTCGGCAAGTCCACGCTCTTCAACGCGCTGACCAAGGCGGGGATCGCGGCGGAGAACTATCCCTTCTGCACCATTGAGCCGAACACGGGCGTCGTGGAGGTGCCCGATCCACGCCTGGCGCAACTGGCCGAGATCGTCAAGCCGGAACGCGTGTTGCCGGCGATCGTCGAGTTCGTCGACATCGCCGGCCTGGTGGCCGGCGCCAGCCAGGGCGAGGGCCTGGGCAACCAGTTCCTGGCGCACATCCGCGAGACCGACGCCATCGTCAACGTGGTGCGCTGCTTCGAGGACGAGAACGTGGTGCACGTGGCCGGCAAGGTCGATCCGATCTCGGACATCGAGGTGATCCAGACCGAGCTGTGCCTGGCCGACCTGGGCACGGTGGACAAGGCCCTGCAGCGCTACACCAAGGCCAGCAAGAGCGGCAACGACAAGGAAGCCGCGGCGATGGTCAAGCTGCTCGGGCCGGTGCAGGCGGCGCTGAACGAGGGCAGGCCGGTGCGCACGCTGCAGTTGTCGAGGGAAGAGCAGGCGCTGCTCAAGCCCCTGTGCCTGATCACCGCCAAGCCGGCGATGTTCGTCGGCAACGTGGCCGAGGACGGTTTCGAGAACAACCCGCTGCTGCAGCGCCTGCAGGCGTACGCCGCCGGCCAGAACGCGCCCGTGGTGGCGATCTGCGCCAAGATCGAGGCCGACATGGCCGACATGAACGACGAGGACAAGGCGCTGTTCCTGGAAGAAATGGGGCAGGATGAGCCCGGCCTGAACCGCCTGATCCGCGCCGCCTTCAAGCTGCTGGGCCTGCAGACCTACTTCACCGCCGGCGTCAAGGAGGTGCGCGCCTGGACCATCCGCGTCGGCGACACCGCGCCGCAGGCGGCGGGCGTGATCCACGGCGACTTCGAGCGCGGCTTCATCCGCGCGCAGACCATCGCCTTCGACGACTTCATCCAGTACCGGGGCGAGCAGGGCGCCAAGGACGCCGGCAAGATGCGCAGCGAAGGCAAGGACTACGTCGTCAAGGACGGCGACGTGATGAACTTCCTGTTCAACGTCTGATACCACATGAACGCCGCGCCGCCCGATCCGCAGGACCCGTTGGCGGCGCGGGCGGCGATGGTGCAGCGCCTGGCCGAGTGCCTGGGCGATGCCGAGCCGATCGAGACCCACATCTCCTGGGTGCTGCTGAAGGGTGACGACGCCTACAAGCTGAAGAAGCCGCTCAAGCTCGATTTTCTCGACTTCAGCACGCTGGCCCTGCGCCGCGCCGCCTGCGAGGAGGAGTTGCGCATCAACCGTCGCACTGCACCGGACATCTATCTCGGCGTGGTGTCGGTCAACGGCAGCCTGCAGGCACCCCGCATCGGAGGAGATGGGCCGGTGATCGAGCACGCAGTGCACATGCGGCGCTTTCCGCAAGCCGCACTGCTGGCCGAGCGCGCGGCGCGCGGCGAGTTGCGTGCCGAGCACATCGACGCGCTGGTGCGGCACATCGCGGCCTTTCATCGGGCGGCGGAGGTGGCGGGTGCGGACGGCCCTTACGGGCGCGCCGAAATCATCCGCCAGTGGGCCTGCGACAACTTCGCGCCGCTGCAGGCGTGCCTGCGGGACGAGGCGCTGCAGTCGCGGCTGGGCGAGCTGCGCACCTGGACCGAGGCCGAGGGCGAACGTTTGCAGTCCCGGTTCGAAGCCCGCCGCGCCGGCGGCTGGGTGCGCGAAGGCCATGGCGACCTGCACCTGGGCAACCTGATCTGGCTGGATGGCGCGCCGCAGCTGTTCGACGCCATCGAGTTCAACCCGCAGCTGCGCTGGATCGACGTCATGGCCGACGTGGCGTTCCTGTTCATGGACCTGCACGCGCACCAGCTGGCGCCGCTGGCCTGGCGCTTCATGAACGCCTGGCTGGACCTGACTGGCGACCATGCGGGCCTGGCGCTGCTGCCGTTCTACGCCGTGTACCGGGCGCTGGTGCGGGCCAAGGTGGCGGCGCTGCGCGTCAAGGCATCCGGCGATGCGCACTGGTGCGAAGCGGCGCGCTATGTTGACCTGGCACACCGACTGTCGCAGCCACGCGAGCGTGTGCTCTACGTCGCAAGCGGCGTCTCGGGCTCGGGCAAGAGCAGCCAAAGCCAGCCCTTGATCGAAGCGCGCGGCATCGTGCGCCTGCGCGCCGACGTCGAGCGCAAGCGCCTGTTCGGCCTGGCGCCGGAAGCGTCCAGCGCCGCTGTGCCGGGTGGCATTTACAGCGCCGAGGCCAGCGCGCGCACCTATGCCCAGTTGCTCGAACGGGCGCGCATGCTGCTGAAAGCGGGGTTCCCGGTGCTCGCCGACGCCACCTTCCTGCGCCAGGCCCATCGCGCCGAGTTCATGGCCCTGGCCGCCGCGCTTGGCGTGCCGTGCCGCCTGCTGGTGTTCGACGCGCCGGTGGACGTGCTGCGCGAGCGCGTGCGCCGCCGCAGCGCCGAGGGGCGCGACGCCTCCGAAGCGACGCTGGCGGTGTTGGAGCGCCAGCTGCTGGAGCGTGAATCGCTCACCGATGCCGAGGCAGCCATCGCCATCTGCGTTGACACCACGCAGGCGGTCGATTGGCGCGGTTTGCTGTGATCTAAGCCGACAAGGCCTCCCAGCGCTCCAGCGCAGCTATCAACTCGTCCTCGATTTCGGTGTCGCGCGCCTGCAGCGCGATGGCCTGCTGCAAGTCGCTTTGATAGAGCGAACCATCCGCCAGCCGGGCGCGGATGTCCGCCTGTTCGGCTTCCAGCGCCTCGATCCGTGCTGGCAAGGCGTCGAGTTCGCGTTGTTCCTTGTACGACAGCTTCTTTCTTGACGGCGCCTGGGTCGGCTGCTCGGATGACGGCGCCGGCTTCGGCGTTGCACGCCGCGCCGCGGCAGGCTCTTCTGCGGTCGACGCTCCTGCCTCGGCTTCGCGCAAGGCCTGCCAGCGCGCGCTTTGCACCAGCCAGTCCTGCACGCCACCCTCGTACTCGCGCCACAGGCCCGGACCTTCCCACACCAGGGTGCTGGTCACCACGTTGTCCAGGAAGGTGCGGTCGTGGCTGACCAGGAACACCGTGCCCTCGTAGTTCTGCAGCAGCTCCTCCAGCAGCTCCAGCGTGTCGATGTCGAGGTCGTTGGTCGGCTCGTCCAGCACCAGCACGTTGGCCGGGCGCGCGAACAGCCGCGCCAGCAGCAGGCGGTTGCGCTCGCCGCCCGAGAGACTGCGCACCGGCGACATGGCGCGTGCCGGGCTGAACAGGAACTCGCCCAGATAGCTCTTGACGTGCTGGCGCCTGGCTCCGATCTCGATCCACTCGCTGCCCGGGCTGATGAAGTCCTCCAGCGTGGCGTCCAGGTCGAGCGCGGCCCGCATCTGGTCGAAATACGCCACCTGCAGGTTGGCGCTGCGGCGCACCTGCCCGCGGTCGGGCTCCAGCTCGCCCAGGATCAGTTTCAGCAACGTGGTCTTGCCGGCGCCGTTGGGCCCGATCAGGCCGATCTTGTCGCCGCGCAGCACCGTGGTGCTGAGGCCTTGCACGATCTTCCTGTCATCGAATGCGAAGCACACGTCCTGCAGCTCGGCCACCAGCCGCGCCTGGTAGCCACCGACCTCGGTATCCACGTCCAGTCGCACGCGGCCCAGGGCGTCGCGGCGCGCCGCGCGTGCCGCTCGCAGCGCATGCAGTCGGTTGATGCGCCCCTGCGCGCGGGTGCGCCGCGCCTCGATCCCCTGGCGCATCCAGACCTCTTCCTGCGCCAGCAGCTTGTCGGCGCGGGCATTGACCACGGCTTCCTGCGCCAGCTGTTCCTGCTTGAGCTGCTGGTAGCGCGAGAAGTTGCCCGGGTACGACAGCAGCTTGCCGCGATCGAGCTCGACGATGCGCGTGGCCACCCGGTCCAGGAACGCGCGGTCGTGCGTGATCACCACCACGCTGCCCTGGAACTCGATCAGCAACTGCTCCAGCCACTGGATCGCGTCCAGGTCGAGGTGGTTGGTCGGCTCGTCCAGCAGCAACACGTCCGGTTGCTTCACCAGCGCCTGCGCCAGCGCCACGCGCTTGCGCATCCCGCCCGACAACTCGCCGACGCGGGCTTGCGGGGCCAGGCGCAGGCGATCGAGCGTCTCCTCCACGCGCTGCTGCCAGCGCCAGCCGTCCTGCGCCTCGATCTGCGCCTGCAGCGTGTCCAGATCACCATTGCCCGAGGTGTAGGCGTCGATCAGTGTGCGCAGCGGTCGCAGGCTCTGTGCGACGCTGTCGAACACGCTCGCATCCGGTGCCAGGTTGGGTTCCTGTGCGACGTGAGCCACGCGCAGCGACGGATCTCGTTGCAGGGTGCCATCGTCGGGCTGCTCCAGCCCGCCCAGGATGCGCAGCAGCGACGACTTGCCGGTGCCGTTGCGCCCGATCAAGCCGACGCGCTCGCCCGCATCGAGCGCGAAGTCGGCGTGGTCCAGCAGCGCCACGTGGCCATAGGCAAGCTGTGCGGCGAGGAGTGTGAGCAAGGGCATGGTCGAAACGGCGCGTGTCGGCAAGCTGCAGCGCCGGCGCTGCAGTCCAAGAAATTTTTTGCGGGAGGCTTGCGGCCACTGCAAAAATGATGCTATAGTCTAGGGCTTCGCTGATCAACGGCAACGGCCGGCAGCCAGCGAAGCGGTCCAGGCCCTCGCGGCCTGCGCCCGAGGAGCTACGAGGCAGCCAAGCAACACGCGACGCGACTAGGTAGAAACCCTCAAAGTTGACAGGCTTCTCAAACTCCTGTCATAATTCAAGGCTCGGCTGATCGCAGCTGAGGCAGGCAAGCAAGGCGTCAGGCCGCTTGTCAGGTTCATTAAAAACATACAGCCGATAAGCGTGGGCGTTTGATGGCGAATTGCCAAAGTCTTTCAGACTATCAAACGCTCATGAGAACAGAAGTGAAGTTCACTTCAATTCCGTTTAAATGAGTTAACTCGGAAGAGTATAAATTCAAGATCGAACTGTAGAGTTTGATCCTGGCTCAGATTGAACGCTGGCGGCATGCTTTACACATGCAAGTCGAGCGGCAGCGCGGGGCAACCTGGCGGCGAGCGGCGAACGGGTGAGTAACACATCGGAACGTGCCCAGACGTGGGGGATAACCACTCGAAAGAGTGGCTAATACCGCATACGATCTACGGATGAAAGCGGGGGATCGCAAGACCTCGCGCGTCTGGAGCGGCTGATGGCAGATTAGGTAGTTGGTGAGGTAAAGGCTTACCAAGCCTGCGATCTGTAGCTGGTCTGAGAGGATGATCAGCCACACTGGGACTGAGACACGGCCCAGAC
>CAZHSD010000023.1:54327-55406 GCA_964534975.1 uncultured Ottowia sp. | reverse complement strand
CGGGCAAGTCGCTGCCCATCTACGGCGACGGCCAGCAGGTGCGCGACTGGCTCTACGTCAGCGACCACTGCAGCGCCATCCGCCGCGTGCTGGCGGCCGGCCGGCCGGGCGAGGTCTACAACATCGGCGGCTGGAACGAGAAGACCAACCTGGAGATCGTGCACACCGTCTGCGATCTGCTCGACGAGCTGCAGCCGCGCCAGGACGGTCAGAGCTACCGCACGCAGATCACCCACGTGCAGGACCGCCCCGGCCACGACCGGCGCTACGCCATCGACGCGCGCAAGATCGAGCGCGAACTCGGCTGGCGTCCGGCCGAAACCTTCGACACCGGCATCCGCAAGACCATCGAGTGGTACCTGGCGAATCCGGAATGGGTGGCAAATGTGCAGAGCGGCGCCTACCGCGACTGGGTGGCGGCGCAGTACGGAGCCACGGCCGCCGCATGAGAATCCTGCTGCTGGGCAAGGACGGCCAGGTCGGCTGGGAGCTGCAGCGCAGCCTGGCGCTGCTGGGCGAGGTCGTCGCGCTGGATCGCGCCGGCCAGGACGGCCTGTGCGGTGACCTGAGCGAGCTGGAGGGCATCGCCGCCAGCGTGCGCACGCTGCAGCCACACGTCATCGTCAACGCCGCCGCCTACACCGCCGTCGACCAGGCCGAGCGCGAGGCGAAACAAGCGCGCCGCATCAACGCCGAGGCGCCCGCCGTGCTGGCGCGCGAAGCCCAGGCCTGCGGCGCGCTGCTGCTGCACTACAGCACCGACTACGTGTTCGATGGCGGCGGCCAGCGGCCCTGGCGCGAGGACGACGCCACTGGCCCCTTGAGCGTCTACGGCCAGACCAAGCTGGACGGCGAGCAGGCGATCCGCGCCAGCGGCTGCGCGCATCTGATCCTGCGCACCAGTTGGGTCTATGCGGCGCGCGGCGGCAACTTCGCCAAGACCATGCTGCGCCTGGGCGCGGAGCGCGAGCGCCTCACCGTCATCGACGACCAGTGGGGCGCGCCCACCGGCGCCGAACTGATCGCCGACGCCAGTGCGCACGCCATCGTGCAGACGCTTGCTCAGCCGGCCAAGGCCG
>CAZHSD010000023.1:15797-54227 GCA_964534975.1 uncultured Ottowia sp. | reverse complement strand
GCCGACGCCAGTGCGCACGCCATCGTGCAGACGCTTGCTCAGCCGGCCAAGGCCGACACCTACCACCTGGCGCCCGCCGGCGAAACCACCTGGTTCGCCTATGCCCGGCATGTGATCGAACAAGCGCGCCAACTGCAACCAGGCATCGAGTTGAAAGTGGTCGAGGTCGCGCCCATTGCCACCCGCCAGTACCCGACGCCGGCGCGCCGCCCGCACAATTCGCGCCTGGATACAACCAAGCTGCAGGCCGCGTTCGGCCTGAGCCTGCCGCCCTGGCAGCACGGCGTCGATCGCATGCTGGCCGAGATCCTGTAGAAGAACACCCATGACCCCTCGCAAAGGCCTCATCCTCGCCGGCGGCTCCGGCACCCGGCTGCACCCGGCCACGCTGGCGCTGAGCAAGCAGCTGCTGCCGGTGTACGACAAGCCGATGATTTACTACCCGCTGGCCACCCTGATGCTGGCCGGCATGCGCGACATCCTCGTCATCAGCACGCCGCAGGACACGCCGCGCTTTCAGCAGCTGCTGGGCGATGGCAGCCAGTGGGGCATCAGCCTGAGCTACGCCGTGCAGCCCAGCCCCGATGGCCTGGCGCAGGCCTTCCTGATCGGCGAGCAGTTCATCGCGGGCGCCCCCAGCGCGCTGGTGCTGGGCGACAACATCTTCTACGGCCACGACTTCGAGGTGCTGCTCACCGACGCCGACGCCCGCAGCCAAGGCGCCACCGTGTTCGCCTACCACGTGCAGGACCCCGAGCGCTACGGCGTGGTCGAGTTCGACGAAGGCGGCCGCGCCATCAGCATCGAGGAGAAACCCGAGAGCCCCAAGAGCAGCTACGCCGTCACCGGCCTGTACTTCTACGATCGCCAGGTGGTCGACATCGCCAAGGCCGTCAAGCCCAGTGCGCGCGGCGAGCTGGAGATCACCGCCGTCAACGACGCCTACCTACAGCAGGGCCAGCTCAACGTACAGATCATGCAGCGCGGCTACGCCTGGCTGGACACCGGCACGCACGACAGCCTGCTGGACGCCGGCCAGTTCATCGCCACGCTGGAGCGCCGCCAGGGGCTGAAGATCGCCTGCCCGGAAGAGATCGCCTGGCGCAAGGGTTTCATCGACGATGCAAAGCTTGAGGCGCTGGCCGAGCCGCTGGCCAAGAGCGGCTATGGGGCGTACCTGATGCACTTGCTGGGGCAGTCGGCGCCGCGGCGGGGTCGCATGTGATGGCGGTGCTGCCTGCGCCGACCGTGCCCCTGTTCTCGGCCGAGGCGGCCGCGTTCGGGCTCGATCTGAGCCAGGTGCTGCGCCAGGTCGTGGACAGCCAGCGTTACATCCTCGGGCCGCAGGTGCAGGCGTTCGAAACCGCGTTTGCCGCCTATGTCGGCGTGGCGCACGCGATCGGCGTCGCCAACGGCACCGATGCGCTGGAACTGGCGCTGCGGGCGCTGGGCATCGGGCCCGGCCAGCGGGTGGTGACGGTCGCCAACGCCGGCTTCTACGGTTCGACCGCGATCCGGACGGTGGGCGCCACGCCGGTGTATGTGGACGTGGACGAGGACGCGCTGACCCTGTCACCCACCGCGCTGGCACCGGTGCTGGCGGCGGGTGGGGTGGATGCGGTCATCGTCACCCATCTCTACGGTCAGCTGGCTGATGTGCAGATGCTGGCGGCGCTGTGCCGCGACGCCAAGGTGCCGCTGATCGAGGATTGCGCGCAAGCCCATGGTGCGCGACGCGCCGGCCGTTTGGCCGGGGCCTGGGGCTGGATCGGTGCCTACAGCTTCTACCCGACCAAGAATCTCGGCGCACTGGGTGACGGTGGTGCGCTGGTCACCGACGACGCGGGGCTGGCCGAGCGCCTGCGCCGCCTGCGTCAGTATGGTTGGCAGGCCAAGTATGAAGTGGCGCTCGCGGGTGGGCGCAACAGCCGGCTCGACGAGATGCAGGCCGCCGTGCTGGGCGCCAAGCTGCCGTTGCTGGACGCCGCCAATGCCCGGCGCCGCGCCATCGCCGCGCGCTACAACGCGGCTTTTGCCGATCTGCCGTTGCGTCTGCCGGTGTCGACCGGCGACGACTACGTGGCCCACCTGTACGTGCTGCGCACGCCTCGGCGCGCGGCCTTGCAGGCGCACCTGGCCGCGGCTGGCGTGGCCTGTGACGTGCACTATCCGATTGCCGACCATCGGCAGCCGCTGCTGGCCGCCGCTGGCCAGCCGCCTTTGCTGCCCGTCAGCGAAGCGGCCTGCGCGCAGGTGCTGACGCTGCCCTGCTTTGTCGGCCTGGGCGACGCGCAGGTGGAACAGGTGATCGACGCCGTGCGACGGTTTCATGGGGAGCTGGCATGAGGGATTTGAGCCTCATCATCCCGGTCTATAAGAACGAGGCCTCGTTGCCCGATCTGCTGGCCGCGCTCGCGGCCTTGAATGCCCGGCTGGACGACCGACTCGAGGTGCTGTTCGTCATCGATGGCAGCCCGGACCGCTGCCACGATATCCTGAGCCGGCAACTGCCGGCTCAGCCGTTCGCCGCCACGCTGGTGCTGCTGGCGCGCAACTTCGGCTCCTTCGCCGCCGTGCGCAGCGGGCTGGCGCGGGCCACGGGACGCTGGTTCGCCGTCATGGCCGCCGACCTGCAGGAGCCGCCGGAGCTGGTGGAGCAGATGTTCGACGCGCTGCAGTCGCAACCGGTCGACGTGGTGGTCGGCGTGCGCAGCGCGCGCGATGACCCGGCGCTGCAGCGCTGGCAGGCCGGGCTGTTCTGGGCCGCCTACCGGCGCTGGGTGGTGCCCGAGATGCCGCCCGGCGGGGTCGACGTGTTCGCCTGCAACCGGGCCTTCCGTGATGCGCTGCTGGCGCTGGAGGAGAGCCGCAGCTCGCTGATCGCGCAGATCTTCTGGCTCGGCTTTCGGCGCGCCGAGCTGCCGTACCAGCGCCGCGCCCGCACGCACGGCAAGTCGGCCTGGACCTGGCGCAAGAAGGTCTCTTACCTGGCCGACAGTGTGTTTGCCTTCACCGACCTGCCGATCCGCGGGCTGCTGCTGGCCGGCAGCATCGGCGTGCTGGTGGCCACCGTGGTCGGGCTGCTGGCCGTGCTCGGCCGTCTGATGGGCTGGATCGCGGTGCCCGGCTACGCCATGACCATGGTGGCGATCCTGTTCTTCGGCGCGCTGAACCTGCTCAGCCTGGGCATCGTCGGCTCCTACGCCTGGCGCGCCTACGAGAACACCAAGCAGCGGCCGCAGGCGCTGGTGCTGTCGGAGCAGCGCTTTGCTGCCGCTGGAGGCGAGGTCGATGGCTGAGGCGTGCGTTCATCCTTCGGCCGTCGTGCAGGGCCAGTTGCTGGGCGACGGTGTGCGCATCGGCGCACTGGCCTGCGTCGCCGAGGGGGCGATGGTCGAGGCCGGGGTGCTGGTGGGGGAGGGCGCGCTCATAGCTGCCGGCGTGCGCGTCGGTGCGCGTGCCCGCATCGAGCCGGGCGCCGTAGTGACGCGCGACGTGCCGCCGAACGCGGTGGTGCGGGGCCATCCGGCGGTGATCGTCGGCTACGTCGACGCGCCGGCGCCGCTGCCGCAGCAGCGTGCTGCCGCTGCGGTGCAGCCGGGCGTGCGGGCCAGTCGCGTGCGCGGGGTGCAGTTGCACACGCTGCGCGAAGTGCAGGACATGCGTGGCTTCCTGTGTGCTGCGGAAGTGGGCCAGAACCTGCCGTTCGTGCCGCGGCGCTGTTTCTGGGTCTACGCGGTGCCCAATCAGCAAATTCGTGGCGAGCACGCGCACAAGGAATGCGCACAGTTCCTGGTCGCGGTGAAGGGGCAGTTGCGCGTGGTGGCCGACGACGGTGCGCAGCGCGAGGAATTCTGGCTCGATCGGCCGCATCTGGGCCTGTACCTGCCGCCCATGACCTGGGGCATCCAGTACGGCTACTCCGAAGACGCCGTGCTGATGGTGCTGGCTTCCGATCCCTACGACCCGCAGGATTACATCCGCGACTACGAGGAATTCATGCGGCGCGTAAGCGTTGACCGCATGCAAGACGGGAATGGTTCGGCATGAGCCTGAAGTCCATCCTACCGCGCTATCTGCTCTCGGGTGCGTTCAACACCTTGCTGAGCTATCTGCTTTATCTGGCCTTGCTGCCGGTGGTCGGCTATCGGGTTTCCTATGTGGTGTCGTTCGTGATCGGCATCGGCGTGTCCTTTCTGCTGCTGCGCTTTGCCGTCTTCAGGACGCCCGGGCGGCGTCTGTCGGCGGTCTATGTCGCGGCGAGCCACCTGATTCAGCTGGGCCTGGGGCTGGCGATCGTGGAAGTGTGGGTGTCGGTCCTGCGCGGACCGCCGGCGTTGGCCGCGCTGGCGGCCATCGCGGTGTGTGTCCCCCTGGTGTTTCTGGTTCAGCGCTGGGTCTTCATGTCCGGTCACGGAAGGCGGCAGTCTTGATCCGCTTGCCCGTGCAGATGGCATGGTGTCGCCTTGCACTGGCGCTGCCCGTGCTGATGCTGACGGCCAATCTGCTGCTCTGGCTGCGGTTCGGGACCGATTTGCCGTTTTATGACGATTGGAGCGCGTATGCGCGGGGCACCATCGAATCGCTGGAGTGGCGCAGATTGTTCCAGGCCGGGAACAACACGCTGGCGCCTGTCGGTCTCGCCCTGGATGCCCTGGCACAGCGTTGGCTTGACGGTAACGCGATCGTCTACCAATCGCTTTCGATGCTGGTGGTGCTGGGCGCCCTGTTGTGGCTTCAATGGCGGCTCTTGACCTGGGCGGTGAGCGACGTTCCCACGCGTTGTGTGGCGTTCGCTTTCACCCTGCCGATGCTGCAGGCGCGTACCTACTGGGGTGAACAGAACCTTGCCTACCATCAGGCGCTGCCGCTGGTGTTTCTGCTCGCCGCCTTGCATGTCATCGTGCTGAGTCGGCAACGGCGGACAACCGTTGGCGTGATCGGCTTCGTGCTCGGGCTTCTGGCCGGACTGTCCTACATCTCGGGTGCGTTTGCGGGACTGGCTGCCGGTTCCGGCTTGCTGCTGATGGCGGCGCGTGGGCCATCGGGGCCGCCGTTGCGCCAGCGGCTGTGGTACGGCGGCACCGGCCTGTTGCTGGCGGGCCTGTTTACCGCTGCGCTGCAGGTCTATGCGACCCGGATCGCGCCGGACACCGATGGTTCGCGCCGCGTGCCCCTGGCCTGGCCACATGAATCGGATTTCTGGATGTTTCTGCTCGGCAAGGTGGGGCGGAGCTTTGGCCGTGGCTATGACCCGGTCGGTGTCGAGATGGCCTTCGCCTTCACGCTCAGCGCCTTGCTGTTGGCGCTTGCCGCGGTGCTGGCGTGGGGTTACTGGCACCGCCAGGACCGGGCCGCCGAGCGGCTTGCGACGGTGTACTTGCCCTTGTTCCTGATTGTCATGACCTACTTGTCGCTGGTCTCGTTCGGGCGCGCCGGCTATCGGGATCCTTCGATCCAGGACATGACAGCGGTGTTTCAACTGGCCTATCTGCGCTTTCATTTCTTCTGGGTGACCTTGCTGCTGCCCTGGATGGTGGCGGGCCTGCCCTGGCTTTGGCGGCGATCTGCCCGCGCGCTCAAGCCACCCTCGGGGGCGCGGATTTGGTTGGTGGGCGTTGCTGCCGTCGGCATCCTGCTGTGCCTGTCTCGCGGCGTGTTCGACCTGGCGACCTACTACCGGGAGGCGGGGCAGGCGCGTGCTGCCGACATCCGCTGCTTCAGCCGCCAGTTGGGCACAGGCGCACCGATACGATGTCCCGGTTCGGCCTTCATGGCAGACTGGACCCCTGCTTACCGCCATGCGCGCCAGCTTGGCGCGTCCTTCACGCGCTACTTGCCGATCGTCGAGCACGAACCACCCGAGCAATGGCTGCTGAACTGGCCGCAGCTGCCGGTTCGTGGCCACTTGGACTGGCACCAACTCGAGTCGGTGTCCGGCGGCGCGGACTTTATGGCGGGCGACGATCCGCAGGTGGTCTTTAGCAGCGATGACCGCCAGGCGTTCGAGCGTTGCCTGGTCCTGGAAGTGCAGGTCCGACTGCGTTCACCGGCCGCTTCTGCGATCCAGGTGTTCGTTCGGCCTCTGGGCAGCGCCGGCTTCACGGAAATCGATTCGCAACTCAAGCCGGTGGCGGCGACCGACGAACCAGTCGAGCGGCATTTCGTCTTTGACCGCCCCAAAGGGTTCGAGCCCGTGCTGCGCATCGACCCGGTGGAGGGCGCCGGCGGCGTGCAATTGCATGCTCTGCGCACCGTCTGTCGCCTGGCGGCGGCGAATTGAGTGACCGTTGTGAAGGTGTTATGGATAGCAGGAGAACGACATGGCCACGCACATAGGAGCAGAAACCTCATGGTTCGATGGCGCACAGGCTGACAGCTTGCGACGGGCGCGCGAGCCGGCCGCGTCACCCGAAGCGCTCACGCGGCTGGCGGGTGACGAGGACGAGGTGGTACGCGCTGCGGTGGCCCTACACGCTGCGACGCCACCGTCGGTCCTTGCTGCACTGCTCAGCGATCCCAGTCCCTGGGTGGCCGATAGCGCGCGCCTGCGTCAAGAGCGCGGCGCAGGCGCGCCGTCGATCCATCCCACCGCCATCGTCCATCCGCAGGCGCGGCTGGGCGCGGATGTGGTGATCGGGCCATTCACGGTGATTCACGAGCGGGTCCAGCTGGCCGAAGGTGTGGTGATCGGTGCGCATTGCGAAATCGGCCATCCGGCCCACGACCGCGCGCACGGCGGCGTCTTGCGCATCGGCAAGCAGTCGCTGATCCGCTCGCACAGCGTGTTCTACGAAGGCTCGAACTTCGGTGATCACCTGGTGACCGGCCATCGGGTCAGCGTTCGCGAGCAGACGCACGCCGGGCCAGGCTTGCAGATCGGCACACTGAGCGACATCCAGGGCCACTGCCGGATCGGAGATTACGTGCGTCTGCACAGCAACGTGCACATCGGTCAGGGTTCGACCATTGGCAACTACGTCTGGATCTTTCCCTATGTGGTTCTCACCAACGACCCGCATCCTCCCAGCGAAGTCCGCCTGGGCGTGGTTCTCGAGGATTACGTCGCCATCGCGACCATGTCTGTCATCCTGCCAGGCGTGACGATCTCCGAGGGTGCGCTGGTTGGCGCCCACAGTTCGGTCGCGCGTCACGTGCCGGCAGACACGGTGGTGGTCGGCGCGCCCGCCCGTATCATGGGCAGCACGCGCGACATCAAGCTCAAGGATGGCTCCGGCGCCAGCGCCTATCCCTGGCGTCGACATTTCCACCGCGGCTATCTGCCGGACACGGTGGCGCGCTGGATCGCCGAGTTCACGCCACCCGGAGCAGAGAAGTCGTGAACCAGCCCATCGTGCCCGCGCCGAAGGCAGGCGTACGAATCTCCTGGAACCGAGTACATCCATGCATGTGATTCCCACCGCCATCGAAGGCGTGCTGATACTCGAGCCCCGCGTGTTCGGCGACGCCCGCGGTTTCTTCACCGAGAGCTACAACCGCCAATCCTTCGCCGCCGCCACCGGCCTCGACATCGACTTCGTGCAGGACAACCACAGCCGCAGCGGCAAGGGCGTGCTGCGCGGCCTGCACTACCAGATCCGGCAGCCGCAGGGTAAGCTGGTGCGCGTGACGCAAGGCGCGGTGTTCGACGTCGCGGTCGACATCCGCCGCGGCTCACCCAGTTTCGGCCGCTGGGTCGGCGTCGAGCTCAGTGGCGACAACCACCGCCAGCTGTGGCTGCCGGTCGGCATGGCGCATGGCTTTTTGGTGCTCAGTGACGTGGCCGACTTCCTCTACAAGACCAGCGACTATTACGCGCCCGAGCATGAGCGCTGCATCGCCTGGAACGATCCCGCCATCGGCATCGACTGGCCACTGGCCGCGCACGGCATCGCCGCGCCGCTGCTGTCCGACAAGGACCGCGCCGGAGTTGCCTGGAAGGATGCCGAACTGCCGTAACGGCGGTCATGAATGACTGATGCGCCTGCGCTGGCGGCGCCTTGCCCGTGAATATCACCGTCTCGATCGTCAGCCATGGCCATGGGCCGCTGGTATCGGCGCTGCTGGACCAGCTGGCCGCGCTGCGCGAGCAGGGCGCGCGCGCGGCGCCTAGGCGTGTGTTGCTCACGCTCAACCAGCCCGAGCCCGCGCTGCAGGCCACATTGCAACAGCGGCACTGGCCCTTCGAGCTGGTGCTGATCGACAATGCTGCGGCAGTCGGTTTCGCCATCAACCACAACCGCGCCTTCGAACATGATCGGACCCTGGGTGCGAGCGCGGCCTTTGCCGTGCTGAATCCGGACGTGCGCTGGAGCGGCAACCCGTTCGCCTCCTTGTGGGACACGCTGCAGGCCCATCCCGGCGCTGGGTGTGCCTATCCGGTCCAACTGGATGCTCAGGGCGTTCCGCAGGACAGCGAACGGCTGCTGCCCACGCCCTGGCGGCTGCTGCGGCGCCATGGGGGCGGCCGACGGCACGAAGTGGGCGCCGCCCGCGCCTCAGATTGGGTCAACGCCGCCTTCATGCTGCTGCGCTCGCAGGCATTCGCCCAGTTGGGTGGATTTGACGAGGGCTACCATATGTACTGTGAGGATGTCGACCTGTGCCTGCGGATGCAGTTGGCTGGCTGGCAGTTGGTGCGGGCGGACAGCGCCGTCGTGGAACACGCGGCAGAGCGTGCCAGTCGACGCCGTCCGCGCCATTTTATCTGGCACCTGCGCAGCCTGTTCAGGCTCTGGCGCTCGAGTGCCTGGCGGGACTATCGCAAGCGAATTTCCCTGCGTGGCGGGGCCGAACTTTAGAATCGCACCGAAGCAGTCACCTAGCCGGATGCCAGCGCCTTGCCAGGCGCAGCCATTGCACGCCTGATGGATCCCCATGCCTGAGCCCGTACTCACGATAGAGTTGCCGCCCGCCGCGACCGCCGCCGATCCCCTTCCTGCATTCCGCCTGGACTGGACGGCCTACGGTGAACTGCTGGTGCGCGCCGGCAAGCTGGGCGCGCGCGACCTCGAGCGCGCCACGGCGGCGCAGCGCGAGATCGGTGGATCGCTTGACCGCGTGCTGGTCAGCCTGGGGCTGGTCTCCGAGCTGGACGCCGCGCGCGCGCTGGCTGAGCATCTGAAGTTGCCTTTCGTCGGCGTTGACGCCTATCCCGACCTGCTGCTTGAACTGGAAGGGCTGCTGCCCGAGTTCCTGAAGAGCCACCATGTGCTGCCGCTGCAGGCTGGCGATGGCCGGCTCGACGTGGTGATGGCGGCGCCGCAGGACGCCTTTGTGCTGCAGGCGCTGCACCTGACCACGGGGCTCAGGGTGCATCCGGCGGTGGGCACGCCGAGCGAAATCGACCAGGCGCTGGTGCGTTTCCTGGACGAGCAGCCGGTGTCGGAGGACGGCGGTGACCGCATCGACCTGGAAGGTGAGGCGGCCGATTTCGTCGAGCACCTGCGCGACCTGGCCAGCGAGGCGCCGGTCATCCGCCTGGTCAATGCCATCATCGGCCGTGTCATCGAGCTGCGTGCCTCCGACATTCACCTGGAGCCATTCGACGACGGCCTGCACGTGCGCTACCGCATCGACGGCGTGCTGCACCCCGGCGAGGTGGTGGCTGCCGCACAGGGCGCGGCCGTGAGCTCGCGCGTCAAGCTGCTGGCGCATCTGGACATCGCCGAGCGCCGCTTGCCGCAGGACGGCCGCATCAAGACCCGCGTCAAGGGGCGCGAGCTTGACCTGCGCGTCTCCACCGTGCCCACCGTGCATGGCGAAAGCGTGGTCATGCGCGTGCTCGATCGTGCCAGCGTGCGCTTCGGCCTCGAGGACATGGGCTTCGAGAAGGACACGCTGGAGCGTTTCAACCACCTGATCGCGCGTCCCCACGGCATCTTGCTGGTCACCGGTCCCACCGGCTCGGGCAAGACCACGACCCTGTACGCTGCCTTGGCCAAGCTCGATTCGCAAACGCAGAAGATCATTACCGTCGAGGATCCGGTCGAATACCAGCTCGAGGGCATCAACCAGATCCAGGTGCACACCCAGATCAACCTGACCTTTGCCAACGCGCTGCGCTCGATCCTGCGCCAGGACCCGGACATCATCATGATCGGCGAGATGCGCGACGGCGAGACGGCGCAGATCGCGGTGCAGTCCTCGCTCACCGGCCACCTGGTGCTGTCCACGCTGCACACCAACACCGCCGCCAGTGCGGTGGTGCGCATGCAGGACATGGGCGTCGAGCGCTACCTGATCACCTCCACCGTCAACGGCGTGCTGGCGCAGCGCCTGGTGCGACGCCTGTGCAGCCATTGCAAGGCGCCGGTGCAGCCGGCGCCCGAGGTGCTGCAGAGCTCCGGCCTGGGGCGTTTCGTCGCCCCCGGCGCTCCGATCCACGAGGCGCGTGGCTGCGAGCGCTGCCGTGGCACCGGCTACCAAGGTCGCACCGGCATCCACGAACTGCTGGTGGTCGACGAGGCGCTGCGCAGCGCCATCCTGCAGGGGCAGGACGCCAGTGCGCTGCAGCATCTGGCGATCAAGGCCGGCATGTACACGCTTTACGAGGATGGGTTGCGCAAGGTCGCCGCCGGCGTCACCAGCCTCGACGAACTGCTGCGTGTGACGCAGGACCAGAGCGATGCCTGAGTTCGCCTGGCGCGCTGCCCAGTCCGATGGGCACCTGGTCGAAGGCCGCACCGAGGCCGACGCCGCCGACGCCGTGTTGCGCCAGCTGCGCGCGCGTGGCCTGACCCCGATCCGGGTCGAATCGGCGCTGGCGTTGGAGCAGGCCAGCGTCGCCGGCGCACCTCGGCGCAGTCGGCGCATCGACCGCGGCCCGGCCAACCGCACCGACGTGCTGGCCTTCACCAGCGAGCTGTCGATCATGCTGCGCGCCGGCCTGGCGCTCGACAACGCCCTGCGGGTGCTGATCGAGATGAGCCACAAACCCAGCGTGCGCACGCTGCTCGAGCAACTGCTGGAAGACGTCAAGGGCGGCGCGCCCTTCAGCCGTGCGCTGTCCGGACACCGCGAGCTGTTCGGCGACTTCTACATCAACATGGTGCGCTCGGGCGAAGTCAGCGGGCAGATGTCGCTGGTGCTCGAGCGCCTGGTCGAGCACCTGGAGCGCTTGCGTGCGCTGCGCGAAAGCGTGGTCTCAGCCACTATTTATCCGGCCATCCTGCTGGTCGTGGCCCTGCTGTCGCTGGTGGTCATGCTGGGCTTCGTGGTGCCGCAGTTCAAGAGCCTGTTTTCCGATCTGGGCGAGGGCCTGCCCTTGCCCACGCGCATCGTCATGGCGCTTGGCGACGGCTTCCGCGACCACGGCTGGACGCTTGCCATCGGCGCCCTGGTGCTGGGCCTGCTGGCCTGGCGCTGGCTGCGCACGCCAGCCGGTCGCCAATGGTGGCAGAGCCTGGCACTGCGTTTGCCGGTGGTCGGGGCACTGCTCTACAAGTACGACCTGACCCTGTTTTCGCGCTCGCTGGGGACCCTGCTCGGCAATGGCGTGCCCTTGCTGACCGCGCTGCAGATCGCCACCGACACCGTCGGCAATGCCCGGCTGCGCGCACGGCTGGCAAAAATGGTGCCGATGGTCAAGGGCGGCGGCCGCATGGTCGCAGCCATGACCGCGACCCGCAGCTTTGAACCTTTGGCGATCAACCTCATCCGAGTGGGGGAAGAAACCGGCCGCATCGGCCCCATGATGCTCGAGTTGGCCAACCTCCTCAGCCGCGAGGTCGAAACCGGCATCAAGCGCTCCCTGACTCTGCTTGAACCCGTTCTGATCCTGGTGCTGGGCGTGCTGGTGGCCGCCATCATCGTCTCCATCCTGATGGGTATCCTGTCCGTCAACGAACTTGCTGTCTAGTAGATTCCAACCATGACCACATCCACGAACCGATTGCTCCGTTTCTCACCGGCACGCACCGAGCGCCGCCGCCGCGCGCGTGGCTTCACGCTGATCGAACTGCTGGTCGTGATGGCCATCCTGGCGCTGTTGATCGGCCTGGTCGGCCCCAACGTGATGAAGCAATTCGGCAGCGCCAAGTCCAAGACCGCGGCGACCCAGATCTCCGAGATCGACAAGGCGCTGGAGATCTTCCGGCTCGACACCGGGCGCTACCCCACCACCGCCGAGGGCCTGCAGGCCCTGGTCACGCAGCCCGGCTCGGTGACTGGCTGGAACGGCCCCTACCTCAAGGGCGGCCTGCCCAACGACCCCTGGGGCAACCCTTACCGCTACGCCAGCCCGGGTCCCAATGGCGGCATCGAGATCGTCTCGCTCGGCGCCGACAACGCGCCCGGTGGCGACGGTGAGAACGCCGACCAGCGCAATCGCCAGTGAGCGCCAGTGCGGCCGGTGATGGTCCATCCGGGACACGCGCGCGCTGCCGGCGCGCGCGCCGGGCTGGCGGCTTCACGCTGGTCGAACTGCTGGTCGTGTTTGCCGTGTTGGGGCTGCTGCTGGGTCTGACGCCGATCGCCTTCGAGCGCCTGCAAGTCGCCGCCCACTACCGCGAGACCGTGCGCAACATCACCACCGACATGCGCTCGGCGCGCCATCTGGCTCACAGCAGCGGCGCCGATGCGCGCTTCATCGTCGATCTGCGTCAACGCAGTTTCGGCGTCGAGGGCCAGCCACTGCACCGCGTGCCGGACGGGCTGGAGATCCGCGCCGTCATGGCCGAGCAGGAAACCTGGGGCGACGGCCAGATGGGGATCCGTTTTCTGGCGCGCGGCGGCGCCAGCGGCGGCAGCGTCGACGTGCTGCGGCCGTCGGGCAGTGGCGTGCGGCTGCGTGTCGACTGGTTTTCCGGCCGCGTCGAGCAGGAGCCGGTGACGCGATGAAGCGCCGCCTGCGCGGGTTCTCGCTGCTGGAAGTGCTGGTGGCGTTCAGCATCATGGCCTTGTCGCTCGGGGTGCTCTATCGCGCCATGGGCGGCTCGGCCAGTCAGACCGGCACGCTGACGCGCCATGAGAGCGCCACCTTGCTGGCCCAGTCGCTGCTGGACGCCTACGACAGCCTGCCTCCGGGCGGGATCAACGCCGCCGGCGAGTCGGCCGGCCTTGTCTGGCAGGCAGTGTCCCAGCCGTTTCCCACAGCCGTGAATGGCCAGCAGCCTGCGATGCACCTGCACGAGCTGCGCCTGAGCGTGCGCTGGGTCGACGGCGAGCGCGCGCGCTCGCTCGAGCTGTTGACCCTGCGGCCCGAGCGCGTGCCGCAGCCCGGGGGGCGCCTCTGATGGCATCGCCCCGCCACCCGCTGGCCGGTTTCACGCTGGTCGAGGTCCTGATCGCGCTCAGTCTGCTGGCGGTGCTGATGTTGCTGCTGACCGGTGCGCTGCGCTCCGCCGGCCAGACCGAAGCGCGCGTCGATCAGCGCCTCGAGCAGGCGGACCAGTTGCGTGTGGCGCAGCATTTCCTGCGCGAGGTGCTGGGACGCGCCTCGATCCGGCCGGCCAGCGTCGCTGGCGCCGGTGCCGGCACCGAGCCCTTGTTCGCCGCCGGGCCGGCCGAACTGGCCTGGGTCGGCGTGCTGCCGGGTGGCTACGGCATCGGTGGCCGCCACTTTTTGCGCCTGGCGCTCGAACCCGCTGGCGGCGCCGGCGCGCTGGTGCTGCGCTATCAGCCGTGGTCCGACCTGGCTGCATTTCCCGACTGGTCGCAGGCGCAGGCCCAGGTGATCATGCCGCTCGCTGATGGCTTGAGCCTGCGCTATCTTGACCAGCGGGCTGACCAGTGGCTCGACGCCTGGCCGGCCAAGCTCGGCAATTCCAACTGGCACTTGCCGGATGCGGTGGAACTGCAGCTGTCGGGCGCCACGGCCTGGCCAATGCTGGTGGTTCGCCTGGCGGCGCTACCGGCTTCCGACCCCTCGGCCAGCGGCTTCGTGGTTGGACGCGGTCGATGACCCGGCGCAATTTGCCGTCTGCGCGGCGGGCGCCCCGGCGCCGTCGTGCACGCGGCATGGCACTGATCGCCGTGCTGTGGGTGCTGGCCGCGTTCAGCGTGCTGGTGGCCAGCCTTGGCTACACCGTGCGCCAGCAAGCCCGGCTGGTGACGGGCGAACGCGATGCCGTGGTGGCCCAGGCGCTCGCCGACGGCGCCATCCAGTTGGCGTTGCAGCAACTGCAGGCCGCAAACCAGCGCCCCGAAGCCCTGTTGCGCGACACGGTCGATTTCGCCGGCCACAGCATCGTCGTCACGATCCAGCCCCTGTCCGGCCGGATCGACCTCAACCACGCGCCGCCGCCGCTGCTGTCGGCGCTGCTGCAGGTGGCTGGTGGCCTGCCCCCGGCGGCGGCGGAGGGGTTGACGCAGCAATTGGTCGAATGGCGTGGCGGGCGACCCGGCGGGGGCGCGCCTTGGCGTTTCGAGGCTGTCGAGGATCTGCTGCTGGTGCCCGGCGTCGACTACGCGCTGTACGAACGCCTGCGCTCTCTGGTCACCACCGATACCGACAGCGGCGCCGGCGTCGCGCCGCTGGCGGCGCTGCCCGATGTGCTGGCCGTGCTGACGCGCGGTGACGCCGGGCGTGCGGCACAGATTGCTGCCGCACGCGACAGCGGCCAGCCCGGCGTCGATCTGAGCACGCTCGATCCGAGCCTTGCGCAGAGCGGCGCCACCGACCGTTACCGGATCCAGGCCGAGGTTCCCATCGACACAGGCAAAATAGCGACTTTTGTCCGCACCGTGCTGCTCGACCGGAGTGTCGTCGGCGTTCCCTGGCGTACCCTGCACGTGGAGCGTGGCGTCATCGCGCGTTAACGAACCGCACCCTTTGTCCTAGTCCATGCCGTCTTCCCATCCTTCCACTGCAGACCGCTTGCTCGGCGTCGACCGACGGTTGCGACTGCACTGGCGCCAGGCCATCGACGCGCTGCTGCACTCGCGCTGGCTGGCCTGGCTCAACCCGGTCCAGCATGTGCGGCTGCGGCGTACCGACGGTCGCCAGCAGCTTTGGATCGTGCGGGGCGACAGCGCCAGTCCGGCCCCCGCCTCCAGTGCGCAGCGCCGGCCGGCGGCCAGCTTCGAGGCGATCGAACTGCCCGCCGAACGCTATCTCCGCCGCGCCATCGTACTGCCGGCGCTGCCGCCCGACGAACTGGCTGCCGCTGTCGAGCTGGACATCGTCTCCGCCAGCCCGTTTACCGCCGAGCAGCTGCGCTGGGCCCATCGTGCCCGCCCGGGCGCCGACGCCACCACCCAGGTCGAGGCCGTGCTCACCTCGCGTCAGCAGATCGAGCCCTGGCTGACGGCCGAAGCTGCCGGGCCGACGACCGAGCTCTGGGCTCTCAGCGGCTTTGCCGAGCCCATCGTGCTGCGTGGCCATGGCGAATCGGCGCGTGAGCGCGCCGCTGCCCGCGCGCGCATGCTGCACATCGGCCTGCTGGCGCTGGTGGCGATCCTGCTGCTGGCGCTGCTGGTGAGCCCGACGCTGCAGCTGCGCGCCCGCGCCAACGCCGCCAGCGCCGCCTACGGCAGCCTCAACGCCAGCGCCGCACCGGTGCTGGCGCAGCGCGAGCAGCTCGGCGGCCAGATCGAGCGGCTGGCCACCGTGCGCAAGTTCATCGGCGCCCAGGCCTCGCCATCGCGCGTCATCGAGGTGCTCAGCGCCTCGATTCCCGATCACGCCTGGCTTACCTCGCTGATCCTGAACGAGTTGCATGTCGTCATCACCGGCCAGGCCGACAACGCCGCCGACCTGATGCGCACGCTGGAGGGCATCCCCGGCGTGCACGACGTCAGGGCCACCGCGCCCGCCACCCGCCAGCCGGGCAGCGACAAGGAGAGCTTCTCCATCGGTTTCGAACTCGATGCCAGCCAATTCGGCGCCTTGCTGCCGGAGGGTTCGCAGCCGTCATGAGCGTCCGTCCACTCCAGCGGCCCGGGTTCGTCCTCGCCGTCATCCTCCTTGCCCTGCTGAGCTTGCTGCTGCTCGCCGGTGGTGCCTACGTCTATGGCAAGCACCGTGTGGTGCGCGAGCGTCTGGAGCAATTCGAGCCGCGCCACGCCCGGCTGCAGGGCCTGCTGCAAAGCCAGGACCAGCTCAGTGCTGCCGCCCAGCGCCAGAATGCGCTCATCGACGCCAACACCCACGCATCCGAGCAGGACGCCACCCAGGTCGGCAACAGCGCGCTGCAGCAATTGCGCCAGCTGCTGACCCAGGCGGGCTGCCAGGTGCTGAGCAGCCAGGTGCTGCCGGCGCGCGACGACCTGCCCGAGTTCGACCGCATTCCCATCAGCCTCAGCATCGAGGCCGATCCGCAGGCGCTGCAGAGCGCACTGGCCGCCATCGAAAGCCATCAGCCCGCGATGGTCGTCACCAACCTCAACCTGCAGATCAATGGCATGAGGCGTGCTGGCGTGGTGCCGCCGCTGTCCGCCAGCCTGTCGGTCAGCGTGCTGCGGAGGCGCTCATGAGACGCCCCGGCCTGCCCGCTCTGTTGCTGGCCGTCATCGCCGCCCTGGTGCTGGCGCTGGCGCTGCTGTGGCTGCTGCCCGACCGCCAGGGCCTGCGCCGCCATCAGTGGGTGGCGCCCGCCGCCATCGCCCCCGATCTGTCCGCTTATGCCGCTGCCATGCAGCACCGCCCGCCAATGCCTGCTGCCGCCGCCGTCAGCCGGCCGCTGTTCACGCCCACGCGCCGGCCGCCGCCGCCGCCGCCCCCCGCACCCAAGGCGCCGGCCCCGCCGCCGCCGCCGCCACCACCGCCGCCACCCGACCAGCTCGACAAGACCACGCTGCTCGGTGTCATGACCGGCCGTGGCCTGGCCGGTGTCATCGCCAGCGTCGATGGCGAAACCCGTGTCGTGCGCCAGGGCGACGCCATCGGCGACTGGCGCCTGACCGGCATCAGCGATCGCGCCGTCACCTTTGCCCGTGGCAAACAACGCCGCACGCTGCAGCTCGAGTATTCTCTTTTGCCAGCCAAGGCCGACGACAGCCCGTCGTCCGACGCGGCCAAGCCAAGCGCCGCCGCGTCCGCACCCGGGCGCGCCGGCGCCGCCAAGACGCCGCTCAAACCTTGAGCAGCTCATCCGCCTGAGTGATCCCATGCCGAATTCCTCCTCGTCCCCGTTTTCGATCCCGTTCCGGCGCCTGCGTCCGCCCGGTGCCGGCCTGCTCGCGTGCGCGCTCGTGCTGGTGCTGGCCGCCTGCGCCACGGCGCCGGCCGAGGCGCCGCCGGCCGCTGCCGAGCCGGTCGTCAGCCCGCTGCCGACCTACGTCGAGACCGCGCCGCGGCCGGCCGCGGTCATGCCCGCGCCCGAGCCCGACGACAGCCACCTGCTCGAACCCACCATCCTGCGCGGCAACGATGTGCTGCACGGTTCCGGCCAGCCCGCCAAGGCAGTCAGCGGCGCCGCCACCTCGTTCAAGTTCGAGCAGGCCCCCGCCGCCGAAGTGGTGCACGTCATCCTGCGCGACATCCTCAAGGTCGACTACGTCGTCTACCCGCCGCTCGACGGCAGCATCACGCTGGCCACGCGCGGCGAGATCAGTGCCGACAAGGCCCTGCTGCTGCTTGAAAACGCGCTGCAGGTCAACGGCATCGTCATGGTGCGCGACACCCGCGGCACCTACCACGTCGGCCGGCCCGACGCCCTGCGCGGCATCGTCACCGTGCCGCGCGTCGCTGGCAAAGGCCCGCTGGCGCCCGGCTACGGCGCCATCGTGTTCCCGCTCGAATACCTCGGCGCCGGCGAGATGGCGTCGATCATGGAATCCATTGCGCCCGCCGACGCCATCGTGCGCGTCGACACCGTGCGCAACGTCCTGGTCATGCGGGGCACCCGCGCCCAGGCCGAGGGCTGGAGCGAGATCATCGACATGTTCGACGTCAACATGCTGCGCGGCATGTCGGTCGGCGTGTTCCCGCTCAAGTACACCAGCGCGCAGGAAGTCGACGCCGCGCTGCGCCTGCTCACCGGCGGCGCGCCGCTGCCGGGTGGATCGGCGGCAGCGCCGGCACCGGGCGCCCCGGGTGCGCCCGCCGCTGCCGCACGCCCCGGCGCCGCCACACCCGGCGCCGCACGGCCCGGCGCCGCCAGCCCGGGCAACCTGCTCGACAAGAGCAGCCCGCTCTATGGCGCCGTGCGCATCATGCCGCTCGAGCGCATCAACGCCATCCTGGTGGTCACGCCGCGCCGCGCCTATCTGGAAGAGGTGCGCTACTGGGTCGAGCAGTTCGACCGCCCCGGCAATGACGGCGCGCAGGCGCAGCTGTTCGTCTACAAGGTGCGCAACGGCTCGGCCGACCATCTGGCCGAACTGCTCAACGGCATCTTTGGCGGCGCCGCCGCCGCAGGTCGCCCCACCGGCGCCACCGGCGTCGCCCCCGGCCTGGCCGCGCGCACCGGCGCCACCAGTGGCTTCGGCGGCGTTGGTACCCAGAACCGCTCGTTTGGCCGGAGCAGCGGCTTCGGCGGTGGTTTCAGTGGTGGCATTTTTGGCGGTCGACTCGGCGGCACTTCCGGCGGCGGCTTCGGCGGCACGCTCGGCGGCGTCGGCGGCGTCGGCGGCGTCGGCCAAGGCCAGGCGCAGGGCCAGGGCGGTCCCGGCCTCACCTCGGTCACTCTCGACGGCGGTGTGCGCGTGATGGCCGACCGCATCAACAACGCGCTGCTGGTGCATGCCACGGCGGCCGAGTACGAGCACATCGAGAAAACCCTGCTGCGCCTGGACGTGCAGCGCGCTCAGGTGCTGATCGAGGCCAGCATCGTCGAGGTCACCCTCGGCGACGACCTCAAGTACGGCCTGGAGTGGGCCTTCCGGGGCGGCGTTGGCGGTGGCCGCAGCGGCCGGGGCGCGCTGAGCAGCCTGGACGGCGGCGTTCTCGGCCCCGCCCTCAGCGGCTTCAGCTACACCCTCAGCAACGCCGGCGGCCAGATCACCGCGGTGCTCAACGCCCTGGCGGCCCAGTCCAAGCTCAAGGTCATCTCCAGCCCCTCGCTGATGGTGCTCGACAACCACACCGCCTCCATCGCCGTGGGCGACCAGCAACCCGTCAACACCGGCAGCGTGGTCACCACCAACAGCGTGGTGGTCGGCAACAACATCCAGTACAAGGACACCGGCGTCATGCTCGAGGTCACGCCCTCGGTCAACGCCGGTGATCTGGTCACGCTCGACATCCAGCAGTCGATCACCGATGTCGGCGGCGAGGATACCGTCACCGGCCAGCGCGCCTTCATGCAGCGCGAGATCAACTCGCGCGTCGCCGTGCGCTCGGGCGAGACCCTGGTGCTCGGTGGCCTGATCAAGGAAAGCCGTGCCAACAACCGCTCCGGCGTGCCGGTGCTGTCTTCGATCCCGGTGCTCGGCGCGCTGTTCGGCTCGCGCACCGACAACGCCAACCGCACCGAGTTGCTGGTCGTGTTCACCCCGCGCGTGCTGCGCACCGACGACGACGCCCGCGCCATCAGCCGCGAGCTGCGCGACCGCATGAGCGGCCTCACCGTCGACGGCCTGCCCGGCGCGTCGTTGCGCTGAGGCGGCGGCGTCGCCACCGTGTCAAGGCGTCGTCGGCGCGGCCGTCGTATCCTTCGTTATCCACCTTGCAAAGGAGCACCACCATGACCTGGTCCCGCCTGTCACTGCTGACCGTCAGCGGCGCCATCGCGCTGCTGGCCGGCTGCGCCAAGCTGACGCCCCAGACGCCGGAAGAAGCCGTTGCCGAGCGTTCGCTGGCGCGCTGGACCGCGCTCATCAAGCGCGATTTCGTCGCCGGCCACGCCTACTACCAGCCGGCCTTCCGTGCCGTCTTCAAGCCGGACGACGTGCTCGCCGTCGACGGGCCGCCGCGCGCCCACAGCGCGCGCATATACCACGTCAACTGCGAGCCCGAGCGCTGCACCGCGCGCGTGGTGTTCACCGTTCGGGTCCCCGGACGCGGCCCGCAGCAGGACATCGAGACCGTCCGCGACGAAACCTGGGTGCGCCAGGACGGTCAGTGGTGGTACGAACGCGCGGGTTTGTGATCGCCGTGGCTGTCGGTTTGGCCCGTGCGTACGCCGTCGATGCACGCCTTGTCGTCATTACACAACAACTTGGGGCTGATACCACACTGACATTCATTGCAGCCCCCTATCCAGCGTGCTAGGATTGCGCTAGCGAAGTCAGCAGATGTGGTGACTCGCTCATCCACTTATCTCTAGGAATGGAGTCTTAACATGAAGAGAAATGCATTGGCATTGGGAGTCGCCGCAGCCATCGGCGTGATCGGTGCTGCGCAAGCGCAGCCAATCAGCAACGTCGGCGCGCCGAACCCGGCAACCGCGTTCGATTTCCACCGTGACGGTGTCGGCCACGTGCTGATCGGCGAGAACGTCAGCGCCACCAATGGCAATGGCACCAACATCCACATCGTCAACACCGACAGCAAGAACGGCAAGGTGGTGAAGATCCGCGTGCGCAGCGCCGTCAACTCCGACGATCTGTTCGACTTCACCCTGCTGATGTCGCCGAGCGATGTGTGGACCGGTGCCATCACCACCAACCCGGCCACCGGCGCTGGCGCGCTGGTCACCAAGGACCGCAGCTGCACCCTGCCCGCGGACGTGCGTACCAATGCGTACAACGACTTCCTGCTGGATCGCCTGCCGAAATCGCTGAGCCTCGAGGACAGGAAGAAATGGTCGCGTGAGGGCTATGTCGAGATCCTGAACATGGCCGACATCCCCGGCCCGGGCAGCGCTGCCTACAAGGCCGACACCGGCTACACCGACCCGGCCAACCAGGAACTGACCGATGGTCGCCTGTTCAAGACCACCAAGCACAAGGACGGCGTGGCCGAGTGCTCCGAATCGGTCCTGAGCCCGGCGAACTACGGCGGCTACTTTGCCGACATGGCGGCCGCCAACAAGCGCGGTCTGGACTTCCCCACCGGCGGTCTGTTCGGCAACGTGGCGCTGATCAACGGCACCACCAACCTGGTTTTCTCCAGCGAGATGGCCGCCATCAAGGCCACCAACGAAGCCGGCCAGGGCGCCCAGGGCAACTTCGTCTGGTCGCCGCAGAAGAAGGTCGCCATCAAGGGCGGCGCCGACCTGTGGACCTCCGATCCGCTGTTCCGCACCGTGTACGTGTCGGGCTCGCAGCGCGCGCTGCCGGCAGTCTTCGACGCCGCGAACCAGATCAGCTTGCCGCGCGTGGCCGCGTTTGCCAACGACATGCCCGACCTGTCGACGCCGTACCTCGGCGGCATGGGCACCGTGGACGATCCGCTCACCAGCGTTGCACGCCTGATGCAGCAGTTGGCCGCGACCTCGGTCTCCAACGAGTTCTGGAACGGCGCTTCCTACGGTGGTTTCACCGACTGGACCTTCTCCAACCCGCTGCGCCGCTACCAGGTGGCCATGGACTACAAGGCGGGCGATCTGCGCGAGGACCTGGTCTCCGCCTACGACGGCCGCGTGTACACGCTGCCGACCTTGCTGGATGGTTCCGGCACCGCGCCGGCCGACTGGGTGCAGTACTACGACCCGTGGAACACCGTGCTCGACACGCGCCACGGCCTGCGCGTGTGCGTTGCCACCCAGGGCGCTTCGCAGTGGGACCGCGAGGAAAACGAGCCGACCGTCAAGTTCGACGTGTCGCCGTCGATCGCGGGGGGCGGCCTGGGCTTCTGCGGCGAGGTGTCGGTGCTGAGCGTTGGCCGCACGGATCTGCCGACGGCGGTGCTGGGTGCCGAAGTCGCGGTGTCGACCATCTCGACTCCGTTCAAGGAGGGCTGGATGAAGATCAACACCAGCAACCCGGTTGGTGCCGAGGGGTACGGCTTCGGCAACCGCGGTCTGCCGCTGCTGGGCCACGCCTACATGAAGGCCATCGGCCAGCCCGAGCCTGGCGTGAGCACCAACTACGGTGTGTCCTACATGCACCGCTTCGAGCGCAACACGACGTACTCGGCGCCGCTGGAATTCTAATAAACCGACGGCGCACCGGCCCGTTCTCGGGCCGGGCACCCAATGCCAGATTGAACGGGAGCTTCGGCTCCCGTTTTTTTGTTTTGCCCTGGCACCATCGACCCCTCCCGCATCGCCTGGTGCCGGCGCTCGCCCGGCAGCGGGCCGTCGGCGTCGTGCGCATGAGCAGCGCGGCGCCGCCGCGCTGTGCTTAGCTGGCCTGGTTTATCGCTCTGCAAGGCGGCCACCGCCGCCTCGCGGCGCTGCGGCAGCGTAAAATCGAGTGTTCGGCGCCGCATGCGCCGCCTTTTTTGTTTTTCGCCTTCCCAAGGATCAAGATGCTGTTGTTGAACAAGACTGCGAGCTTTCTCGCCGCCGCCGTGCTGGCCCTGGCCAGCGCCGGCGCGCAGGCCCAGGCACCGGGCGCCGACACGGTGCTGATAGACGGCGCCGGCCAGCGCATCACGCTGGGCGACGTCAACGCGGCCCTGTTGTCCGCGCCGCCGGCGCAGCGCCGGCAGGTGCTGGCCAGCAAAGGCCGGCTGGCCGTGCTGGCCAATGAGCTGTTCTCGCGCCGCGTGCTGGCGCAGCAGGCGCGCGAGCGTGGGCTCGACAAGGGCCCCGAGGCGGCGGCGCTGCGCCGCATCTCCGAGGACGCGGCGCTGTCCGAGCTGGCGGTGCAGGCGATCGATGCCGGTGCGGTGCCGACCGACGAGCAAGTGCTCAAGCGCGCCCGCGAGCTGTATGACAAGGACAGCAAGCGGTTCGAGCGCCCCGCCGGCACCCACGCCAGCCACATCCTGTTCCGGCCGCAAGGCGACGGCGGCAAGGTCGCCGCGCGCAGGCGCGCCGAGGAAGCGCTGGACAAGGTCCGTGCCGGTGGCGACTTCGCGGCGCTGGCGACCGAGCTCTCGGAAGACCCGGGCTCGGCGGTGCGCGGCGGCGACCTGGGCTACTTCGACAAGGGCCGCATGGTCAAGCCGTTCGAAGAGGCGGCCGCCAAGCTCCAGCCGGGCGAGACCTCCGGCCTGGTGGAGTCCGACTTCGGCTATCACATCATCCGCGTGCATGCGCGCCGCAGTGCCGGCGTGGCGCCGTTCGAGGAGGTGCGCCCGATGCTGGAGGCAAGCGTGCGCAACGAGATCGCCGAGCAGACGCGCCAGAGCGAATTGCAGCGCTTGATGAAGGATGCCGTGATGCACGGCGACGCGCTGGATCTGGTGGTCAAGGCCAATGCGCCGGCGCAGCCGGCAGCGCCCCCGGCCGCCCCCGCCAGTACGCCCGCGAGCGCGAACAAATGACCGTCCGCTCGGCGCCGGGACCGCACGGCGCCTGGCCGCTGGCGGAACTCTCGCGCGAGCTGCGCGGTCTGTGGCGCGTGCGCCAGCTGCTGTGGACGCTGACGCGGCGCGAGGTGGCGGCACGCCACGCCGGCACGGCGTTTGGCGTCGTCTGGGCCTACGCGCAGCCGCTGCTGACGCTGGCGGCCTACGTGCTGGTGTTCGACATCGTGTTTTCCATGCGGCTGGGCCCGAACGCGCCGACCGCCCGCGTGGGCCTGTTCCTGGTGGTGGGCGCGCTGCCGTGGATGGCGTTCTGCGATGGCCTCAACCGCGGCATGAACAGCCTGATCGAGGTCGGCGGCCTGCTGCAGAAGAACGCGCTGCCGCCGGGCCTGTTCCCGCTGCGCGCGGTGCTGGCCAGCGCCGTGATCTACGCGCCGCTGATGCTGCTGCTGGTGCTGGCCTACGGGCCGCAGCACGGGCTGGCGCCGGCGCTGCTGGCGGTGCTGCCCTTGCTGGCGGCGCAGTGGCTGCTGTGCGCGCTGCTGGCCTGGGCGCTGGCGATCTGCACCGCGGCGCTGCGCGACACCGCGCAGGTGGTGGGTTTCCTGCTGTCGCTGGGCATCTTCCTGTCGCCGGTGCTGTTTCCGATCGCGCAGTTCCCCGCCGCGGCGCGCTGGGTGCTGTGGCTGAACCCGATGACGGCGCCGGTGCTGGGCTTCCAGCAGGTGCTGCTGAGCGGCCAGTGGCCCGAGCCGGGGCTGTGGCTGGTGATGGCCGCCTGGCTGCTGGGCACGGCGCTGTTCCTGGGCCTGCTGCTGCGGCGCAGCCGCGACCAGCTGGTGGACTGGCTGTGAACGCGCGCCAGCCCGATGAGGTGCTGACCACCCCGTTGCTGTGGCAGGGCGGTCAGCGGGTGCTGTCGCTGGCCGGCATCGGCAAGGCCTACCGCGTGTATGCCTCGCCGCGCCAGCGCCTGAAGGCGCTGCTGCTGGGGCGCGCCGGCCGCGAGCAGTGGGTGCTGCGCGACATCTCGTTCACGCTCGAGCAGGGCCAGTGCATCGGCGTGGTGGGCGACAACGGCGCCGGCAAGAGCACGCTGCTGAAGCTGATCGCCGGTACCTTGCAGCCGACCGAGGGCGTGATGCGGCGCGAGGGTCGGGTGACGGCGATCCTGGAGCTGGGCGCGGGCTTCCACCCCGAATTCACCGGACGCGAGAACCTGTTCTACGGCGGCCAGCTGATCGGGCTGTCGGAGGCCGAGATCGCCCGCCTGGCCGACGGCATCATCGAGTTTTCCGAGCTGGGCGAGGCGATCGACCGGCCGGTGAAGGCGTATTCGTCGGGCATGGTGGTGCGACTGGCGTTCGCGCTGGTGACGGCGGTGCCGCCGCAGGTGCTGATCATCGACGAGGCGCTGGCGGTGGGCGACCAGCACTTCCAGAAGAAGTGCATCGAGCGCATCGAGTCGTTCCGCAGCGCCGGTTGCGCGATCCTGTTCTGCTCGCACAGCATGTACCACATCCGCCGCCTGTGCGACCGCGCGCTGTGGCTGGACCAGGGCGCGGTGCGCGCCATCGGCGAGACCGAGCGCGTGGTCAGCGCCTACGAGGCGCACTCGCGCGCGCAGGATGCGCAACTGGCACGGGCGCGCGATGCCCGGCCGGGGCCGCCGGACAGGGGCCAGGCGCCGGCGGCGGACGAGGCGGCGCCGCGAGCCGACAGTGCGCCCCTCGCCGATGATGCCGCCGCGCGCGACGCCGGCACCGCGACAGCGCCGGTCACGCGCGCCGAGATCGTCGCGTTCGAGGTGGCGCACCTGAACGACGATCCGGTGCCGCTGCTGACCCACCCCGACCTGGTGGTAACCATGTGGGCGCAGGTGCCGGGCCAGGAGTGCCCGAACTTCGGCGTCATGATCGAGCAGCTGCACGGCGTCGGCATTACCTCGGTCGCCACCCACGCCGATGGCGCGCGGCCGGTGCGCGAGGCCGATGGACGCTGGCGCGCGACAGTGAGCTTCCCGCAGCTGCCGCTGCATTCGGGCGAGTATGTGCTGAGCCTGTTCCTGCTCGACTCGGCCGGCCTGGTGATGTACGAGGAGCGCATCGGCCACTTCCCGTTCCGCGTCGAATACCCGACGCCGGTGCCCGGGCTGGTGCGCCTGCCCCACCACTGGAGTTGAGGCCGGCCATGGGCGCAGACGGGCGCGCGCGCCTGGACCGGTGGCGCCATGCGCTGCGGGTGCAGGCGCGCGACCTGCTGCAGCTGTGGCTGCTGCCGGGCCTGGCCGCGCTGCTGCCGTGGCGCTGCTGCTTTGCACTGTATCGCCGGCTGGCGCGCTGGCCCTGGCTGTACCGGGCCGAGGTGGAGGCGGCGCTGCAGGGCGCGCAGCTGCGCGGCTGGCTGCCGCCGGATGCACGGCAATGGGCTGTCGAACGGCGCCTGGTGACCCTGGTGGACCATGCCGACTTCTTCCTCTCGTGCACCCGCGGCAGGCGTTGGCTGCGCCGCCACGTCGAGGTGCGGGGGCGCTGGCCGCAGCCGGACCATCCGGCCATCCTGTGCACGTTCCACTGGGGCTGCGGAACCTGGGGGCTGCGCCACGCG
This sequence comes from uncultured Ottowia sp., assembly GCA_964534975.1. Lineage (GTDB taxonomy): Bacteria > Pseudomonadota > Gammaproteobacteria > Burkholderiales > Burkholderiaceae_C > Ottowia. The sequence goes on along the minus strand of CAZHSD010000023.1, from coordinate 28,435 downwards.
CGGCTGTCGGGTCTACAGGTGCACGCGCTGGCGGCAGGCTGGGACAGCTCGGCCTTCCGCGGACGCCCACTGCTGCTCGCCTACGGGCGCCGACGGTTGGCGATGGTCGAGCGCGCGCTGGGGCAGCCGACGCTGGACACCGCGGCGCCGCTGCGGGACTTGCTGAAGTGCCTCGACGCACGGCACCAGGTGATGGCGGTGGTGGACGTGCCGGCCGACGAGGTCAGCGCCAGTTGTGAGGTGCAATTGCTGGACGCGCCGGTGCAGATGCCGCGCGCGCTGCTGCGGCTGGCGCTGCAGCGCCGGCTGCCGGTGGTGGTGTTCCTGTGTGGCATCGACCTGGCCAGCGGACGGCGCTGGATCGACATCCGGACGCTGCCGCCGCACGACAGCCTGCCGGCGCTGGCGGCCGACCTGTTTGGCCGGCTCGATGCCGCGATCCGCGCGCAGCCGACGCTATGGCATTTCTGGAGCCAGGCGGCGCGCTTCTGGCGCCCGGCCGACCCACCGTCCGCCAGCCGGTCCTAGGCGCGCCGCCGTGGGTGGCGCAGGCGGCATCGGCCCCGCGCCCCGCACCGACGAATGGGAAGGCGCCCGCGCGCGCTCGCGCGAGCGGAGCTGCCCGGCACTCGATCTGGGGGGACGAGGAGGGCTGGCGCGCCGCTCAGTCGGGTGCGTGCTCGGCGCCGCCGGGCTTGCGGGCGATGACCAGGAATCCCGCCAACGGCTGGTCGCCTTCGGTACGCAGCTGTGCCAGCGGCTCGATGCGAACCGGATCGAAGCCGGCCTCGCGGCACTGGCGCTCGACAGCCGAGGCCTTGTGGGCGTAGCGGTTGGAGGACGCGCGCAGCACCAGGTCGGCCTCGTCCTCGCCCGCGCTCTCGCAGCTGAAGATGAAGTGGCCGCCGGGCTTGAGGATGCGGCAGGCGTTGGGGATCACCTCGCGCAGGTCGCCGACGTAGATCAGCACGTCGTTGCAGGCGATGGCCTCGTAGTGCTCGGCGGGCGTCTCGCGCAGCGCGTCGAGGATGTTGACGTGGTGCAGGCGCGAGTACAGCTGGGTGCGCGCGGCCTGCTGGAGCATCGGCTCGGACAGGTCGGCGCCGATGATGTGGCCCTCGATCGGGCCCAGGAACACCGCCAGCAGGCCGGTGCCGCAGCCCAGGTCGAGCAGGTTGAACTGGCGGTCCGGGTGCAGCTCGAGCAGCCGCTGCGCCACCAGTTCGGGCACGCGGTATTTCAGGCCACGCACCAGGTGCATGTCGAAGCGCTCGGCGTAGCTGTCGAACAGGTTGCGGACGACGGCTTCGGGCTGGGTCCTGGGTGTTTGGCCATGGGCGAGCGCGTGCTGGTACTGGTAGTTCGGGTTGTCCGGGTCGCTCGCCAGCAGGGCGTCGGCATGCTGATGCTGCAGTTCGGTGTCGCCGAGGGCGCGCGCGCACTCGAGTGCGCCCTGGCGGGCGCCGGGACTGTCGGGCAACTCATCGAGCAGGCCGTTGAAGAGCTGCTGTGCCTCGCCATGCTGGCTGGTCCGCACCAGCAGCTGCGCCAGCTCGTAGCGCAACAGCTGCGCGCCGGGCAGGGTCATTCGCTCCGGCGGCACCAGCGCCAGCGCGGCGCGGACCCATTCGAGCGCCTGCTGATGCTCGGAGGCGCCGTTGGCGACGGCGGCGGCACGGGTGAGAACTTCCAGGTCCGTGGGCGCGAGCGAGACCGCCTTGCGCGCCTGCTCCAGCGCCGCGTCGTGCTGCCGCTGGCGCGACAGCACAAAGGCGAGCTCCATGACGGACACCGGCCATTCGGGGCTTAGCGCCACCGCGTGCTGCGCGGCCTGCAGTTCGCCGGCGGGGTTGTTGGCGGCGCGCGCCAGCCTCATGCCGAGCAGGAACAGGCGCGGGTCGTGCCGATCGCGCCGCTGCATGGTGTTGAGAAGCTTGCCGGCCTGCTGCAGTTTGCCGGTGGCGATCAACTGGTCGATCCGCAGCAGCTGTCGCGTGAAGGGGTCGGGAGCGTTGGTCTTGGTGGTGTCGGTGGTCATGGCAGAGCTGGTCGGGGGACGGGTTGGCGGTGTCTGGCCAGGCAGGTGCCACGGGTATGGGGCCGGCGGCACGGACGGGGTTGGGCTGGCATCAGTGCGCCAGCCAGTTCTTGACTCGTCGCTGCCAGCCCGGGGGGATGCTCCGCGCCAAGGGTCGGAGGACAGGCAGCGCGCGCAGACGCACCAGCAGTTGCAGTGCGGTGCGCTTGGGGGCGGAGCCGGTTTCGACCACCGGCGCACTGCCGAGGTGACGCGCCAGAATCACTTGCGGCTGCAGGTCGATGTAGGCCGTGGGCAGCAGGCTCGACAGATAGTCCTGCCGGTACCAGCGATCGCTGTCCTGGCGCGAATCGGTTGCCGCTGCCTCGGCGGGGTTGAGGCTGCGCGCCTGCTGCGGCAGTGCGGGTGGGTGGGCGGTGACAAAATGCCGCTCGCGCAGTTGCACGAAGAAGTCCAGCCAGTCGCCAGGCCCACGGTCCCAGGGTTCGATCCAGCTCCAGGGCCGCGCCTGCAGGCGCTCGGGAAAGGCGCCCAGATTGGGCGCGACGATGGGCAGCCCGGCGCCCAGGGCGGCGCTGAGCGTGTAGGAATAGGTCTCCGGCACGCGGGCGGGAAACCAGATCAGGTCGGGCTGCAAGGCCTCGATGAGCGCGGGCAGTTCCTGATCCTGGTAGGTGCCGTGCACCGTGAGGGCGGTGTCGGGCTGGACGCGCAGCGAGCGGTAGGCGTAGCCGAGCAGATGGAATTCGACCGCGGCCTTGGCGCGCCGTGCCAAACGCGCCACGTCTTCCAGCGTGTCGGCGCCCTTGATCACGCCGAGCGCGCCGAGCACCAGGACCCTGAGCGGGGCGTCGGCGGCAAGCGGCGCCGGCGCGGGTGCCGGCCAGCTGGTGTCGGCGCTGCCCTCCAGGTGCGGCACCAGCACCAGACCGGCCTGCGGCAGGTAATGGCGCAGGCGCTCGAGCGCATCGCGCGAGGGCGCGATGACGTGGCGCGCACTGAGCAGCAACTCGGCGTGCTGGTCCCGCCAGCTGACGATGTCGAGGTTGCCGGGTGCGGGCTGGCGCGCCAGGCAGTCCTGGCACTGCGCCAGCCCGGCTTCGCCGCAGTAGGCGCCGCTGGGGCCGATCATGGAGATCTGCGGGCACACGGTGTAGAAGTCGTGCAGGGTGACGTCGTGCGTCACGCCGAGGCGAGCGACCAGCTCGTCGCGCACCAGCGCATGGTGGCCGAGCAGGTGATGGAAATGGACGTGGCCGACGCCCAAGGCACGCAGACACTCGATCAGGCCGTCGAAGTCCTGCGGCAGGGCAAAGTGCAGGGTTGCCGTGCCCGCCTCCGGCCCGAGCAGCTCGAGCCGGACCTGCTGGCCGGGCACCGGGCGCAGCATCAGCATGCTGGCCTGTCCGGTCAGCGCCTCTGTCAGCTGCAGGACGTGCCGCAGCGTGCCGCCCTCGCGGTCGTGCAGCACTTGCAGGATCACCGGCAGCCGGCGCGCTGGAACACGCACCAGATCGAGCAGGGCGCGCGCCGGCGCGGCCGGGTCGCGTTCGATGAAGCGCATCACATCCAGTTCGTACTGCGGATGCAGGCGGCGCATGGTGTCCATGGCGGCGCGCTCGCGCGGCGTCTTGCCGGCGCCGAAGCTGACGCCGCCGGCATGAAACACGAAAGTGTCGAGCGCGTGCAGGTTGCGCCAGCCCGCCTGGGCGGCGCGCACGCAGAAGTCGTTTTCCTCGCCATAGCCCTTGCCGAAGTTCTCGACATCGAACAGGCCGATGGCGTCCAGCGCGGCGCGACGGATGTACATGCAAAAACCCACCCCGGTGGGCACGTCCACGCTCTGGCCGGCCAGGGTTCGTGCGCACAGCGCGTCCAGCTCGGCCACGCTCCAGCCTGTCGGCAGCTGGTTGTCCTGGCAGAAGCGCAGGTAGCTGCAGATGGTGGCGTTGTTGGAGAACGGCGTCACCGAGGCGATCCGCTGGTCGCTGTAGGCGCTGGCACGGATGCGGTCGAGCCAGTCGCCAGCGACCTCGGTGTCGCTGTTGAGCAGCAGCACGTCGCGGTCGGCTGCCAGCGCCATGCCGCGGTTGACGGTGCCGACGAAGCCCAGGTTGTGTTCGTTTTCCAGCAGCAGGACGCGGGGGTCGTCGCTGCTATGCTCGCGCAGCCAGGCGGTGACTTCGGGTTCGGGGCTGGCGTCGTTGATGATCACCAGCCGCCAGGGCGTGCGGCAGGTGCTGGCGAGCACCGAGCGCACGCTGCGCTGGGTGTCGGCTAGGCCGCGGTACACCGGCAGGATGATGTCGACCGGCTCGTCGCCCGGCGGCAGCGGCACGGGCACCGTCGGCGCCTGCTCGGCCGCCTGAGCCGGGCCGCGTGCGAGCTTGCGGTCCAGCCACATCTTGGCTTGTACCGCTGGCCGGGTGACGCGAAACACGGTGGAGTTCTCGATCGAGCGGATCAGCTGGAAGGCTTCCTCGCGCTCGGCGCCCAAGCGCTGCATGCGGGTCAGCAGTTCGTGGATGTGTCGGCGCAGTTCGCCGTTGAGGTCGGCAGTGCGGCGCAGCTGCCGGCTCTGCTCGGTTTCCTGCGTACGCCACTCCTGATTCAGCGTCTGCAGCAACTCCTCGTATCCGTCCACCAGTTCGCGGCGCTCGTCCTGCAGTTCGGTGTGCTCTTCCTGCAGTTCGTGATGCAGGGTCTGCAACTCGTGGTGCTGGTTCTGAAATTGCACATAGGTGTCGTGCAACTGCTGGTGCTGTTGCTGGAGTTGCTGGCGCTCGGCCTGCAAGGCGGCATACTGCTCGTGCAGCAGCTGCAGCCGGGTCTGCTCCTGCGCCAGCTGCCGAGCCGCCTGTTCACGACGATGCTGCTGGCGCTGCGCGGCGCCGGCCAGTGCCAGATAGTCGGCGGACATCGGCCAGCCGGCCTCGAGCTCGAAGGTTCCGTTGGCCGCCCCTGCCAGCTGCTGCTGGCTCAGCGGCAACTCGAACCAGGGGTCGTCGCCGTGCAGCAGCAGCAGGAACGGCCCGCCGGTGGCGACTGGCGGCTGGGCGATGATGCCGTGCTGTGGGGCGTCGAGCAGCAGACCGGGATCCTGGCTGTCCCAGTGCCAGATCAGCGCGCCGTGGGCGTCGAGCAGGCGCATCGCATGCAGATGCAGGAAGCCGGGGCGATCGGCGGGGTCGAGCCGCAGTCCGCTCAACGTCGTTGGCGGCAGGCGGAATTGCAGGCACTGGTGTTCCTGGCCGATCACGCCGCTGGCGATCAGCTTGCTGGACTCGGCATAGGGCTCGTCATCGCGACGCATGAACAACTCGGCCGTGAACAGAGCTTGTGCCGGAAGCCCCGGTGGCGCAGCTGCCATGGCATCGGCATCGGCATCGGCATCGGTGATGTGGCTGGGTGCCGCATCGCTCGGCCTGGCCACGACGATGAACTGGTAGGCGAGCGCATCCGGCAGGGCGAGCAGGTAGCGTGCCACGGCCGGCGGCAGGGCGTCGAACGCCGCGCGGAACTCGGAGGCCGGCAGGCTGCGCTCGACGCTGTCCAGCTGTTCGATCACGTAGCCGCATTGGTGCAGAAAGCGCTCCAGCGTGCGGCGGGTGAAGAAGCGCAGGTGGGTCTGGTCAAGCAGGCCTTCCTCGCGGTAGCGGAACTCGCCGCACATCAGCTCGGCGATCAGGCCGACGTAGGCGGTGTTGGGTATCGACAGCAGCAGCCGCCCGGCCGGCGCCAGCAATGTCCGGCACTGTTGCAGTACGCGCGTGCTGTCATCCAGATGCTCGAGCACGTCGGCGCAGATGATGGCGTCGTAGGCGCCATGGCCGAACAGCCGGGTCAGGTCGGCGTCGTCCAGGTTGGTGACCTCGACCTGGCGGTAGTACGGTGCCGCCAGCTCGGCTTCCGGCGTGCTCAGGGTCAGGCCGTCGATGACGACGCCGTCGCCGCGTTGCGCCAGATGCCGGCCGATGGCGCCGGTGCCGCAGCCCAGGTCCAGCACCGTGCTGCCGGGGTGGATGTGGCTGGCGACCACGCTGAGGGAGCTGCGCTCGTCGGCCTGGATGTCCCTGTGATACACATGCAGGGGAGCGGTTTGGCGCGGCATGTCGCTGTGGAAATCGTGGCGGGATCGGCCTCGGCGCGGCGTCGGTTGAAAGCAGGCCCCGGACCGCAGCAAACGGGCAAACGGCAGATGGTACCATGCTGCCTAAGGATGCAGCACGGAGATGGGTTCATGACTGGCGTCAAGGCAGACAACGGTGGGCGCACGGACGCCTGCCGCCGCCGATCGGCCCAACGCCTGGTCGAAGACTGAATCATGGTGTCTCTGGCTGCGCTGGCCTTTTTCCTATCCTTGGTGCTGACGCTGGTGGTGCGGCGCATGTTCGTGCGCCCATACATTCACCACGGGCTGCAGGCGCCGCAGCGCTTTCACGTCGGCCATGTGCCGCGCATGGGTGGCCTGGGTTTGCTGGCGGCCTGGACGCTGGCACTGGCCGCGCTGCCCTCGCTTCAATGGGCCGGCATGGCAGGCAACATCGCCTGGCTGCACTTGCAGCTGCCATTGTGGCTGGCGCTGCTGCTGCCGGCCTTCATCGGCGGCGTGCTGGAGGATCTGACCCAGCGCCTGACGGTGCGCTGGCGCCTGCTGCTGACGCTCAGCTCGGGCCTGTTGGCCTGGTGGCTGCTGGATCTGTCGGTGCCGCGCCTGGGTTTCGAGTGGATTGATGCGCGCTGGACAGCCTGGAGCTGGCCCGGGATCGCGCTGGCGGTGCTGGCGGTGACCGGCCTGCCGCACGCCTTCAACATCATCGATGGCTACAACGGACTGGCCGGTGTGGTGGCGCTGGTGGTGTGCCTGGCGCTGGCCCACGTGGCGCTGCAGGTGGGCGATCGTGAGCTGGCGGCGATGGCGGTCGCGCTGGCGGCGGCGACGGGCGGTTTCCTGGTCTGGAACTACCCGCGCGGGCTGATCTTCGCCGGCGACGCCGGCGCCTACCTGTGGGGTCTGCTGATTGCCGTCATCAGCCTGCTGCTGGTGCAGCGGCATTCCGCGGTGTCGCCCTGGTTTCCGATGCTGCTGCTGATCTATCCGGTGTGGGAGACATTGTTCTCGATCTATCGCAAGCTGTGGCGCGGCGACTCGCCCGGCATGGCCGATGCGCTGCACCTGCACCAGCTGGTGTACCGGCGTCTGGTGCGCAGCATGCTGCACGAGGACGAGGCCAAGAACATGCTGGCGCGCAACAACCGCACCTCGCCCTACCTGTGGAGCTTCATCGTGCTGACGGTGGTGCCGGCGGTGTTGTTCTGGAGTTACAGCGGGGTGCTGCTGGCTTTTTGCGTGCTGTTCGCCATCAGCTACGTCGTCGCCTACGTGAGTTTGGTGCGCTTCAAGGTGCCGCGCGTGTTTCAGCGCAGATAGTCCCGCTTTCCCGGTGTCGCGGCGTGCCCCTATGATTGCGGGATCGCTGATCGTTCGTTTGACCGAGCCTTTCCATGACCACTGATCTTTCGGTGCTGGCGCCGCGCGACAAGGCGCAGATCCTGGCCCAGGCGCTGCCCTACATCCGCAGGTTCCATGGCAAGACCATGGTGATCAAGTACGGCGGCAACGCCATGACCGACCCGACGCTGCAGGCGGCGTTTGCCGAGGACGTGGTGCTGCTCAAGCTGGTCGGCATCAACCCGGTGGTGGTGCATGGCGGCGGCCCGCAGATCGAGGCGGCGCTGGGGCGCCTGGGCAAGCAGGGTCACTTCATCCAGGGCATGCGCGTGACCGACGCCGAGACCATGGAGGTGGTCGAGTGGGTGCTGGCCGGCGAGGTGCAGCAGGACATCGTTGGCCTGATCAACCAGGCCGGCGGCAAGGCGGTCGGCCTCACCGGCCGCGACGGCGGCCTGATCCGTGCGCGCAAGCTGAAGATGCTGGACCACAAGGACCCCAGCGTCGAGCACGACGTCGGGCAGGTGGGCGACATCGACCAGATCGACCCGAGCGTGGTCAAGGCGCTGCAGGACGACCAGTTCATCCCGGTGGTCAGCCCGATCGGCTTCGGCGAGGCCAACGAGAGCTACAACATCAACGCCGACGTGGTGGCGGCCAAGCTGGCCACCGTGCTGCAGGCCGAGAAGCTGCTGATGCTGACCAACATCCCCGGCGTGCTCGACAAGCAAGGCCAGCTCATGCCCGAGCTGACGCCGCGCCGCATTGACGAGCTGGTGCAGGACGGCACCATCTCGGGCGGCATGCTGCCGAAGATCGCCGGCGCGCTGGATGCGGCCAAGAGCGGCGTCAACGCGGTGCACATCATCGACGGCCGGGTGGCGCATTCGATGCTGCTGGAGGTGCTGACCGACCAGCCGTTCGGCACCATGATCCGCTCGCATTAGCGACGCACTCCTGCAGCCGGCGCTCACTCTGCCTGGGTGCCGGTCATGGCGGTGGCTGGTCGGCTCGTGCTGTGTTTTCGCCGGTCAGCGGCGCACGCATGCGGCCGCTGCGATGAGTGTGCCCGGTGGTGGCGCAGCGCACGCAGGCAGGAGCATGCGACCGGGTGCCGTGCTCGCCTCGTCGGGCGCTGTGCGAGAATCATTTGGACACGTTCGAGCTCCGCATGACGTCCGACAAGTCCCGCGTCGCCGACGCCTCTTCCGATATCGCCGATCCCGGCACCGCGCCGCGCAAGCGCCCCCGGCCGGGTGAGCGGCGCGAGCAGATCCTGCAGGCGCTGGCGCAGATGCTGGAGCAACCCGGCGCCGAGCGTGTGACCACGGCCGCGCTGGCGGCGCGGCTGGGCGTCAGCGAGGCGGCGCTGTACCGTCATTTCGCCAGCAAGGCGCAGATGTTCGAGGCCTTGATTGATTTCATCGAGGCCAGCGTGTTCGGCCTGATCGGCCAGGTCGGCGAGCGCGAGGCGACCGGCCCGGCGCGTGCGGCGCAGATCACAGCCATGGTGTTGCAGTTCGGCGAGAAGAACCCGGGCATGGTGCGCGTGATGGTGGGCGACGCGCTGGTGCACGAGCACCAGCGCCTGCAGCAGCGCATGAACCAGCTGTTCGACAAGCTGGAGGCCGCGCTGCGCCAGTGCCTGCGCGACGCCGCTCCGGTGGGCCAGACCCTGACGCCCGACGCCGACGCGCAGGTGACGGCCGCGGTGCTGACGGCCTTCGTCGTCGGACGTCTGCAGCGCTTCGCGCGCTCGGGCTTTCGGCGTCTGCCGTCGGAGCAACTGCAGGCCTGCCTCGCGCGGATGCTGTGAGGCTGGCCTCGTTCCTACGCCAGCTTCAGACGAAAACCGGGCTTCCTATCCGGCGCAAAGCAGGCCCGGCTGCTGGGCATGTTGTCGTGCGGCGATTGCGGCCCTTCTGAGCGCTGCTCGGACGGGGAGTTGGCCAGTGGCCCGTCTGCGGGCGCCATGGGTGCATTTTCGGTGCCCGCCGGCGACGACGTGCGAGGACAGGGTACCGAGCCAGGAGTTCCAGCCACGCGCTTGCCCTGGACGGAATCGATTCCGTTGGCGGATGGGTGGCCCCCGTCGGCTGGCGCACCTGGCCTGGCGCAGTGTGACTGTCTGAACGAGAAAGGCCTGCCCCGCGATCGGGGCAGGCCTTTTCAAGCGCTTGGACTCGAATCAGGGGCCGGCGGCGCGGCGCTGACACACCGCTCAGGCCCTGCTTGCGGCAGTGTCCCGCTCAGATCAGGTTGCGGCGGCGGCCCACCCAGGCCATTCCGGCCAGAAGAGCGGTCAGCAGGATCAGGCCCCACTCGCTCATCGTCGGCACCGCGGTCACCTCCTTGGGCGCCGGAGGGGCTGCCAGGATGGGATCCTCATCGGTGGCGGCGCAGGCGTCGGAGCCTGGGCAGGTACCGCCCGTGACCGTCGCCGTGTTCACGGCGTTGGATCCCACGGCGCCCGTGACCGTGGCTTGCACGGCGTAGCTGACGCTGCCACCGGCGGCCACGGTGATGCCCGTGCAGCCGCTGGTCGTGCAGTTGCCCGCCACGGAACCGGTGCTGGCGGCGCCGGCGGTGATCGCCGTCACGTTCAGGCCGGTGAAGGTGTCGGCCCAGCTGACGCCGGTCGCTTCCACCTCGGAGGTGTTCTGGATGGTCACCGTGTAGGTGGTGGTGGCGCCTGCCGTGACCGAATCCACGCCATTGCTCTTGGTCACCGACAGCGCTGCAAGCGGGGCCGCGGCGATCGGGTCCTCGTCGGTGGCAACGCAGGAAGCGGCATTCGGGCAATTGGCGCCTGTCACCGTCGCCGTGTTCACGGCGTTGGATCCCACGTCGCCCGTGACCGTGGCCTGCACCGGGTAGCTGACGTTGCCACCGGCCGCCACGGTGATGCCGGAGCAGCCGCTGGCCGTGCAGGTGCCCGCCACGGAACCGGCGCTGGCGGTGCCGGGCCCGATCGCCGTCACGTTCAGGCCGGTGCTTGTGTCGGCCCAGCTGACGCCGGTGGCTGCCACCGTGCCGGTGTTCTCGATCGTCACCGTATAGGTGGTGGTGGCGCCTGCCGTGACCGAGTCCACGCCATTGCTCTTGGTCACCGACAGCAACGGGGTCGGCTTAATCTCGACTGCGAGCTTTTGGTGCAGAGAGGCTTCGAAGTCCTCCCAAGTGTCGGCGATCATCACGAAACCATCGCCTTCGCCGATAGTCTTGGCCGGCTGCGGCCGGGCGTACGTCCGCAGGTCGGGAGCACTGATGTATTCTCCGACGCCAATCAAGTTGATGGCGTTGACGCCCTTGGCAACCGCAGCATCAGCGGCTTGCTCAGGATCTGGAAACTGGTTGTTCTGCCCATCGGTGCTGACATCGATGACCTTTCTCACTGTCGTGCTAGCCGTGAACGTGGCTGCGCATTTTTCGATTCCGTCGCCGATCGCCGTGTTGTCGGCCTCTGGCCGGCTTAGCAGCGCATCCAATGCGTTGCTTATCGCGCCGCCCGCGCCAACCGACGCCGGCGTCACCGTCGTCATGCCTAGTCTTGTTTCCGCGGTGGTCGAAAAACCCACGATCGAGACGGCCACGCTGCCGTCTTGTGGCACGATGGTCGGATCGACCAGTGCCTTGCGATACGCCTCAACCTGCAATGCCCAATTTGCATCGTTAATGGAGTAGGACCAGTCGATCGCTACGCACAATTCGACCGCCGGGGCCACCTGTGCCTGCGCGGCGGGCACCATGGCGAATGCGCCAGCCAGGCCCAGCAGACATGCAGACGCATGCTTGGCCATTTTCGTGAGCTTCCTAGTCATCAAACTTCTCCCGCCTTCTTACAAAAAATGTTGATCGGCTGCCTGGCCGGCCTGATGTTGGATCAACCGCTTGCCCGAGCAGCAACCAGTCAAATCCCGCCGTGGCCACCACGGTGGTGAAGGGCCTGCCCCCCGCCGCTGGTTTGTACCACCATTGAGTTACGGTTTCAAGTGCGGCTCTTGCATTCGGTTTCGCAAGGCGTCGGCGGGGCGCTATTGTCCGCGTGTTCGAGTGCGTCGGGCCGGTTGCAATCCATCGGGTCCGCCGGTTTCTTGAGCCGCCGCCGGGACGCACGCCGACAAGGCGCTGGCGGGCAGCAACAGGTTCGCACGCGAGGGACCGCGACGGACGTTCTGAAGCAAAAGAACCGCGATTGAAGCATTTTTACAGGAGATCAGCGATGAAGCTATTGCGCTACGGACCCGCCGGCAAGGAAAAGCCCGGTCTGCTGGACGAATCCGGCGTGCTGCGTGACCTCTCGGGCGTGGTGCCCGACATCGGCGCCGCGCAGCTGTCGGACGCGGCGCTGGCGCGGCTGCGCCGGATCAGGCACGCGTCGCTGCCGGCGGTGCGCGGCAAGCCGCGCATCGGCTGTCCGGTGGCGGGCATCGGCAAGTTCATCGCCATCGGCCTGAATTACGCCGACCATGCCGCCGAGTCCGGCCTGCCGGTGCCCAGGGAGCCGGTGATCTTCACCAAGGCGATCTCCTGCATCCAGGGGCCTGACGATGACGTGATGCTGCCGAAGGGCTCGAAGAAGAGCGACTGGGAGGTCGAGTTGGGCGTGGTGATCGGCCGCACCGCGCGCCATGTGGCGCAAAAGGATGCGCTGGACCATGTGGCCGGCTATTGCGTGGTCAACGACGTCAGCGAGCGCGAGTTCCAGATCGAGCGCGGCGGCACCTGGGACAAGGGCAAGGGTTGCGACACCTTCGGCCCGATCGGCCCCTGGCTGGTGACGCGCGACGAGGTGCCCAACCCGCAGCGGCTGGGCCTGTGGCTGGAGCTGAACGGCGAGCGCATGCAGAGCGGCAACACCCGCACCATGGTGTTCAGCGTGGCGCGCCTGATCGCCTACGTCAGCCGCTTCATCACCCTGCGCCCGGGCGACGTGCTGACCACCGGCACGCCGCCGGGCGTCGGCATGGGCCGGCGCGATGCGACGGGGCGGCCGGCGCCGCGCTACCTGAAGCGGGGTGACGTGATGACGCTGGGCATCGACGGCCTGGGTCGGCAGACGCAGCGCGTGGTGGCGTTCCGGGCGGGATGACGGCGCCGGCGCGCCATGACCTCGCCGCTGCGCGGCGCGGCGCGGCGCGGCGTCGA
>CAZHSD010000023.1:0-15697 GCA_964534975.1 uncultured Ottowia sp. | reverse complement strand
TGACGAAATGACGAAATGACGAAATGACGAAATGACGAAATGACGAAATGACGAAATGACGAATCCGGGTCTCGGCGTGCCAGCGCCGTCCCCGGCTTTTGTCTGGGCAGGCATCGATGGCGCAGCCGAACCCATGCGCCGCAGCGCGGGGCTCTGTCATGGCCGTGAACCAGGGTAAACCCCTACGTCAAGCCAGTATCATCGTCTTGGCACGGTGACCAGATTGCTGCAAAATAGCACGATCGTTCGTTTTATTTTGCTCATGCCGCGCCGATCGTCCCGCACCGCTCCCGCCGCATCGACCATCTCGGTGGCCGAGCGGCCGGCGCGCGCCCTGGTCAAGGGGCGCCAGACCAAGGTGGCGATCGTCGACACCGCCTTGCGCATGGCTTCCCAGGTCGGGCTGGAAGGCCTGTCCATCGGTGCGCTGGCCGAGGCCATGGAGATGAGCAAGTCGGGCGTGTTTGCCCACTTCGGCTCGCGCGACGGGCTGCAGATCTCCGTGGTGCGCGAGTACTACGCGCGTTTCGAGCGCGAGGTGTTCCAGCCGGCGATGCGCAAGCCGCGCGGCCTGCCGCGCCTGCGCTCGCTGTTCGACCACTGGATGCGCTTCACCAGCGCCGAGCTGGACTCGGGCTGCATCTTCATCAGCGGCGCGGTCGAGTTCGACGACCGGCCGGGGCCGGTGCGCGACGCGCTGATCGCCGCCGTCAGCGCCTGGATGGAGGCGATGGCGCGCGCCGTCGCCCAGGCGCGACAGGAGGGCCATCTGGCCGCCGATGCGGACGAGCAGCAGATCAGCTTCGAGATCCACGGACTGATCCTGGTGCTGCACTACGAGGCGCGCTTTCTGCGCCGCGCCGGCGCCCTGCAGCGCGCGCAGCGCGGTTTCGACAACATCCTGGCGCGTTACCGCGCCTGATCTCCCTTTCCCATCGTTTCTTGCCAAGGAGCTGATACGCCATGCCCATTTATTCGCCGCCACTGCGCGACATGCAGTTCGTGATGCACGAGCTGCTGAACGTGGTCGATGAACTCAAGACCATCCCGCGCCACGCCGAGCTGGACGCCGACACGCTCAACGCGGTGCTGGAGGAGGGCGGCAAGTTCGCCGCCGAGGTGATCCAGCCGCTCAACCTGAGCGGCGACAGCGAAGGCTGCACGCTCGACAAGAGCACGCACGAGGTGCAGACGCCGGCCGGCTTCAAGCAGGCCTACGCGCAGTACGTCGAAGGCGGCTGGGCGGCGCTGTCGTGCGATCCCGAATACGGCGGCCAGGGCCTGCCGATCGTCGCCAACCAGTGCCTGTACGAGATGCTCAACGCCGCCAACCAGGCCTGGACCATGTACCCCGGCCTGTCGCACGGCGCCTACGAGGCGCTGCACGCGCACGGCACCGCCGAGCAGAAGCAGAAATACCTGCCTAAGCTGACCAGCGGCGAATGGACCGGCACCATGTGCCTGACCGAGCCGCACTGCGGCACCGACCTGGGGCTGCTGACCACGCGCGCCGAGCCGCAGGCCGACGGCAGCTACAAGCTGACCGGCAACAAGATCTTCATCTCGGCCGGCGAGCACGACATGGCCGAGAACATCCTGCACCTGGTGCTGGCGCGGCTGCCGGACGCGCCCAAGGGCAGCAAGGGCATCAGCCTGTTCCTGGTGCCCAAGTACCACGTGGGTGACGACGGCTCGCTGGGAGAGCGCAACCCGATCTTCTGCACCGGCCTGGAGCACAAGATGGGCATCCACGGCAACGCCACCGCGCAGCTCAGCCTGGACGGCGCCGTCGGCACCCTGGTGGGCGAGCCGAACAAGGGCCTGCCGGCGATGTTCGTGATGATGAACGCGGCGCGCCTGGGCGTGGGCAACCAGTCGCTCGGCCTGACCGAGGTGGCCTACCAGAACGCGCTGGCCTACGCCAAGGAGCGCCTGCAGATGCGCAGCCTGTCGGGCGCCAAGGCCAAGGACAAGCCGGCCGACCCGATCATCGTGCACCCCGACGTGCGCAAGATGCTGCTCACCGCCAAGGCCTACGCCGAGGGCGGTCGCGCGATGGCGATCTACTGCGCCATGCTGATCGACAAGGCGCTGTATCACCCCGACGAGAAGGTGCGCAAGGACAGCGACGAGATCGTCGCCCTGCTGACGCCGATCGTGAAGGCCTTCCTGACCGACAACGGCTTTGCCGCCGCCAACCACGCCATGCAGGTGTTCGGCGGCCACGGCTACATCCACGAGACCGGGGCCGAGCAGTTCGTGCGCGATGCGCGCATCAACATGATCTACGAAGGCACCAACACCATCCAGTCGCTCGACCTGCTGGGCCGCAAGGTGCTGGGCAACCAGGGCGCGACGCTGAAGAAATTCGGCAAGCAGATCGAGGCCCTGATCGCCCAGGAAGGCGTGAACGAGAAGATGGCCGAGTTCATCAACCCGCTGGCCTACCTGGCCGACCAGATGACGAAGTTCACCACCGAGATCGGCTTCAAGGGCTTCGTCAACGCCGACGAGGTGGGCGGTGCCTGCGTCGACTACCTGCGCGTGGCCGGCCACCTGGTGTTCGGCTACTTCTTCGCCCGCATGGCCAGCGTGGCGCTGCGAAAGCAAGCCGAGGGCAGCACCGATCCGTTCTACGCCGCCAAGCTGCAGACCGCGCGCTTTTACTTCGCGCGCCTGTTCCCCGAGACCGCCAGCCTGATGCGCACCGCGCGCTCGGGCGTGGCCAACCTGCTGGACACCGAGGAGGCCCTGGCATGAAGACCTTGATGACAAACTGCATCGCCACCGGCCTGCTGCTGGCCAGTGGCCTGGCCATGGCGCAGATGACGCCGATCGGCACCTGGCGCAGCATCGACGACGAGACCAAGCAGCCCAAGGCGCAGATCGTCATCGCCGACAACGCCGGCGTGCTGACCGGCCGCATCGAGAAGCTGCTGCGTCCCGGCGCCGACCCGAACGCCGTGTGCGACCGCTGCACCGACGACCGCAAGGACAAGCCGATGGTCGGCCTGGAGATCATCCGCGGCGCCAAGAAGGCCGAGGGCAAGGAGGTCTGGGAAGGCGGGCGCATCCTGGATCCCGAGAAGGGCAGCACCTACAGCCTGCGGCTGACGCCGATCGAGGGGGGTGCCAAGCTCGAGGTGCGGGGTTCGGTGCTGGGCATCGGCCGCACGCAGACATGGGTGCGCGTGGAGTGAAGGAAGCCCCGATGTCCCGATTCAACGTGAAGAAAGTCGCCGTGCTCGGCGCGGGCGTGATGGGCGCGCAGATCGCCGCCCACCTCGTCAACTGCAAGGTGCCGGTGATCCTGTTCGACCTGGCCGCCAAGCCGGGCCAGGACGGCAAGCCGGTGGACAAGAACGCCATCGTGCGCAAGGCCATCGACAACCTGAAGAAGCTCAAGCCCGCGCCGCTGGGCGTGGCCGAGGATGCCGAGCTGATCGAGGTCGCCAACTACGACGACGACCTGAAGAAGCTGAAGGGCTGCGACCTCATCATCGAGGCCATCGCCGAGCGCATGGACTGGAAGAGCGATCTGTACGCCAAGATCGCCCCGCACGTCGCCAAGCACGCGCTGCTGGCCAGCAACACCTCCGGCCTGTCGATCACCAAGCTGAGCGAGGCGCTGCCCGAGGCCTTGCGCCCGCGCTTTTGCGGCATCCACTTCTTCAACCCGCCGCGCTACATGTACCTGGTGGAGCTGATCGCCACGCCGACCACCAGGCCGGAAGTGCTGGACCAGCTGGAGAGCTTCGTCACCACCGCGCTCGGCAAGGGCGTGGTGCGCGCCAAGGACACGCCCAACTTCATCGCCAACCGCATCGGCATCGCCGGCATGCTGACGACCATGAAGGAGGTCGAGCGCTACGGCCTGACTTTCGATGTCGTCGACGACCTGACCGGCAAGCGCCTGGGGCGGGCCTCGAGCGGCACTTTCCGCACCATCGACGTGGTGGGGCTGGACACCGTCGGCCACGTCATCAAGACGCTGCAGGACAACCTGGATGAGCAGAGCGATTCGTTCTACGGCAGCTTCGACACGCCGCCGGTGTTGAAGAAGCTCATCGAGGACGGCAAGCTGGGCCAGAAGGCCAAGGCCGGTTTCTACAAGAAGCAGGGCCGCGACATCCTGCGCTTCGACCTGGAAGAAGGTGAGTACGTGCCGAGCGGCGAGAAGGCCAACGAAGTCTATGGCCGCATGCTGCGCAAGCCGGCCGGCGAACGCCTGAAGCTGCTGCGGAACAGCGAAGGGCCGCAGGGCCAGTTCCTGTGGGCCATCCTGCGCAACGGCTTTCACTACGCCGCCGTGCACCTGCAAACCATCGCCGACACCGCGCGCGACGTCGACCAGGCCATGCGCTGGGGCTTCGGCATGAAGCAGGGGCCGTTCGAGCTGTGGCAGGAAGCCGGCTGGCTCGAGGTGGCGGAGATGGTGCAGGAAGACATCGACGCCGGCAAGGCGCTGTCAAAGCAGCCGCTGCCCGACTGGGTGTTCAAGGGTCCGGTGGCCGAGGCCGGTGGCGTGCACACCGAGCAAGGTTCGTGGAACCCGACGACGGGCCAGTTCGAGCCGCGCCGCCAGTTGCCGGTGTACGAGCGCCAGCTGTTCCCTGAACTGCTGCTGGGCGAAGGCGGCCCGCGCCCCGACACGGCGGGCAAGACGCTGCTGGAGACCGACGCCATCCGCGTCTGGACGCTGGATGACGAGGTGGTCATCGCCACGCTCAAGACCAAGATGCGCGCCATCAGTCCTGACGCGGGCGAGGGCCTGATGGAGGCCGTCAACATCGCCGAAGCGGACTACAAGGGCCTGGTGATCTGGCCCGGCGACGACCCGTTCAGCGTCGGCGCCGACCTGCAGGCCATGCTGCCTGGCTACGTGGCCGGCGGCGCGGGCCTGGTCGACTCGATGGAAAAGGAATTGCAGGAGCTGATGCTGCGCCTGCGCTACGCCAACGTGCCCACCGTCGCCGCCATCCGCGGCATGGCGCTGGGCGGCGGCTGCGAGATGGCGGTGCATGCTGCGCGCCGCGTGGCCATCATGGAAAGCTACATCGGCCTGGTCGAAGTCGGCGTTGGCCTGGTGCCCGGTGCCGGCGGCCTGGCCTACATCGCGCGCCGCGCGGCCGAGAATGCGCAGGCGTCGACCGGCAAGGACTTGCTGCCCTTCCTGACCGAAGGCTTCACGGCGGCCGCCATGGCCAAGGTGGGCATGAGCGCGCTGGATTCGCGCAAGCTGGGCTACCTGCTGTGGAGCGACGTGATCGTGCCGAACAAGGACGAGCTGCTGTACGTGGCGATCCAGCAGGCCAAGGCGATGTACGAGGGCGGCTACCGGCCACCGATGAAGCGCCTGTTCCCCGTCGCCGGCCGCGACGGCAAGGCCACCATCACCGGCCAGCTGGTGAACATGCGCGATGGCGGCTTCATCAGCCAGCACGACTTCGACATCGCGCTGAAGATCGCCCACGTGGTGACCGGCGGCGACGTCGATCCGGGCACGCTGGTGGATGAGGAGTACCTGATGACGCTGGAGCGCCAGGCCTTCACCTCGCTGCTCGGCCATCCCAAGACGCACGAACGCATCATGGGCATGCTGAGCACGGGCAAGCCGGTGCGGAATTGATCTCTTCCACTCCTTCCCCCTCTGGGGGAAGGTTGGGATGGGGGCTAGCCACGATGCAAAACCAGGCCACGCTTTCCGCTCGTCGCAATGCGGCTGTGCTGCGCCGTGAGATGACCGATTCCGAACGCAAGCTGTGGTCGCGCCTGCGCGGCGAACAACTGGGCGTGAAGTTTCGGCGTCAGCACCCGCTGGGCGGCTACGTCGCGGATTTTGCCTGTCTGGCCCCGAAGCTGATCGTCGAGCTGGATGGCTCGCAGCATGCGGAGCAGACGGCGCGTGACAGGAAGCGGGATGCCTTCTTCGAGTCACAGGGCTTCGCGGTGCTGCGGTTCGCCACGGACGCGCCTTTCGTCAACCTTGAAGGGATGCTGGTAAGCATTCTCGACCGACTCACATCAATGGCGGGTGCGGCCCCCACCCCAACCCTCCCCCAGCGGGGGAGGGAATCGAATACCCACGGAGTTTCGCCATGACCAAACAAGTTCAGGACGCCTACATCGTCGCCGCCACCCGCACGCCCATCGGGCGCTCGCACCGCGGTTATTTCAGGAACACCCGGCCCGATGACCTGCTGGCGCACGTGCTGCGCGAAGTCGTCAAGCAGGCGCCGGGGCTCGACCCGGCCGCCATCGAGGACGTGATCAGCGGCTGCGCCATTCCCGAGGCGCAGCAGGGCCTGAACGTGGCGCGCATCGGCGCCGTGCTGGCCGGCTACCCCAAGAGCGTGGGCGGCATCACCGTCAACCGCTTCTGCGCCTCGGGCCTGTCGGCGGTGGCCATGGCAGCCGACCGCATCCGCGTCGGCGAGGCCGAGGTGATGGTCGCCGCCGGCGTCGAGAGCATGAGCATGGTGCCGATGATGGGCAACGCGCCCAGCCTGTCGCCCAGCATCTTCGGCAACACCGACGACGTCGAGGACTACGGCATCGCCTACGGCATGGGCCTGACGGCCGAGAAGGTGGCGCAGCAGTGGAAGGTCTCGCGCGCGGCGCAGGACGCCTTCGCGCTCGAATCGCACCAGCGTGCGCTGAAGGCCATTGCGGCCGGTGAGTTCAAGGACGAGATCACGCCCGTCACCGTGACCGAAAGATCGGTCAACCTGAAGACCGCCGAGCTCACGCAACGTGAGCGCACGGTCGACATCGACGAAGGCCCGCGCCCCGACACGTCGCTGGAAGGTCTGGCCAAGCTGCGCACCGTGTTTGCCGCGCGCGGCAGCGTGACCGCCGGCAACAGTTCGCAGACCAGCGATGGCGCCGGTGCGCTGATCGTCGCCAGCGAGTCCGCCGTCAAGCGCTTCGGGCTGACGCCGCTGGCGCGCTTCGTGTCGTACGCCAGCAAGGGCGTGCCGCCGCACATCATGGGCATCGGCCCGATCGAGGCGATCCCGGCGGCGCTGAAGTCGGCCGGCCTGAAGCAGGAGCAGATCGACTGGTTCGAGCTGAACGAGGCCTTTGCCGCGCAGTCGCTGGCGGTCATGAATACGCTCGGACTGGACCCCGCCAAGGTGAACCCGATGGGCGGCGCCATCGCGCTGGGCCACCCGCTCGGCGCCACCGGCGCGATCCGCTCGGCGACCGTGGTGCACGCGCTGCGCCGCCACAACCTGCGCTACGGCATGGTCACCATGTGCGTTGGCATGGGTCAGGGCGCGGCGGGCATTTTCGAGCGGGTGTGACGGCTTGGCGACGCCCCATCGTCGTGGTTCCGGTCGTGCTGATCCTGGCGCTGGCGGCGCTGTGGTTCGTGCGTGGTCCATGGCGTGACTTCGTGGACACCGACCGGTGTCTCGACGCCGGCGGCGCCTGGGACGCCGAGCATCGACAATGCCGTCATGACGACGAGTTCAACCCGCCCGGGCCGATGCCGTCTCGCTGACCGGCCGTGAACGCATCCCGCCCCAAGCCGAGCATGCTGAGTGGCCGGCATCCGCTGGATGAGGCGCTGGCACTGCAGGCGCTGCCACCGCTGGCGTCCGACCATGGCGCGCAGGCGCCGGCGCGCTACCGCGGGCGCACGCACCCGGCCTACGCCAACATGGTCGGCCCGTTCGGCGGCGTGACGGCGGCGCAGGCCTTGCAGGCGGTGCTGCAGCATCCGCAGCGGCAGGGCGAACCGGTGTCCTTCACCGCCAACTTCGCCGCCGCACTGGCGGACGGTGAGTTCAACGCCTGTGCGCAAGCGCTGCGCACCAACCGTTCGACCCAGCACTGGCTGGTCTCGCTGACGCAGACCGGCGCCGACGGGCTCGATGCCACGGTGCTGAGCGCGACCGCCGTCACCGCCGTGCGCCGCACCACCTGGAGCGCCGCCGACGCCGTGATGCCGACGGTGCCGGCGCCGCAGTCGATCGCGCGCGCGGTCATCGCCAAGCGGGTCAAATGGATCGAGCGCTACGACATGCGCCCTTGCGCCGGTGCCATGCCCAGCCGCTGGGACGGCGCCGAGGCCGACAGCCTGACTCAGCTGTGGATGCGCGATGACCCGCCGCGCCCGCTCGACTACCTCGGCCTGACCGCGCTGGCCGACGTGTTCTACCCGCGCGTGTGGCGCCGCCGCGCGCTGATGACGCCGGTGGGCACGGTGTCGATGACGGTGTATTACCATGCCGGCGCCGACCAGCTGGCGGCCACCGGCGAGGGTTACCTGCTGGGCCAGGCGCGCTCGCAATCCTTCTTCAACGGTTTCTTCGACCAGAGCGCCGAGTTGTGGAACGAGGCCGGCCAGTTGCTGGCGACCTCGCACCAGATCGTCTACTACAAGGAATGACGGAATGACTTCGCTTCGCGTTGATGACGGCGGCGTCGCCGCCATGACGTCATTCATGGCGCGGTCG
Organism: uncultured Ottowia sp.; assembly: GCA_964534975.1. Classification (GTDB taxonomy): domain Bacteria; phylum Pseudomonadota; class Gammaproteobacteria; order Burkholderiales; family Burkholderiaceae_C; genus Ottowia. The sequence continues at coordinate 7,232 of CAZHSD010000023.1, read as the reverse complement.
CCGTCATTGAAGGCCGCATGGCCGAAGTCATGCGCCCGTCAGGGCGCGTCATCGCGCCGATCCCACCGTCTCCGAACCAGCGATTTGACATGAGCGACATCCTCACCCACCACGACGCCGGCGTCCTGACGCTCACCTTCAATCGCGTCGAGCGCAAGAACTCGCTCAATGTCGCCATGTACGCGCTGCTCGCCGATGCCATCGAGCAGGCTGCAGTCGACGACGCCACGCGGGCGGTGGTGATCCAGGGGCACGAGACGGTGTTCTCGGCCGGCAACGACATCCAGGACTTCCTGCAAAACCCGCCCGCCGGGCAGGACTCGCCGGTGTTCCGCTTCCTGCGCGGTATCGCCACCTTCCCCAAGCCGCTGCTGGCGGCGGTGTGCGGGCCGGCGGTGGGCGTGGGCACCACCCTGCTGCTGCACTGCGACCTGGTCTACGCCGGCGACAACGCGGCCTTCTCGATGCCTTTCGTCAACCTGGGGCTGTGCCCGGAGGCGGCCTCCAGCCTGCTGGTGCCGCGCATGTTCGGCTACCACCGCGCGGCCGAGGCGCTGCTGCTGGGCGAGCCCTTCTATGCCGAGGCAGCGCTGGAAGTCGGGCTGGTCAACCGCGTCGTGCCGCCGTCCGAGGCCAACGCATTGGCGCAGGCGCAGGCGAAGAAGCTCGCCGCCAAGCCGCTGTCGAGCCTGGTCGAGACCAAGCGCCTGATGAAGGGGCCGCAGCAGGAGGTGGTGCTCAGGCGCATGGCCGAAGAGGGCGCGGTGTTCGGCCGCATGCTGCGTGAGCCGGCGGCGCTGGAGGCGATGAGCGCCTTCATGGCCAAGCGCCATCCGGACTTCAGCCGGCTGTGAACTGGTGCAAGGTGCGATCCGCGTGAGCAAGCACGTCCCGGTACCGCCGCAGCCCTTCGAGGCCGAGTTCATCGAAGGTTTGCGCCTGATGTTCGAAGAGCGCATCCTGTTCAACCAGGTGCTGGGCATCAAACTGATCGAACTGACGGGCGATCATGTCAGCGGTCGCGTGGACATGCGTCCCGAACTGGTCGGCCACTATGCCTACAACCGGTTGCACGGCGGCGTCATCAGCGCCACCCTGGACGCCATGGGCGGCATGGCGGTGATGGCCGCGATCGGCGCGCGCCACATGGACGAGCCGCCGGCGCGGCGGCTGGAGCGCTTCATCAAGCTGGGCACCATCGACCTGCGCGTCGATTACCTGCGGCCCGGCGTGGGCGAGTACTTCATCGCCCGCGCCGAAGTCATGCGCCTGGGCTCGCGCGTGGCCAGCACGCGGATGGAGTTCCGCGATGCGCACGACAAGCTGCTGTCGACCGGCAGCGCGGCCTACATCGTGTCCTGAACGGACGGTGCGGCAGGAAGCCGCGTCAGATCTCCGGCCTGGGCACCGGCCGCGGCCGGCCCTCGTCGTCGATCGCCACGTAGGTCAGCTGCGCCTCGGTGACCTTGATGTAGCGACCCTGCCGGTTGAAGCGCTCGGCGTAGACGCTGACGTTCACCGTCATCGAACTGCGGCCGATGCGTTCCATCTTGGCGTAGAACGACAGGATGTCGCCGACCCGCACCGGTGCCTTGAAGACGAACTGGTTCACCGCCACCGTGGCCATGCGGCCCATGGCGTGGCGCGCCGGCAGCACCGAGCCGGCCAGATCGACCTGGGCCATCACCCAGCCGCCGAAGATGTCGCCATTGGCGTTGGCGTCGCCCGGCAGCGGGATCACCTTGAGCACCAGTTCGTGGTCGGCGGGTGCGCTGGCCTCGGGCGCCTCGACCGCCGTGGTGTTGGGCGCGCGCAGGTGGTTGGTGACTGAGCTTGACAAGTGGGACATCGGCAAGAATATGTACTAAGACCCCCTGAGCCACTTCGCGTCTGCCCCCTTGAAGGGGAACAACGCCAGTGCCCGGCGCAAGTCCGGGCGCGGCGTTCGCCGGCATGGCCTGCTCCGCGGCCATCGGAACCGGTTGTCGGGCCTGACGGCGAACTGCTCGGGGCGTGAAGTTGAAATAAGGACAGTAACTGGCAATTATGCGCGGCCGCGCCCCATCCCTTCCCCTGCCCGAGCCGAATACCGGCCCCCGCTCGGACTGGCGCACGCTGCGCCGCCTGCTGCCCTACCTGTGGCATTACAAGTGGCGCGTGCTGGCGGCGCTGCTGTTCGTCACCGGTGCCAAGGTGGCCAACGTCGGCGTGCCGCTGCTGCTGAAGGAGCTGATCGACCGCATGACGATCCGGCCCGGCGACGCCGCCGCCGTGCTGGTGGTGCCGGCCGGGCTGCTGCTGGCCTACGGCGCGCTGCGGCTGCTGACCAGCCTGTTCACCGAACTGCGCGAGCTGGTGTTCGCCAAGGCCACGCACGGCGCCAGCCGCCGCATCGCGCTGCAGACCTTCGAACACCTGCACTCGCTCAGCCTGCGCTTTCACCTCGAGCGCCAGACCGGCGGCATGACGCGCGACATCGAGCGCGGCGTGCGCGGCGTCGAATCGCTGGTGTCGTTCTCGCTGTATTCCATCGTGCCGACCATCATCGAAGTGGCGCTGGTGCTGACCATCCTGGGCACGCGCTTCGACGCCGTGTTCGTCTGGATCACGGTCGCCGCGCTGGCGGCCTACATCGCGTTCACCCTGCTGGTGACCGAATGGCGCACCAAGTTCCTGCGCCAGGCCAACGAGGCCGACTCGAACGCGCACACCAAGGCGATCGATGCGCTGCTGAACTACGAGACCGTCAAGTACTTCAACAACGAGGAGTTCGAGGCGCGCCGCTATGACCACAACCTGGAGCAGCTGCGGCTGGCGCGGCTGAAGTCCCAGAGCACGCTGTCGATGCTGAACGCCGGCCAGCAGCTGGTGATTGCCATCGGCCTGGTGGCGATGCTGTGGCGCGCCACGCAGGGCGTGGTCGACGGGCGCCTGACGCTGGGCGACCTGGTGATGGTCAACGCCTTCATGATCCAGCTCTACATCCCGCTCAACTTCCTGGGCGTGATCTACCGCCAGGTCAAGCAGTACCTGACCGACCTGGATCGCATGTTCACGCTGATGGACCGCGAGCGCGAGGTGGCCGACGCGCCGGGCGCCGGGCCGCTGCACACCAACCCCAAGGGCGGCGGACCGGTCGACGTGCGCTTCGAGCGCGTCAACTTCGCCTACGAGCCGGCGCGCCAGATCCTGCACGACGTCAGCTTCGAGATCCCGGCCGGCAGGACCGTGGCCGTGGTGGGGCCGTCGGGTTCGGGCAAGTCCACGCTGGCGCGGCTGCTGTACCGCTTCTACGACGCCGGCATTGCCGGCCATCCGGAGGTGCCGAGCGGCCGCATCCTGATCGCCGGGCAGGACATCCGCGGCGTCACCCAGGCCAGCGTGCGCCGCGCCATCGGCATCGTGCCGCAGGACACGGTGCTGTTCAACGACACGGTGGCCTACAACATCCGCTACGGCCGCCCGGAAGCCAGCGATGCCGAGGTCGTGCAGGCCGCGCGCGCCGCGCACATCCACGACTTCATCATGAGCACGCCGGGCGGCTACCAGACCATGGTCGGCGAGCGCGGGCTGAAGCTCTCCGGCGGCGAAAAGCAGCGCGTGGCGATCGCGCGCACGCTGCTGAAGGACCCGCCGATCCTGATCTTCGACGAGGCCACCAGCGCGCTCGACTCGGCCAACGAGCGCGCCATCCAGGCCGAGATCCGCAGCGCCGCGCGCGGCAAGACCGCGCTGGTGATCGCGCACCGCCTGTCCACCGTGGTCGACGCGCACCAGATCCTGGTGCTGGAGCGGGGCCGCATCGTCGAGCGCGGCACGCACGTCGAACTGCTGGCCGCGCGCGGACGCTACGCCGAGATGTGGGCGCTGCAGCAAAGCGCCGAGCGCTTGGCGGCCGCGGTCTGATCGGCGCCGCGCAGCGGTTGCGGGCCAGCGCGCATCCATCCTGGCTGCGCCATGGCTAGGGTTAACCAGTAATTCAGCCTTCGTAGAATCGCGTTGTTCAAGGCAGCTGTCTTATCGTCCTACGGTGAAAGGAAACCCCATGAAGAAGCACATCCTCGTCGCATCCGTGCTGGCGCTGGCGGCGGGCACCGCGCTGGCGCAGGCCAACGACACACTGGCCAAGATCAAGTCCAGCGGCACCGTCAACCTGGGCGTGCGCGACTCCTCCGGCCTGGGCTTCACCATCGGGGGCGGCAAGTACGTCGGCTTCCACACCGAGATGGCCGAGCGCATCGTCGACGACCTGGGCAAGCAGCTGGGCGCGCCGCTGAAGATCAACTACCAGGTCATCACCTCGCAGAACCGCATCCCGCTGCTGCAAAACGGCACCATCGACTTCGAGTGCGGCTCGACCACCAACAACCTGACGCGCCAGAAGGACGTGGCGTTTGCCGTCACCACGTACGTGGAGGAAGTGCGCATCGCCACCAAGGCCGACTCCGGCATCAAGTCGGTGGCCGACCTCAACGGCAAGACCGTGGCGGTGACCACCGGCACCACCAGCGTGCAGCACCTGCGCAAGCACGAGCGCGGCGCCAACATCGACTTCAAGACCATCCAGGGCAAGGACCACGCCGACAGCTTCCTGCTGCTCGAATCGGGCCGTGCCGACGCCTTCGTGATGGACGGCTCGATCCTGGCCGCCAACATCGCCAAGTCCAAGAGCCCGAAGGACTACGTCGTCGTCGGCGAGGTGCTGAGCGTGGAGCCGATCGCCTGCATGCTGCGCAAGGACGACCCGAAGATGAAGCAGGCGCTGGACGACAGCATCAAGCGCCAGATCCAGGACGGCTCGCTGGCCAAGCTGTACGACAAGTGGTTCATGCAGCCGATTCCGCCCAACAACGTGTCGCTGAACATGCCGATGTCCGCCAGCACCAAGGCGGCCTGGGACAGCCCCAACGACAAGCCGATGGAAGACTACGGCAAGAAATAAGCCGGCCGGCGTGAGATGATGCGACGCCCACCCCTTGTGCGGGTGGGCGTTGTCGATTGAAGGAGGCACATCCGCGACGGGAGGAGACACGGCATGGCCATGGAATGGGAGGTGTTCTGCCGGGACACCCTGACGACCGAGGTGGTGAGCGGCTGCTTCGGCAGCGGCCGCGACATCACCTACCTGGACTGGATCCTCAGCGCCTGGGGCTGGACCGTGAGCGTGTCGCTGACGGCGCTGCTGCTGGCGCTGGTGACCGGCTCCATCATCGGCGTGATCCGCACCCTGCCCGACAGCCCGCTGCTGGTGCGCTTCGGCGACGCCTGGGTCGAGCTGTTTCGCAACATCCCGCTGCTGGTGCAGATCTTCCTCTGGTACCACGTGGCGCCGGCGCTGATCCCGCCCATGAAGGCGCTGCCGCCGTTCGTGCTGATCGTGCTGGCGCTGGGCTTCTTCACCTCGGCGCGCATCGCCGAGCAGTTGCGCGCCGGCATCCAGGCGCTGCCGCGCGGGCAGCGCTACGCCGGCATGGCGCTGGGCTTCACCACGCCGCAGTACTACCGCTACGTGATCCTGCCGATGGCCTACCGCATCATCATTCCGCCGCTGACCAGCGAGTCGATGAACATCTTCAAGAACTCGTCGGTGGCGTTCGCGGTGTCGATCCCGGAGCTGACGCAGTACGCGCTGCAGGTCGGCGAGGAGACCTCGCGCCCGATCGAGATCTACCTGGTGGTGACGCTGCTGTACGTGATCTCGGCGCTGGTCATCAACCGCATCATGGCCTTCATCGAGAAGCGCGCACGGGTGCCCGGCTTCGTCGCCGCCGGCACCGGGGCGGGAGGGCACTGACATGAGCCGCCACGCTGCGCACATCGCGGGCCCGCTGCCTCGCCGGGGGGGCCAAGCCTGCCTCGAGGCGGCCGGACGGGGGGCTTGAGATGCTCAACCTCGACTTCTCGATCCTGAACTGGAATATGATCCAGGGCTTCATCCTCAAGGGGCTGTGGTTCAGCATCGTGCTGACGCTGGTTGCCACCATCGGCGGCATCTTCTTCGGCACCCTGCTGGCGCTGATGCGGCTGTCGGGCAGGAAGTGGCTGGACGCGCCGGCGGCCTTCTACGTCAACGGCATGCGCAGCATCCCGCTGGTGATGGTGATCCTGTGGTTCTTCCTGCTGGTGCCCTTCATCATCGGCCGGCCGGTCGGCGCCGAGTACTCGGCCGTCATCACCTTCATCGCCTTCGAGGCCGCGTACTTCAGCGAGATCATGCGCGCCGGCATCCAGTCGATCCCGCGCGGCCAGGTGTTCGCCGGCCAGGCGCTGGGCATGAGCTACGGCCAGAACATGTGGCTGGTGGTGCTGCCGCAGGCCTTCCGCAACATGCTGCCGGTGCTGCTGACGCAGACCATCATCCTGTTCCAGGACACCTCGCTGGTGTACGCCATCGGCGCCTACGACCTGCTCAAGGGCTTCGAGACCGCCGGCAAGAACTACGGCCGCCCGATCGAGATGTACCTGCTGGCGGCGCTGCTGTATTTCGCCATCTGCTACACGCTGTCGTTCATCGTCAAGCGCGTGCACAAGAAGATAGCCATCATCCGCTGAAGGAGCCCTCATGGCCGAACCCATGATCCAGATGAAGAACGTGTCCAAGTGGTACGGGCCGGTGCAGGTGCTCAGCGACTGCTCGGTGGCGATCAACAAGGGCGACGTGGTGGTGGTCTGCGGTCCGTCGGGCTCGGGCAAGTCGACGCTGATCAAGACCGTGAACGCGCTGGAGCCGATCCAGCAGGGCGAGATCATCGTCAACGGCATCAAGGTCAACGACCCGGCGACCGACCTGCCCAAGCTGCGCAGCAGGGTCGGCATGGTGTTTCAGCATTTCGAGCTGTTCCCGCACCTGTCGGTGACCGAGAACCTGACCATCGCCCAGATCAAGGTGCTGGGGCGCAAGCCCGACGAGGCCAGGGCGCGCGGCCTGAAGATGCTCGACCGCGTCGGCCTGATGGCGCACAAGGACAAGTTTCCCGGCCAGCTCTCGGGCGGCCAGCAGCAGCGCGTGGCGATCGCGCGCGCGCTCAGCATGGACCCGGTGGTGATGCTGTTCGACGAGCCGACCTCGGCGCTCGACCCCGAGATGGTGGGCGAGGTGCTGGACGTGATGGTGGGGCTGGCGCGCGAGGGCATGACCATGATGGTGGTCACGCACGAGATGGGCTTTGCGCGCAAGGTGGCCAACCGCGTGATCTTCATCGACGTCGGCGGCCGCATCCTCGAGGATTGCG
>CAZHSD010000022.1:0-55618 GCA_964534975.1 uncultured Ottowia sp. | reverse complement strand
AAAGTCAGCGCCGCTCTCTTTCTGGCGCGCATACCACGCTATTCCGTGATGAACCTTTTTTCTTGCCGGTATGAAAAAAGTGTGAAAAAGCGGGTCTGGAACTGGCTGGGAACTGCCTCTTTTTTAGGCGGCGCACAAACGGGAGAAAGCGCAGTCTACGGAGTCGCAGAGTGCACTTCGAGAAATTCGTCCGCGGCCACCACGACCCGTCCAGCCACACGGTGGACACCGGGCGCGGCCTCGGCCTGACCATCAGCCGCGCCATCGTCACCCGCATGGGCGGCACGCTGGACCTGGTCGATGGCCCGCTGCCGGGCGCCTGCTTCCGGCTGAGCTTTCCGCTGCTGCCGGAAGCGAAAGAACTCGATGCCGCGCTGCCGAATCCTGCGCAGGATGGGCAGATGCGCTGAGCTTTCGCAACGACCGTGCGGACGGTCTTGGGGATGGTGCCGGCTGTCGGATTCGAACTGACGACCTACCGCTTACAAGGCGGGTGCTCTACCAACTGAGCTAAGCCGGCACGAGGCGGAAATTTTAGCGTGGTCGCGCGCGGCTACTTGACCACTTTCAGCGCCGGCCGCTTGCGCTTGGGCGGCGCCGGCGGGTCCGTGTCGGGATCATCGGCCCCGGTCTCGCCATCGGCAGCGCCGCCGTCCTGCGACACCAGTTGGATGCCGGCGCGCGCCGGAACGTCCGGTTCGGTGGCAGCAGCGTCTTCAGCCGCCGCCTCCGGTGCGTCCTCGTCCTGCTCGGCGTTCGGGACGATCACCGGGAACGCCATGCCCTGCCCGTTCTCGCGCGCGTAGATCGCCAGCACGCGGTCGATCGGCACCATGATCTCGCGCGGCACGCCGGCGAAACGCGCCTTGAACTCGATGAATTCGTTGCCGAGCTGCAGCGCGCTGGTGGCATCGAAGCTGACGTTGAGCACGATCTCGCCGTTCTGCACGTACTCGCGTGGCACCTGCACGCTGTCGTCGGCCAGCACCGCGATGTAGGGCGTCAGGGCGTTGTCGGTGCACCACTCGTGCAGGGCCCGGATCAGGTAGGGCCGCGTCGAGGTGGATTCAAGCGCGTTCATCATGGCGTCGTGGGCGGAGATCCTAGGGTATTACTTGCGCATCACCTTCTCGGACGGCGTCAGCGCCTCGATGTAGGCTGGACGCGAGAAGATGCGCTCGGCGTACTTCAGCAGCGGCGCGGCGTTCTTGGACAGATCGATGCCATAGTAATCCAGGCGCCACAGCAGCGGCGCCAGTGCGACGTCGAGCATGGAAAAATTGTCGCCCAGGATGTACTTGTTCTTCAGGAACACCGGTGCCATCTGCGTCAGCCGGTCGCGGATGTTGGAGCGTGCCTTCTCCAGCGCGCGCTCGTTGCTGCGAGTGGAGCGGCTCTCCAGCGTGCTGACGTGCACAAACAGTTCCTTCTCGAAGTTGAGCAGGAACAGCCGCACGCGCGCGCGGTCGACCGGATCGCCGGGCATCAGCTGCGGGTGCGGAAAGCGCTCGTCGATGTACTCGTTGATGATGTTTGACTCGTACAGGATCAGGTCACGCTCGACCAGGATCGGCACCTGGCCATAGGGGTTCATCACCGCGATGTCCTCGGGCTTGTTGTACAGATCGACATCGCGGATCTCGAAATCCATGCCCTTCTCGAACAGCACGAAACGGCAACGGTGGGAGAACGGACAGGTCGTCCCCGAGTACAGCACCATCATGGCGGCAAGCTCCTTGAAAAACCAAAGGAGTGGGAAGTTCGCCGTGGATCAGCGCACCCCCACTCCATGAACGCCCGGCCGGATCCGGGCGGCGATTGACGAGTTATTTGACGTCTTTCCAGTACGCCGCATTCAGGCGCCAGGCGACCAAGGTGAACAGCAGTAGGAACAGCATCACCCAGACGCCGATCTTGACTCGCTTGTTCTGCATCGGCTCGGCCATCCACTGCAGGAAGTTCACCATGTCACCGACCGCCTGGTCGTATTCCAGCGTCGTCATGGTGCCGGGCGAGACCTGCTCCCAACGGCCGGTGAAGGCCTGCACCTCGTGGCCGTGCGACTGGCGCGCCTCGAACACCGGGCGGCGCTCGCCCTGCAGTTCCCACAGCGGATGCGGCATGCCGATGTTGGTGAACACCAGGTTGTTCCAGCCGGTCGGCGCCACCGGGTCGCGGTAGTAGCTGCGCAGCAGGGTGTAGATGTAGTCGGCGCCCGAGCCGCCGGCACCGGCGCGCGAGCGCGCGATCACGGTCAGGTCGGGCGGGTTGACGCCGAACCAGGCCTTGGCCTCCTTCGCGCTGATCGCCGCCTGCATGGTATCGCCCACCTTCTCGGAGGTGAACAGCAGGTTGTCCTTGATCTGCTCCTCGGTGAGGCCGATCTCGGTCAGGCGGTTGTAGCGCATGAAGGACGCCGAGTGGCAGTTCAGGCAGTAGTTGACGACCAGCTTGGCGCCGTTCTGCAGCGAGGCCAGGTCGGTGGTGTTGACCGGCGCCTTGTCCCAGGCGATGCCGCCGGCGGCGGCATGCGCGCCACCGGCGAGGCCGAGGCCGAGCGCCAGGCCGAGGAGCAGTTTCTTCAGTGCATTCATGTTGTTTTCTCCTGCGCTCCTCAATGCGGCTTGAAGGTCACGCGATCCGGCACCGGCTTCGGCGTGCCGAGCTGGCTCCACCAGGGCATCAGCAGGAAGAAGGCGAAGTAGACCAGGGTGCCGACCATGGCCACCGTCTCGTTGGTCAGCCAGCTCAGCGAGGGCGCGGCGAAGATCGGTCCCGGCGCCATGATGCCCAGCACCGTGAGGATCAGGAACCAGATCACGAACACCGTGTAGACCCACTTGTGCCAGCCGGGCCGGTAGCGGATCGAGCGCGCCGGGCTGTGGTCCAGCCAGGGCAGGAAGAACAGGATGATGACCGCGCCGCCCATCACCACCACGCCCCAGAACTTGGCGTCGAAGGTCTTCAGCAGGGCGATCGCCACCAGCGCGCCCACGGCCATGCCGATCTTCAGCATCATCGAGCACTTGCACTTCAGGAACGCCAGCACGGTGGCCAGCGCGATGATCACCACCAGCACGTTGACCATGGTGTCGGTGGTCGCGCGCAGCATCGAGTAGAAGGGCGTGAAGTACCACACCGGCGCGATGTGCAGCGGCGTCACCAGCGGGTCGGCCGGGATGAAGTTGTTGTACTCGAGGAAATAGCCACCCATCTCCGGCGCGAAGAACACGATGGCGAAGAAGATCATCAGGAACACCCCGATGCCCAGGATGTCGTGGATCGTGTAGTAGGGGTGGAACGGGATGCCGTCGGCCGGCGCGTCGGGCGACCAGCGGTTGCCCTTGGGACCCTTCTTGATCTCGATGCCGTCCGGGTTGTTGGAGCCGACATCGTGCAGCGCCAGCAGGTGCGCCACCACCAGGCCGATCAGCACCAGCGGCACGGCGATGACGTGGAAGCTGAAGAAGCGGTTCAGCGTCGCGTCGCCGACCACGTAGTCGCCGCGGATCAGCAGCGCCAGGTCGGGGCCGATGAAGGGGATGGCCGAGAACAGGTTGACGATCACCTGCGCGCCCCAGTAGGACATCTGGCCCCAGGGCAGCAGGTAGCCCATGAAGGCCTCGGCCATCAGCGCCAGGAAGATGGCACAGCCGAAGATCCAGACCAGTTCGCGCGGCTTGCGGTAGCTGCCGTAGAGCAGGCCGCGGAACATGTGCAGGTAGACCACCACGAAGAACGCCGAGGCGCCGGTGGAGTGCATGTAGCGGATGAACCAGCCGCCCGGCACGTCGCGCATGATGTACTCGACCGACTCGAAGGCCTTGGCCGCGTCGGGCTTGTAGTGCATCACCAGGAAGATGCCGGTGACGATCTGGATCACCAGCACCAGCATCGCCAGCGAACCGAAGAAGTACCAGAAGTTGAAGTTCTTCGGCGCGTAGTACTCCGACATGTGCTTGCGGTATTCCGCAAACATGGTCGGAAAGCGGTTCTCGAACCAGTTGTTGACCTTGGCGCCCAGCGGCGCGTTGGGGGAGATTTCCTTGAACTCAGCCATGACCGCCTCTTATGCCTTCTTGTCTTCGCCGATCAGCAGCTTGGTGTCGGCCAGGTACATGTAGGGCGGCACCTCCAGGTTGTCGGGCGCCGGCTTGTTCTTGAACACCCGGCCCGACAGGTCGAAGGTGGAGCCATGGCAGGCGCAGAAGAAGCCGCCCTGCCAGTCGTCCGGCAGCGAGGGCTGGGCGCCCGGGGTGAACTTGTCGCCGGGCGAGCAGCCCAGGTGGGTGCAGATGCCGATCAGCACCAGCAGCTCGGGATGCTCCTCGCGTGCACGCGCCTGGTTGCGCGCGTACTCGGGAGTGGGGAAGGCGTTGCGCTCGGAGTTGGGGTCGGCCAGTTCGGCCTCGACCTTCTTCAGCGTCTCCATCTGCTCGGGCGTGCGGCGCATGATCCACACCGGCTTGCCGCGCCATTCGACGGTGATCTTCTCGCCCGGCTTCAGGTTGCTGACGTCCACCTCGACCGCGGCGCCGGCGGCCTTGGCCTTCTCCGACGGCGCAAAGCTGGTGACGAAGGGCGTGGCCAGCGCCACGGTGCCGGCCGCGCCGACGGCGCTGGTGGCGATCAGCCAGGTGCGCTTGCTGCTGTCCAAGGGCACGGGGGTGAAGTTGCTGGGAGGTGCGTCACTCATGACTGTCCTTTGGCAGGGTTTTCTTGTACGCGAATCAACGAACGATTGTAGCGGAGCACAACTGGGCCAAAACGGGCATTCAGCGCGAGATTGACATTGCTCAAGCGGCGAGAATACTGGCGCCACCTTCAACATCTAGAGGAAAGAGATCACATGGGAATGATGCAGGAATTCAGAGAGTTCGCGGTCAAGGGCAATGCCATCGACCTGGCGGTCGGCGTGATCATCGGCGGCGCCTTCGGCAAGATCGTCGACTCGATCGTCGGCGACCTGATCATGCCGATCGTCGGCCGGATCTTCGGCGGGCTGGATTTCTCCAGCCACTACGTCCCGCTGGCGGGACAGGCGGCGAACCTGACGCTGGAAGAGGCCAAGAAAGCCGGCGCCGTGTTCGCCTACGGCAACTTCATCACCATCCTGGTCAACTTCATCATCCTGGCCTTCATCGTCTTCATGATGGTCAAGCAGATCAACCGCCTCAAACGCGCCGAGCCGGCGCCGGCACCGGAAGCGCCGCCGGAAGAGGTTCAGCTGCTGCGCGAGATCCGCGACAGCCTGAAGAAGTGACCCTTTGGCGGCGCGCCATGACGAATGACTGGCGCTGGCACGCCATGACCTCGGCCTGTGGCCTTCGATGACGTCGTCCTGCGGACGACATGACCAATTCATGCGCCGTCAGGCGCGTCATTGAGGGCGAAGCCGAAGTCATGCGCTCGTCAGAGCGCAGTCATTTGTCATTAGCCAGTTGGCGCGCCATGCGCACCGCCGCCAGCAGGCTGGCGGCATCGGCGCGGCCGCTGCCGGCAATATCGAAAGCCGTGCCATGGTCGGGGCTGGTGCGCACGAAGGGCAGGCCCAGCGTCACGTTGACGCCCTGCTCCACGCCCAGGTACTTGACCGGGATCAGCCCCTGGTCGTGGTACATCGCCAGCACCACGTCGAACTCGCCCGCGCGCCGGCTCGTGTGGCGCGCGCGCATGAACACCGTGTCGGGTGCGAATGGTCCGTGCGCATCGATGCCCTCGGCGCGAGCCAAAGCGATCGCGGGGGCGATGATGTCGGTCTCCTCGCGGCCGAACAGCCCACCCTCGCCGGCGTGCGGGTTCAGCCCGGCGACCGCGATGCGCGGCGTCCGGTGTAGCGCGGCACCAACGGATCGGTGCGTTATTCGCAGGGTTGCCAGCAGATTGCTTTCGGTTACCTGGGCGATGGCATCGCGCAGCGAGCAGTGGATGCTGAGCAGCACGGTACGCAACTCGTCGTTGGCCAGCATCATGCGCACCGGCATCTCGTCGATCGGACGGCCGAGGTGGGCCGCCGCTTCAGCCTGCAGCAACTCAGTGTGGCCGGGGTAGCGCGCATAGGGCTCGCCGGCCGCCGCCAGCGCCTCCTTGTGCAGCGGCGCCGTAACCACGGCGCCGACCTCGCCCCGCAGCGCGGCACGGGCGGCCCAGAACACGCAGTCGCCGGCAATCTGGCCCGCCACTGCGCTGACCTGCCCGAACGGCACCGGTGACCGCGGTTCGACCACCTGCAGCACCGGCACGCAGCGCGGCGGCGCATCCCGTGCCTGGCCGATCTCCGTGATCTCGGCCACCGGCAGGCTGACGCCGGCGTCAGCCTGCACCACGCTCGCGGCGCGCCGCAAGGTGGCGACGTCGCCGACCACGAAAGCGCCGCGCAGCAAGTCGGGCTCGTCGCGGAACGCCTTGGCGATGATCTCCGGCCCGATGCCGGCCGGATCGCCCAGGGTGATGGCCAGCGGTGCCGCCAATGACCGCGCCTGGCGGCGCATGACCTCGGCTACCGCCTTCGATGACGGCGCCGCACGCCATGATTCAGGTTTTGTCATTTGTCATTGATGCCGCACCGCGGCGAAGTCATCGCGCGCAGCGAGGTCATCTGGGCGCCAGCGAAGTCATCATGCCGGGTTGTCGATGTCGATGAAGCGGTGCTCGATGCCGAGCTGCGCCGCCACGTGCGCCGCCATGGCCGGCGCGCCGTAGCGCTCGGTGGCATGGTGGCCGCAGGCGTAGAAGACGACGCCGCATTCGTGTGCCAGGTGCGCCTGCGGCTCGGAGATCTCGCCGGTGATGAAGGCCTGCGCACCGGCGGCGATGGCGGCCTCGAAATAGCCCTGGGCGCCACCGCTGCACCAGGCGACCCGCTCGATCGCGGTTCGCGCCGGACCGACCCGCAGCACCGAGCGCTGCAGGGCATGCTCGATCTGCCAGGCCAGCACGTCGGCGTCGGCGAACAGCTCGCCGTCGGCGCGCGCGCCGATGAAGCCCAGTGCCTGCTCGCCGAAGTGTCCGCTGGCCTGCAGCCCCAGCACGCGAGCCAGCTCGGCGTTGTTGCCAAGCGTGGGATGCGCGTCCAACGGCAGGTGGTAGGCCAGCAGGCTGATGTCGTGCGCCAGCAGGCGCTTCAGGCGCTCCTTCATCCAGCCGGTCACGCGGCCGTCCTGCCCGCGCCAGAACAGGCCATGGTGCACGAAGATCGCGTCCGCGCCGGCCTCGATGGCGGCGTCGATCAAGGCACGACTGGCGGTCACGCCGCTGACCAGTCTGGCGATGCGCGGCTTGCCCTCCACTTGCAGGCCGTTGGGGCCGTAATCCTGGAAACGCTCGGGTTGCAATTCGGCGTTGAAGGCCGCCAGCAGGGCGTCGCGGTCGATGCTCGGTACGGTGGACATGGCGCGATTGTCCGCCATCGACCAGTTTGGCTGACCCAGGTCAAACCTGTTTACCCGCGCTTTACGGCATCTCGGCAGTTCTTCAGACTGCCCCAATAGACTTGATTCAAGGCAAGAAATCAGCTTGGAGGTCAAACAATGAAACGCATCGCCTGGGTTTTCTGGGGCTTTCTGGTCGCCCTGACCGGACTGTGGTTGATGGCCGACACGCTGCTGCCGGCGCAGCGCGGCTACTTCGACTTTCGCACCGTCTGGGTGCAGTACACGGGCGTGCTGGCGATGGGGGTGATGTCGCTGGCCATGCTGCTGGCGGTGCGCCCGGTGTGGCTGGAGTCGCATCTCGACGGCCTGGACAAGATGTACCGCCTGCACAAGTGGCTGGGCATCGGCGCCCTGGTCGTCGGTACCGTGCACTGGCTGTGGGCCAAGGGCACCAAGTGGGCGGTGGGCTGGGGCTGGCTGACCAAGCCCGGGCGCGGGCCGGGCGGACCGGGCGAGATGGGGTCCATCGAAGCCGCGCTGCGCCACTGGCGCGGCCCGGCCGAGACGATGGGCGAATGGGCGTTCTACGGCGCCGTGCTGCTGATCGCGCTGGCACTGATCAAGCGCTTTCCCTACCACTGGTTCGCCAGGACGCACAAGCTGCTGGCCGTGGCCTATCTGGTGCTGGTGCTGCACGCCATCGTGCTGACCAAAATCGAGTACTGGGCGCAGCCGATCGGCTGGGTGCAGGCAGCCTTGCTGGTGGCGGGCACCGCATCGGCCGTGATCGTCTTGCTCGGCCGCATCGGCGCCAATCGCACCGCGCACGGCACCATCGAGGCGCTGCAAGACTATCCGGCGCTGAGCGTGCTCGAAACCCGCATCGTGCTGGATGAGCGCTGGCGCGGTCACCAGCCGGGCCAGTTCGCCTTCGTCACCTCCAACCCCCGCGAAGGCGCGCACCCCTACACCATCGCTTCGGCCTGGAACCCGCAGGATCGGCGCATCAGCTTCGTGACCAAGGCGCTGGGCGATCACACGCGCACGCTGCACGAACGCCTGCGTGTGGGCGATCGCGTGAAGGTCGAGGGACCATACGGCCGCTTCATCTTCAAGTGCGATCAGCCGCGCCAGATCTGGATCGGCGCCGGCATCGGCATCACGCCGTTCATCGCCCGCATGAAGCACCTGGCGCAAGCCGGGGCGCGCGCAGCGCCGCAAGTCGACCTGTTCCATTCGACGGCCGAGTTCGATCCCACCGCGATCGACAAGCTGCGCGCCGATGCGCAGGCAGCCGGCGTGCGCTTTCACCTGTTCGTGGACAAGCGGGACGGCCGCCTGAGCGGCGAGCGCCTGCGCGCGCTGGTGCCTGAATGGAAAAGCGCCAGCGTCTGGTTCTGCGGTCCGGTGGGCTTTGCCAACGCACTGCGCAGCGACCTGACGGCCCACGGCCTGCCGGCGGCGTCCTTTCACCAGGAGTTGTTCCAGATGCGCTGAGGCGTGCGGCACGCGCCGCCCGCCCTGCGTGAGACGCGCACGCCGGCACCCTACAATTTGCCCTCACTCTCGCGGCCGCGCTGCCGCTTCTAGCCTCAATGAAACGCCTCTGGCTCCTGTTCGCCCAAGTCGTCACCGTGCTGCTGGCCGTCTGGTTCGTGGTCGGCACCCTCAAGCCGCAGTGGCTGCCGCGAGACGTCGGCACCGGCACCATCTCGATCATCGAGACGCCGGCTGTTCCCGCCGCCGACACGCCGGCACCGGGCAGCCTGAACGCCGCCGTGCGCAAGGCCGCGCCGGCGGTGGTCAGCATCAACACCTCCACTGCGCGCCACCCGCTCAGCAACGACCCCTGGTTCCGCTTCTTCTTCGGCGAGCGGGGCGAGCAGCAGCAGTCGGGCCTGGGCTCGGGCGTGATCATGAGCCCCGAGGGCTACGTGCTGACCAACAACCACGTGGTCGAGGGCGCCGACCAGATCGAGGTGGTGCTGGCAGACGCGCGCAGCGCCAGCGCCAAGGTGATCGGCACCGACCCCGAAAGCGACCTGGCGGTGCTCAAGATCCAGCTCGACAAGCTGCCGGTGATCACGCTGGGCAACTCCGACGGCCTGCAGGTCGGCGACCAGGTGCTGGCGATCGGCAACCCGTTCGGCGTCGGCCAGACCGTCACCAGCGGCATCGTCAGCGCGCTGGGGCGCAACCAGCTGGGCATCAACACCTTCGAGAACTTCATCCAGACCGACGCCGCCATCAACCCCGGCAACTCGGGCGGCGCGCTGACCGACATCAACGGCAACCTGATGGGCATCAACACCGCCATCTACTCGCGCTCGGGCGGCAGCATGGGCATCGGCTTCGCGATTCCCGCCTCCACCGCCAGGCAGGTGCTGGAGAGCATCGTCAAGAACGGCCAGGTGGTGCGCGGCTGGATCGGCGTCGAGCCCAACGAGCTGACGCCCGAGCTGGCGCAGACCTTCGGCATCCGGACCGTGCAGGGCGTGATCGTGACCGGCGTGCTCAACAATGGCCCCGCCGCCGCCGCCGGCATCCGCCCTGGCGACGTGATCGTGCAGGTGGGCGGCCAGCCGGTGCGCACCGTGTCTGAGCTGCTGACGCGCATCGCCGCGCTGACGCCGGGCCAGCCGGCACCCTTCTTGCTGCAGCGCCGCGGCGAGCAGATCGACGCCAGCGTCACCCCGGCACAGCGCCCGCGCCCGCGCATGCAACCGCGCTGAATGACCGCGCCTGCCGGCGCATGATCTCGGCTGACGCCTTCGATGACGGCGCTGGCGCGCCATGGCGGCTGTTTGTCATGCGCCCGCAGGGCGCGCGTCATCAATGGCCGCAGGCCGAGGTCATGGCGCCGCAGGCGCCGTCATTCAGGATTCGGCGGCCGGCTTGGCCTCGTCCTCATCCGGCAGCTTGGTGCTGCGGATGAACAGCTGCGCGGCCCAGATGCCGACCTCGTACAGCAGGCACATGGGAATCGCCAGTGCCAGCTGCGAGACCACGTCGGGGGGGGTCACGATGGCGGCGACGATGAAGGCCATGACGATGAAGTAGCCGCGGAAGCTGCGCAGCTGCTCGATCGTCACCACGCCCACGCGCGCCAGCACCACCACCGCGATCGGCACCTCGAACGCCAGGCCAAAGGCCAGGAACATGGTCAGCACGAAGCTCAGGTAGGCCTCGATGTCCGGCGCCGCGGTGATGCTCTTGGGCGCGAAGCTCTGGATGAAGGCGAACACCTTGCCGAACACCAGGAAGTAGCAGAACGCCACCCCCAGGAAGAACAGGATGGTGCTGGAGACCACCAGCGGCAGCACCATCTTCTTCTCGTGCGAGTACAGCCCCGGCGCCACGAAGGCCCACACCTGGTACAGCACCACCGGCAGCGCGATCAGGAAGGCCGCCATCAGCAGGATCTTCAGCGGCACCATGAAGGGCGAGATCACCGAGGTGGCGATCATGGTCGAGCCCTGCGGCAGGTGCGCCACCAGCGGCGCCGCCAGCAGATCGTAGAGCTGCCCGGGGCCGGGATACAGCGCCAGCACGCCGGCCACCAGACCGACCGCGACGAAGGCCTTGATCATGCGGTCGCGCAGCTCCATCAGGTGCGCGACGAAGGGCTGCTCGGTGCCGGCCAGCTCGTCTTCGGGATCGGACTTGGGGTTCGGATCGGTCATGAACTTGCGATTGTCGCCGGTGTGGCGATGACGAAATGACTTCGCCGCTGGCGCGGCTTCAATGACGAAATGACTGGTCCCGTCATGGCGCACAGCGCCGTCATCGAAGGCGGCGGGCCGGGCTCATCTGGTCATTTCGTCATTTCTTCTTCGGCCGGAAGCGCGCCACCCGCGCCGCGCCCGACTGCACCTGGCGGCGCACGCCGTGGCGCACCTTGTACCACTGCGGCGTGGCGCCGCGCTTGAGGCGCCAGTTCTTGTCCGGGCGTTTGTATTCGGGCGGCGGCGGCTCCCAGGTCGGCGTCGACGTGGTGCTGCCGCCATCGCTGGAACCGATGGAGCCGTCCAGTCCGGCGGTGACTTCGCTCCAGTCCTTCTCGAACTCGGCCTTGGTGCTGTGCAGGCCCTTCTCGACTTCGCGCCCGGCCTCCTCGACCGATTCCTTCATCTTCTTGAGCTCGTCCAGGTCCATCGCCCGGTTCACCTCGGCCTTGACGTCGGCGACATAGCGCTGCGCCTTGCCCAGCAGCATGCCGGCCGTGCGCGCCACGCGCGGCAGCTTCTCGGGGCCGATGACGATCAGCGCCACGGCGCCGATCAGCGCCATCTTGGAAATGCCGAGGTCAAGCATGCAGGCAGGTTCAGCGTTCAGCGTCTGGCGTTGAGCGGGCGTCCGGGATGTTCACGCTCAACGCTGAACGCCCAACGCTCAACTCGAGAAAACCCTCAGGTTTTCTCCTTGGCCTGCACGTCGATGGTGTCCTTGGCCGTGGCGGCGTTGGTCACCTGCCCGGCCGGCGCGCTGGCGGCGTCGGCCTCGGCAGTGGCGTCCTTCATGCCGTCCTTGAACCCCTTGACCGCACCGCCCAGGTCGGAGCCGATGTTCTTCAGCTTCTTGGTGCCGAAGACCATGACCACGATCAGCAGGACGATCAGCCAGTGCCAGATGGAAAACGAACCCATGATATTGCTCCTCGCGCCGATGAATGATTGGCGTCACTACAAATGATTTTAGACGGCCCGGCCGTTCGGCGGTTCCCGCCCGGCCGGGCCGCTCGACCTTCAGCCGCGCGACCAGGGGCGCGGCCCCCCCATGACATGCACGTGCAGATGATGCACCTCCTGCCCGCCCTCGGCGCCGGTGTTGACGACGACGCGGAAGCCGCCCTCCGGGTAGGGCCTGCAGCCCTGCGCCAGCGCCAGTTTCGGCGCCAGCGTCAGGATGCGGCCCAGCAAGGCCTCGTGCTCCGGCCCGGCGTGTGCCAGCGAGCGGATGTGGGCCTTGGGCACGATCATGAAATGCACCGGCGCCCAGGGCTGGATGTCGTGGAAGGCGAACAGCTCATCGTCCTCATGCACCTTCTTCGAGGGAATCTGGCCGGCGATGATCTTGCAGAAGATGCAGTCGGGGTCGTGCGATGGATCGGTCATGGAGCGGCTTTCTCGGCGGCGCGCACCTGCGCCTGGCTGACTTTCTCGACGCTCGAGCATACGCCGACATCGACGTAATGCGCCTGCAGCCAGGCCTGCGCCGCCAGACGGCCCAGTTCGAACAGCCGGCGCAGGAACAGGGTATCGGCGCGGCCCTTGCTGGCGGCGCCGAATTCGGCCAGCGCCGCACCGCCATCGATGCGGTGCAGCAGCACGTTCTTGTAGCGCTTGGGATCGAGCTTGCCTTCGGCCAGCAGGCGGCGCACGAAGTCGATGGCACGCATCTCGGCCAGCAACGGCGCGTTGAAGGTGATCTCCTTGACGCGCTCCAGGATCGCCTGGGTATTGGCACCGGGCACGTAGGGCGACTCGATCGGGTTGATCTGCACCAGCAACACGTCGGCGCTCCTGGTCTCGTAGATCAGCGGGTAGATCGCCGGGTTGCCCGAATAGCCGCCGTCCCAGTAATGCTCGCCATCGATCTCCACCGCCTGGCACTGCGTCGGCAGGCAGGCCGAGGCCAGCACCGCTTCCACGCCGAGCTGCTCGCCGCTGAACACCTCGCCGAGCCCGGTGCGCACGTTGGTCGCAGTCACGAACACCTTGAGCTGGCGCTGCCGCGCCAGCAGTTCGAAGTCGATCACGCGCTCGAGCAACTGGCGCAGCGGCGCCATGCCAAGCGGGTTGGAGTGCTGCGGCGGCAGCCACTGCGTGAACATGTTCAGCACCGCCTGCGCCGCCGGCAACGGCAGTCCGGTCATGAAGTTGCCCATCAGGCCGATCTGGTCCCAGAAACGCGCCAGCGCCGCGCGTGCCGCCTCGCGCGCCGCCACGTCCTTGAGGCCGTCCTCGTGCGCGCGCGCCAGCCCATGCGCCAGCAGCGCCGCGTTGATGGCACCGGCGCTGGTGCCGCTGGCACCCTCGAAGCGCAGCCGGCCGTCCTCCAGCAGCGCGTCCAGCACGCCCCAGGTGAAGGCGCCGTGCGAGCCGCCGCCCTGCAGTGCCAGGTTGACCAGCCGGGGCGAGGCGGCGCGCTTGCCCTTGGCTTCAGGCATCAACGGCGCGGCCGGCGTTCATGCGCACCATGCCCTTGACGATGCGATACAGGAACCAGATCGACACCAGCAACCAAGCCGGGTTCCATACGAACAGGAACAACAAGCCGACGGGAATCGTCACGAGGTACCAGATCGCCGCCCACAGCACCGAGCGGATGCGCCACTTGAAGTGGCTTTCCTGCCAGGTGCCGACGGCATCGTCCCTCTTCACGAAGTCCATCACCAGCGCGATGATCAGCAGCGCGATGCTGACCTGCGCGCCGGGCACCACCGCGGCCACGGCCACGATCAGATGCAAGATGTAGCTGACCCAGCCCCAGGTCTTGAGCGAATTGTTGGCGGGCGCGCCCACGCCGCTGCGCCCCTGGATCGGTTCCACGTCGATGACGTCGTTGTTGCCCATCAGCTCGCTCCTTTTTCAGTGCGCCACGGCGCGGTTCATTCGGCTTCGCGCTCGCGCAGCTTGCGCAGCGCCTTCTCTTCGATGCCTGAGAGTCCCTCGCGGCGCGCCAGTTCCGCCACCACGTCGGCGGCGCTGAGACCGTAGTGCGCCAGCGCCACCATGCCGTGGAACCACAGGTCGGCCATCTCGGCGACGATCTTCTCGCGCGCGCCGCCGTGGTCGGCGTCCTTGGCGGCCAGCACCACCTCGGTAGCTTCCTCGCCGATCTTTTTCAGGAACGCATCCGGCCCCCTGTGCAGCAGGCGCGCAACGTAGCTTTTGCCGGGATCGGCATTCTTGCGGCTGTCGATGACGGCGGTCAGGCGCGCCAAGGTGTCCTCAGAAGACATGGCCGTTATTTGTAGATGGATTGCGGATCTTTCAAGACCGGGTCGACGGCCAGCCACTGCCCATCCTTCAGCACGCTGAAGAAACAGCTGTGGCGGCCGGTATGGCAGGCGATGCCGGGCTCGTGGCCCAGCTGAGTCACCTTCAACAGCACCACATCGGCATCGCAGTCGACGCGGATCTCGTGCACCGTCTGCACGTGGCCCGATTCCTCGCCCTTGAACCACAGCTTGCCGCGCGAGCGGCTCCAGTACACCGCGCGGCCCAGTTCGGCCGTCTTCTGCAGCGCCTCGCGGTTCATCCAGGCGAACATCAGCACATCGCCGCTGCCCTGCTCCTGCGCGATCACCGGCACCAGGCCCTGCGCGTCCCACTTGACTTCATCCAGCCAGTTCATGGGTGGATTGTCGGGGATTCCAGCAACGCCAGCCGCAGTGGCCTGATGACGGCGCTGCGCGCCAGGATCTCGGCTTCGCCGTCGATGACGCGCCTGGCGGCGCATGACTGACGAGCTGTCATTTTGTCATCGATGCCGCGCAGCGGCGAGGTCATGGCGCGCAGCGCCGTCATCCAGCGCCAAGCCAGCGGCGCCAGGCGCGCCGGTCAGAGCACTCCTTGCGCCAGCATGGCGTCGGCGATCTTGACGAAACCGGCGATGTTGGCGCCCTCGACGTAGTTCACCGTGCCGTCGGCGCGCTCGCCATGGCGCACGCAGTTGCCGTGGATGTCCTTCATGATCTCGTGCAGGCGCAGGTCGACCTCGCTGTGCGACCAGGACAGGCGCATGGCGTTCTGGCTCATCTCCAGGCCCGAAGTGGCGACGCCGCCGGCGTTGCTGGCCTTGCCGGGCGCGTACAGTGTGCCGGCCTCAAGGAAGCAGTCCACCGCCTCCAGCGTGCTGGGCATGTTGGCGCCCTCGGCCACGCAGACCACGCCATTGGCGATCAGGCGCTTGGCGTCCTCGGCATCCAGCTCGTTCTGCGTCGCGCAGGGCAGCGCAATGTCCGCCGGCACGTGCCAGGGCCGCTTGCCGGCGTCGAACTTGAGCTTGTGCTGCTTGCAGAATTCCTTCAGCCGGCCGCGCTGCACGTTCTTGAACTCCATCACGTCCTTCAGCATGCCGGCCGTCATGCCCGATTCGACCAGCATGGTGCCGTCCGAATCGGACAGGGTCACCACCTTGGCGCCCAGCTCGATCGCCTTGTCGGCGGCGTACTGCGCCACGTTGCCCGAGCCGGAGATGCTGACCGTGCGGCCGTCGAACCCCATCTGGCGCCGGCGCAGCATCTCCTGCGCGAAGTACACGGCGCCGTAGCCGGTCGCTTCGGGACGCATCAGGCTGCCGCCGTAGGCGATGCCCTTGCCGGTGAACACGCTGCCGGCGTCGTTGGCCAGCTTCTTCATCATGCCGGCCATGAAGCCGACCTCGCGCGCGCCGACGCCGATGTCGCCCGCCGGCACGTCGGTGTCGGCGCCCAGGTGGCGGTACAGCTCGCTCATCAAGGCCTGGCAGAAGCGCATCACCTCGCCGTCGCTCTTGCCCTTGGGATCGAAGTCGCTGCCGCCCTTGCCGCCGCCCATGGGCAGCGTGGTCAGCGCGTTCTTGAAGGTCTGCTCGAAACCGAGGAACTTCAGGATCGACAGGTTGACCGAGGGGTGAAAGCGCATGCCGCCCTTGTACGGACCGATCGCCATGCTGTGCTGCACGCGGAAGGCGCGGTTGACCTGGGTCTGACCCTTGTCGTCGACCCAGGCGACGCGAAACTGCATCACGCGGTCGGGTTCGGTCAACCGCTCAAGCAGGCCGTATTCGCGGTAATGCGGGTACTTCTCCAGAAACGGCCACAGCGAGATCATCACCTCGCGCACGGCCTGCAGGAACTCGGGTTGATCCGGATCGCGCCGGGCCACGGCGCGCAGGAAGTCTTCTAGGCTGGAGGAGGACAAGCGGTGCTCCTTGGGAACTGATTCGGGGATTCGCGAGAAAAAGCGTTCAATGATGCACTATCTGGCCGGGTCTGCGACGTACGTCGACGAAAAAAATCGACAAGCGCACGATGCTGCCCGCGACGCGCGCTCGCTCGGAGCTTGGCGCGCCGGCCAGTGGACTGCTAGTTGCTACAGCCGCACCGCGATGCCGCGCGCCGCCATGTGCGTCTTGGCCTGCGCGACAGTGTACTCGCCGTAGTGGAAGATGCTGGCCGCCAGCACGGCATCGGCCAGGCCGATCTGCACGCCGTCGACCAGGTGGTCCAGATTGCCGACGCCGCCCGAGGCAATCACTGGCACCGGCACGGCTTCGGCCACTGCGCGCGTCAGTTCCAGATCGAATCCGCTCTTGGTGCCGTCGCGGTCCATGCTGGTCAGCAGGATCTCGCCGGCACCGGCGTCGGCCATCTTCGTCGCCCATTCGACGGCATCCAGCCCGGTGTTGCTGCGCCCGCCGTGGCTGTACACGTCCCAACCCTCGCCGCGTGCCGCCACTTCGTCGCCGACGCGCCGCTTGGCGTCGATCGCCACCACGATGCACTGCGCGCCGTACCTGGCCGAGGCGTCGCGGATCACCTGCGGGTTGGCGATGGCGGCCGAGTTGAAGCTGACCTTGTCGGCGCCCGCGTTCAGCAGGCGCCGCACATCCTCCACCGTGCGCACGCCGCCGCCCACGGTGAGCGGAATGAACACCTGCGAGGCCACCGCCTCGATCACCGGCAGGATCAGGTCGCGCCCGTCGCTGGTGGCGGTGATGTCGAGGAAAGTCAGCTCGTCGGCGCCCTGCTCGTTGTAGCGCGCCGCGATCTCGACCGGATCGCCGGCGTCGCGCAGGCCGACGAAGTTGACGCCCTTGACGACGCGCCCGTCCTTCACGTCCAGGCAGGGAATGATGCGTTTGGCCAGCATGCTTGGTCTTTCTGCTTCAGGCGTCGGCGGCGCTGAGCTGGTCCGCGCGCGCCTGCGCCGCGGCGAAGTCCAGGTCGCCGGTGTAGATGGCGCGGCCGGCGATCACGCCTTCGACGCCCTCGTCCTGCACCGCGCACAGCGCCTCGATGTCGGCCATGCCGGACAGCCCGCCCGAGGCGATCACCGGCAGCGTGGACGCGCGCGCCAGCCTCACCGTGGCGTCGACGTTGATGCCGCTGAGCATGCCATCGCGACCGATGTCGGTGTAGATGATGCTCTCCACGCCCCAGTCCTGGTACTTGGCCGCCAGGTCGCTGACCTCGTGGCCGGTCAGCTTGCTCCAGCCGTCGGTGGCGACCTTGCCGTCCCTGGCGTCGAGACCCACGATCACGTGGCCGCCAAAGGCCGCGCAGGCGTCCTTGAGGAAGCCGGGATTCTTCACCGCCGCGGTGCCGATGATGACGTAACGCAATCCGGCATCGATGTACTGCTCGATGGTGTCCAGGTCGCGGATGCCGCCGCCGAGCTGCACCGGAATCTCGTCGCCGACCGCGGCCAGGATCTCCCGGATCGCGCCCAGGTTCTGCGGCTTGCCGGCGAAGGCGCCGTTCAGGTCGACCAGGTGCAGGCGGCGCGCGCCTTGCGCCAGCCAGTGCGCGGCCATGTCGGCAGGCGACTCGCTGAAGGTGGTGACTTGCTCCATGTCGCCCTGTTTCAGGCGCACACAGTGGCCGTCTTTCAAGTCGATGGCGGGAATCAACAACATACCGGGATGAGCTTTGAACTTTAAGTGTTGAGCGAGATTGATCCGCTGTCATGCCGGGCGCTGCAGGCCCGGCACCCAACGGTCTTCAGGGATTCCAGTGCAGGAAATTGCGGTACAGGGCCAAGCCTTGGCTGGCGCTTTTCTCGGGGTGGAACTGGGTGGCGAAAACATTATCGCGCGCGATCGCCGAGCTGAAGCGCGCGCCGTACTCGGTCTCGCCCACGCTCTGATCCACATCAAGCGGGCGGGCGTAATAGCTGTGCACGAAATAGAACCATTCGCCATCGGGCACGCCGGCCCAGATGGGGTGCATCCGCGCCTGGAACACCCGGTTCCAGCCCATGTGAGGCACCTTGTAGCGGCTGCCGTCGGGCGCGCGGCGGTCGGCCAGGTCGAACTTGCGGACCGCGCCGGCCAGCAGGCCCAGCCCCCGCGTGCCGGCCGGCGTCCGGCCCTCGGCGCTGTGCTCGAGCAGCATCTGCATGCCGACGCAGACGCCGAACAGCGGCTTGACCTGCGCCGCCTCCAGCACCGCCTCCAGCAGCCCGGCCGAGCGCAACTCGCGCATGCAGTCGTCGATGGCGCCCTGGCCCGGCAGCACCACGCGGTTGGCCGCGCGCACCACGGCCGGGTCGGCGGTGATGACGGCGTTGACACGGGTGTCGCTGGTGGCGTGGATCACCGCCTGCGCCACCGAGCGCAGGTTGCCCATGCCGTAATCGACCACCGCCACGGTGCCGGATGCCACTTCGTTTCTGTCCCGGGAATTCAAGGCCTGCGATTGTAAGGAGCGCAAACCGAGCCGATGAAAAAGCCCGCAAGGGTCGTCGCCTTGCGGGCTTCGCGGGGTCCACCGCACGGCAGCGGACCTGCTTCAGGGGCTGCGGCGCTTACTTCCTGCCGCGCCGCTGCCGTCGCGCAGCCCAGCCCGCGGCACCCAGCAGCATCAGCGCCAGGGCGGCCAGGCCCTCGGGCGAAGTGGTCGGGATCGGGGTCACGTCGACCGGCGTCGGCGGCTCGGGTGGGTTGCTGACCGAGGCCTGGCAAGCCAGCGCCGAAGTCGCGCCGTCTGCCAGGCACACCATCCCCCCTCGGCGGCGTCACTGTGGCGATGTTAAGGACCACCCCGCCGACCGGCAGTGACACCCATGTCGAACGGTATCCGAACAGGCACCCCGGTGGGGCGGTATTGAAGCAACTCGCGGAATGGAGTTGCCAGCCGGTTGGCAAGGCGCCTTCGGCGATGGTGTAGTCGAAGCTGGCCGCCGAAGCTGCCGCGGCGTGGCAGCGGAAATCCTCAACAGATAAGCACGCCGCGGATGCGGCTGCACCGCGCAATCAACAGCCGTTATTACAAACTGCCCTTGGTCGAGGGAATCCGCCCCGCCGCACGCTCGTCGGGTGCGAGCGCCATGCGCAGCGCGCGGCCGAAGGCCTTGAAGATGGTTTCGGCCTGGTGGTGGGCGTTGACGCCCTTCAGGTTGTCGATGTGCAGGGTGACGAAGGCGTGGTTGACGAAGCCCTGGAAGAATTCGTGCAGCAGCTGGGTGTCGAACTGGCCGATCATGGCGCTGCTGAAGCGCACGTCGGCGACCAGCCCGGGCCGGCCGGAGAAGTCGATCACCACGCGGCTCAGCGCCTCGTCCAGCGGCACGTAGCTGTGGCCGTAGCGGGTGATGCCCTTCTTGTCGCCCACCGCCTGCCTGACGGCCTGGCCGATGCAGATGCCGACGTCTTCCACGGTGTGGTGGCCGTCGATGTGCAGGTCGCCCTCGCACTGCACGTCGAGGTCGATCATGCCGTGGCGGGCGATCTGATCCAGCATGTGGTCGAAGAAGCCGATGCCGGTGTTGAGATTGGCCTGGCCGCTGCCGTCGAGGTCGAGGCTGACCTGGATTCGGGTCTCAGCGGTGTCGCGCGCGACGCGGGCGGTGCGGGATGCGGTGGTGATCATGGCGGTCATAGCGAGGCTTGCAGGGCGGCCAGCATCTGCGCGTTCTCATCGGCCGTGCCGACGGTGAGACGCACGCAATTGGCCAGCAGTGGGTGCATGGAGGATACGTTCTTGATCAGGACCTGGCGCGACTTCATGCCGTCGAACACCTTGGCCGCATCGGGCACGCGCAGCAGGATCATGTTGCCCTCGCTGGGGTAGGGCACGACGCCGGGCAGCCGGCGCAGCGCGTCGATCAGCCGCGCGCGCTCGGCACGGATATCGGCCGCCTGGGCGGCGAACGCCTCGGCGTGCTCGAGCGCGAACAGCGCGCACTCGGCGTTCAGCACGCTGACGTTGTAGGGCGGGCGCACCTTGTCGAGCTCGGCGATCAGCGCCGCCTCGCCCAGCATGTAGCCGATGCGCGCGCCAGCCAGGCCGAACTTGGACAGCGTGCGCATCACCAGCACGTGGCGGTGCGCCGCGGGCGCGGCGCGCGCGTTCTCGATCCAGCTGCGGACGGCGAAGGGCTGGTAGGCCTCGTCCATCACCACCAGGCCGCCTGCCGCTTCTTGAGCGGCGATCAGGCGCTCGATGACGGCGGCGTCCCACAGCGTGCCGGTGGGGTTGTTGGGGTAGGCCAGGTACAGGATGGCCGGCCGGTGTCGGGCAATGGCGGCCAGCATGGCGGCCTCGTCGAGCTCGAAGTCGGCCGCGAGCGGCACGCCGTGGAAGGCCAGGCCCTGCAGCTTGGCGCTCATGGCGTACATCACGAAGCCGGGCACCGGGGCCAGGATCGAGGCGCCCGGCAGGTCGCAGGCCAGCGCCAGCAGGCTGATCAGCTCGTCCGAGCCATTGCCCAGCATCAGCGACCAGCCGGCGGGCGGCTGCGCGTAATCGTGCAGCGCGGCCTTGAGCCGCTCGGGCTCGGCGCCCGGATAGCGGTTGACGGCCAGCGCGCCCAATCGGCGGCCGAGCTCGGCCTGCAGCTCGGGCGGCAGGCGATGGGAGTTTTCCATCGCGTCCAGCTTGAGCATGCCGGTGGCGTCCTGCACCGCGTAGGCGTGCATGGATTGCACGTCCTGGCGGATGCGGGCAAGGGGGTTGGCTACGAGCATTTCAGTCATCCATGGCGTCCGGCAATTCGTCGGGACCGACGAGAAAAGGATTCAGCACCTGCACGGTCTCGAAGCGCTGCTGGTGCTGCAGATCCTCGCTCAGCAGGTAGCTGCAGGCCTGCTGCTGGGCTGAGGACACGATCAGCGCATCCCAGTAGCTGAGCGCGTAGCGATCCTGCAACGCCCAGGCGCCGTCGATCACGTAGGTGTCGAGGTGCGGCGGTTGCCACTGGCGCAGATGGCGCACTTGCGCGCGCGCCTGCTGCACCGGCATCACGCTGCGGAACCTGGTGATGGCGTTGTTGTAGAACTCGTTCAGCACCTGCGTGCTGATGCGCCCCGTGTTTTCGGTCCAGCACCAGCGCACCCACTCGCGCGCGCGTGCCTGCCTGGTCAGGTCGCGCTCGTCCACGGTGTAGAGAAAGACGTTGGTATCAACGAAAACGAGCGCGCTCATACATCTCATCGCGGGTCAGGTAGGGACCGTCGCTCTTGCCCCAGGATTGAAAGCGCAGCGCATCGCGCATGGCCTGTGCATAGGCGTCCTCCTGGCGCATCTTCTCGGCCAGCATCTCCCCCACCATGCGCGAAACGCTGCTGCCGCGCTTGGCGGCTTCGACACGCGCCCACTCGAGCACGCTGTCCTCGACGGTGATGGTGACGTTCTTCATACGGCATGATGATACACGAATTTCGTGTTACACGAATTTCGTGTTCATCAAGACTGGAATCAGATCACGTTCTGTTCGCACAGCGGCCGGCCGTCCAGCACGCGCTGCCAGCCCAGCGGCAACAGGTCGAGCGTCTGGTAAGTCCCGTGCACGATCCACTCGGCCACGCCGCGCCCCACGGCCGGCGACTGCTGCAGGCCATGGCCCGAGAAGCCGTTGGCGAAGATCAGGTTGGCGCAGGCCGGGTGCGGGCCGACGATGGCGTTGTGGTCGAAGGTGTTGATCTCGTAGTAGCCGGCCCAGGCGCGCTGCAGGCGCAGCGCCTCGAAGGCCGGGATGCGGGCAGCCAGCGTGGGCCAGACCACATCCTCGAAGGCGGCGTCGTCGGGTTCGTCGAGTGGCAGGTCATCAGCGTCCTGCGCCGCATCGGGCGTGAAGCCGGTGATGAAGCCGCCGCCCTCGGGCCGCAGCCAGACGCCGGACGGGTCGATCAGCAGCGGGCAACGCGGCAGCGGCGCGGGGCAACTGACATGGAACACGGTGCGACGCCGGGCCACGACCGGCAGCTCGATGCCGGCCCAGCCGGCGACATGGCGCGCCCAGGGACCGGCGGCGTTGACCACGACATCGACCGGCAGGCGCTCGCCGCCGGCCAGCACCACCGATGCGATGCGCCGCGCGCCCGCATCGTGCTCGAAGCCGATCGCCTCGGCCTGCAGATAGCGTGCACCCTGCGCCCGCGCCTGCGCGCGAAAGGCCTGCAGCAGACTGTAGCCGTCGAACCAGCCCTCGCCCGACAGGCCGAGCGAGCCGAGCGCGATGCCGTCGGTGCCGAGCCACGGAAAGCGCGCGCGCAGCTCGTCGGGCGCGAGCAGCACCACGTCGGCGCCATGGGCGCGCTGCAGCGCGTGCCTGGCGCGCAGCCCAGCCTCGCCCGCCGGTGTGGCCAGGTAGAGATAGCCGCCCTCGTGCAGCCCGATCTGCGGCGGCGGTTCGCCCGGCAGCGCCAGCTCGCGCGCAGCATTTCGCAGCAGCGTGATGCCGTACCCTGAGATCGCCAGGTTGATGGCGGTCGAGAACTGCTGGCGGATCGAGCTGGCCGACAGCGCCGACGACGCACGCGCGTAGCTGAAGTCGCGCTCGAGCACCGTGACCTGGCAATCCCGCACGGCCTGGAACTCCGGCCGTGTCAGGTAGCGCGCGATGCTGCTGCCGATGACCCCGCCGCCGATGATGACCACCCGATCCGCCATGCCTGTTCCGTCCGAAGCGCCCGATCCGTTCACCGATTCTGCATCGATGTTGCACATTGGCCACGGCTTGCGGCACGCACCTACAGCCAGCACTCCGGCACTTGGCTATGCTGCCATGCTGCATGAAGCCAAGAACCCTCGCTCTGCTCGCCGCCGGCGCCTTTGCGCTCTACCAGATCAGCCAGCGCACCGGCGTCCCCGTCGGCGTGCGTCCGGTGGAGCCGTTCGACCTGCGACGCTACCTCGGACGCTGGTACGAGATCGCCCGCATCGACCATGCCCACGAAGCTGGCCTGAGCGACACCAGCGCCGACTACAGCCTGCGTCCCGACGGCCGCGTGCAAATGCTCAATCGCGGCTTCGACCAGCGCCGCAGCCGCTGGCGCGAGATGCGCGCCGTGGCCGCGCCGGTGGGCGAACGCGACATCGGGCACCTGCAGGTCAGCCTGGTGTGGCCGCTGCGCGCCAGCTACGTCGTGTTCGCGCTGGACGACGACTACCAGCACGCGCTGGTATGCGGGCCGACGCGCGAGCACCTGTGGCTGCTGGCACGCACGCCGCGCATCCGCGCCATCACCCGCGGGGCGCTGCTGGAGCAGGCGCGCGAGGCCGGCTTCGACATCGACCGCCTGCTGTGGGTGGACCAGCGCCGCAATGCGGGGCGCCATGCCCCGAGAGCCATCGCGCGTTGAAGAAATCGTGATCTGACCCCGATTTCCCTCTGCTGATCTGACCCCGATTTCCCTCTGCTGTTTTCCTGGCTGGCCGAGTGCAGAATCGAAGGCCATGAACCAGCCCGCGCCACCCTCCTTCTGGGACCAGAGCTACGACGCCAGCGCCGGTTTCAAGTACGGCGAGCAGCCCAACGCTTTCCTGGTGGCGCAGGCCACGCGATTCGCGCCCGGCTCGCGCATCCTGCTGCCGGGCGACGGTGAAGGCCGCAACGGCGTGTGGCTGGCCGAGCAAGGCCACCGCGTGTTCAGCGTCGATGGCTCGGCGGTCGGCCTGGCGCGCGCGCAGGAACTTGCCAGCCGCCGCGACGTGACGCTGCACACGCGGCACGCCGACCTGGCCGACTGGGCGCCCGAGCCCGCCAGCTTCGACGCCATCGTCAGCACCTACCTGCACCTGCTGCCGGCCTTGCGCCACGCCGTGCACCGCAAGCTGGTGCAGGCGCTGCGTCCCGGTGGGTGGCTGGTGCTGGAAGCTTTCCACCCCGACCAGCTGCCGCTGGCCAGCGGCAGCCCCAAGGACGTGGCCATGCTCTACACGCTGGAAATGCTGCGCGGCGACTTCGAGGGCTTGCACGAACTGCTGACCGAGGAGACCGACACCGTGCTCGACGAGGGACCGGGCCACCAGGGGCCGGCCAAGGTCACGCGCTGGGTCGGTCGGCGCTGAACGCCGTCACCTCACCCAGGCGGCAAGGCTGACCGACCCCATGAGAACCCTGCTGATCGTCTACCACAGCATGACCGGCGGCACCGAGCAGCTGGCGCGAGCCGCTGCCACCGGCGCCCGCGGCGAGGACGGCGTGCAGGTGCGCCTGCTGGCCGCACCCCAGGCCGGCCCCGACGAGGTGCTGGCGGCCGACGCCTACCTGTTCGCCACGCCCGAGAATCTGGCCGCCATCGCCGGGCTGATGAAGGACTTCTTCGATCGCTGCTACTACCCGGTGCTGGAGCGCATCGGGGGCCGCGCCTACGCCACGCTGATCTGCGCCGGCAGCGACGGGACCAACGCCGCGCGCCAGATCGAGCGCATCGCCACCGGCTGGCGGTTGAAAGCCGCCGCGCCGGCGCTGATCGTCTGCACCCACGCGCAGACGCCGGAGGCAATCCTGGCGCCCAAGCTGATCCCGCCGGAGGAACTCAAGCGCGCCGAGGATCTGGGCGCCGCGCTGGCGGCGGGCGTGGCGATGGGGGTGTTCTGACTCGGATCAGGCCGGGGCGAACACCACCAACTCAGGGATTGCCGAGGAAATCGCGCTTGCCGACCGGCACACCGGCCTGGCGCAGAATGTTGTAGGCGGTGACGGTGTGGAAGTACACGTTCGGCATCGAATGGCCGAGCAGCAGTTGCAGGCCCTTGTAGGTGGTCTGCACGCCGGTCACCGGCAGCACCACGTCCTTGTCCTCGGTGCCGTCGATCCTGTCGGCCGGCACGCTGCGCAGGAAATCGATGGTGCGCGCGATGCGGGTCTTCAGTTCGGCCAGCGTCCGTTCGTCATCGGGGTCGCGCGTCGGGTCCAGGTCGGCCAGGCGCGCGACCACGCTGCGCGCCTTGTCGCAGGCGATCTGCACCTGCTTGGAAAACGGGTACATGTCCTCGATCAGGCGGCGGTCCATCAGCGCCGCCTCGTCGACCTGGCCGGCATCGACGTGCGCCTGCGCCTTGTCCAGCATGCCCGACAGGTTGCCGAGCAGGTTCACCAGCCTGGGCACGCTGGCCTGGTACATGGAAATGCTTGTCATGTGTTTCCCCCTTCAGTGCCCGTTCCGGGCTTCAATCGCCGTTCCGCCGCCTGCGCGTGGGCCTGCAAGCCCTCGCCGCGCGCCAGCACGCTGGCGATGCGACCGAGCGTCTGCGCGCCGGCCGCGCTGACTTCGATCAGGCTGGTGCGCTTCTGGAAATCGTACACGGACAAGGGTCCGGAGAAGCGCGCCGTGCCGCTGGTCGGCAGCACGTGGTTGGGGCCGGCGCAGTAGTCGCCCAGCGATTCGCTGGTGTAGGCGCCCAGGAAGATGGCGCCAGCGTGGCGCAGCAGCGGCTCCCAGCGGTGCGGGTCGCGGCTCGACACCTCCAGGTGCTCGGGCGCGATGCGGTTGCTGATCTCGCAGGCCTCCTCCATGCTGCGCGTGTGGATCAGCGCGCCGCGGCCGTTCAGGCTCTTGGCGATGATGTCGGCACGCGGCAGCGGCGGCAGCAGGCGATCGATCTCGGCCTGCACGCGCTCGATGTAGGCGGTGTCGGGGCTGAGCAGGATGGATTGCGCCAGCTCGTCGTGCTCTGCCTGCGAAAAAAGATCCATCGCCACCCAGTCGGGCGGCGTGCTGCCGTCGGCCAGCACCAGGATCTCGCTCGGCCCCGCGATCATGTCGATGCCCACGGTGCCGAACACGTGCTTCTTGGCGCTGGCCACGTAGGCGTTGCCGGGGCCGGTGATCTTGTCCACCTTCGGGATCGTCGCCGTGCCGTAGGCCAGCGCCGCCACCGCCTGCGCGCCGCCGAGGGTGAAGGCGCGCGAGACGCCGGCCACGTGGGCGGCGGCCAGCACCAGCGGGTTCCTCTCGCCGCGCGGCGTCGGCACCACCATGATGATCTCGCCCACGCCCGCCACCTGCGCGGGGATGGCGTTCATCAGCACGCTGCTCGGGTACGCCGCCTTGCCACCGGGCACGTAGATGCCGACACGGTCCAGCGGCGTGATCTTCTGGCCCAGCAGCGTGCCGTCCTCATCGCGGTAGGTCGCCGTTTCGCCGCCCTGCGTCTTCTGCCAAGCGTGGTAGCGGCGGATGCGCGCGGCGGCCTGCGTCAGCGCATCACGCTGCTCGGCGGGCAGGCTGTCGAAGGCGGCCTTCAGTTCGGCCGGCTTCAACTCCAGTGCCTCCATCGTGGCCGCCTGCATGCCGTCGAAGCGCGCCGTGTACTCCAGCAGCGCCGCATCGCCGCGCGTGCGCACGTCGGCCAGGATGTGCTTCACGCGTTGCTCGATGGCTTCATCCTGCTCGGCGCTCCAGTGCAGGCGGGCCTGAAACCGGGCCTCGAAGTCGGGCTGGGCGGTGGACAGGCGCAGCGGTCGGGCACGCGGGCTCATGCCAGCTCCGGCGCCTGCACCGCGGCGGCGAACGCGTCGATGATGCGGCGGATCGGCGCGGTCTTGAGCTTGAGCGCGGCCTGGTTGACCACCAGGCGCGAACTGATGTCCATGATGTGCTCGACCTCGACCAGCTTGTTGGCCTTGAGCGTCTTGCCGGTGCTGACCAGGTCGACGATGGCATCGGCCATGCCGGTCAGCGGGGCCAGTTCCATGCTGCCGTAGAGCTTGATCAGGTCCACATGCACGCCCTTCTCGGCGAAGAAGTGGCGCGCGATGGTGGTGTACTTGGTGGCCACGGTGATGCGGCTGCCCTGGCGCACGGCACGCTGGTAGTCGAAGTCCACCGGCGCGGCCACGGCCATGTGGCATTGGGCGATGCGCAGATCAAGCGGTTGGTACAGGCCGGCACCGCCGTGCTCCAGCAGCACGTCGCGACCGGTCACGCCCAAGTCGGCGCCGCCGTATTCGACGTAGGTCGGCACGTCGGTGGCGCGCACCAGCAGCACCCGCACATCGGACTGATTGGTGGGCAGGATCAGCTTGCGCGACTTCTCGGGGTCTTCCAGCACCTCGATGCCGGCGGCGGCCAAGAGCGGCAGCGTCTCGTCGAAGATGCGGCCTTTGGACAAAGCCAGGGTGATCACGGGTGGTTTCCTCGCTTGGATGTTCGCGGCGCGGCGGCGGTCGCCGCGCCAGATGGGGGCCGCTATTGTCGCGCCTGCCCGTCCAGGCGGCGCGACCAATCCTCCGCACCCGCGGCCAGGCGCTGCTCGAACAGTCGGCGCCACGACGGCGTCAGCGGCAGCGCCAGCACCTCGCGCAGCGCCTTTGGTGCGCACACGCGCTCGCGGATCAGCGCCGCGATGCGCTTTAGCGGCCAGCCGGGGTGCGGGCGCGCCAGCAGCCGCACCTCGTCGCCGGCGCTCAGGATGCCCGGCACGTGCACGCGCAGGTACCAGCCGCTGCGCCCGCTGTCCTGCACCCGGCGCGCCATGTCCGGCACACCGAAGCGGTCGTTGAGCTTCCAGCACGGCTGGCGGCCCTGGCTGATGCTGAAGCTGGCGTTGCCGATCCGCCATTCATCGCCCAGGCAGACGTTTGATTCATCCAGGCCGTCGACGCTCAGGTTCTCGCCGAAGGCAGGCGGCGCCTGCAGCAGCGGCAGCTCGCCCAGCTCGGCCTGCCAGACGGCGTAATGCGCCCACGGATAGACGTGCACCGCCTTGTCGGGGCCGCCGTGCACGCGCCGGTCGCCCTGCTCGTCGCCGGTCAGGCCCTCGGCGTGAACCTCGACCGCGCCTGCCATCGGCTGCTTGTCGATGGCGCTGAAGCTGCCCGGCCGCGTGTAGGGCACGGCGCGGCCGGTGAACACGGCGCGCACCCGGCCGATGGGCGTCTCAGTCTGGGTTGCGGTGATGGGCATGGCTGGCGATGACGAAATGACCTCGCTGCGCTTCGATGACGGCGCTGCGCGCCATGACCCGGAAGGTCATTTGGTCATCGATGCCGCGCCAGCGGCACGGCGCGGCGCGGTCATTTTGTCATTTGATGCGCTCGATGTCGGCCCCGATGCCGCGCAGCTTCTCCTCCATCTGGTCGTAGCCGCGGTCGAGGTGGTAGATGCGGTCGACCAGCGTCTCGCCCTCGGCCACCAGGCCGGCGATCACCAGGCTGGCCGAGGCACGCAGGTCGGTCGCCATCACGGTGGCGCCGGACAGCTGCTGCACGCCGTCGATCATGGCGGTGCGCCCGTCCACATGGATGCTGGCGCCCAGGCGCAGCAGCTCGTTGACATGCATGAAGCGGTTCTCGAAGATGGTCTCGGTGACTAGGCTGGCGCCGCTGGCGACGCAGTTGAGCGCCATGAACTGCGCCTGCATGTCGGTCGGGAAACCGGGGTACTCGGCGGTGCGAAAGCTCTGGCCCTGCAGCGCCCTGCCGCCCAGGCTGCGGATGTGGATCGCATGGGCCTTGGGGCCGCCTTCGCAGTCGGGGCCACCCAGCGCCTCCAGCTCGGCGCCAGCCTCGCGCAGCTTGTCGACGACGGCGTCCAGATGGTGCGCGCAGGCGTGGCGCAGCAGCACGTCGCCGCCGGTCGCGGCCACCGCGCACAGGAAGGTACCGGCCTCGATGCGGTCGGCCACCACCTCGTGCTCGCAGCCGTGCAGCCGCCCCACGCCCTGGATGCGGATGCGGCCCGAGCCATGGCCCTCGATGCGCGCGCCCATATTGATCAGCATCTCGGCCAGGTCGGTGACTTCGGGCTCCTGGGCGGCATTCTCCAGCACCGTCTCGCCCTCGGCCAGGCAGGCCGCCATGAGGAAGTTCTCGGTGCCGGTCACCGTCACCATGTCGGTGGTGATGCGCGCGCCTTTCAGCCGCGTGCGGCCCGGCGGCAGGCTGGCCACCATGTAGCCATGCTCGACCTCGATGACGGCACCCATGGCCTGCAGGCCCTTGATGTGCTGGTCGACCGGGCGCGAGCCGATGGCGCAGCCGCCCGGCAGCGACACCCGCGCGCGGCCAAAGCGCGCCAGCAGCGGCCCCAGCACCAGCACCGAGGCGCGCATGGTCTTGACCAGCTCGTAGGGCGCCTCGGGCGTGATCGGCTCGGCGGCGTGAAAGCTCATGCCGCCGCGCTCGCCGTGCGTCTCGGTCGCCACGCCCATGTGGTCGAGCAGCTTGCGCATGGTGCGCACGTCCTGCAGGCGCGGCACGTTGACGAGCCTGACCGGCTCGTCGGTCAGCAGCGTGGCGCACATCTCGGGCAGGGCGGCGTTCTTGGCGCCGGAGATGACGACCTCGCCCCGCAGCGGGCGCCCCCCGCGGATCAGCAGTTTGTCCATGGCAGGATTGGAAAGACCCATTGAATATCGAGAGGCCACGGAGCAGGCCATGCGCGGGCACCCGTGGCCGGACCTGCGCCGGCCACCGGGTGCGTCCCCCCTTTGGGGGGAAGGCGCCGCAGGCGACTCAGGGGTGTCACTGTTGCTCAGCCCATTCGGCCGGCGTGAAGGTCTTCATCGACAGCGCGTGCACCTCCTCGGTCGCCAGCCGGTCGCCGAGCGCGGCGTAGACGCGCTGGTGGCGGGCAATCGCGCGCTTGCCCTCGAACTCGCTCGACACGATGACGGCAAACCAGTGGCGACCGTCGCCCTCGACTTCGAGGTATTCGCACGGCAGGCCCTCGGCAAGCAGCTGCTTGAGCAATTCAGCGTTCATGACAGGAAAACCCTCCATCCATTAGTTGCGCAGCTTGTAACCCGTCTTCAGCAGGCACAGCACCAGCGCCGACAGCAGCACGAAGCTGCCGCCGGCCACGCCCAGGCTGAGCCAGGGCGACACGTCGGAGACGCCGTAGAAGCCGTGGCGGAAGCCGTCGATCATGTAGAAGTACGGGTTGAAGCGGCTGAGTGTCTGCCAGACGCCCGGCAGCGAGTGAATCGAGTAGAACACGCCGGCCAGGAAGGTCATCGGCATGACGATGAAGTTCTGGAACGTCGCCATCTGGTCGAACTTGTCCGACCACAGGCCGGCCAGCATGCCCAGCACCGCCATCATGCCGGCACCCAGCAGCGCGAAGACGGCGATCCACCACGGCGCCACCGCCTGCGGTGGCGCGTAGAGCAGGGTCACCAGGTACACGCCGGTGCCGACCATCAGCGCGCGCGCCACCGCCGCGCCGACGTAGGCCACGTACCAGTGCCAGGCCGAGAGCGGCGTCAGCAGCGTGAACACCAGGTTGCCCATGATCTTGCTCTGCACCAGGCTGGAGACGCTGTTGGCGAAGGCGTTCTGCAGCACGCTCATCATCACCAGGCCCGGCACCAGGAAGGCGATGTAGTTCAGGCCCGGATAGACCTCCACGCGGTCGCTCAGCACGTGGCCGAAGATCAGCAGGTACAGCACCGAGGTCAGCACCGGCGCCGCCACGGTCTGGAAGCCCACGCGCCAGAAGCGCAGCACTTCCTTCTTCAGCAGCATCTTCCAGCCGTCGTTGGTCGCGGCGGCGGCCTGCAGGCGGCGCACGGGCTGTTGAACGGGCGGATTCATGCCACTCATCGCGGGCCTCCGAAGCCGCCCTGCGCGTTCATCAGCTGGAAGAACACGTCCTCCAGGTCGGCCTTGCGGATCTCGAGGTCCTCGATCGCCACGCCGGCCTGGCGCAGCGTCGCCAGCTGGGCCTCGATCTCGGCCGGACCCTGCGCCGGCAGTTCGACGATGCGGCCGGTGACGCGCGCCTGCGCGCGCAGCGCCGGCGGCAGCGCGCCGTCGGTCTTGAAATACAGCACGCTGGCGGTGGCGTTGGCAAGCAGGGTGCTGGTCTTCTCCAGCGCGATCACGCGGCCGCTCTTGAGCATCGCCAGCCGCGCGCACAGCGCCTCGGCCTCTTCCAGGTAGTGCGTGGTCAGCAGCACCGTGTGGCCCTGGCGGTTGAGGTCGGCGACGAACTGCCACAGCGTCTGGCGCAGCTCGACGTCGACGCCGGCAGTCGGCTCGTCCAGCACGATCACCGGCGGCCGGTGCACCAGCGCCTGCGCCACCAGCACGCGCCGCTTCATGCCGCCCGACAGCTGCCGCATGTTGGCCCTGGCCTTGTCGGCCAGGCCCAGGCCGTTCAGCAGCTCGTCGATCCAGGCATCGTTGTCGTGGATGCCGAAGTAACCGGACTGGAACTCCAGCGCCTCGCGCACGCTGAAGAAGGGGTCGAACACCAGTTCCTGCGGCACGACGCCCAGATGCCGGCGCGCCTGCATGTAGTCGCGCTGCACGTCGAAGCCGTACACCGTGACGGCGCCCGAGCTCGGACGCGCGAGCCCCGCCAGGATCGAGATCAGCGTCGTCTTGCCGGCGCCATTGGGGCCGAGCAGGCCGAAGAATTCGCCTTCCTCGATGTCGAAGCTGACGTTGTCCAGGGCCTTGAGCGGGGTGGAGCCGGGTCTGCCGGAGGTCGGATAGACCTTGGAGACCGACTGAAAGGAAATCGCGGGCATGAAGCCCGCCATTCTACTTTTTTGGCACTTTCGGCGCGCCGCGCGGGCATCGTGCGGCCCGGCCGTGGCCGCCGCCCCGAGCCGCTCAGGCGGCCGCGCCCACCGGCTGAGTGGCTGCCGATTCGGCCAGCAGCCCAGCA
This sequence comes from uncultured Ottowia sp., assembly GCA_964534975.1. Lineage (GTDB taxonomy): Bacteria > Pseudomonadota > Gammaproteobacteria > Burkholderiales > Burkholderiaceae_C > Ottowia. The sequence continues at coordinate 23,690 of CAZHSD010000022.1, read as the reverse complement.
ACGCCGTACAGCTCGGCCAGTTCGCGCAGGCGCGGCGCCAGGCCGCGCGTGGCGAAGCTCTTGCCGTCCCGCAGGCATTGGCGCCGGCACTCCAGCAGCACCGCCAGCGCAGAGGAATCGAAGCGCTGCAGGGCGCTGGCATCGACCAACACCTGGCTGCCGGCATCGGCGCGCGCCGCCTGCAGCAGCAGGTTCAGGCAGCTGACGGCCTGCGCGTGGGTCAGTTCGGCCGGCAGCACGAGCATCGCTGGTTTCCTCGTCGACGCGGTCAGCTCTTTTCGCCGCCGGTGTTGAGCCGGTTGCGCTCTGCCAGCGAACTGATTAGGGCATCGACGCCGCCGGCGTTGATCTGCTGCGCGAACTGCGGCCGGTAGTTGTCGACCAACCACACGCCGAGCACGTTCAGGTCGTAAATCTTCCAGCCGCTGCCCTGGCCGGGCGTCTTCTCCAGCCGGTAGTCGAGCTGCACCGGCTCACCCCGACTGCGCACCAGGGTGCGGACGACGACTTCGTTGTCGGCCGCGCCGCCGCGCATCGGCTGCACCTCGACGGTCTGGTCGCCAACCTGCTTGAGCGCGCCGGCGTAGGTGCGCACCAGCAGCGACTTGAACTCCTGCTGCAGGCGCTCGCGCTGCTCCGGTGTCGCCTTGCGCCAGCCGGGGCCGGTGGCCGAGGCGGTCATGCGCCGGAAGTTGACGTTGGGCATGATCTTGCTGTCGACCACGCTCATGACGCGGTCGATCTCGCCGTTCTGCAGCGCGGCGTCGCTCTTGATGATCTGCAGCACCTCGTTGGACAGGCGCTGGATCATGGCGTCGGGCGCCTCGTCGGCGGCACGCGCCCAGGGCGCCACGCCGGCCAAGGCCAGCGCGCCCAGGGCGGTTGCGCTGAGTCGGGCAAAAAATCGGCGGGAAATGGGGTTCATGGCAATGGCTTTCTACTCGGGCACTCCACGGTGCCCACGGCTGGATTGGAACCGCAGCCGGCGGCGCGGGTTCCCCGCGCTGTTACAGATTGTGCCCTCAGGGCTTGGCCGGCGACGGCACTTGCGGCGCCGCGGGCGAATCCTCATCCAGGTCGTAGCGTTCCTCGTCCTGCGGCGGATTGCCATCATGGACGTCGTTGCGCCGCTTCTGCAGGTAAGCATCGCGCGTGAACATGTAGGAATCGAGCGCGGCCGCCTCCAGCAGATCGCCGGCCTTCAGCAGGCGCGCGCGCCGGTCGATGAAGCTGATGCCCCACAGCGAGTTGCGCAGCGAGACGTCGTTGACGTGCCCGATCGGCTGGCCGTAGAGGTCGATCGGCAGCGCCGCGGTGTCGCGCAGCGAGGACGGGCCCAGCAGCGGCAGCACCAGGTACGGCCCGGACGGCATGCCCCAGCGGCCCAGCGTCTGGCCGAAGTCCTCGCGCTGGCGCTGCAGCCGCATCTCGGTGGCCGGATCGAGTACGCCGCCCAGTCCCATGGTGGTGTTGACCACCACGCGCCAGAAGGAGTGCAGCGCCGCCTCGGGCTTGGCCTGCAAGGCGTTGTTGACGAAGGACCAGGCGTCGCTCAGGTTGTCGAAGAAGTTGCTGACGCCGGTGCGCACCGGCTGCGGCAGCACGTCGCGGTAGACCGTGGCGACGGGCTTGAACACCGCCTCGTCGACCGCGTCGTTGAACTTGGTCATCGAGCGGTTGTAGCTCTCGAACGGATCGCGCGGGTCCGGGTTGGCCACCGTGGCGCAGCCGGTCGCCAGCGCCAGTAGCGCCACGCCGGCGCCCAGGCCGGTTCGGCGCCTCAGGGCACTTGCCCGTTCGTTCATCGACTTGCCCATCTTGTTGCTTTGCTCATCTTCTTCTACCGTTGCCGACATACCAGCGCATCCTGCGGTGCCGTGTCGCCGCGCCATTCTGATGCACGCGCGCGAAAGACTTGTTTCAAGTCGCTTCCTCCCGAAACCTGTCTGGTGCCGCATCATGGCCCGAAAGCTGAAAACCTGAAAACGCCGGTTCGATGACACTCCCGTTGGTCTATTTGGCCCCGTCGGCCGGCTTGCCGCCAGCGCCGGAAGAGCCACCGCCAGCCGCGCTGTTGTAGAGGAACTGGCCGATCAGATTCTCCAGCACCACGGCCGACTGCGTCGAGTTGACATTATCGCCAGCCGCCAGGTTGTTCTCGTCGGCGCCGGCCTCGACGCCGATGTACTGCTCGCCCAGCAGGCCGCTGGTCAGGATCTTCAGCGAACTGTCCTTCGGGAAGTGAAAGCGCGAATCCATCTCCAGCGTGATGCGCGCCTGGAAGCGCTCGTCGTCGAAGCCGATGTCGGCCACGCGCCCCACCACCACGCCCGAGCTGCGCACCGCCGCCTTCGGCTTGAGCCCACCGATGTTGTCGAAATGCGCCGTGATCTGGTAGGTGGGCTGAAAGCTCAGCGTCAACAAGTTGGCCGCGCGCAAGGCCAGGAACACCAGCGCCGCCAGCCCGATCATCACGAACAGCCCGACCCAGATATCGTTTCTCGAGCGCCCCATGGCACCGCTCCCGCATCAATAAGTGAACATCAGCGCCGTGAGCAGGAAGTCCAGCCCCAGCACCGCCAGCGACGCCATCACCACGGTGCGCGTGGTGGCGCGCGCCACCCCGTCGGCCGTCGGCTTGGCCACGTAACCCTGCAGCAGCGCGACGAAGGTCACCGTCACGCCGAACACCAGGCTCTTGATGACGCCATTGCCCAGGTCGGACCACCAGTCGACGCCGCCCTGCATCTGGCTCCAGAACGAGCCCTGGTCGACGCCGATCATCGGCACGCTGACGATCCAGCCGCCCAGCACGCCGACCGCATTGAACACCGCCGTCAGCAGCGGCATCACGATCACGCCGGCCCAGAAGCGCGGCGCGATGATGCGCCGGATCGGGTCCACCGCCATCATCTCCATGGCGCTGAACTGCTCGCCCGACTTCATCAGGCCGATCTCGGCCGTCAGCGAGGTGCCGGCGCGGCCGGCGAACAGCAGCGCCGTCACCACCGGCCCCAGCTCGCGCAGCAGCGACAAGGTCACCATCAGCCCCACCGCCTCGGCCGAGCCGTAGCGCTGCAGGATGTAGTAGCCCTGCAGCGCCAGCACGAAGCCGACGAACAGGCCCGACACCGCGATGATGGCCAGCGAGTAGTTGCCGAGGAAATGGATCTGGTCGCGCACCAGCCCGAAGCGCCGAAAGCTGGGGCCCAGCAGCCCCACCAGGCGCCAGAAGAAGCGCGCCGCATAACCCATGTCCGCCAGTTGCGAGCGCACCGCGAAGCCGACGTCGGACGGCCGCCACCAGCTCATCGGCCGGCCTCCACGCCGAAATCCTGCGCCACGCTCGGCCCGGGATAGTGGAACTGCACCGGGCCCTCGACCTCCAGGCCGATGAACTGCCGGATCAGCGGGTGGTTGCTGGCGCGCAGCTCGTCGGGCGTGCCCTCGGCCGCCACCTTGCCGTCGGCCAGGATGATCACCTTGTCAGCGATCAGGAAGGTCTCGCCGACGTCGTGCGAGACCACGATGCTGGTGATGCCGAGCGCGTCGTTGAGCCGGCGGATCAGCCGCGCCGCGGTGCCGAGCGAGATCGGGTCCAGCCCGGCGAAAGGCTCGTCGTACATCACCAGCTCAGGATCCAGCGCGATCGCGCGCGCCAGCGCCACGCGCCGCGCCATGCCGCCCGAGATCTGCGCCGGCATCAGATCGCGCGCGCCGCGCAGGCCCACGGCATCCAGCTTCATCAGCACGATGTCGCGGATCAGCGCCTCCGCGAGGCGGGTGTGCTCGCGCAGCGGGAAAGCCACGTTCTCGAACACCGACAGGTCGGTGAACAGCGCGCCGAACTGGAACAGCATGCCCATGCGGCGCCGCGCCGCGTACAGCCGCGCCTCGGCCATGGCGCCGACATCCTGCCCGCCCACCAGCACCTCGCCTTGCTGCGCCCGCTGCTGGCCGCCGATCAGGCGCAGCACCGTGGTCTTGCCGCCGCCCGAGGCGCCCATCAGCGCCGTCACCTTGCCGCGCGGCACGCTCATGCTCAGGTCCTGCAACACCGGGCGCTCGCCGTAACCGAAGGTCACGTCGCGCAGTTCGACCAGCGGCGCTGCTGCGGCAGCCGGCGCCGCGGCCGGGGAGACGAGGGAGTCGGGCATGATGGAAAAAGAGCCGGCAGACGACCGACCCTTGGGACGTGCCATTCTAGCCATGGAGCCGGCGCGTGCACCGATGCCGATCGCAGGTCTCCGGCGCATGCGTTCGTCCGGCGTGCATGTTCAAGCCGTCGGCTGGACATTCAGCCCACGTTGCAGCGCTTGGGGCGTGCGTGAATCCGCACGCGGACGCGAGTGCCCGCCCGATCTCCAGCTGCCCGCCTCCCGCACGCGGATACGCACGCGGGCACTCGTGCCCGCCCTACAGCAGCTCAGCGCGCAGCTGCTCGGCGCTCCTGGGCGAGAGCAGGCCGGGCGCGACGTCGAACACGGTCTTGGCACCGTATTCGCCCTGTTGATGCAAGCGGTGCACGGCGCGCGCGTAGGCCACCAGCACGCTGGAAGTGAACTCGGGGTTGCTGCCCAGCTTGAGCCCGTATTCGATCACCTGCGCGTTGTCGGCACTGGTGTTGCCGCTGCGGATGACGAAGCCGCCGTGCGGCATGGCGCCATGGTCGCGGCGCAGTTCCTCGGCGCTGATGAAGTTGACCGTGGTGTCGTACTCGTCGAAGTAGTGCGGCATGGTCACGATGGCCTGGCGCACCTTCTCGGCATCGGCGCCTTCGGCCAGCACCACGAAGCACTCGCGCGTGTGCTTCTGGCGCGTGCTCAGTTGCGGTCGGGTGCCGCTGCGCACCTGATCGACCGCTGCCGGCACCGGCACCGTGTACTGCACGCCGCCGGCCACGCCGGGCACACGGCGGATGGCGTCTGAATGGCCCTGGCTCAGGCCCTTGCCCCAGAAGGTGTAGGTGGCGCCCTCGGGCAGCAGCGCCTCGCCCAGCACGCGATTGATCGAGAACATGCCGGGGTCCCAGCCGGCCGAGATCAGCGCCGTCTTCTGGTTGGCGCGTGCCGGGGCGTCGACGGCAGCGAAGTATTCGGGGATGCGCGCATGGGTGTCGAAGCTGTCCACGGTATTGAACAGCGCCGCCAGTTGCGGCCCCTGCTCGGGCAGATCGCTCTTGGAGCCGCCGCACAGGATCAGCACGTCGATCTGCCCGGCGTGGCCGGCCAGCGCGTCCATGCCGTGCACCGGCGCACCCGCCGTCAGCGGCTTGAGCTGCGCCGGCGGGCGGCGGGTGTAGATGCCGACCAGCTGCAGGTCGGGGTTGCGGGCGATGGCGGCCTCGACGCCGCGGCCCAGGTTGCCGTGGCCGGCAATGGCGATTCGGATGGGATGGGTCATGCGCTTGTACCAGTTGAAGTGTGAAGTGTGCCTTCAGAGGTGGGATGGCGGGGCAGAGACTGCTCTGGCAGCCGGCAACGCCAAAGGCGCAGAAGTTTCGCGAAGCACGCAGAAGCGTTCTTGGGCTGCTTGTCTGTTCGGCGTTCTTCGTGTTGCTATTGCGGCCTTTGCGTTCTCGGTTGTTCGGTTGTTGGGTTGCTCGGTTATTCGGGGCTGGAATCGCCTCAGCGCGGCAGATCGCTGGCCCCCATCAGGAATTCGTCCACCGCCCGCGCGGCCTGGCGGCCTTCGCGGATCGCCCAGACCACCAGCGATTGCCCACGCCGCATGTCGCCAGCCGCGAACACCTTCTTCACGTTGGTGGCGTAGCCGCCTTTGAGGTCGGTGGTTGCCCTGGCGTTGCCGCGCGCGTCCTTGTCGACGCCGAAGGCTTCGAGCACGCTGGCGACCGGGTTGGTGAAGCCCATGGCCAGCAGCACCAGGTCGGCCGGCCACTCCTTCTCGGTGCCGGGCACCTCGGTCAGCTTGCCGTCCTTGAAGACGACCTGCGCGGTCTTGAGCGCCTTCAGCTTGCCTTTCTCGCCCACGAACTCCTTGGTGGAAATGGCGAACTCGCGCGCCGCGCCCTCTTCATGGCTCGACGAGGTGCGCAGCTTGATCGGCCAGTAGGGCCACACCAGCGGCTTGTTCTCCTGCTCCGGCGGCATCGGCATGACCTCGAACTGCGTCACGCTCCTGGCGCCGTGGCGGTTGCTGGTGCCCACGCAGTCGCTGCCGGTGTCACCGCCGCCGATGACGATGACGTGCTTGCCCTTGGCGGAAATCGCGTCCTTCAGCTTGTCGCCGGCGTTGGCGCGGTTCTGCTGCGGCAGCAGTTCCATGGCGAAGTGCACGCCGTCCAGCTCGCGCCCAGGCACCGGCAGGTCGCGCGACTGCTCGGCACCGCCGGTCAGCAGCACGGCGTCGAAATCCTGCATCAGCTGCGCGGCCGACACCGTCTCCTTGGCCAGGTTGGTAACCTTGGCGCCCGGGCCTTCACCCGGCATGCCGCCGACCAGCACGCCGGTGCGGAAGGTCACGCCCTCGGCCTCCATCTGCGCCACGCGTTTGTCGATGTGCGACTTCTCCAGCTTGAAGTCAGGAATGCCGTAGCGCAGCAGGCCGCCGATGCGGTCGTTCTTCTCGAACAGCGTCACGGCGTGGCCGGCGCGCGCCAGTTGCTGTGCCGCCGCCAGCCCGGCCGGGCCAGCGCCGACCACGGCCACCTTCCTGCCAGTCTGGCGCAGCGCGGGGCGCGGCACCACCCAGCCTTCGGCCCAGGCGCGGTCGATGATGGCGTGCTCGATCGACTTGATGCCGACCGGGTCGTTGTTGATGTTCAGCACGCAAGCGGCCTCGCACGGCGCCGGGCAGATGCGGCCGGTGAACTCGGGGAAGTTGTTGGTCGAATCCAGCACGGCGAAGGCGTTCTTCCAGTCGCCGCGGTACACCAGATCGTTGAAGTCCGGAATGATGTTGCCCACCGGGCAGCCGTGGCTGCAGAACGGCGTGCCGCAGTCCATGCAGCGCGCGCCCTGCTGCTTGGCCTGCGCGTCATCCAGACCGATGACGAATTCCTTGTAGTGCTTCACGCGCTCGGCCACGGGCGCATGGCCCTCCTCGACGCGCTCGAATTCCATGAAGCCGGTGACTTTGCCCATGATGTTTCTCCAGGGTGTCTTGTTCGTTGACGTTTGCAGGGCGTGATGAACGGGGCGCTGGTGGATTCCGGCTTGCGCCGGAATGACGGGCGATCGGTTGCCGCGCCGAACTCCAACGCCGTCATTCCAGCGCAAGCCGGAATCCACTGGCGCAATGCCTACAACAGCGTTTCATACAAATCCAGCCAGCGTGGATTGGTCGCTTCGATCAGTTGCACTTTCCAGGCTCGCTTCCATTCCTTGATCCGTTTTTCTCGCGTGATCGCTTCCAACATCGTCGCGTGCATCTCGAACCACACCAGCATATGGACGCCGTATTTTTTGGTGAAGCCGTCTGCCAATCCCTGCTTGTGTTGCCAAGCCCGCTGAATCAGATCGCTGGTGACGCCGACATACAAGGTGCCGTGATAACCGCTGGCCAGCAGATAAACGGCGGGTTGTTTCAGGGGGCTCGTTCTTGTTCTTTATGGTTGGCAGAGCTTAGTGAAAGTGGCGCTGATGGATTCCGGCGTGCGCGCACGCGCACCAACTTGACGAAAACGACATTCAAAGTCTCATCCGTCATTCCGGCGCAAGCCGGAATCCATGCGCCGCCACCACTCTTGAAGCGACTTCTTATCGTGTGACGCTCGTGGATTCCGGCTTGCGCCGGAATGACGACATCCGACCGGAATAACACCATCATCAGGCTAGCGCCAGTGGCGCGTGCGCCGGAATGACGATCAGCTTCGTCGCGCCGTGTCCAGCCCATGCGTTCGCCTCTCACTTCGCCGGAACCACTTCTTTTTTAATAGCAATCTTGTCGGATTTGACGCCGACATGGGTCTGATTTCGCGCATGAATCTCGGCCAGCGCGCGCTTGTACTCGTTCGGGAACACTTTGACGAACTTCTCGCGCGCCGTGGTCCAGTGGTCCAGCAGTTCGCGCGCGCGGCGGCTGCCGGTCCAGCGCAGGTGGTCGTCGAGCAACTTCTTGAGCTGCTCCTCGTCGGTCTGGCCGCGGTGCCAGGTGCCGGCGTCGCCGCCCGCCTTCTGCTCGGCGGCGGGCAGCACCTTGTCCAGCGTGACCATCGACAGGTTGCAGCGCCTGGCGAACCGGCCGTCCTCGTCGTACACATAGGCCACACCGCCCGACATGCCGGCGGCGAAGTTGCGGCCGGTCTTGCCGAGCACCACCACGGTGCCGCCGGTCATGTATTCGCAGCCGTGGTCGCCCGTGCCCTCGACCACTGCGGTGGCGCCCGACAGGCGCACACCGAAGCGTTCGCCCGCGACGCCCGAGAAGAAGGCCTCGCCGGTCGTGGCGCCGTACATCACGGTGTTGCCGACGATGATGTTCTCGTGCGCGTGGCCGCGGAAATCCAGGCTGGGGCGGATCGCGATGCGGCCGCCCGACAGGCCCTTGCCGGTGTAGTCGTTGGCATCGCCGATCAGCTGCAGCGTGATGCCCTTGCAGAGGAAGGCGCCGAACGACTGCCCGCCCGTGCCCTCGAGCTGGATGCGAATGGTGCCATCGGGCAGGCCTTCCGGGTGCACCTTGGTCACCGCGCCCGACAGCATGGCGCCGACCGAACGGTTGACGTTGCGCGCCGTGTCCATGATCTTGACGTGCTCGCCGTGGTCGATGGCGGGGCGCGACTTCTCGATCAGGCGGTGGTCGAGCGAGCTGCCCAGCCCATGGTCCTGCTGCTCGACGTGGCGGCGCGGCACCTCGGGCGGTACCTGGGCCTGCGCGAACAGGCGGCTGAAATCCAGTCCCCTGGCCTTCCAGTGGTCGATGCCGGGCCGCATGTCGAGCAGATCGCTGCGGCCGATCAGCTCGTCGAACTTACGGATGCCCAGCTGCGCCATGATCTGGCGCACTTCCTCGGCGACGAAGAAGAAGTAGTTGACCACGTGCTCGGGCTTGCCGGTGAACTTGGCGCGCAGCACCGGATCCTGCGTGGCCACGCCGACCGGGCAGGTGTTGAGGTGGCACTTGCGCATCATGATGCAACCCTCGACCACCAGCGGCGCGGTGGCGAAGCCGAATTCGTCGGCGCCCAGCAGCGCGCCGATGGCGACGTCGCGGCCGGTCTTCATCTGGCCGTCGGCCTGCACGCGAATGCGGCCGCGCAGGCGGTTCAGCACCAGGGTCTGCTGCGTTTCAGCCAGGCCAATCTCCCACGGCGAGCCGGCGTGCTTGATCGACGACCAGGGCGAGGCACCGGTGCCGCCGTCGTGCCCGGCGATCACCACGTGGTCACTCTTGCACTTGGCCACGCCGGCGGCGATGGTGCCCACGCCCACTTCGCTGACCAGCTTGACGCTGATGTCGCTGTGCGGCGCCACGTTCTTCAGATCGTGGATCAGCTGCGCCAGATCCTCGATCGAGTAGATGTCGTGGTGCGGCGGCGGGCTGATCAGCCCCACGCCGGGTACGCTGTGGCGCAGCCGGCCGATGTAGTCGCTGACCTTGCCGCCCGGCAGCTGGCCGCCCTCGCCGGGCTTGGCGCCCTGCGCCATCTTGATCTGGATCTGGTCGGCACTGGCCAGGTATTCGGCCGTGACGCCAAAGCGGCCCGAAGCCACCTGCTTGATCTTGCTGCGCAGGCTGTCGCCTTCGTTTAGTGGGAGATCGACCTCGACCACGTCGCGGCCGATCACCGACGCGAGCGTTTCGCCCTGCTTGACCGGGATGCCTTTCATTTCCAGCCGATAGCGCGCGGCGTCCTCGCCGCCCTCGCCGGTGTTGCTCTTGCCGCCGATGCGGTTCATGGCCACGGCCAGCGTGGCGTGCGCTTCGGTGCTGATGGAGCCGAGCGACATGGCGCCGGTGGCGAAGCGCTTGACGATCTCCTTGGCCGGCTCGACCTCATCGACCGGGATCGCCTTGGCGGGATCGACCCTGAACTCGAACAGGCCGCGCAGCGTCATGTGGCGGCGGCTCTGGTCGTTGATGAGCTGGGCGTATTCCTTGTAGGTGCTCCAGCTGCCCGCGCGCGTCGCGTGCTGCAGCTTGGCGATCGCGTCGGGACTCCACATGTGCTCCTCGCCGCGCGTGCGCCAGGCGTATTCGCCGCCGGCTTCCAGCATGCCGGCCAGCACCGGATCGGCGCCGAAGGCGGCGCGATGGCGGCGAAAGCTCTCCTCGGCGATCTCGAACACGCCGATGCCTTCGATGCGGCTGGCGGTGCCGGTGAAGTACTTGGCAATGGTGTCGCTGTTGATGCCGATGGCCTCGAACAGCTGGGCGCCGCAGTAGCTCATGTAGGTCGACACGCCCATCTTGGACATGATCTTCGACAGCCCCTTGCCGATCGCCTTGACGTAGTTGGCGATCGCCTTGTCGGCACTCAGCTCGCCCGGCAGCTCCTGGTGGATCGCGGCCAGCGTGTCCATGGCCAGCCAGGGGTGCACGGCTTCGGCACCGTAGCCGGCCAGCACGGCGAAGTGGTGCACCTCGCGCGCGCTGCCGGTCTCCACGACCAGGCCGGCCGCCGTGCGCAGGCCCTCGCGGATCAGGTGCTGGTGGATCGCCGACAGCGCCAGCAGCACCGGGATCGCCACCCGCTGCTCCGCCACGCCGCGGTCGCTGACGATCAGGATGTTGTGACCGCCCTTGATGGCGTCCACCGCCTGCGCGCACAGGCTGGCCAGGCGCGCCTCCACGCCTTCCGGGCCCCAGGCCAGCGGGTAGGTGATGTCGAGCACGGCCGAGTTGAACTTGCCCTGCGTGCGGCGCCGGATGTCGCGCAGCTTGTCCATGTCGGCGGCCGACAGCACCGGCTGGCTGACCTCCAGCCGCATCGGCGGGTTGACCTGGTTGATGTCGAGCAGGTTGGGCTTGGGGCCAATGAAGCTGACCAGGCTCATCACGATGGCCTCGCGGATCGGGTCGATCGGCGGGTTGGTCACCTGCGCGAACAGCTGCTTGAAGTAACTGAACAGCGGTTTGCTGCGGTCGGACAGCACCGCCAGCGGGCTGTCGTTGCCCATCGAGCCGATGCCCTCCTCGCCGCTGGCGGCCATCGGGCTCAGCAGGAACTTGACGTCCTCCTGCGTGTAGCCGAAGGCCTGCTGCAGGTCCAGCAACGCCTGCGAGGTCGGCTCGACGCCGGAGGACTGCGGCTCAGTCTCGCCGATCGGCAACTCCTGCGCGTCGGCGCCGGCCACCGGCCTGAGCACGTCGTCGAGCCGGACGCGCAGTTCCTCGATCCAGCGCTGGTAGGGCCTGGCATTGGCCAGTGTCGCCTTGAGTTCCTCGTCGTCGATCATGCGGCCCTGCTCGAGATCGATCAGGAACATCTTGCCGGGCTGCAGGCGCCATTTGCGCATGATCCTGTGCTCCGGAATCGGCAGCACGCCGGATTCGGACGCCATCACCACCAGGTCATCGTCGGTGACGCAGTAGCGCGCCGGTCGCAAACCGTTGCGATCCAGCGTGGCGCCGATCTGGCGCCCGTCGGTGAACACCATCGAGGCCGGACCGTCCCAGGGCTCCAGCATCGAGGCGTGGTACTCGTAGAACGCGCGCCGGCGCTCGTCCATGGTGGTGTGCTGCTCCCAGGGCTCGGGAATCATCATCATCACCGCCTGCGCCAGCGGGTAGCCGGCCATGGTCAGCAACTCCAGGCAGTTGTCGAAGGTGGCGGTGTCCGACTGGTCGGGGAAGCTGATCGGGTAGAGCTTCTTCAGGTCGGCCTGCAGCACCGGCGATGACATCACGCCCTCGCGCGCCCGCATCCAGTTGTAGTTGCCCTTGACGGTGTTGATCTCGCCGTTGTGCGCGATGTAGCGATAGGGATGCGCCAGCGGCCACTCGGGGAAGGTGTTGGTCGAGAAGCGCTGGTGCACCAGGCCCAGGGCGGAAACGCAGCGTTCGTCCTGCAGATCAAGATAGTAGGCACCCACTTGATCGGCCAGCAGCAGGCCCTTGTAGATCACCGTGCGGCTGCTCATGCTGGGGACGTAGTACTCCTTGCTGTAGCGCAACCCGAGCGCCTGGATGTGCGCGCTGGCGGTCTTGCGGATCACGTACAGCTTGCGCTCCAGCGCGTCCTGCACGATGACGTCGTGGCCGCGGCCGATGAACACCTGGCGGATGATCGGCTCCTTGGCGCGCACGGTGGGCGACATCGGCATGTCGCGGTTCACCGGCACGTCGCGCCAGCCCAGCAGCACCTGGCCTTCCAGGCGGATGGCGCGCTCGAGTTCCTCCTCGCAGGCCAGGCGCGAGGCGTGCTCCTTGGGCAGGAAGATCATGCCGACGCCGTACTCGCCCGGCGGCGGCAGCGTCACCCCCTGCACCGCCATCTCGGCACGGTACAGCGCGTCGGGCATCTGGATCAGGATGCCGGCCCCGTCGCCCATCAGCGCATCCGCCCCGACCGCACCGCGGTGATCCAGGTTCTGCAGGATCTTCAGCGCGCTGTCGATGATGGCGTGGCTTTTCTCACCCCTGATGTGAGCCACGAAACCCACGCCACAGGCGTCGTGCTCGTGCATCGGGTCGTACAAACCCCTTGCCTGCAGCTGCTCTCGTTCGACCGACATCGCCATCGCGCGACCCATTTCAAAAAAACGAGACGCGAGCATATTGCAGCGCACCAATTACAGCAACTTTTTTAAACGGGGTCAGATCACAATTTAATCGCTATTTGATTGCTAATTATTTAATTAGGGACATATCAATATCGATAGCCCTATCCCGCGCGTATCAAGAATAAGAACTCAAGTGGAGGAGTCGGGCCGGGCCTTCAACGGGCGCCCTGGCAAGGCTTGGCTGACACGCCGCTGGGTGCGACGTTGCAGTTCGGCAACGAACTCGGTGCCGCCCAGGGCCCAGCCGCTGTGCACCGATCGCGCCAGTTCACGCTGCCGGTCGTGCGCCAACCCCGCGGCGAGCAGGTCCGCATACGCGTGCTCGCGTGCGAACGGCGTGTTGCCCAACGCCCAGTACAAGGCATGCGGTGTCAGCAGCGGGTCGTGGCGCAGGCCAATGTGGTGCGCGTGGCTGGACCACGGGTAATCACGCGGCGCCGCCACCATGCCGGCGCGCACCGGATTGAGCTCGATGTAGGCCATGCACGCCAGCAAGTAGCGTTCGGCCTCGATCAGGGTGCTGCGGTAGCGCCCTTCCCACAAGGTGCCGCTGCGCCCGTGGCGGCGGTTGAACCAGCGCACGTAGCTGCGCCCCACGCCCTGCATCATCAGCGGCACGCCCTCGGCGGTGGCGGGTGTGACCAGCAGGTGCAGGTGGTTGTCCATCAGCACGTAGGCATGCACGGCGACCTGCCGTGCGCGGGCATGCTGCTGCAGTTCGGCCAGCAGGCGCTCGCGATCGGCTGCGTCGACGAAGATCGGCTGACGGTTGTTGCCGCGCTGGATGATGTGGTGCGGGTAGCCGGCAACCGTGAGGCGGGGCAGGCGGGCCATGGGTAAACTCCGATCCGGCCCCGATTCTTGCACGGCGCCATGCCTGGCGGACACGGTCGATCCCAACGTGACAAATGCCACGCCCTGACCGCTTTGTCGTGCGCGTACCCGGCGCCTCGTGGCACATTTGCAGCTTCGCTCACCCACCATTGGCAAGCAATGAACACGCAAGACATCTGGAACTTCGTCACCACGCAGGGCGTGGATTTCGGCATCAAGCTGCTGACGGCGATCGCCGCCTGGATCGTCGGGCGCTGGCTGATCAACCTGGCCGTCAATCTGATCGGCCGGGCCTTCGAGCGCGGCGGCAAGATCGACGCCACGCTGGCCAACTACCTCAAGTCGATCATCGCCATCGTGCTGAACATCGTCCTGATCCTGGCGATTCTGGACATCTTCGGCGTGCGCACCACCTCGTTCGCCGCCCTGCTGGCCGGCGCCGGCCTGGCGATCGGCGCGGCCTGGAGCGGCATGCTGGGCAACTTCGCGGCCGGCGTGTTCATGCAGGTGCTGCGGCCCTACAAGGTGGGCGACTTCGTCCAGGCCGGCGGCGTGACGGGCACGGTGAAGGAACTCGGCCTGTTCGGCACCACCATCGTCACCATGGACAACGTCACCACCATCGTCGGCAACGGCAAGGTATTCGGCGACAACATCCAGAACTACAGCGCGCTGCCGGTGCGCCGCGTCGATTGCGCGGCCAAGGTGGCCAACAGCGTCAACCCGACGGATGCCATCGAGCGCCTGCGGCCGGCAATCGCGGCCATCCCCAACGTGGCGCAGGACCCGGCGCCGGACATCGAGATTCTCGAGTTCACGCCCGAAGGCCCCAAGCTGTGCGTGCGACCGTACACGCACACCGACCACTACTGGCAGGTGTACTTCGACACCCACAAGGCAATCGTCGAAACCTTTGGCGCGGCAGGCTACCCGGTGCCTGAAACGCCGGTGGCCCACCGCACGATCGCATCGGCCTGATCGGGTTTGCCCTTCCCCTGTAGGAACGGGCCTTGGCCGCTGCCGCATCCTGAGAAGGTGTGAACGAACCCGTCATGCCCGCTCTGGCCACCCGAACGACGCCACTCGTCGTTGCAAATGCTCGCCGCAGCACGAGCTGCGTCTGCGCTTTGCGCCTCGATTAGCGCCGTTTGGACGACCCGCTCAAGCAGGCCGGATTCACTCACACCTTCTGAGCCCGGGGCCGTCCGATAATCGGCCCATGCCCCGCTCCAGCCAACTCCTGCATCCGCCGCGCGAAATCGCGCCCCTGCGTCCCGCTGCCACCGTGCTGCTGCTGCGCGACACGCCGGCCGGCATCGAGGTGCTGATGACGCGCCGCTCGCTGACCGCCAGCTTCGTGCCCGGCGCCTACGTGTTTCCGGGCGGCGGCATCGACGCCGCCGACGCCGAGGCGCACGCGCATGCCACGCGACGGCCAACGCAGAGCGACGAGCACCTGACGCAGGCGATCGCCGCCATCCGCGAAAGCTTCGAGGAACTCGGCGTGCTGCTGGCACACCACGGTGACGGCTCGCCCGCCAGCGCCGAGGACCTGGCGGCGATCGACCGCCACGCCCCCCTGGTGCCGCAATGTGCGGCGCGCGGCCTGGTGCTGGCGGCAGCCGACGTCTACGTGCTGGCGCGCTGGATCACCGACCGCGACCTGCCGCGCCGCTTCGACGTGCCCTTCCTGGTGGCCCGCATGCCCGAGGGCCAGACGCCGGTGGCGGACGAGACCGAGCAGTTCGAACCTGTGTGGGTGCGCCCCGCCGACGCGCTGGCGCGCCACGAGGCCGGGCAGTTCTTCATCATCTTCCCGACCATCCGCACGCTGCAGCACCTGACCGACTACGCCACGATCGACGCGCTGCTGGCCGCCTGCGCCGGCGAGCATCCGCTGTGGACCAGCTGCCCGCGCTCCGGCCTGCTGGGCGGCACCGAGGAGTTCTACATGGAGCACGAGCAGCCGTACGGCGAGCTGGCGCTGGTCTGCCCCGACGGCCAGGTGCTGCATGCGCTTGACTGGCAGTCCGAGCAGCCGGTGTCGCTGCTGAAGAACCTGATGCGCCTGACCGCGCCCAACCCCGGCTTCATGACCGGCCCCGGCACCAACAGCTACCTGGTCGGCGACCCGCGCACCGGCTACATCACGATCGACCCCGGCCCCGCCGAGCCCGAGCATCTCGAGCGCCTGTGGCGCGCCGCCGGCGGGCGCATCCGCTTCATCGTCTGCACGCATTCGCACCCCGACCACTCGCCGGGCGCCAAGCCGCTGCAGGCCATGTGCGACGGCACGCCGCCGATCCTCGGCCTGGCCTCGCAACCCACCGCCCGGGCGGCCAGCGAATTCACCCCCGACCAGCCGCTGCAGGACGGCCAGTTCCTGCGCCTGACCGCGCCCGCGCCGGACGGCGGCGAGATCACGCACACGCTGCGCGCCATCCACACGCCCGGCCACGCCGCCAACCACCTGTGCCTGCTGCTGGAGGAAGACGGCCTGCTGTTCTCGGGCGACCACATCCTCAACGGCAGCACCACCGTGGTCGATCCGCCCGACGGCGACATGAGCGCCTACCTGGAATCGCTCGAAAAGCTCGACGCCGCCTGCGTGCAATACGGCGCCGAATACATCCTGCCGGCACACGGCTACGCCCTCGGCAATGCGCGCGAGGTGATCGCCGATCTGAAGGCCCACCGCCTGGCACGCGAGGCCAAGGTGCTGGCGGTGATGCAGCTTGATCCCGACGGCAGCATGGACGACTGGGTCGCCAAGGTCTACAACGACGTGCCGCCGCGCGTCTGGCCGGTGGCCAAGCGCTCGCTGCTGGCGCACGTCGATCGCATCCGCGCCGTGCAGCCGGGCAACGATTGAGCCGCGCGGGCCGCGCCCGCAGCGGCACAGGAAAAAAAGTGTGAAGTCCGCCGATACGCCGGATTCTGTGCGGCGCGCCGATCCTTCGACCGTCGCGCCGTGACCGCCATCAATCTGGGCCGGCGGTCGCCCACCCGGCTCGGTGCCACCTACCCGCACACTCGGCGGGCCGCCTCATCGTGTGCCTACTTGGTGTTGCTGCGCGCAGAGATTGCCCGTTTCACCCGCACGTTCCGAAGAACGCACGACTCGTCTCTGTTGCTCTGATCCTCACCTCGCGGTGGAGAGCCGTTAGCTCCTGCGCTGCCCTGTGCAGTCCGGACGTTCCTCCAGTGCCGTGTTTCCACGCTCGCACCAGCGACGGTCTGGCGGGCTTCACAAGGCGGATTATCGGCGCAAACCGCCAGCGACGCAGCGGCCGGCCGCCGGCGCCTCAGCCGCGGAGCATGACCTGAAGATTGGCGGCGATCACCAGCATCAAGCCGATCAGGCCCGCAATCATCGCGACACCGCTGAGCTTGTGGGCGCGTGCGCTGAAACCACCGATCAGCAGCAACGCGCAGAGGGTCACGGTGATCATGTTGAAGTGCAGCAGGGTCATGACAAAGCAAAGGCACGCGGGGCACGGCATTGTCGCCCACTGACACAGCCATGTCGCGCAAGCCGTGGATGGTGGCCCGTCCACGGCGCTGGCGGCCGACCGCCGCTTGTCCGCAGCGGCAATATCGATATCACCCACGGCAGGAACGACTGCGCCAGAATCGACGTTCTCGACACTGCTCTGCAGGGGACACCATCATGAAAGCCGACAACATCCTCGCCACCATCGGCCGCACGCCGCACGTGCGCATCAACCGCCTGTTCGGCAGCGACGCGCGGGTGTGGATCAAGTGCGAGCGCGCCAACCCCGGCGGCTCGATCAAGGACCGCATCGCCCTGCGCATGGTGGAAGCGGCCGAGCAAAGCGGCCAGCTCCAGCCCGGCGGCACCATCATCGAGCCGACCAGCGGCAACACCGGCGTCGGCCTGGCGATGGTGGCGGCCGTCAAGGGCTACCGGCTGATCCTGGTGATGCCCGACAGCATGAGCGTCGAGCGCCGCCGCCTGATGCTGGCCTACGGCGCCCGTTTCGACCTGACGCCGCGCGAGCAGGGCATGAAGGGCGCCATCGCGCGCGCCGAGGAACTGGCGGCGCAGATCAGCGCTGAAGGCAAGGGCGCCTGGATCCCGCAGCAATTCGACAACCCGGCCAATGTGGACGCGCACATGGTCACCGCGCAGGAGATCCTGGATGACTTCCCCGATGGGCTGGACGCCATCATCACCGGCGTCGGCACCGGCGGCCACATCACGGCCTGCGCGCGGCTGCTCAAGCCGAAGTGGCCGCAGCTCAAGGTGTTCGCCGTCGAGCCCTCGCAGTCGCCGGTGATCAGCGGCGGCCAGCCGGGCCCACACCCGATCCAGGGCCTGGGCGCCGGCTTCATCCCGAACAACCTGGACACTGCCCTGCTCGACGGCGTGATCCAGGTCGACGCCGAGGCGGCGCGCGAGTGGGGCCGCCGCAGCGCGCGCGAGGAAGGCATGCTGGTCGGCATCAGCTCGGGCGCCACGCTGGCGGCGGTCGCGCAGAAGCTGTCCGAACTGCCGGCCGGCGCGCGGGTGCTGGGCTTCAACTACGACACCGGCGAGCGCTACCTGTCGGTGGAAGGCTATCTGCCGGCCTGACCCACCGGCGTTGGACGGGATTGGCCCGGAAGTCGAGGGCTTGGTGATCGCTGTGGGCAGCCGGACGCGAAGGACGCGGAAACCACGCGGAGGACGCAAGAGGATCGCTCCGATCGCCAGGAGCGAGATCCTGGTTTCAGGACCACGAGCCCAACAAAACAATCAGCCCTGTTTTTTGCGTTCTCTGCGCAACCTTCGGGTCCTCTGCGTTCGGCTGTTTTCAGGTTTTCAGCCTATGCACGCATGATCAACCCTGGTACGCCCGCAGCGCCGCGATGCGCTCTTCCATCGGCGGGTGGGTCGAGAACAGCTTGCCGATGTTGCCGGCGATGCCCATGGCGGCCAGGTTCTTGGGCATCTCGGCGCCCTGCGCATGCATGCCGCCCAGGCGCGCCAGCGCGTTGATCATCGAATTCGGCTGCCCCATCAGGCTGGCGGCGCCGCGGTCGGCGCGGAACTCGCGCTGGCGCGAGAACCAGGCCACGATGATGCCAGCCAGCACGCCGAACAGCAGGTCGAGCACGACGGTGGTCACGTAGTAGCCGATGCCGGGCCCGCTGCGGTTCTCGCCCCGGCTCAGGAAGCCATCGACCAGCGAGCCGATCATGCGGCTGGCGAACACCACGAAGGTGTTCATCACGCCCTGGATCAGCGCCATGGTCACCATGTCGCCGTTGGCCACGTGCGCCACCTCGTGGCCGATCACGGCCTCGACCTCCTCGCGCGTCATGCCGCGCAGCAGGCCGGTGGACACCGCGACCAGCGCCGAGTTCTTGAAGGCGCCGGTGGCAAACGCGTTGGGCTCGCCCTCGTAGATGCCGACCTCGGGCACCTGGATGCCCGACTGGTCGGCGAACTTACGCACGGTGTCGACGATCCAGGCCTCGTCGGCGTTGGCGGGCTGGTTGATGATCTTCACGCCCATGCTCATCTTGGCCATGGACTTGCTCATCAGCAGCGAGATGATGGCGCCGGAAAAACCCACCACCAGCGAGAAGATCATCAGCTGCCCGGTGTTGGTGCCGGTGTAGCGGCCGATGCCCAGCAGGCTGGTGACGATGCCGACCACCACCATCACGGCGATGTTGGTCATGACGAACAACAGGATTCTCTTCATTGGCTTCCTCAAAAAGAAGCGCCGGTCGTGAAGGCAGGCGCTGATTCGGATAGTAGGGGCAATTGGAGCAGATTCAATGCCGGGTGTTCCCGCTTTCGGCCTGCCGGCGCCGATCGGGGCGGCGTCCTACACTGTGCGTCCCAGCACAAGGACCGCCGCATGAACACCCTCGCCTGGCTCGAACGCCTGGTCGCCTTCGACACCGTCAGCCGCAACTCCAACCTGGGCCTGATCGAGGCCGTGCGCGACTACCTGCAGGGCCTGGGCCTGGCGCCCTGGCTCGACCTGAACCCCGAGAGCAGCAAGGCCAACCTGTTCTGCACCCTGCCGGCGGCGGACGGCCAGACACAGGGCGGCGTCGTGCTGTCGGGCCACACCGACGTGGTGCCGGTGGACGGCCAGGACTGGACCACCGATCCGTTCCAGCTGACCGAGCGGGACGGCCGGCTGTACGGCCGCGGCGCCTGCGACATGAAGGGCTTCATCGCCGCCGCGCTGGCGCTGGTGCCCGAATTCATCGCCATGCCGCGCAGCCAGCCGCTGCACCTGGCGTTCTCCTACGACGAGGAAGTCGGCTGCACCGGCGCGCCCTTCATGCTGGCCGAGCTGCGCGCGCGTGGCATCCGCGCCGATGGCTGCGTGGTCGGCGAGCCAACCTCGATGCAGCCGGTGGTGGCGCACAAGGGCCTGAACCTGTATCGCTGCCGCGTGCACGGCCGCGCGGCGCATTCCTCGCTGACGCCGCAGGGCTGCAACGCCATCGAGTACGCCGCGCGCCTGATCTGCCACATCCGCGAGCTGGCCGACGCCTGGCGCACCGAAGGCCCGTTCGATGAGTTCTACGACGTGCCCTTCAGCACCATCACCACCAACCGGATCACGGGCGGCATCGCCATCAACACCATCCCCGAGGCCTGCGAGTTCAGCTACGAATTCCGCAACCTGCCCGGCATGTCGCCCGAGGACATCCAGGCGCGCATCGAGCGCTACGTGCAGGACGAGCTGCTGCCGCGCATGCGGCGCGAGTTTCCCGCGGCGCGCATCGACATCGACCGCGCCGCCGCCGCCCCGGCGCTGGACGCCAGCGAGCAGGCCGCGATCACGCAACTGGTGCGCGCGCTGACCCAGGACCAGTCGGTGCGCAAGGTGGCCTACGGCACCGAGGCCGGGCTGTTCCAGGGCATCGGCATTCCCACCGTGCTGTGCGGGCCGGGCTCGATCGAGCAGGCGCACAAGGTGGACGAGTACGTCGAGTTGGCACAGCTGGAGCGCTGCGAGCGCTTTCTGCGCGGACTGGCGGGCGCCTTGTAGCGCCTGATGACCGCGCTCTGGCGAGCCCATGATCTCGGCCTGCGGCCATCGATGACGCGCCCTGCGGGCGCATGACAAGAACCGTCATGGCGCGCCAGCGCCGTCATCGAAGGCGAAGCCGAGGTCATGGGCTCGCCAGAGCGCGGTCATACGCTCACAGAGCGCAGTCAGCGCCGAGCGCGCAGTGGTCGAAACACCTCGGCGTCCTCGTAGAAGTCCAGCGCCTCGTTGGCCGGCCACCAGCCCGGCACGCCCAGCACCGGCAGCGGCACGAAAGGCTTGGCGGCCAGCTTGTCAGGCACCAGGTCCGCCGCCAACCAGGCGTCCAGCGCCGACAGATCACCGGCCGGGTCGAACGGCGGCGCCACGCACCACACATGCATGGTGATCGACTTGTAGGGCGTGACCAGCTTTTCCAGCGCCGCATGGCCGAACAGCAGCAGGCTGGCCTCCTGCCACAGCGGCCGCAGCGGCCCGAACAGCTCGCGCCAGCGCCGCTCGGCCAGCGCCTGCCACAGTGCGTCGGGTGCGTGCAGCAAGGCGGCGTTCTCGTCGAACAGGGTCAGCGCGTCGCGCAGCGGCCCGCGCTGCGCCTGCACGCCGGCGCGGGCGATCTCGGCGTGCTGCAGCGCATTGAGGCGCTGCTTGGCCAGCGGCAGCGCGCACCAGATCAGGCCGTTGAAGAAATCATGCAGGTTGTCGCGCGTGGGCACGGCGCGCTGCTGATGAATGAACTGCTCGTAGGCCACGCCCCGGGGCAGCTCCTGCTGCGCCGCGAAGCGCAGCGGCGCCGCACGCAACTGGTTGAGCGCCTGGTGCACCGGCGCGCCCGCGCGCCAGGCAGCATGCACGCGCTCACCCCAGGGCCGCACGGGCGCATACCAGGCCTGCGCCCAGTCGATCGGCTCGGTGGCCGTCGTCGTCGCTGGCGCCATGGAGGACCTCATCCCGCCCGGCGGAAAGTGAGGTTGATGCGCTCGTCCCCGGTGAGCGCATGCACGGCGGTGCGCAACGGCGCCACGCCGTGGAAGCGCAGGCGATCGACACCACCCCACACCACGACATCGCCATGAAACAGCGGCACACGCTCGGCGCGGTCCGCCCGGCGCAGGCCGCCCCATAGAAAGGTGGCCGGCACGCCGAGCGAGATCGACACGATCGGCTGCGAGAAGTCGCGCTCGTCGCGGTCCTGGTGCAGTCCCATGCGGGCGCCGATGGCATAGCGGTTGATCAGGCAGGCGTCGGGTGCGAAGCCTGCAAAGCCCGCCTCGGCCGCGGCCGCCGCGGCCAGTGCCTGGAACGCCATCGGCATCGCCGGCCAGGCGCAGCCGCTGTCGGGATCGTGCGGCGTGTAGCGGTAGCCATGCCGGTCGCTGACCCAGCCAAGCGTGCCGCAACTGGTCAGCGCCACCGACATGCGCTGCCCGCCCGGCGTCAGCATGCGCCGCGGCGGCGCCTGCGCGAGCGCCGCCTGCAGCGCCGGCCACAAGGCGTCAACCCAGGGCAGCGCGAAACCGTGCAGCAGCAGCGCCTGCGCGCCCAGCCGGCGCAAGGGGCCGGCCGACGGCAACCCGGCCTCGAACAGATCGGCCGTCATGGCGAGCCCGTGGCGAGCTTGTCCGGCCAGACCCACAGCAAGGCCGCCGTCATCACCAGGTAGCGCAGGAACTTGCCCAGCGCCATCCAGCCGGCGCAGGGCAGCGCCGGCATGCGCAGCCAGCCGGCCACCGCACACAGCGGATCGCCGATCACCGGCAGGAAGGCCAGCGCGCAGGCCCTGGGCCCAAGCCGCTCCAGCCAGTGCAGCGCGCGCAGATGCGTGGGCGAATCACGCCAGCGATCCACGGCGCGGTGCGCGGCCTGGCCGATCCACCAGCTGGTCATGCCGCCCAGCGTGTTGCCCACGGTGGCCACCAGGATGGCGGGCCAGAACAGCTGCGGGTTGAGCTTGATCAGGCCGAACACCACCGGCTCCGAGCCCATCGGCAGCAGCGTGGCCGAGACGAAGCCGGCGACGAACACGGTGGACAGGCCGTACTCCGGCAAGGCCAGCGCCTGCAGCAGTGAGTGAAGCCATCGGTCCATGCTGCGCGAGAGTCTAGTGTCGTGAGTTAGAAGTTCGCAGGCAAAACCTCTCGATGCTGGCGAGGATGTCGTCGGCGGACTTTGTCCACCTGAAAGGCTTGGGATCGGCATTGTGAACTACCAGGTACTGCTTGATGGCCTGCTCCAGTTGTCGCGTCGAGCGGTGGGTGCCGCGGCGAATGTGCTTCTCGGTCAGCGTGGCGAACCAGCGTTCGACTTGGTTCAGCCACGCCGAGGTGGGTGTGAAGTGAACATGGAAGCGAGGATGGCGCGCAAACCACGCCTTGATCGAAGGCGTCTTGTGCGTGCCATAGTTGTCCATCACCAGGTGAACGTCCAAAGCGGGCGGCACGTTGGTCTCGATGGTGCGCAGGAACTGCAGGAATTCGCTGCTGCGATGGCGCCGGTGCAACTGGCCGATCACCTCACCGGTGGCGATGTCCAGCGCCGCAAAGAGCGTCGTTGTGCCATGACGCATGTAGTCGTGGGTGCGCCGCTCGGGAAAGCCTGGGGCCAGTGGCAGGATCGGCTGGGTGCGATCCAGCGCCTGGATCTGGCTCTTCTCGTCCACGCACAGCACCATGGCTTTGAGCGGCGGATCCAGATAAAGCCCGACGATGTCACGCACTTTCTCGACGAACAATGGATCGCTGGAGAGTTTGAAGGTCTCTTGGCGGTGCGGCTGCAAGCCGAAGGCACGCCAGATGCGCGAGACCGCGGTTTGCGACAGCTCCATCTCACGCGCCATGGTGCGCGTGCTCCAGTGCGTGGCACCCGCGGGCACCGACTCCAGAGTCTTGGCGATCACCGCATCCACACGCTCATCGTCGATGCTGCGCGGGGCGCCCGGACGCGGTGCGTCGAGCAGCCCATCGAGGCGCTGCTCGATGAAGCGCGCGCGCCACTTCGATACCGTCTGCGGCGTGACCCGCAAACGCACGGCCACTTGCTTGTTGGCAGCGCCCTGGGCGCACGCCAGCACGATCCGCGCTCGCAAAGCCAGCGCCTGTGCCGTCTTGCGCCGCTGCGTCAACGCGACAAGGTGCTCACGCTCAGCCTC
>CAZHSD010000021.1:14955-60662 GCA_964534975.1 uncultured Ottowia sp. | reverse complement strand
CGTGCACCGCCGCGCGCAGCGCGCTGGCCGGCGGCGACGCCGTCGCGCGCGGCGGCGGCGGCGGCGCGCACCGGCAGGTACAGCACCACGCGCTGACCGCGCTTGAGGCCGGCACGGGCGCTGCGCTTGTTCCAGCCGGCCACGGTGGCGGCGGGCAGGTCGTAGCGCGCGGCCAGGCTGGCGATCGAGTCGCCGCGGCGCGCGCGCACCGTGGTGCGGCGCAGCACGATCTCGGGCGTGTAGGCCAGGCGGGCGTTGTCGATCACGTGTTCGGCCACGGCGGTGCTGCTGCCGCTGCCGCGCCGCACCAGCACCGTCGATCCCTGCTTGATCAACATGCCGCGCGGGATGTTGTTGATGTCGCGGAAATCGGCCTCGTCCATGCCGAAGCGGCTGGCCAGCTCGCGCGAGGGCAGCGTCGACGGCGCCACCCAGGCGGTCCAGGAACTGAGCGACTCCGGCGCGGTCTTGGCCAGGTTGCGCTGGAACACGTCGGCGTTGTTCCACGGCAGCAGGATCTGCGGCGTGCCGGCGGCGAAGATGACCGGCTTGCGCTGCGCCGGGTTGAGCGCGCGGAAGTCCTCCAGCCGCACCTCGGCCAGGCGCGCCGCGGTCTCGACGTCGATGTCGTGCGTGATGTCGACGGTGTCGAAGAACGGGTGGTTCTCGATCAGCGGCAGCACCGTGCCATGGCTTTGCGGCCTGGCGATGATGTTCTTCACCGCCTGCAGTTTGGGCACGTAGTTGCGCGTCTCGGCCGGCATGCTGAGCTCGAGGTAGCCGGTGCCCAGGCCGGCCGCCTGGTTGCGCTGGATGGCGCGGCCGACGTTGCCCTGGCCCCAGTTGTAGGCCGCCAGCGCCAGGTGCCAGTCGCCGAACATGTCGTGCAGCTTCTGCAGGTAGTCCAGCGCCGCGCGGGTGGAGTCGAGCACCGCGCGCCGGTCGTCGCGCAGGATGTTTTGCGTCAGCTGGAAGTCGCGCCCGGTGCCCGGCATGAACTGCCACATGCCGGCGGCCTTGGCGCTGCTGACCGCCTGCGGGTTGAAGGCCGATTCGATGTAGGGCAGCAGCGCCAGCTCGGTCGGCATGCCGCGCAACTCCAGCTCCTCGACGATGTGGAAGATGTACATGCGCGAGCGCTCGACCATGCGCTCGATGTAGTCGGGCCGGCTGGCGTACCACTCTTCATGGCGCCCGACCAGCTGGTCGTTCAGGTCCGGCATGGCGAAGCCGCGCCGGATGCGGTCCCACAGGTCGGCCGGTGCGTCCAGCGGCGCGACGCCGCCCGAACGCAGCTCGGTCACTGCAACCGGGCTGATCGCGCCGGTGTAAGGGGCAGCGTCGGCGCCGCTGGACTGTGTGGTGGTGCCGGGCGCGGCGCAGCCGGCGACCCAGACGCTAGCGGCCAGCGCCAGCAGGGAAAACCATCTCATCGGAACTCGTTCTTCCATTCACGCAAGGCGGCGAACACCGCCACCTCGTCGTCGGTGCTTGGCAAGGCCGCATGCGCCCGCACCGCCCTGGAGACGGCGGCTTCGCGGCTGCGGAGAAAGGGGTTGATCGCGCGCTCGGTGCCGATGGTGGTCGGCAGCGTCGGCGCATCGGCGGCGCGCAGCGCCTGACAGTGCTGCTGGTAGTCGGCCAGCGCGCGGTTGCCGGGCTCGACGGCGCGCGCGAAACGCAGGTTGGACAGCGTGTACTCGTGCGCGCAGCACACGCGGGTCGCCGCCGGCAGCGCCGCCAGCGCGTCGAGCGAGGCCAGCATCTGCGCCGGCGTGCCCTCGAAGATGCGCCCGCAGCCGCCCGAGAACAACGTGTCGCCGCAGAACAGCAGCGGCGCGCCGTCGACCTCGTCGGCGTAGTAGGCGATGTGGCCCGAGGTGTGGCCGGGCACGTCGATGACGCGAAAGCGCAGGCCGAGCGCGCGGATCTCGTCGCCGCCCCGCAGCGCCGTGTACGGCGGGGGGATGGGTTCGTGCGCCGGACCGCATACCGACGCGCCGGTGGCCTCGCGCAGCGCCGCCACGCCGCCGGTGTGATCGCCGTGGTGGTGCGTGACTAGAATGCGGCCCAGCTTCAGTTGGCGCTGGCGCAGGGCGGCGTGCACGGGCTCGGCATCGCCGGGATCCACCACCAAGGCCTCGTGGCCATCATGCAGCAACCAGAAGTAGTTGTCCTCGAAGGCGGGCAGTGCGATCAACTCCATGGGTCTGGAATTATAGAAAGCGATGATTCGCGGCACGGCTTGCACACCGATCTTTACATCCCCCGCAGCAGCGGGGCCGCGCCGTGGCCGCGGGATCGGCACATGATCGGTCTGCACGACTGGTACCAGACGCCGCCAGGGCGCTATCTGCTGGACTGGGAGCGCGCGCAGTTCGATGCCGCGCTGGCCGACGTGTTCGGCTACCACGCGCTGCAACTTGGCCTGCCGGACATCGACGCGCTGGCGGCCAACCGCATGCCGCATCGCTGGCTGGCCGTGGCCGTGGCCGAGGCCTTGCCGCTGGCCGCCGCGCCGGCGCCGCCAGCCGCGGCCGGTCAAGCACCGTCGCCAGCGCCACCGCGCGTCGCCCTGGCCACCAGCAGCACCGCGCTGCCGTTCGCGGAAGCCAGCCTGGACCTGGTGGTGCTGCCGCACACGCTGGAGCTCAGCCCCGACCCGCATGCGACGCTGCGCGAGGTGCAGCGCGTGCTGGTGCACGAGGGCCGGGTGGCGATCGTCGGTCTCAATCCGGCCAGCCTGTGGGGGCTGCGTCAGTGGCGGGTGCGCCAGTGGCGCCGCTTCGGCGGCGGCCGGCCCTACCTGCCCGACGCCGGCGAGTTCATCGGCCACTGGCGCTTGCGCGACTGGCTGCAGCTGCTGGAGTTCGAACTGGAGTCGATCTCGTTCGGCTGCTATCGACCCGCGGTGCGCAGCGAGCGCAGCCTGGCGCGTTTTCGCTGGATGGACCGCGTCGGTGCGCGCTGGTGGCCGATCTTCGGCGCCGCGTACTTCGTGGTCGCGGTCAAGCGCGCGCACGGCCCCAAGCTGGTCGGCGCGGTGTGGAAGAAGGCGCCGGTGCCGGCCGGCGCGCCGGTGTCGATCGCCAACCGGGCCGGGGCCGGCACCAGGACGCAAGCACGCCGTGAATCGCGTTGAGATGTTCACCGACGGCGCCTGCAAGGGCAACCCCGGCCCGGGCGGCTGGGGCGTGCTGCTGCGCGCGCCTGGCCACGAGAAGGAGCTGTTCGGCGGCGCGCCGCTGACCACCAACAACCGCATGGAGCTGACCGCGGTGATCGAGGGCCTGTCGGCGCTGAAACGGCCGTGCGAGGTCGACCTGTACCTGGACAGCCAGTACGTGCGCCAGGGCATCACCGAGTGGATCGCCGGCTGGAAGGCCAAGGGCTGGCGCACCGCCAGCCGGCAGCCGGTGAAGAACGTCGATCTGTGGCAGCGGCTCGATGCGCTGGTGGCCGGCAGCGGCCACCGCATCCGCTGGCACTGGGTGCGCGGCCACGCCGGGCACGAGGGCAACGAGCGCGCCGACGAACTGGCCAATCGCGGCGTGCCCCAGGCATGAAACCTTCCAGCGCCTGCCGGGATCCCTTCTTGACAGCACCTCGGCGGAGCCGATGCTACATTTTGTTTTCCCGTGATCGGCGCCGCGAGGCTGCCTTCACCTTGCCAATGACGCTTTGAAGTCGACCACATCCCTTGTTGCCGTGCTGGCCCTGGCCGCCGCCATCGGCGGCGCCTGGTGGCTGCAGCGGCCCAAGCCGGGCGCCTCTGATGCCGCGCCGGCGCGCACCGCTGCTGCGCCGGCCGCCGCGGCGTCGCGCCCGGGCGGCGGCGCGTCGGTGCTGGTGGAATCGGCGCTGGTGCGTGTGCAGCCGCTCGCGGAGCAGGTCGAGGCGGTCGGTTCGCTGCGCTCGCGCCAGGGCACGGTGGTGCGTGCCGAGGTGAGCGGGCGCGTCACCCGGATCAACTTCCGCGACGGCCAGCGCATCCGGCGCGGGCAGCTGCTGGTGCAGCTCGACGACCGCTTGCAACGGGCGCAGCTGCAGCAGGCGCTGGCCGAGCTGTCGATCGCCGAGGCCAACCACAAGCGCAACACCGACCTGGTGGCGCAGGGCTTCATCAGCCAGCGCGGGCTCGACGAGAGCGGCGCCGCGGTCCAGGTGGCGCAGGCGCGGGCCGAGCTGGCGCGCGCCACCGCCGCGCGGCTGCGCGTGCTGGCACCCTTCGACGGCGTGGCCGGCCTGCGCAACATCAGCGTCGGCGACTACCTGAAGGAAGGCGCGGACATCGTCAACCTGGAGGACATGAGTGCCATGTACGTCGACTTCCGCCTGCCCGAGCGCCTGCAGGCGCGCGTGCGGCCGGGCCAGGGCGCGCGCGTGCAGGTCGAGGCGCTGCCCGACCGCGCCTTTGCCGCCGTGGTGCAGGCGGTCGACCCGCAGATCGATGCCGACGGCCGCTCCCTGAGCGTGCGCGGCTGCATCGACAACCGCCTGCTGCAGCTGCGTCCGGGCATGTTCGCGCGCGTGGACACGCGCCTGGGCGAGGACCGCCAGGCACTGATGATCCCGGAGGAAGCCATCGTCTCGCAGGGCGGGCGCCAGAGCGTGGTCCGCCTGGTGCGCCCTGACGGCGGCGACGGCGACCTGGCCTGGCGCAGTCAGCGCGTCGAGGTCGAGACCGGCACGCGCCTGGCCGGCCTGGTCGAGGTGCTGCGCGGCCTGGCCGCCGATGATCGCATCGTCACCGCCGGCCAGCAGCGCATCCAGCGCGACGGCACGCCGGTGCGGCTGGCCGAGGCGCCCGCCGGCGCCGCACTGGACGGCGTCGCCAATGCCGACAGCGCCGCCGCGGCGCCCGCGGCCCCGGCGGCCGCGACCATACCCTGGGCGCCGACCGCCGCCGGGCCTGGGCCGTGTGGCGCGGTTGCCAGCCGCTGATGGATCGCCTGCCATGGCACGACTTGCGTCCGGCAGCCTGAAACGAGGCACCATGCCGTGCCGTGCTCCCTCCCGCAGCAAGGCCGGGAGTCGCCCCTTAAGTCGCCATGCAGCTGGCTGAGACCTCGATCCGCCGCCCGGTGTTTGCCACCGTGCTGTCGCTGCTGATCCTGCTGATCGGCGCGGTCAGCTACACGCGGCTGGCGGTGCGCGAATACCCCAAGATCGACGAGCCGGTGGTGACGGTGCGGGTGCACTACGGCGGCGCCTCGGCCGAGGTGATCGAGACCCAGGTCACCAAGCCGCTGGAGGACTCGATCGCCGGCATCGACGCGGTCGACGTTCTGACCTCGATCAGCCGGCCCGAGGACGCGCAGATCAGCGTGCGCTTCCGGCTCGAGAAGGACGGCGACACCGCCGCCGCCGAGGTGCGCGACCGCGTCTCGCGGGTGCGCAACAAGCTGCCGCAGGCGATCGACGAGCCGGTCATCGCCAAGGTCGAGGCCGACGCCTTCCCGGTGATCTGGCTGGCGTTCTCCAGCGACACGCGCTCGCGCCTGGACATCAACGACCTGGTCAACCGCATCGTCAAGGCGCGCCTGCAGACCGTGACCGGCGTCGCCGACGTGCGCATCTTCGGCGAACGCAAGTTCGCCATGCGCGTGTGGCTGGACGCCGACCGGCTGGCCGCCTACAAGCTGACCACGCAGGACGTCGAGGACGCCATCCGGCGCAGCAACCTGGAACTGCCGGCCGGGCGCATCGAGTCGCAGCAGCGCGAGTTCTCGGTGGTGTCGCAGACCGACCTGACGACGCCGGCGCAGTTCGCCGAGGTGGTGATCCGCACCGTCAACGGCTTTCCGGTGCGCATCCGCGACGTCGGCCGGGTCGAGGAGGGCGCCGCCGACGAGCGCAGCGCGGTGCGCATCAACGGCCGCTCGGCGATCTCGGCCGGCGTGATCCGCCAGACCACCGCCAACCCGCTGGAGCTGTCCAAGGGCGTGCGCGAGATGCTGCCGCGGCTGCAGGAGGACCTGCCGCCCGACGTCAGGATCGACATCGCCAACGACAACTCGGTGTTCATCGACCGCGCGGTCGCCAGCGTCTACACCACCATTGCCGAGGCGGTGGCGCTGGTGGCGCTGGTGATCTTCGTGTTCCTGCGCACGGTGCGGGCGTCCATCATCCCCATCGTCACCATTCCGGTCAGCCTGATCGGCTCGTTCGCGCTGATGCAGCTGGCGGGCTTCTCGATCAACACGTTGACGCTGCTGGCGCTGGTGCTGGCGATCGGCCTGGTGGTCGACGACGCCATCGTGATGCTGGAGAACATCTACCGCCACATCGAGGAGGGCATGGCGCCGTTCGCGGCGGCGATCCACGGCGCGCGCGAGATCGCGTTTGCCATCGTCGCCATGACGCTGACGCTGGCGGCGGTGTTCGCGCCGCTGGCCTTCACGCCGGGGCGCACCGGCCGGCTGTTCATCGAGTTCGCGCTGGCGCTGGCCGGCGCGGTGGTGGTGTCGGGCTTCGTCGCGCTGACGCTCTCGCCCATGCTGTGCTCGGTGCTGCTCCGGCACAACCCCAAGCCGGGCTGGTTCGACCGCAGCATGGAGCGCGTGCTGACCGCGCTCTCCAGCGGTTACGCTCGCCTGCTGCGGCGCGTGCTGCAGAGTGCCAGGTGGCTGGTGCTGCTGGGCATGCTGGCCTGCGCGGTCGGCATCGCGCTGATCTACCCCAACATGCGGCAGGAGCTGTCGCCGCTGGAGGACCGCGGGGTGATTCTGGCCAACGTCAACGCGCCCGATGGCGCCACGCTGGAGTACACCGACCGCTACGCGCGCCAGCTGGAGGCGATCGGCCAGCAATACCCCGAGTTCGACCGCATCTTCGCCAACATCGGCAACCCGACGGTGTCGCAGGGCAGCGTGGTCTACCGCGCGGTCGACTGGTCGGAGCGCCAGCGCTCCACGCTCGAGATCGCGCGCGAGCTGCAGCCGAAGTTCAACCAGCAGGCGGGGATCAATGCGTTCCCGATTACGCCGCCCTCACTCGGCCAGGGCTTTCGCTCGCGGCCGGTGAACTTCGTGGTGCAGACCTCGGACAGCTACGAGAACCTGAACCAGGTGATGGGCGAACTGATGGACGAGGTGGCGCAGAATCCCGGCTTTGTCGCCCCCGACGTCGACCTGCGGCTGTCCAAGCCCGAGCTGCGCATCGAGGTCGACCGCGAGCGCGCCGCCGATCTGGGTGTCGGCGTCGATGCCGTGGCGCGCGCCATCGAGACCATGCTGGGTGGGCGCACGGTCACCCGCTACAAGCGCGACGCCGAGCAGTACGACGTCATCGTGCAGACCGCGGTCAGCGGCCGCAGCCGGCCGGAGGACATCGAGCGCATCCAGCTGCGCGCCAACAAGAGCGGGCAGGGCGAGGTGATGGTGCCGCTGTCCAGCCTGGTCAGGGTGCACGAGAGCGTGTCGCCGCGCGAGCTGAACCACTTCGGCCAGCGCCGCTCGGCCACGCTGACCGCCAACCTGGCGCCGGACTACTCGCTGGGCGAGGCGCTGGCCTTCCTCGACGCCACGGCGGCGCAGGTGCTCAAGCCCGGCTATACCACCGACCTGAACGGCATCTCGCGCGAGTTCCGCTCCTCGCAGGGGGCGCTGATGGTGGTGTTCGTGCTGGCGCTGCTGTTCATCTTCCTGGTGCTGGCGGCGCAGTTCGAGAGCTTCGTCGATCCGCTGATCATCATGTTCTCGGTGCCGCTGTCGATGATCGGCGCGCTGCTGGCGCTGCAGCTCACGGGCGGCTCGATCAACGTGTATTCGCAGATCGGCCTGATCACCCTGGTCGGGCTGGTGACCAAGCACGGCATCCTGATCGTCGAGTTCACCAACCAGCTGCGCCAGCGCGGCGAGCCGATGCTCGACGCCCTGGTGCACGCCAGCAGCCAGCGCCTGCGCCCGATCCTGATGACCACCGGCGCCATGGTGCTGGGCGCGCTGCCGCTGGCGCTGGCCACCGGCGCCGGCGCCGAGAGCCGGCGCCAGATCGGCTGGGTCATCGTCGGCGGCATGAGCCTGGGCACGCTGCTGACGATCTTTGTGGTGCCGACCATGTACGCGCTGCTGGCGCGCCGGCGCGTGCCCGGCGCCCGGACCACGCCGGTCGAGGCACCGCACGGCGCGGAGCCGGTGCACGAAGCCTCGCCGGCGCAGCCCGGCTGAGCGCACGGCGGCGAGCAACGCGCTGAACGCGCCGGGTCGCGGGCCGCGGCCGCGCGAGTGGCCGGGCTGAAGCTCTGGCGTGGAGGGTGATGCCCGGCGTGACCAGCCGTCGCACGCCAAGCCCCCGCCCCTTACTCGCCCGGGTAGCGCTGCATCACGTATTCGCCCGGCGCGTCGCAGATCGCGCTGCGCGCCGGGATCGGCCTGGCCTTGACCGGGGTCGACGAATGCGCCACCAGCCACCGCTGCCAGGCCGGCCACCAGGACCCTTCGTGGCGCTCGGCGGTCTTCAGCCAGTGGTCGGCGCCCACCCAGTGCCCGTGCGCCGGGCGCGTGGCGATCTGGTAGCTGCGGTTGGGGCGGCCGGGCTGCGAGACGATGCCGGCGTTGTGGCCACCGCTGGTGAGCGCGAAGGTGATCTCGGCATCGGTCAGGCGGTGCAGCTTGTAGACCGAGCGCCAGGGCGAGACATGGTCCTTCTGCGTGCCGACCATGAAGATCGGCATCTCCAGGTCGTTGAGCGAGATCGAGCGGTCGCCGACCATGTAGCGGCTGTGCGCCAGCGCGTTCTTCAGGTACAGCGCCACCAGGTACTCGTGGTGCATGCGGGCCGGCAGCCGCGTGGTGTCGGCGTTCCAGGCCATCAGATCGAAGCCCTGATCGCGTTCGCCCATCAGGTACTCGCGCATGCGGCGCGTCCACACCAGGTCGCGCGAATGCAGGAACTGGAACGAGCCCGCCATCTGCGAGCCCTTCAGGAAGCCCTGGCCCTTGGTCAGGTGGTCCAGCAGGTTGACCTGGCTCTCGTCGATGAACAGGCCGAGCTCGCCCGGCTCGGAAAAGTCGACCTGCGCCGCCAGCAGGCTCAGGGTCTTGAGCGCGGGCAGGTTTTCGTAGCCGGCGACGCCTTCGGTGCGCGCCAGCGCGGCGGCGGCGATCGCCAGCAGCGTGCCGCCCAGGCAGTAGCCCATGGCGTGGATTTCTTCGGCACCCGAGTCATTGCCCACGGCAGCGATGGCGTCCAGCACGCCCAGCTGCAGGTAGTTGTCCATGCTCAGCTCGCGCTCCGACTCGTCGGGATTGCGCCAGGACATCATGTACACCGTGTGACCCTGCTCGACCAGGTAGCGCACCATCGAGTTGTGGCGCGAGAGGTCGAGGATGTAGTACTTCATGATCCACGAGGGCACGATCAGCAGCGGCTCGGGGTGCACCGCCTCGGTTTGCGGGGCGTAGCGGATCAGCTCGATCAGGGGGTTGCGCAGCACCACCTTGCCCGGCGTGGTGGCGACGTCGTCGCCGACCACGAAGCGGTTCCGGTTGGCGATGTCCTCCTCGGTCGGCACGCCGGTGAAGTCGGCCAGCCAGTTCCGCCAGCCGCGCGCCAGCGCCGTGCCGCGTGACTCGATGGCGTTCTTCAGCACCACCGGGTTGGTCGGCAGCCGGTTGGCGGGCGACAGCATGTCCAGGTACTGGCGGGCGAAAAACTCGACCAGCGCGGCATGGTGCTCGGTCACGCCCGGCACCCGGGCGGCCTCGCTCCAGAATGCCTCGGCATTGCGGAAGCCCGCCCGCCACAGGTTGAACGGCCACTGCGCCCATTCCTCGGCGCGAAAGCGTGGATCGCCATCCTGCGCCTGGCCGTTCTCGGCCGCGCTGGTGTCGATGCGCAGCGTGTCGCCGGCCAGTTGCGCCGCCAGCGCGGCCAGCTCCATCTGCCGGCCGGGCGAGGCCGCCAGGTGCCAGGCCCAGTCGGCATACGCCAGGCTGAGCGCGATCGGCGACAGATTGCCGGCCACCGGCGCGACGGCGCTCTGGATCAGCCGGTCGAGCCGCTCGGTCGGGGTTTCCGAGCGCTGCGCCGGGTCGGCGGTTTCGATGCGGTTGTGGACACCGGCGGTGCGGCGGTGAGAAACCGGTTCTTTCGGGCTGGTGAAGCTGGTCTTGCGGTCCATGGTGGTGCTGGGGCGGATCGGCAAACCCCGTATCCTGCAGCGGCCATGTGTCGAGGACATGACTGGCCGGGGGCCGGTGGTGCGGGCGGCTCGCAGTCGCCCGGCCCACGCATGATCTGTCGCCGGGGATCGGGAGGGCCGGAGGCCGGCTGAAGCCGGCCGCAGGAATTGATGACTTGCCGGCGGCGCTGCCTGCGCTACCGGCCTTCAGCACGCCCTGGGTGCGGGGTGCACGGCGGCGGCGCCTGGCGCGCGCCGTCGCCGCCGGCCGGGCGGGGTTCGGGGCTATTCTTCCGCGTAGCGCTGCATCACGTAGTCGCCCGGCGCGTCGCCGATCACGTTGCGGGCCGGGATCGGCCTGGCCTTGACCGGCGGCGACGAGTGCTTGGCCAGCCAGCCGTGCCAGGCCGGCCACCACGAGCCCTCGACACGCTCGGCCGTCTCCAGCCATTTCTCGGCCTGGACCCAGGGGCCGTGCGCGGGCCGGGTGGCGATCTGATAGCGGCGGTTGGCGTGGCCCGGCTCGGACACGATGCCGGCGTTGTGGCCGCCGCTGGTGAGCACGAAGGTCAGCTCGGCGTCGACCAGCAGGTGGGCCTTGTAGACCGAGCGCCAGGGTGATACGTGGTCGCGCTGCGTGCCGACCACGAACATCGGCATGCGCAGATCGTTCAGCGACACCGGCTCGCCGCCGACGTGGTAGCGCCCGTGCGCCAGCGCGTTCTTCAGGTACAGCGCCACCAGGTATTCGTGGTGCATGCGCGCCGGCATGCGGGTGGTGTCGGCGTTCCAGGCCATCAGGTCGTTGCCCTGGTCGCGCTCGCCCATCAGGTACTCGCGCATGCGCCGGGTCCAGATCAGGTCGCGCGAGTGCAGGAACTGGAACGACCCCGCCATCTGCTTGCCGCTGAGAAAGCCCTGGCCCTGCGTCAGGTGGTCGAGCAGGTTGATCTGGCTTTCGTCGATGAACAGGCCCAGCTCGCCCGGCTCGGTGAAGTCGACCTGCGCCGCCAGCAGCGTCAGCGTCTTGATCGGCGGCAGCTGCTCGTAGCCCTTGACGCCGCCCGGGCGTGCCAGCCCGGCGGCGGCCATGGCCAGGAAGGTGCCGCCCAGGCAGTAGCCCATGGCGTGGAAGGGTTTGCCGCCACTGTCCTGGCCGACGGCGCCGATGGCGTCGAGCACGCCCATCTCGATGTAGTCGTCCATCGACAGCTCGCGGTCCGACTCGTCCGGGTTGCGCCAGGACAGCATGTACACGGTGTGGCCCTGGCCGACCAGATAGCGCACCATCGAGTTGTGCGGCGACAGATCGAGGATGTAGAACTTCATGATCCAGGACGGGATCATCAGCACCGGCTCGGGGTGCACCTTGTCGGTCTGCGGTGCGTAGCGGATCAGCTCGATCAGGTGGTTGCGGTAGATCACCTTGCCCGGCGTCACCGCCAGGTTGCCGCCGACCGTGAAACGGCTCCGGTTCGCCAGGTCCTCCGGCGTCGGCACCCGCGTGGCGTCGGCCAGCCAGTTGAACCAGCCCTGGTGCAGCGCCTGGCCGCCGGTGTCGATGGCGTGCTGCAGCACCACCGGGTTGGTCAGCAGCCGGTTGGCGGGCGACATCATGTCCAGGTACTGGCGCGCGAAGAAGCCGACCAGCGCCGCGTGGTGGTCGCTGACGCCGTCGACGCGCGCCGCCTCGCGCCAGAACGCCTCGGCGGTGCGAAAGCCCGCGCGCCACTGGCTGAACGGCCACTGGTCCCATTGCTCGGCCCGAAAGCGCGGGTCGTCGCGATCGCCGAGGTCCGGTGCGTGGCCGCCGCCGAGCGCCATTTGCTTCTGCAGCAGTTGCGCCGCCAGCGTCGCCAGTTCGAGCTGCCGCCCCGGCGAGGCCGCCAGGTGCCAGGCCCAGTCCGCAAAGGCCAGGCCGAGCGCGATCGGCGACAGGTTGCCGACCATGGGCGAGACCGCGGTCTGCACCAGGCGGTCGAGCTTGTGGGTGGGCGTTTCGGCCACGCCGGCCGGGTCGGCGCGCTCGAGCGGGCTGTCCGGGGTGCGCGTGCGGCGGCGGGTGCCGCTGTGGCTCTGGGGCTTGGGATGATCCGCGGGCATGGCATCTCCAGAAATGGCCCGCGTCGTGTCGTGCGCGCCTGGGCGGCTCGCGCGTGCGACAGCAGTGGGCGCCGTGCGTGTGTGCGGCAAGAATAACCCATGTCCCCGCCTTCGCGGCCTGCCGATCCTCTTGTTGATGGAGATCAAGATGATGTCTGTCGGCCCCGGCACAAGATGCCCGCTCGATAAAGGTTTATGGTGTTGGCCTGGCATGGCTCAGGCGGCCAGGGCGGGCGGTGCGGCGCAGCAGTTTGCGCACGGCGCATGGTGCCTGTCCACAAGGAGATGACGATGTACTGGCCTATTGGATGTGGTGCGCGGCGGTTTGCCGCGCAGCGGCCTGGGCGGCGATGAGCGTGGTGTTCGATGCCCTGCAATTGCAGGCCACCATGTTCGACGTGGCGGCGGCCACGCATGCCACGCCGACCCTGCTGGCGCAACGCCAGCAGCAGCGGCTGCTGCGCCTGCTGGAGGCGGCGCGACGGGGGTCGGTGTTCTACCGCGAACGCCTGGGCCGCGGTCGCCTGGGCTGGGCCGACCTGCTGCGGGTGCAGCCGGTGCGCAAGCGCGAGTTGATGGAGCGCTTCGATGACTGGGTGACCGATCCGGCGCTGCGGCTCGACGAGCTGAACCAGTTCACCGCCGACCCGGCGCGCGTGGGCGAGTCCTGGCTGGGCCGCTACATGGTGTGGGAGAGCTCCGGCACCAGCGGACTGCCGGGCGTGTTCGTGCAGGACGCGCGCGCGCTGGCGGTCTACGACGCGCTGGAGGTGCTGCGCCACCGGGTGCCGCGCGATGGGCTGGGCGGCATGTTCAGCGCCTTCGCGGCGTTCGACATGCTGGGCGCGAGCGACCGCACCGCGCTGGTCACCGCCACCGGCGGCCATTTCGCCAGCATCGTCAGCTTCGAACGGCTGCGCCGGATCAATCCCTGGCTGGCGGCCTCGGGACGCAGCTTCAGCATCATGCAGCCCATCGAGGCGCTGCTGGAGGCGCTGAATGCGTTCCAGCCCACCGTGCTGGCCACCTACCCGACGATGGCGCTGGTGCTGGCCGAAGAGGCCGAGGCCGGCCGGCTGCGCATCCGTCCGCGCTACGTGATGACCGGCGGTGAATGCCTGGGCCAGGGTGCGCGCCAGCGCATCGTCACGGCGCTGGGCACGGGCGTGCGCGGCAGCTATGGCGCTTCCGAGTTCCTGCCGATCGCCTGGGAGTGCAGCCACGGGCAGTTGCACGTCAACGAGGACTGGGTGCTGCTGGAGCCGGTCGACGAGAAGCAGCGCCCGATGCCGCTTGGCCAGCTTTCGCACAGCGTGCTGCTGACCAACCTGGCCAACCTCGTGCAGCCGCTGATCCGCTACGACCTGGGCGACCAGATTACGCTGCATGGCGAGCGCTGCAGTTGCGGCTCGGCGCTGCCGGTGATCGAGGTGCGAGGCCGCAACGACGACATCGTGCGCGTGTCCGGCCAGCGCCGCGGCCAGCGCGTGAGCCTGCTGCCGATGGCGCTGTGCACGCTGATCGAGGAAGAGGGCAGGGTGTTCGATTTCCAGCTGCAGCAGCGCGGCCCCAGCACGCTGGTGCTGCGCGTGCCGCTGCGCGGCGACGATGCCGAACGGGCCCTCGAGCGCTGCCGCACGGCGCTGCAGGCGTTTGCGCTGATGCAGGGCGCGGCGCCGATCGAGGTGCTGGGCGAATCCGACTGCGACGTCCCGCGCGGGCGCAGCGGCAAGGCCTGCCGGGTGGTGCTGCCGGAATGACTGCGCTCCATCGAGCGCATGACCTCGGCCTGCGGCCATCGATGACGCTGCGGCGCGCCATGACGGCGGTCACCTCATTGATCATTGAGGCCGCGTCAGCGGCGAAGTCACCGATGCCGCGTCAGCGGCGAGGTCATGCGCGCGTCGCGCGCCGTCATGTGGTGGCGATGCGCGCCACTCGCGCCTCGCGGATTGGCAGGTTCAGCACCGCCGCCAGCAGCGCCAGCGCGATGTCGGCCCACCACATCCACGTGTAGTCGCCGAA
This sequence comes from uncultured Ottowia sp., assembly GCA_964534975.1. Classification (GTDB taxonomy): domain Bacteria; phylum Pseudomonadota; class Gammaproteobacteria; order Burkholderiales; family Burkholderiaceae_C; genus Ottowia. Next base: position 46,408 of record CAZHSD010000021.1, on the reverse strand, counting down.
GCGCGTGATCGCCAGGCCCCCCAGCCAGGCGCCCAGAAAGCCGCCGACCTGGTGGCTGAGCAGCGTCAGCCCGAACAGCGTGCCCAGGTAGCGCACGCCGAACAGCTTGGCGCATAGGCCCGCCGTCGGCGGCACGGTGGCCAGCCAGGTCAGGCCCAGGCCGATCGCGAACAGGTAGAACACCCAGGGCTCGCGCGGCATCGCCAGGTACCACAGCAGCAGCAGCGCGCGGCTGGCGTACATCAGCGCCAGGATCATCTTGCTGCGGTACAGGCCCACCAGATGGCCCACCCACAGGCTGCCGACGATGTTGGCCAGCCCGATCAGCGCCAGCGACCAGCTGGCCACCGAGGGCGGCAGACCGCACAGGTCGACCTCGGTCGGCAGGTGCGTGACCAGGAAGGCGATGTGGAAGCCGCAGGTGAAGAAACCGGCGTGCAGCAGCAGGTAGCTGCGGTCGCCCAGGGCGCCCCTCACCGTGGCGCGCAGGCCGGCGTCGGTGGCGGCCGGGGCGGCGCTGTGCGCGCCCTGACCACGCTGGGCGACGCGGCCGACCAGTGGCAGCGCCAGCAGGGTGATCAGCGCCAGCGAATACATCGCGCCCATCCAGCCGAGCAACTGGATCAGCTTCTGCGCCAGCGGCGCGAACACGAACTGCCCGAACGAGCCGCCGGCGTTGATCACGCCCGACGCGGCGCCGCGCGCCTCGGCGCTCATGCGTTGCGCCGCGGCACCGATCAGCACCGAGAAGCTGCCGGCGCCCGAGCCGATCGCCGACAGCAGGCCGATGCTGAACACCAGGCCCCAGGTGCTCTCCATCAGCGGCGTGATGGCGCTGCCCAGCGCCAGCAGCACGATGCCCGCCAGCAGCACCGGGCGCGGCCCCCAGCGGTCGGCCGCGGCGCCGGCCAGCGGCTGTACCGCGCCCCAGGCGAACTGCGCGATCGCCAGCGCAAAGCTGATGGCGGCGATGCCCAGGCCGGTCGAGGTGTTGAGCGGCCCGACGAACAGGCCCAGCGACTGGCGCGCGCCCATGGTTACCATCAGGATGCCGGCCGCCGCCAGCGTGATGCCGAGCGCGCCGCTGCGCCGGAGGGTGTCGAGCATGGGATGGGGCCGGAAGTCGGGTGCGGGAACGGCGCCGCCGCGGCGCCGGTCAGCGATCATAGGGCCTGCGCGACCGGCCGCGCATCATGCGCCGATGGCAGCGTCCGCACCATTGCACCCATGGCTGCGGGCGGCGCTGGTGGTGCTGGCCGGCGCCGCCGCGCTGTCGCTCGGCGGGCCGGCGGCGGCAGCCGAAACCGGGTCGAGCGCGCCTGCCGCGGCAGTGCGTGTCTACACCCGCGCCGTGGTGCGCGGATTGCCGGCGCGCGGCGAGTCGCCGCCGCTGATCCGCCTGAAGATCCTCCCGCGCGGCAAGCTGCCGTTCACCACGCTCAGCTTCCGCGTCGACGATCCGGCCCTGCTGCGGGGCGTGTCGATGGGCGACGAGGTCGGCTTCATCGCCGCGCGGCGCGCGCACGGCAACACCTTGGTCGCCCTGCGCAAGGCGGCGCCCTGCGTGCGCCTTCGGCACTGCGCGGCGATCACGGATTGACGACGGTGTGCGGCGGCGCTGTGCGCACCGCTCAGGTCAGCCGTCGCAAGGCCTGGGCGATCTCGTCGGCCGCTTGCGGGCGCACCAGGCGCGCCACTTCCGCGCCGTCCTGCAGGAACACCAGCGTCGGCCACAGCTTGACGCCGAAGCTGCGTCCCAGCGGCCGGCCCGGTCCGTCCTCGACCTTGACGTGCGGCACCTCGGCGCCGGCCTGCTCGAAGGCGGCGCGGATGTCCGACTGCGCGCCCCGGCACCAGCCGCACCAGTTGGTGCCGAACTCCAGCACCAGCGCGCCCGGCGTGGCATCGACCTCGGCGCGGCTGAGGGTCGCGGGGACGAAGCTGGCGGTGTAGGGCATGGCGCCATCTTAAGCGCGGCGTGCGCCGCCGCGCTCGGGCGCGGGCGACCCGACGTGCCCTTGCCCCTGCGGCAGGCGCGGGCAAGCGCCGGCGCCGGGCGCAGGCGTGCGAAGCGCACTATCTTGTGACCCATGAGCCGCGACCTCGAGATGCCCGATCGCCCCGCGCTGACGCTGCTGGTCGATCGCTTCTACACCGACATCCGCGCCGATGCCTTGCTGGCGCCGGTGTTCGAGCCGGTGCTGCATGGCCGCTGGCCGGCGCACCTGGCGCGCATGGTCGATTTCTGGTGCACCGCCTGCAAGCTCGAGCGCAGCTTTCGCGGCAACGTCTACGACAAGCACATGGCGCTGCCCGACATGGCGCCGCCGCATCTGGTGCGCTGGCTGCAACTGTGGCGGCAGCACACCGAGGCGCTGTTCGCGCCCGAGCAGGCGGCGCATCTGCAGGACGTGGCCGTCGGCGTGGCGCGCGTGATGCACCTGGGCTGGTTCGGCGCACTGCCCTCGCGCGAGGCGCTGGAGGAACTGGTGGCGCAGCCGGTCGAACGCCTGGCGGCCTGAGGCCGTTCAGCCGATCGCGCCCTCGAACATCATCACATCCACTTCGTCGCCCGCCGCCACGTCGCCCTGCGCGTGGTGCAACACGATCAGACCGTTGGCCTGCACCATCGACGACAGCACGCCGGCGCCCTGGTTGCCGGTGGTGCGCACGCTCAAGGTGCCGTTGGCGCGGCGGGTGACGATGCCGCGTTGGTATTCGGTACGCCCCGCCTTCTTGCGCATCGGCTCCTCGCTGGCGGCGCGCAGCAGCACCTCGGGCTCGGGCCGCGCGCCCATCATGCGCAGCAGGGCCGGGCGCACGAAGGCCAGGAAGGTGACCATCACCGCCACCGGGTTGCCGGGCAGGCCGAACAGCACCGCAGCGCGCCCGCCGGTGCCGCCGGCGATGCGGCCGACAGCCATCGGCCGGCCGGGCCGCATGGCGACGCGCCAGAACACCACGTCGCCGAGCTGCTTCATCATCGCCTTGGTGTAGTCGGCCTCGCCCACGCTGACGCCGCCGCTGGTGACGACCGCGTCGGCGCGCGCCGCGGCGTCGCGGAAGGCCGCTTCCAGCAGCTCGGGCTGGTCCTGGACCACACCCAGGTCGATCATCTCCACGCCCAGCCGCGTCAGCAGGCCGAACATGGCGTAGCGGTTGCTGTCGTACACCGCGCCCTCGCGCGGCGCCTCGCCCAGCGACAGGATCTCGTCGCCGGTGGAGAAGTAGGCCACGCGCAGGCGCCGCCACACCGGCACCTCGCCGATTCCCAAGCTGGCCAGCAGGCCCAGCATGGCGGGGGTCAGGCGCTGGCCGCGCTGCAGCGCGGCGCGGCCGGCCATCAGGTCCTCGCCCGCCAGGCGACGGTTGTCGCCCGTCCGCACCACGTCGGCCGGCACGCTGACGCGCTCGCCGTCGACCTGGGTGAATTCCTGCGGCACGACGGTGTCCAGGCCCGCCGGCATGACGGCGCCGGTCATGATCTTCACGCACTCGCCCGCGCCCACGGTACCTGACCAGCGCTGGCCGGCCAGCGCGGTGCCGACGATCCTCAAGGCCAGCGGCTGGCCGGGCGCCAGTTGCGCGCCGTTGAAGGCGAAGCCGTCCATGGCCGAGTTGTCGTGCGGCGGCACGCTGATGGGCGAGATCAGGTCCTCGGCCAGCACGCGCCCGAGCGCCTCGAACAGGCGCACGCGCTCGACCTGGGTGACCGGCTCCACCAGCCGTTCGAGAAAGGCGTGCACGGTGGCGGCGGGCAGCGCCTGCGGGTCGTAGCCTTCCAGCTGCGCTGCAATCTCGGCAACGCTGGTCATAGCGTCTTCAGCATCAACGCCTTGTCGTGGTACTGGCCGTCGAGCTTGATCGCGCGTGGCTGCAGGCCGTAGCGCTCGAAGCCGGCGCCTTCGTACAGCTTGACGGCGGCGGCGTGGCTGGCGGTGACTGAGAGCACCACCTGCTCCAGCCCCGGCAGCTGGCGCACCAGCTTGTCGAACTCGGCCAGCAGCGCCTTGCCGATGCCGCGGCTGCGCATCTCGGGTGCGATGATCATGCCGACCAGCGCTGCCTCGTGGCGTTTCTTCAGCTGCGATTCGCGCTCGCACACCACCGCGCCTAGCATGGCGCCGGCGGCGTCGAAGGCGCCCAGGATGAAGTGGTCGTCCGGCGGCTGGCCCAGGCGCGTGGCGTAGGTCGCCGGCGGCAGGCTGCTCGCGGTGTCGAAGTCCGAGGTGAAGGCCTCCGGGTCGTGCTGCAGGCCGACGTCGCGCAGCGCCTTGTAGGCCGGCAGGTCGGTGTCGGTCAGCAGGCGGATGGTGAGCTTGGGTTGGGACATGGGTGCGGTCTCCTTCTCGACTTCTCAGTTCTTGTGCTCCAGCGCATGGAGTTCGGCCAGCGTGTTGGCGTTGGCGAACGCGTGCGGGTCGTCATCGGGCGCATCGAAGGGCACGATCACCTGGCGGTGCTGCGCGGTCCAGGCGTCGATCTTGCGGCCGCCGCCCTGGGTGAAGCGCAGCAGGCTGTCCTGCAGGCTGGCGCGAAGCAGGCAGAACACCGGCTGCGTGCGCAGCCGCACCCGGCCCGCGGTTTCGGCCTCGGGCGCGCTGACCATGGCAATCTCGGCGTCCTGCGCCAGCAGCGCGCGCGCCAGCCGCTCGCACAGCGTGAGCGGGAAGTTCGGCACGTCGCAGGGCAGTGTCAGCAGCAGCGGCGTGTCGCAGTGCTGCAGCCCGGCCAGGAAGCCGGCCAGCGGACCGGCGTAGTCGGGCAGGGCGTCCGGCCACACCGGCGCGCCCAGCGCCGCGTAGGTGGCGAGGTTGCGGTTGGCGTTGATCAGCACGTGGGCTGGCGGCAGTGTCTGCTGCTGCAGGCGCTGCAGCGCACGCTGCGCCAGCGGCGCGCCCTGAAACGGCTGCAGGCCCTTGTCGGCGCCGCCCATGCGCGAGCCGCGTCCGCCGGCCAGCAGCACGGCGGTGATGGTGGTGGTAAGCGCTTGGTTAGCGGTTGTTGTCACCCGCACTTCTCCATGTGCCAGACGCCTCGCCGATCTGCTAGTCGGAGAAGACGAAGGGTTTTTCTGAGAAGGCGTCCATACGACAGATCGTCAACGGGAGAGAGGAGGTCAAAGAATGATGCATACCTAAGCAAATGTTGTTGGTACAGGGTGTTCAATGCTCTCAGTTCCGCAGTCTGTTCGGAGCTCAGGATAGGACCGGTCATGACTTGATCAATTTCTCCGATGATTTTCAGAAGATCGTGATTCAGGTCTCGATAGTTGAGCCGTGGGGCAAAACGATCGAAATCAATCCAAAGGAGATAGGCTTTCCCAAGTACCTCGATCGCTTGGCAAACTAATTGAGGAACGACGTACGAGTGAGGCTTTTCTCGCCATAGCAGCGTTGCAGCAACCAAGTAGTCTTTTCCCCGGGCCGACATTTCCACTGCGGCTACCCGTTTCGCGTCTGGTGACCAGCCATCTGCTGAGAGCGTAATGGGTATACGCAACTCACCCCCCGATGTAGCTCATCTCGATGCGGCGTGTGCCGGCCTGCTGGTCCGGCGGCAGGCTGGCGCGCAGCTCGCTGTAGCGGTCGCTGCGGCCTTGCCAGATGGCGGCGATGGCGCCGGCGATCTGCTCGTCGCTGGCGCCGCCGCGCAGCAGCGCGCGCAGATCGTAGCCCTGGCCGGCGAACAGGCACAGGTAGACCTGGCCCTCGGTCGACAGCCGCGCGCGGTTGCAGTCGCCGCAGAAGGCGCGCGTGACGCTGCTGATCAGGCCGATCTCACCCAGCGCCGGGTCGTGCCGGCCGTCGGCGCCGGCGTAGCCCCAGCGCTCCGCGGTTTCGCCCACCGCGGTGTGCTCCAGCGCCACCAGCGGGAACTCGGCCTGCAGCAGCTTCAGCACTTCCGACGAGGGCAGCACCTGCTCCATGCGCCAGCGGTTGGTGGCGCCGACGTCCATGAACTCGATGAAGCGCAGCGTGATGCCGCTGCCGCGGAAGTGCCGCGCCATCGGCAGGATCTGGTGCTCGTTGGTGCCGCGCTTGACCACCATGTTGACCTTGATCGGCGCCAGCCCGGCCGCGCGGGCCGCCTCGATGCCGGCCAGCACCCTGGCGACCGGAAAGCCGACGTCGTTCATGCGCTGGAACACCTGGTCGTCGAGGCCGTCCAGGCTGACCGTGACCCGGCTCAGGCCGGCGTCCCGCAGCGCGCGGGCCTTGCGCTCCAGCAGCGCGCCGTTGGTGGTGAGCGTGATGTCGAGCGGCTCGCCCGCCGGCGTGCGCAGCGCCGACAACTGCCCGATCAGCTTCTCGACATCCTTGCGCAGCAATGGCTCGCCGCCGGTCAGGCGCAGTTTGTGCACGCCGAGCAGGGTGAACAGCCGCGCCAGGCGCGTGATCTCCTCGAAGCTCAGCAGGTCGGCATGCGGCAGGTACTTGTAGTCGCTGCCGAACACCTCCTTGGGCATGCAGTAGGTGCAGCGGAAGTTGCAGCGGTCGGTGACGCTGATGCGCAGATCGCGCAGCGGTCGCCCGCGCAGGTCGCGCAGCGTGTCGGCGGCCGGCAAGGGCTGGGCCGGTGCCGGCACGGTCAAGCCCTGTTGACGCAGATTGACGAGAGGAATCACCTGTTCACCCATGCGGCAAATTATCCTTGACGGGGGCGAACTCGACGCCAGCAGGGAATTGGGCGCTACCATGCACGGGTCTTCGGCCAAACCGCGCTCATTGCCATGCCCTTGTCACGCCGTCTGATCCTGGCCGGCAGCGTCGCCGCGCTGGCGCCGCTGCGGGTCGATGCGCAGCCGTCCGCCAAGCCGATTGCCTTGCCCCGGCCCGGCGACGCCATGCCGCTGGCCGCGGTGCCGTTGCTGGACGGCGGCCGCTTTGAGCCGCGGCAGGCCGAAGGCCATGCGCTGGTGCTCTACTGGTGGGCCAGCTGGTGCCCGTTCTGCGCCCAGCAAAGCCCCGAGATGCAGAAGCTGTGGCAGTCGCAGCGCGGGCGCGGGCTGCAGATGCTGGCGCTGTCGATCGACAAGCGGCCCGAGGACGCGTTGGCGCACCTGAACAAGCGCGGCTACAGCTTCCCCGCCAGCTGGATGAGTCCCGAGGTGGCGCGCGTCTACCCCAAGCCCGACGGCCTGCCGGTGACCGTGGTGCGCGGCAAGGACGGGCGCGTGGCGCAGGCCGAGAAGGGCCAGCTGTTCGCCGAGGACGTGGCCGAGCTGGCGCGCTGGGTCTGAGCGCCGGCGCGCGGCCCGCCTCGGGCGCACGTCACACGCAGCGCGCGCCGTCGACCTCGATGCACACGCCGCTGATGAAGGCGGCCTCGTCGCTGGCCAGGTACAGCGTCGCGTTGGCAACGTCGAGCGCGCTCGAGAAGCGGCCCAGCGGGATGGTGGCCAGGAACCTGGCGCGGCGCGCCTCGTCGACCGGGCCGCCGGCGAACTCGGCCGACAGGCCGGTGTCGGGGTTGAACACCGGGTTGATGCAGTTGACGCGGATGTTGTCGGGGCCGAGCTCGGCCGCCATCGATTTCGAGGTCGTGATCACCGCGCCCTTGCTGCCGTTGTACCAGGTCAGGCCCGGCCGTGGGCGGATGCCGGCGGTCGAGGCGATGTTGATGAAGCTGCCGCCAACGCCGGCTCGAAACGCCGGGATCGCATGCATCGCGCTCCAGTAGATGCTCTTCATGTTGACCGCGTAGACCTTGTCGAACTCGGCCTCGCCGACTTCCAGCAGCGGGCGGTTGCGGTGCGTCCAGCCGGCGTTGTTGACCACCACGTCGAGCCGTCCGCCGCCGAAGTCCTGCGCGGCCTGCACCAGGCGCGCCCAGTCGCCTGAGAGCGTGACGTCGGCGGCGACGAAGCGCGCCCGCCCGCCGGCGCCGCCGATCTCGGCCGCGACCTGCTGGCCCAGCGCCGCGTTGATGTCGGCCACGATCACGGCGGCGCCCTCGGCCGCCAGCCGGCGCGCGATGCCCGCGCCAATGCCGCCGCCGGCACCGGTGACGATGATGGACTTGTTCTCGACGCGCATGGGCTGGCCTCTTGTGATGAATTCGACGCTGGGCGGCAGTTTAGTGCCGCGCGTGGCGCCGCCGCTCAGCGCCACGCCGCAACTGCGGCTAGGATGCGGGTCTTGCACCCAACCCCTTAACACACAAGGACATCCCATGAACGGCTCCCTCATCGACGATCTGCTGCGCCAGTTGCAGGGCGCACCCACCGGCCAGATCGCGCAGCAGCTGGGCACCGACCAGCGCACCGCGGCCAGCGCCATCGAGGCGGCGCTGCCCATGATCGTCGGCGCGCTCGGCCGCAACGCGCAGCAGCCGGGTGGCGCGGGTGACTTGTTCAATGCGCTGCAGCGCGACCACAGCGGTGCCGGGGCGATGGACCTGGGCGGCATGCTGGGTGGCTTGCTCGGTGGCGGTGGTCGCGCCGCGCCGTCCAGCATGGGTGGCATGGGCGGCCTCGGCGATCTGCTCGGCAGCGTGCTGGGTGGCGGCGCGCCGGCCAGCCGGCAGCTGGACGCCGGCGGCATCCTGGGCCACATCTTCGGTGGCGCGCAGCCGCGCGCCGAGAACGGCCTGGGCCAGGCCACCGGCATGAGCAGCGGCCAGGCCGGCAACCTGCTGAAGATCCTGGCGCCGATCGTGATGGCCTTCCTGGCCAATCGCGTGCGCGCCCAGAACATGGACGCGGGCGGGCTGGGCAGTGTGCTTGGTCAGGAACGCAGCCGGGTGCAGAACCAGGGTGGCCTGGGCGGCGGCCTGATGAACGCGGTGCTGGACCAGGACGGCGACGGCAAGGTGGACCTTGGCGACCTGCTGAAGATCGGCGGCAGCCTGCTGGGTGGGCGCCGCTGAAACGAGGAAGCCGTGAACGGGCGGGTGTGGGCCCGTCCGGCATGTGCTGGCACCTGCCGGACTGATTTACGGCTGACGAGACAGCCACCCGCCCGGTCTGCGCAGGTGGCCCGGCGGAACGGGCGTGATGGTACTGGCCGAGGCATCGCCCGCGCAGGCGCGCACGGCTGCCCCTGCCGCTAGGCGGCGAGTTGCCGCGCCATGCCCTCGGAGCGCCAGAGCGGCCGATCCTGGGCCACGATCAGTGCCTGCACGCCCGCCTGCCGGTCAAGCAGGGCGGCGCGCCCGCGCTCGAGTCCCATCACCATCAGGGCGGCGCCAAGGCCGTTGACCTGCTCGACGCTGTCGGCCAGCAGGCTCACGCCGCGCGTGCCGTGCGTGGGCCGACCGGTGCGCGGGTCGAGGATGTGGTGCATCTTCTGGCCGTTGACGACGAAGAAGCGCTCGTAATCGCCCGACGAGGCCACCACGGCCTGCCCTGACAGCGCCAGCGTGCCGAGCAGCCGCTCGGGCGCCCGGGGGTCGCGCAGGCCGACCTTCCAGGGCCGGCCCTGCACCTGGCCGGAGACCAGCACATCGCCGCCCCCGTTGACCAGCGCATTGCCGATGCCGTGCCGCTTCAACACCTGCAGGCCGGCTTCCAGGATCGGCAGCTTGGCGATGCCGCCCAGGTCCAGGGCCATGCCTTCGCGGCGCAGGCCGACCGTGCGCGCGCGCTGATCGACGATCAGGTCCCGGTCGTTGATCAGCCGGCGCTGCCGCTCGAGTTCACGCCGATCGGGCAGGGCGTCCTGATGCGCATCGAAGCGCCAGGCCCGCATGGCGCCGACGGTGACGTCGAAGGCACCCTCGCTGAGGCTCGAGACGCGCTTGGCGTCGATCAGCACGCGCATCGCCTCGTCGGGCACGCGCACCGCGTGCTTGCCGGCCAGGGCGTTGATGCGGCTGACGACGCTGTTCGGCTGGTACCGGCTCAGCAGGGCCTCGAGCCGCGCCATTTCGGCCCAGGCTGCCTCGCTGGCCTGGCGCCAGAGCGCCTCGTCGGCCACATCGGCCACCAGGTCGATGCGCGTGCCCAGCATGGGTCGCGACTGGCGTCGCACTGGAGTCATCGGGGCGGCCGTCCCGTGCGCCCAGCGCGTCAGGCCGAGCAGTGGGATGGCCAAGGCAACTTGGCGACGGGAAAGCTGATGCATCGTGCAGCCTGGTTGGAATGCTCCGATCAGATCGACTGGTCGGTCATGAAGTCAACGGCGGCCTTGACTTGCTCGTCGGTCAAGGAAGCGTTGCCGCCCCGAGCGGGCATCTGGCCCTTCTTGCCGGTGAAACCCTCGATCGAGTGCTGGTAGAGCGTGTCCTTGCCCTGCGCGATGCGTGGGCCCCAATCGGCCTTGTCGCCCGGCTTGGGTGCGCCGGCGACGCCAGCGGCATGGCACAGGGCGCAGGTCTTGCCGTAGATGCTCTTGCCCAGATCGTTGGCCGCGGCGGCCACTGGTGCCGGCGCAGGCGCCGGTGCAGCGGCGGGCGGCGGAGGCGTGGCCGGTGCCGGTGCCGGGGTCGATTCCTTCTGGCCACAGGCCGTCAGCAAGGCGAGAGCAGCGGCCGTGGCAAGCAAGAGTTTTTGATATTGCATGGGTCTCAGAATTCCAATTGGTGGGTGCGACAACAACCCGGTCAAGACGCCGGGCCAAAAAAGCGGCTGCTGACCCCGCAATGGGGCGGCAAACCAGCGAAGCATGATAGAGGCAAATGTCGCACTGGTCGTGCGGCGCTAGCTTGATGAGGATCAACCAACCTAGGGGTTACCCGCACTACATTCCCGGCATGAGCTTTCTGCGTGCCCTGCTCGATCGCCGCCTGCGCCGGGGTGTGTTGGCATGGTTCGTGCTCTCGATGATGGCCTCGGTGGCCTCGCCCATGGTCCATCCCCAGCGCATCGAAATGGTGTGCTCCAGTGCGGGCATGCTGATACTCGTGGTGCAGGCCGATGACGCTTTGATCGAACTCGGCTCGACTGCGCTCGACTGTCCTTTGTGTGTTGTGTCGGGCGCGCCCGCGAGCGCTGCGGCGCCGAAACTGCCACCGGCCTGGTCGCACGCCGCCCCCGTTTGCCTTTCGTGCACCCACCTTCCGCTGGTGGCGACTGTCGTGTTGCCGCCACCAACCGGTCCACCTTTCTTTTCGTTTTCTTAACCCGGAGGTAATCACATGAGTCAATCCAAGAACGAGACAGTGACGCCAGTTGGAATGGGCCGCCGACGCTTCGTCGGCAGTGCGGCGCTGGCCGGCCTGGCGGCCGGCGTGGCAGCCTGCACCGAGAAGCCGGCGACGCCGGCAGCTGCGCCGGCCTCGGCACCTCCTGGGCCTGCGCCTGCCCCCGCGGCGGCGCCGGTGGGTGCCGAGACGCATCTCAAGCCGGGCGAACTCGATTCCTACTACGGCATCTGGAGCGGCGGCCACACCGGCGACATGCGAATTCTTGGCTTCCCGTCGGGCCGGGAACTGCACCGCGTGCCGTGTTTCGTGCCCGATGCGCTGATTGGCTGGGGGATTACCAACGAGTCGAAGGCCGTCATGGGCACCAAGCCCGATGGATCGCTGCGCTACACCGTGGGCGACACGCACCACACCCACGCTTCCTACACCGACGGCGACTACGACGGCAAGTATGCGTGGATCAACGACAAGATCAACGCCCGCCTGGCCCGCGTCCGCCTGGACATTTTCGTCTGCGACAAGATCACCGACCTGCCCAACGTGCAGGGCTTTCACGGCATCTTCCCGGACAAGCGCGACCCCGTCGATCCGGCGATCAACCACACCACGCGCGTGTTCTGCGGCGGCGAGTTCTCGATCCCGCTGCCCAACGACGGCCGCGACATCAATGATCCGCAGAAATACCGCTCGCTGATGACCTGCGTCGACGCCGAGACCATGGAAGTGCGCTGGCAGGTGCTGATCGACGGCAACTGCGATCTGCTGGCCACCAGCTTCGACGGCAAGCTGGCGGCGACCAACCAGTACAACACCGAGATGGGCGTGCACTACGAGGACATGATGTCCGCCGAGCGCGACGCCTGCCTGTTCTACAACATCGCCCGCATCGAGCAGGCGGTCAAGGACGGCAAGACCACCACCATCGGCGACAGCAAGGTGCCGGTGGTCGACGGCACCAAGCAGGCCAACCAGGATCCGAAGACCGCGCTGGTCGCCTACGTGCCGGTGCCGAAGAACCCGCACGGCGTCAACGCCAGCCCGGACGGCAAGTACTTCATCTGCTCCGGCAAGCTCTCGCCCACCACCACCACGATCGAGCTGCAGAAGGTGCTGGACTGGTTCGATGGCAAGCTGGAGGACCTGGAGAAGACCGTGGTCGCCGAGGTCGAGGTCGGTCTCGGGCCGCTGCACACGGCTTTCGATGGCCGCGGCAACGCCTTCACCACGCTGTTCCTCGACAGCCAGGTGGTCAAGTGGAACGTCGAGGCGGCGATCAAGTTCTACGCCGGCGACAAGAACGTCCAGTACGTGGTCGATCGCATCGACGTGCACTACCAGCCGGGCCACATCAACGCCACCCACTCCGAGACCAAGTCGGCCGACGGCAAGTGGCTGGCGGTGGGCTGCAAGTTCTCCAAGGACCGCTTCCTGCCGGTGGGACCGCTGCACCCCGAGAACGAGCAGGTGATGGACATCTCGGGCGAGAAGATGGTGATGGTCGCCGAGCACCCGGTGCGCCCCGAGCCGCACGACTTCATCATCATGCGGCGCGACATCATCAAGCCCAAGCAGGTCTACGATCTGGACGACTTCCCGCTGGCCATCAAGGACGCCAACGAAGCCGGCGTGACCCGCGACGGCAACAAGGTGACCGTGAAGGTCACCTCGCAGGCGCCGGCCTTCAGCCCGCGTGAGTTCACCGTGAAGCAGGGCGACGAGGTCACGCTGATCCTGACCAACCTGGACAAGGTCGAGGACCTGACGCACGGCTTCGCGATTCCCAACTACAACATCAATTTCATTGTCAACCCGCAGGAGACCAAGACGGTCACCTTCATCGCCGACAAGCCTGGCGTGTTCTGGGCCTATTGCACGCATTTCTGCCATGCGCTGCACCTCGAGATGCGCTCGCGCATGATCGTGGAACCCTGATCGCGGCAGCTTGTTTGGCCGTGGTGGTCGGCCCGACGAGTCGGGCCGACCTTGTTCTTGAGATCTGAACCATGATGAGACGCTTGAGAGTTGTTGCCGCCATCCTGATCGTTATGGTTCAGTGGCTGCTCGCACCCGCATTCGCCGCCGCACCGACCGGGCAGGCCTATGAGGCGACGCTGCCCGCCGAATTGGCGACGGCGCCCGACATGTGCGCCCTGATCCCGTGCCAGGACGTTTTCCCCGGCGCGCAGAGCTTCTCCTCCCGCAAGGGGCAGCCGCCCTACGTCGAGGCCTATGGCGCGCCCGACGCCAGCGGCAAACCCAAGCTGCTCGGTTACGTGGTGCTGTCGACCGACGTGACCGACATGCCGGCGTACTCGGGCAAGCCGGTCGTCACGCTGATCGGCATGGACACCGAGGGCAAGTACGTCGGCGTGAAGGTCCTCAAGCATTCCGAGCCGATCCTGCTGCTGGGCATTCCGGAGTCGGCGCTGATCGAGTTCAACAACCAGTACCTCGGCCGCTCGGTCAAGGACAAGATCGAGGTCGGCCCCTCGCGGCCCGACGAGGAGATCATCGGCGTCGATGCCGTCTCGGGCGCCACCGTCACGGTGGTGGTGCAGAACCAGGTGATGCAGCTGGCGGGATCGGCCGTGGCGCGCCAGGTCGGCGTGATCGAGCCGACGCTGCGCGAGCCGGCGCGCTATGCCGGCGTGGATCAACGCTACGACTGGAATCAGCTGGTGCAGATGAGCCTGGTGCAGCGCCTGGTGGTGCGGCCCGAGCAGGTCGGCCTGGCCAGAAGCAACGTGCCGTTCATCGAGCTGTGGTTCGCCGATCTGAATCATCCCGCCGTCGGCCGCAGCCTGATGGGCCAGAACAGCTTCGACAGCCTGCGCAGTCGGCTGGGCCCGGACGACAGCGCGATCATGGTCATCCGCACCGCCGGCAATGAATCGTTCAAGGGCTCCGGCTTCGTGCGCGGCGGCATCTACGACCGCATCCAGGTGAAGCAGGGCAACGATTCGTTCACCTTCCGCGACACCGACTACTTCAACCTGTATGGCGTCCAGGCGGCGGGTGCGCCGCGCTTCACCGAGTCGGGCATCTTCATCGTTCGCTCCAAGTCGTTCTCGCCCGCCTACCCGTGGAAGCTCACCTTCCTCGGCAACCGGATCGACGCGGCCACGGGACACCGCAGCTTTGCCGCCTTTGATGGCAACTACTGGCTGCCGGATGCCCTGCTGGAAGGCGGGCGGCCGAAGATCGAGAAGGCCGACGCCGCCTGGGTGCGCATCTGGAAGACGCGCGCCTGGGAGATGGTCGGCTTCACGGCGCTGCTGCTGATGGTGGGCATCGCCTACGCTTTCCGCGAACAGCTGACGCGCCGCTCGTCGTTCCGCAACAAGTGGCCGGTCAACATCTTCAAATACACTGCCTGGGTCGTCAGCATCAGCTGGGTTGGCTGGATGCTGATGGCGCAGCCGTCGATCACGCAGGTGCTGACCTGGTTCCATTCGATCCTGTTCCAGTGGCAATGGTCGCTGTTCCTGTCGGACCCGTTCATCTTCCTGTTCTGGGTCTTCATCATCGTCACGGTGTTCCTGTTCGGGCGCGGCCTGTTCTGCGGCTGGATGTGCCCGTTCGGCTCGCTGTCCGAGCTGATCTACAAGGTCGCGGGCAAGCTCGGCCTGGCGCGCTTCCAGGTCCATGTGCCGCGCGTCTGGCACGATCGCCTGAAATGGGTCAAGTACCTGATCTTCTTCGGCCTGCTGGCGGTGTCGATGATCGACATGGGGCTGGCCGAGAAGCTGGCCGAGGTCGAACCCTTCAAGACCACCTTCCTGGTCGGCATCCAGAACCGGCCCTGGCCGTACGCCGTCTACGTGCTGGCGCTGCTGGGCCTGGCGGTGTTCATCGAGCGGCCGTTCTGCAAGTACCTGTGCCCGCTGGGCGCGGCGCTGGCGATGCCCAGCACCTTCCGCTGGTGGGGCTTGCCGCGCAAGCTCGACTGCAACGTCTGCAAGGCCTGCCAGCGCACCTGCGGATCGCTGGCGATCGACGATGATGGGCGCATCGACCACCGCGAATGCCTGCACTGCCTGGATTGCCTGATCCTCTACACCGATGCCAAGGGTTGCCCGCCGCTGGGCCGCGAGCGCAAGCGCCGCGCGCGCGACGGATTGCTGATTACGCCGATCGGCAAGCACGGCTACTACATTCCGATCATGCCGGCCCAGAGCCACATGACGCAGGTCGATCCGCGCTCGCTGGCCCTGCCCGACCCGCGCATGGCCAGCTCGCCGTCGCCGAACCCGCCGCCGCAGGCGCACCCGCGCGCGCGCGGCCTGCGCTGGGTGCTGCTGGAGTTCATGGACCACGTGTGGCCGTGGAGCCGCGAGGGCTGGACCTCCAGCCGTTCGCTGCAGATGATCGGCGTGTCGCTGGCGATCGCCGCCACGCTGGCCTGGATCCTGGCCGCCACTGGGCGCCTGTCGCCGCAAGCGATCATCGCCTGGTGGGTCGGCTGGAGCATGTTCGAGGTGATCATCCGCATGAGCGGCAACCGCTACGTCAAGGATGGTCCCTGGTGGCGGCGCAACTTCCGGGTCGCCAACTGGATGGACATGATCAGCTACGTCGGCTTCAAGAACCTGATGATCGGCGCCATCCTGTTCCTGGTGCTGAAGGCGTTCGGTCTGCTCACGGTATGAGGGGTGTCTGGGGTCTCGCGGTCTGGCTGTTGTGTGTTGGCTGGTCGGTGCAGGCGGCGACCTTGCGCGTCCAGCCCGGCGACGATCTGCAGGCGGTGGTCGAGGCCGCCGCTGCGGGTGACGTGATCGAGATCGAGCGCGCCTCCTACCGGGTCAACCTGAAGATCGACAAGCCGCTCACCCTGCGCGGCCTGGACCGGCCGACGCTCGACGGCGGCCTGACCGGCGACGTCATCCGGGTGACCGCGACGGACGTGCTGATCGAGGGCCTGATCGTGCGCAACTCGGGCGCCAGCCTGACGGCGCAGAACGCCGGCATCTACATCTACCCGGGTGCGCACCGCGCCGCCGTGCGGCACTGCGACCTGAACTACAACCTGTTCGGCCTGTGGATCGAGAAGGCCGACGAGGTGCTGGTGGAGGGCAACCGCATCACCGGCAAGCGCGACTACATGTCGCCCCTGCGCGGCAACGGCGTGCAGCTGTACAACTCGCAGCGCGCGCGCGTGATCGACAACGACATCAGTTTCGTGCGCGACGCGCTGTACGTCGACGTCTCGCACCATGCCGTGTTCCGCGGCAACAAGCTGCACCACAGCCGCTACGGAACCCACTACATGAATTCCTACTACAACGTGTGGGAAGACAACGACACCTATTACAACCGCGGCGGCCTGGCGCTGATGGAGGTGCGCGAGCAGATCGTGCGCAACAACCGCGCCTGGGGCAATTCCGACCACGGCATCATGCTGCGCACCATTCAGGACTCGGTGATCGAAGGCAACGTGGTGGCCGGCAACCAGCGCGGCTTTTTTGTCTACAACGCCGAGTACATCACCATGATCGGCAATCTGGTGGTGGACAACGTGGTCGGCGTGCACCTGACTGCCGGCTCGACGCGCAACGTGGTGGAGCACAACGATTTCATCACCAACCGCGAGCAGGTGCGCTACGTCGGCGCGCGTGACGAGAGCTGGGGCGTCAAGGAGGGCAACCACTGGAGCAACTACCTCGGCTGGGATCGCGACGGCAACGGCATCGGCGACGTGCCCTATGAAGCCAACGACATGGTGGACCGGCTCAGCTGGCGCTACCCGAGTATGAAGCTGTTGCTGGCCAGCCCCTCGGTGCAGGCGCTGCGCGTGGTCGGGCAGCAGTTCCCGGTGTTGCGCGTGCCCACGGTGATCGATCCCAACCCGCGGATGCAACCCAAACAGAGTGACTGGAGTGCTTGGCTTGACAGATATTTCCCTGGGCTCTGATGCCATGAGCGGCACGACCCCGGTCATTTCCGTGCGCCAGGCCGTTAAGGCCTTTGGCGCCGTGCGCGCCGTCGATAGTGTCGATCTGGAGGTCCATCCGGGCGAGATCTTCGGCCTGATCGGCCACAACGGCGCCGGCAAGAGCACGCTGTTCAAGATGATGCTGGGCCTGATCGAGGCCAGCGCCGGCGAGATCCACATTGCCGGCGTGCCGGTCAAGGGCCGCGGCTTCCGTGCGGCGCGGCGGCAGGTGGGCTATCTGCCCGAGAACGTGGTGCTCTACGACAACCTAAGCGGGCTGGAAACGCTGCAGTTCTTCGCCCGCCTCAAGCACGTTCCGGGCGCGCAGTGCGCGCCGGCGCTGGAGCGCGTGGGCCTGGGCGGCGTGGGCGACAAGCCGGTGCGCGCCTATTCCAAGGGCATGCGCCAGCGGCTCGGGTTCGCGCAGGCGCTGCTCGGCTCGCCGCGCGTGCTGTTCCTGGATGAACCCACCAGCGGCCTGGACCCGGCGGCGATCCGCAGCTTCTATGCGACGCTGCAGGAGCTGCGCGCGCAAGGGGTGACCATGATCATCACCTCGCACATCCTGGCCGAACTGCAGGAGCGCGTCGATCGGCTGGCCATCATGGCCAACGGCCGCATCCAGGCCATCGGCACGGTGGCGCAGTTGCGTGAGCGGGCCCGCATGCCGCTGACGATGCTGCTCAAGCTGCGCGCCGGCGATCGCGCCAGCGTCAGCCAGCGCTTCGAGCGCCTGGACGGCGTGCGCGCCAGCCCCAGCGTGGATGGCGGCGGCCTGGTGCTGTCCGTCACGCGGACGCAGAAGATGGCCGCCCTGCGGGCCCTGGCCGCGCTGGGCGACGAGGTGGAGGACATCGGCATCCGGGAGCCTTCGCTGGAGGACGTGTTCTTCGGCCTTGCGGACGAGCAGGAGTGATCGCGGTGGAGTTTTCTCAAGTCTTCGCGCTGGCGTTCAAGGAGTTCCGCGATCGGCTGCGCAACCGCTGGGTGCTGGCGGTGGCGGTGGTGTTCACGGTGTTCTCGGTGGTGATCGCCTATTTCGGCGGTGCCCAGCAGGGCAGCGTGGGGCTGCGCTCGATCGAGTTCACCATCGCCAGCCTGGTCAGCCTGGTGATCTACCTGATTCCGCTGATCGCGCTGATCCTGGGTTTCGATGCCATCGTCGGCGAGCGCGAGCGCGGCTCGCTCGATCTGCTGCTGTCGCTGCCGATCACGCGGCTGGAAGTGCTGCTGGGCAAGTACCTGGGGCTGGCAGCCGCGCTGACCCTGTCGACGCTGGCCGGTTTCATGCTGATCGCGGTGCTGCTGTACCAGCAGTGGAACTGGCGCGGCCTGTTCCATTACGGCGGCTTCGTCATCAGCTCCATCCTGCTGGGCTGGGTATTCCTCAGCCTGGCGCTGCTGATCTCGGTGGTGGCGCGCGATCGCGCGCGCGCCTCCGGGCTGGCCATCGCCACCTGGTTCTTCTTCGTGCTGGTGTTCGATCTGCTGGTGCTGGGCATTCTGGTCAGCACCGGCGGTCGCGTGGCGGGTGACGTGTTCGCCTACCTGCTGCTGCTCAATCCGGCCGATGTGTTTCGTATCCTGAACGTGTTTTCGCTCGAAGACGTGAACAAGATCTACGGTTTGGCGTCGGTGGTGCCCCCCTCGCTGGGGAACCCGCTGCGCATGGGGGCAGTCATGATCCTGTGGGTCATCGCGCCCCTGCTCCTGGCTCGCTGGAGGTTCAAATGATGCGCAAGTATTTCAGTTTTTCCCCTGTCGTGGTGCTGGCCTGGCTGCTGGCGCTCGCGGCCGCCTTGTCGGCCTGTGAGCAGAAGCAGGACCTGGCCGCGGTGCCGCTGGAGATCGATCGCAGCGCCAGTTGCGAGCTCGACGGCATGCTGCTGGCGGACTACCCGGGGCCCAAGGGGCAGATCCACTACAGCGGGCAGGACCGACCGGCCTTTTTCTGCGATACGCTGGAACTGCTCAACACCCTGATCGCCGGCGAGCAGGTGCGCCCGGTCCGGGGTGCCTGGGTGCAGGACATGGCGCGCGCCAACTGGGAGCAGCCGCAGGGCGCCTGGATTGATGCGCGCACCGCCGTCTACGTCTTTGGCAGCAAGCGCCATGGCTCGATGGGGCCGACCGCGGCCAGTTTCGCGCAGGAAGCCGACGCCAGCAAGTTCGCCGAGCAGTACGGCGGCAAGGTGCTGAAGTTTGACGACATCAAGGCCGACATGGTCGATCTGACCGGCGGCGCGCTGCACGACACCACGATGTAGGCGGCGATGAATGCGCGCGCACTCTGGTCGCTGCAGGCGATGACCGACAGGCGATCGATTCTCAAGGCGGCGGCGGGGCTGGGCCTGGTCGCGGCCGCCGCCGGGGCCGGCTATTGGGCGCTGCGCCGACCCGGCGCGCAGGTGGTCGTCGCCGACGATGTCTGCGTGGTGGTCGCGGCCACGCCCTACGATCCCGCATCGGGGCTTCCGGTGGAGGCGCCGCGCGAGGTCACGCCCGATGTTCGTTGCCCGGTGTGCGGCATGTATCCCGCGCGCTCGCGGGAGTGGGCGGCCCAGGTGATCTACCGCAATGGCGATGCCTATTTCTTCGACTCGCCCTTGAGTCTGTTCGGCTACATGCGGCAGGTGCCGCGGTACACGGCGGGACGCCAGGCGGACGATATCGTCGCCATCTACGTGACCGACGCGGCAAGCGGCGACTGGATCGACGCCCGGCAGGCAACCTATGTCCAGGGCTCCAGCGCCCTGGGGCCGATGCGGGCCGGCAACTTTCCCGCGTTTGCCGCGCGCGACGCCGCGCAGCGATTCGTTCAGCAGCGCGGCGGCGAGCTCGTCAGCTGGCAGGGCGTCGATCAAAAGCTGCTTGACCGGCTGCTGGTGGGTCAACACCACCAGCATTGATCGGGCGCGCCGGGACGCGCTCAGGTCGCGTGGCGCCCGCCCGAGCGACGAGCGGCATGACGAGCGTGGCCCAAGCCCCGTGTCGGTGCCGGTGTCTGCCGACGGCCGCGCGTGGCCCGGCGCCGGTTTCCGGCTTCAACCGTGCCGCACCGCCACGGTCTTCAGCACGCTGAAGCCATGCAGTGCCTCGACACCCTTCTCGCGCCCGTAACCGGACGACTTGAAGCCGCCGAAGGGCAGTTCGACGCCGCCGCCGGCGCCGTAGTTGTTGATGAACACCTGGCCGCTGCGGATGCGCCGCGCCATGCGGAACTGGCGCGCGCCGTCGCGCGTCCAGACGCCGGCAACCAGGCCGAACTTCGTCGCGTTGGCCAGTTCGACCGCATGGTCCTCGTCGCGGAACGGCATCGCTGACAGCACCGGGCCGAACACCTCTTCCTGTGCCACGCGGTGCGCCGTCGGCACGTCGGCCAGCAGCACCGGCGCTTGGTAGAAGCCGCCGCCCGGCGCCTGTGCGACCACCCGGCCCTGCGCCACCACCGGGATGCCGGCGTCCTGCGCGTCGCTCAGGAAACCCTGCACGCGCTGCTGCTGGGTCTGGCGGATCAGCGGGCCGACGTCGAGGTCGAGCGTGGCCGGACCGACGCGCAGCGCCTCGAAGGCCTGGCCCAGCTTGTCGAGCCATCGGTCATAGATCGCCTGCTCGATCAGCACGCGCGAGCCGGCCGAGCAGGTCTGGCCGGCGTTCTGCACGATGGCGTTGATGACCACCGGCAGCGCGGCGTCCAGGTCGGCGTCGGCGAAGACGATCTGCGGGCTCTTGCCGCCCAGCTCCAGTGTCACCGGGCAGTGCCGCTCGGCGGCGACCTGCTGGATGATGGTGCCCACGCGCGGGCTGCCGGTGAAGCTGATGTGGTCGACGCCGTCGTGGCGCGCCAGCGCGTCGCCGACCTCGTGGCCGTAGCCGGTGACGATGTTGATGGCGCCGGGCGGGAAACCCACCTCGGCCGCCAGCTGCGCCACGCGGATCAGCGACAGGCAGGCGTCCTCGGACGGCTTGACGACGCAGCAGTTGCCGGCCGCCAGCGCGCCGCCGACGCTGCGGCCGAAGATCTGCATCGGGTAGTTCCAGGGAATCACGTGGCCGGTCACGCCGTGCGGCTCGCGCCAGGTGAACACGCTATAGCCGCTCTGGTAGGGCAGGGTGTCGCCGTGCAGCTTGTCGCAGGCGCCGGCGTAGAACTCGAAGTAGCGCGCCAGCGCGGCGACGTCGGCCCTGGCCTGCTTGGTCGGCTTGCCGCAGTCGCGCTGCTCCAGGGCGCTGAGCTCGTCGGCATGCTCGGCCACCTTGTTCGACAGCGCCATCAGCAGGCGCCCGCGCTCGGCAGCCGAGAGCTGGCTCCACGGCCCATCGAAGCAGGCGCGCGCGGCGCGCACGGCGGCGTCGATGTCGCGCTCGTCGCTGCGCTGGATCTGATCGAACGCTTGGCCGTCGGAGGGGTCGATCACCGGCAGGGTGCGGCCCGAGGGCGAGGCGATCGATTGGTTGTCGATGAAGTTGAGCTGCATGCGCGCATTGTGCGGCAGTGAGTCCGGCCGGTGGCGCCGGCCGGCCGGTGGATGCGCTCACAATCGCGGCACTTCGCTCCGGATGCCAATGCCATGAATCCTGTCTCGATCCCGCAGCGGCTGCCGGCCGGCATCTGGGTGCTGGGCTTCGTCAGCCTGCTGATGGACATCTCCAGCGAGATGATCCACAGCCTGCTGCCGCTGTTCATGGTCGGCACGCTGGGCATGAGCGTGGCGCTGGTCGGCTTGCTGGAGGGGCTGGCCGAGGCGACGGCGCTGATCGTCAAGGTGTTCTCGGGCGCGCTCAGCGACTGGTTCGGCAGGCGCAAGCCGCTGGCGCTGCTGGGCTACGGGCTGGGCGCCGCGACCAAGCCGCTGTTCGCGCTGGCGGCGGGGCCGTGGGGGCCGCACATGGTGTTCAGCGCGCGCCTGCTGGATCGCGTCGGCAAGGGCGTGCGCGGCGCGCCGCGCGACGCGCTGGTGGCCGACATCGCGGCGCCCGAGCAGCGCGGCGCCGCCTTCGGGCTGCGCCAGTCGCTGGACACCGTCGGCGCCTTGTTGGGGCCGCTGCTGGCGGTGGGGCTGATGCTGCTGTGGGCCAACGACTTCCGTGCCGTGTTCGCCGTTGCCATCGTCCCGGCGCTGCTGTGCGTGGCGCTGCTGGCCCTCGGTGTGCAGGAGCCCGAGCGGCCGGCCGCCGAGCGGCGCGTCAACCCGATCTCCAAGGCCAGCCTGCGGCGCCTGCCGCGCGCCTACTGGTGGGTGGTGGGCGTCGGCGCGCTGTTCACGCTGGCGCGCTTCTCGGAAGCCTTCCTGGTGCTGCGCGCCGAGCAGACCGGCGTGGCGCTGGCGCTGGTGCCGCTGGTGATGGTGGCGATGAACCTGGTGTATTCGGCCACGGCCTACCCGTTCGGCAAGCTGTCGGACCGGGTGTCGCATCAGCGCCTGCTGCTGTGGGGTCTGGTGGCGCTGATCGCGGCCGATCTGGTGCTGGCACTGGCCGCGCATTGGAGCGGGCTGCTGCTGGGCGTGGCACTGTGGGGCCTGCACATGGGCATGACGCAGGGCCTGCTGGCGGCCATGGTGGCCGACGCCGCGCCGGCCGACCTGCGCGGCACCGCTTTTGGCTTCTTCAACCTGCTGAGCGGCCTGGCGCTGCTGCTGGCCAGCTTGCTGGCGGGCCTGCTGTGGCAGTACCTGGGACCGGCCTGGACCTTCGGCGCCGGCGCGCTGTTCTGCGTGCTGACCATGCTGGGCATGGCGCTGCGACCGCAGCGCGGATGACGAAATGATCTCGGCTGGCGCCGTCGATGACGGCGCTGCGCGCCATGACCGAAGAATCTCGTCATTTCGTCATCGATGGCGCCAGCCGAGGTCATGCGCCGCCAGGCGCGTCATCCGCTGCGCCGCGCGCGCATGAAAAAACCCGCCGGAGGCGGGTTTGAGAGCAGGGTCCGAAGGCGCCGGAATCAGCCCAGCGTGACCTCGACCCGGCGCGCCTGGGCGCCGCTGCCGGCCTGGATGTCGGCCGGTTTCTGCAGTTCGATCTGGCCTTCGGGCACGCCGAGGGCCTGCAGCTTGTCGCGCACCGCGAAGGCGCGCTGCTTGGCGACCTCGGCGTTGACGTCGGCGCTGCCGGTGCTGTCGACGTAGGCGCTGACGACGGCCTTCTTGCCGGCCTTGACGCCGTCGATCACGCTGGCCAGCTTGGCGTCGTTGTCGGCACCGGCGGCGACCTCGGTCTTGCCGGTGGCGAAGTAGAACAACACCTTGTCGCCCTCGACCGCCACCGAGGCGGCGTCGGCCGCCGGTGCGGTCGCCGTCGCTGCCGCGGCGGGCGCGGCAGCGGTGGCGGTGCCGGCATTGCCGTGCACGCCCACCACCAGCGGCACGATCAACAGCGCCACGATGTTGATGATCTTGATCAGCGGGTTGACGGCCGGGCCGGCGGTGTCCTTGTAGGGGTCGCCCACGGTGTCGCCGGTGACCGCCGCCTTGTGCGCCTCGCTGCCCTTGCCGCCGTGGTGGCCGTCCTCGATGTGCTTCTTGGCGTTGTCCCAAGCACCGCCGCCGGTGCACATGGAGATCGCCACGAACAGGCCGGTGACGATGGTGCCCATCAGCAGGCCGCCCAGCGCCTTCGGACCCAGCGCCAGGCCGACCACGATCGGCACCGCCACCGGCAGCAGCGAGGGAATCATCATTTCCTTGATCGCGGCGCCGGTCAGCATGTCGACCGCGCGGCCGTACTCGGGCTTGGCCTGGCCTTCCATGATGCCCTTGATCTCGCGGAACTGGCGCCGCACCTCTTCCACCACCGAGCCGGCGGCGCGGCCGACGGCTTCCATCGCCATGGCGCCGAACAGGTAGGGGATCAGGCCGCCGATGAACAGGCCCACGATCACCATCGGGTCGGACAGATCGAAGCTGATCGCCTGGCCGAAGGTCTCCAGCTTGTGCGTGTAGTCGGCGAACAGCACCAGCGCGGCCAGGCCCGCCGAGCCGATGGCGTAGCCCTTGGTGACCGCCTTGGTGGTGTTGCCGACGGCGTCCAGCGGGTCGGTGATGTCGCGCACGGCGGGCGGCATCTCGCTCATCTCGGCGATGCCGCCGGCGTTGTCGGTGATCGGGCCGTAGGCGTCCAGCGCGACGATGATGCCGGCCATGGAGAGCATCGACATCGCGGCCACGGCCACGCCGTACAGGCCCGCCAGCCAGTAGGCGGCGATGATCGAGATGCAGACGAAGATCACCGGCCAGGCGGTCGACTTCATGCTGATGCCGATGCCGGCGATGATGTTGGTGGCGTGGCCGGTGGTACTGGCCTGCGCCACGTGCTGCACCGGCTTGTACTGCGTGCCGGTGTAGTACTCGGTGATCCACACCAGCGCCGCGGTCAGCAGCAGGCCGACCACGCAGGCGCCGAACAGGCGCATCACGCTGCCGCTGGCGGCGACCGCGTTGTCCGGGATGATCCAGGCGGTGACGAAGTAGAACAGCACCAGCGACACGATGCCGGCGATCGCCAGGCCCTTGTACAGCGCCGGCATCACGTTCTTCATGCCGGGGCTGGCCTTGACGAAGAAGGTGCCGATGATCGAGCCGATGATCGACACCGCGCCCAGCGCCAGCGGGTACATCACCGCCTGCCAGGGCGCGGCGGCGACCATCAGCGCGCCCAGTACCATGGTGGCGATCAGCGTCACGGCGTAGGTCTCGAACAGGTCGGCCGCCATGCCGGCGCAGTCGCCCACGTTGTCGCCCACGTTGTCGGCGATCACGGCCGGGTTGCGCGGGTCGTCCTCGGGGATGCCGGCCTCCACCTTGCCCACCAGGTCGGCGCCGACGTCGGCGCCCTTGGTGAAGATGCCGCCGCCCAGCCGCGCGAAGATCGAGATCAGCGAGGAGCCAAAGGCAAAGCCGATCAGCGGGTTGAGCAGCGTGGCCAGCCTGTCGCCGGCCGGCGCGCCGCCGCCCACCAGGAACCAGGTGAAGGCCGCCACGCCCAGCAGGCCCAGGCCGACCACCAGCATGCCGGTGATGGCGCCGCCGCGGAAGGCGACGTCGAGCGCCGGGCCGATGCCCTTGGTGGCGGCCTGCGCGGTGCGCACGTTGGCGCGCACCGAGATGTTCATGCCGATGAAGCCGCACACGCCCGACAGCACCGCCCCGATGACGAAGCCGATGGCGGACGTGAAGTCCAGCACCAGCGCGATCAGCACGGCCAGCACCACGCCGACGATGGCGATGGTCTTGTACTGCCTGGCCAGGTAGGCGGCGGCGCCGGTCTGGATGGCGCCGGCGATCTCCTGCATGCGGGCGTTGCCCGCGTCCTGTGAAAGAATCCAGCCGCGTGCCCAGAAGCCGTACCCGACGGCGATCAGACCGCAGACGAGCGCCAGTATCAGCGCCGAATTGCCTGTCATTGAAAACTCCTCACTAAAAGCGTTTGCGCTTCGGAGGGCTGGCAGGCCGAATGTTGCAACGCCGCCGGACCCTCCACCGCGTTGCTTCCTCGCTCCGTCGCGTTGAAGGGCGGACGATTGGCCAACTGCGGGATTTTACCTAAACGGTCACAGCCCAATCGCGACCTTGCAAGGGGTGCGAAAGTAAAATCCTGCTTAATCGAGGGGTTCGTTAATCCAGATCAACACGGAAACCAAGCACATGTCGCTCGAAAAAGTCGGCCCCGGCGCCAACGCCCCAGACGAATTCAACGTGATCATCGAGATCCCGATGAATGCCGATCCCATCAAGTACGAGGTCGACAAGGATTCGGGCGCGATTTTCGTCGACCGCTTCATGAGCACCTCGATGAACTACCCGACCAACTACGGCTACGTGCCGCGCACCCTGTCGGGCGACGGCGATCCGGTCGACGTGCTGGTGATCACGCCGGTGCCGCTGATCCCCGGCGTGGTGGTGACCTGCCGGCCGATCGGCATCCTGAAGATGCAGGACGAGGCCGGCGAGGACAACAAGGTGCTGGCGGTGCCGATCAAGCGGGTGCTGACGCTCTACAGCAGCTGGAACAGGCCGGAAGACCTGAACCCGGCGCGCACCGCATCGATCGCGCATTTCTTCGAGCACTACAAGGACCTGGAGCCCGGCAAGTGGGTCAAGATCCTGGGCTGGGAAGGACCGGAAGGCGCGCACAAGGAAATCATGGACGGCATCGCCGCCTACCAGAAGGAAAACCCCTCCGCCTGAGCAGGGTGCCGCGGGCCGTGGATGCGGCCATGCGTGGATCGTCGGTACCGCCGCCCGAGTCGAGAAATCGGGGCGTGCAGCTATCTTGTTTGCAGCGTGAACGGCACGTCGCGGATGCTTGGCTCGGCATAATCGCGCCGACCCTGCCACCCCGGCCATGACCACCACTGCCCCGAACGCTGAACGCCCTGCGCTGGCCGCGGCCATCGTGAGCGAAGCCGTGCAGCGCATCGAGGGCAGCGGCCTGCTTCATGATCAGGCCGAGCTGCAGCGCGCCTTCCACGCGCGTTCGACGCGCGCCGAGCAAGTGCACGAACGCGCCTGGCTGCTGGGCGAGCGGCTTGGCCTGCAGACGGAGCTGGCGCGCTGGCGTCACGTGGCCGCCTGGACGGTGCTGGGCCTGGCGCTGCTGGTGGCGCTGGCGGCGCTGGCGGCAGCGCGCGCGGTGCTGGCGCCCGACCGCAGCATCAACGCGGTGGCGGCCTTCGTCAGCCTGCTGGGCTGGCATGCGCTGATGCTGCTGCTGTGGCTGCTTGGCCTGCTGTGGCCGGCGGCCGATGCGGGCCGCGTGCTGGCCGGCTTCTCGCTTGGCCGGCTGGCGCTGGGCCTGGCGGCGCGGCTGCCGATCGATCGCGGCCCGCACGCCCTGACCCTGCTGCGCGCCAGCGCCGCCGTGCTGCGGCGTGCGCGCCTGTGGTCGTGGCTGAGCGGCGCGCTCAGCCACGCCATCTGGAGCCTGGCCTTCGTGCTGATCACCGCCGCGCTGGCGTTCGGCTTTGCCTTCCACGCCTATCGGCTGAGCTGGGAGACGACCATCCTCAGCGCCGAATTCTTCCAGCGCTTCGTCCAGGTCACCGGTGCGCTGCCGGCGTGGCTGGGCTTTCCGGTGCCGGACGCGGCGGCGGTGCAGCGCGTCGGCAGCGCCGATGTGCGCGCCTGGCAGGACGCCGCCAGCCAGCGCGAATGGGCTTGGTGGCTGATCGGCTGCGTGGTCGCCTGGGGCCTGCTGCCGCGCGTGCTGCTGGCGCTGCTGAGCTGGTGGCGCTGGCGTGCCGGGCAGGCGCGGCTGGGGCAGGTCGACATGGCCGATCCGTACGTCAGGCGCATCGTGCAGCGCCTGGACGCTTTGGCGCCGCCGCCGCAGGTGATCGACGCCGAGCGCCCGTTCGCGACGCCCGAGCTGCCACCGCCCAGCGGCGCACCCGGCGCCCCGGGCAGCGCGCTGCTGATCGGCTTCGAGCTGCCGCCCGAGCTTGGCTGGCCACCGCCGGGCCTGCCGGAGCTGCCCGCGCTGCGCCTGGCCGGCAGCGCGCGCGAGCGCCAGGCCGCCATCGACCAGCTGGCGGCGGCGCGGCCCGAGTCGCTGCTGCTGGTGCTGCACGCGCCATCCAGCCCCGACCGCGGCACGGCGCGTTTCCTGCGCGAGGCGTTGCGCCAGGCCGGCCGCGGTGCGCTGCTGCTGGTGACGGCGGATGCCGCCGCGATGGACGCCGCGGCCACCAGCCGCTGGCGCGACTGGCTGGCGCGCGAGGGTTTTGAGGGCGTGGCGCCATTGGACAGCGCCGCCAGCGCCGCCGACTGGATAGCATCCGCGCATGGCTGAACCGCTTCGCATCGCCATCGTCGGCCACACCAATGCCGGCAAGACCTCGCTGCTGCGCACGCTGACGCGCCAGGTCGATTTCGGCCAGGTGTCGGACCGGCCCGGCACCACGCGCCACGCGGAGGCGATCGACCTGCGGCTGGACGGCCAGGTGGCGGTGCGCTTCATCGACACGCCGGGGCTGGAGGATTCGGTCGCGCTGCTGGAATACCTGAACGGCCTGGAGGCCGAGTCGCGCCCCGAGCGCGTGCGCGCCTTCCTGCGCGGGCCCGAGGCGCGCGCGAGCTTCGAGCAGGAGGCCAAGGTGTTGCGCGCGCTGATCGAATCGGCCGACGCCGCGATGGTGGTGATCGACACGCGCGAGCCGGTGCTGCCCAAGTACCGCGCCGAGATCGAGATCCTGACCTGGTGCGCCAAGCCGATCATGCCGGTGCTGAACTTCGTGCGCTACCTGAACGCGCGCCGCGACGATTGGCACCAGATGCTGCTGGAGAGCAACCTGCACGCCCGGGTCGAGTTCGACGTCGTGGCGCCCTTCATCGGCTCCGAGCGCCAGCTCTACCACGACCTCGCCACGCTGCTGCCGGCGCGGCGCCAGCAGTTGCACCAGATCGTCGATGCGCTGGTGCTGGAGGCGCGCGACCGGCGCCTGGCGGCGTGTCGCGTGGTGGCCTCCGCCCTGATCGACGTCGCCGCCATGCGGCGCGCGCTGCCGGCCGAGGAGTTCGCCGACGAGCTGAAGCAGAAGAGCGTGGTGCGTGCCTTCCAGGACGACGTACGCCGCCACGCGCGGCGCGCGGTCGATGAGCTGCTGGCGGTGTTCGCCTTCCGCGCCGACGACGCCGAGCTGGCCGAGATCCCGCAGCTGGCGGGCCGCTGGGAAGACGACCTGTTCAACCCCGAACTGCTCAAGGACGCCGGCAAGCGACTCGGCATGGGCGCCATGATCGGCGCCGGCCTGGGCGCGGTGGCCGACGTCGCGCTGGCCGGCTTGTCGCTGGGCGCCGCGACCACGCTCGGCGCCACCCTCGGCGGCGCCGCCTCGGGCGGCTGGCGGCCGCTGTGGCGCAAGCTGGAAAACCGCTTGAGCGGCGTGCAGGAGCTGACGGTGGAAGACCCGGTGCTGCTGCTGCTGGCCGACCATCTGCTGGACCTGGCGCGCGCGCTGGAGCAGCGCGGCCATGGCGCCATGGACAAGTTGCGCATCGAAGGTGCTGGCCTTGATTCCACCGGGCCGGACGATGGCCTGCGCCGCGTGGTGCGCGCGCTGGAGCCGGCGCGCGGCCACCCGGACTGGGAGCGCGGCGGCGGCAAGGGCGGCAGCGACGGCGACCGGCAGGCGCTGGAGTCCACGCTGGCACGCCAGTTGAGCGAGCGCTTCGCCTCCGAACCCACCTGAGTCCCCGGGAGTCGCAGCGGGTCAACCCGTCTGCCGGAATGGCGAGCGCCCGCCCAGGTGCGCCAGGTAGTTCTCCACACCCGCCGCTTCGCGCTCCAGGAAGCGCCCCACCGCGTCGGCGAACGCTGGATGCGCCAGCCAATGCGCGCTGTGGGTGGCCACTGGCATCAGCGCGCGCGCCATCTTGTGCTCGCCCTGCGCGCCGCCCTCGAAGCGCGCGACGCCGCGGGCGATGCACCATTCGATCGGCTGGTAGTAGCAGGCCTCGAAGTGCAGGCTGTCGACGCGCTGCAGCGCGCCCCAGTAGCGGCCGTAGGCGACCGGCGTTGAGATGGCCGCGTCCCTTCCGTCGGCCTGCTCCGTGCTGACGGCGATCAGGCTGGCGGCAATCGGCTCGCCCGCGCGTTCGGCGATGAACAGCACCCAGTGGCCGGCCATCCGCTGCGCCATGTGGGCGAAGAAGGCCGGCGTCAGATAGGGCGCGTTGCCGTGCTCCAGGTAGGTGCGGCGGTAGCAGCGGTAGAAGAAGGCCCAGTCGGCCGCACCGATGTCGGCGCCGCGCGCCCAGCGGAAGGTCACGCCCGCCGCGCGCACCTTGCGCCGCTCCTGGCGGATCTTCTTGCGCTTTTCCTGGTTCAGTGACGCCAGGAAGTCGTCGAAGTCAGTGAATGGGCGCGCCCCGGTCGGCGGCGCGTCGCCCGCCGCCGGGTCGCCCCAAGGCGGGCGGGCCCCCTCGGGGGGCGGCGCAGCACGCGCAGCGGGGGAGCGTGGGGGCGCCATGTTGTTCCAGTGGAACTGCACCTGGTGCCGTTGCATCAGGCCGGCGGCGGCGCAGGCCGCGTGATCGGCGGCGTCGCCGAACAGCAGGTGCAGCGACGACAGACCCTGCTCGCCGCACCAGTCGACCAGCGTCCGCACCAGCGCCGCGCGCGCCCTGGCGTCGCGCGCCAGCAGGCGCGAGCCCGGCACCGGCGTGAACGGCACCGCCACCAGCGCCTTGGGGTAGTAGCGCAGGCCGTGCTCGGCGTAGGCGTTGGCCCAGGCCCAGTCGAACACGTACTCGCCGTAGGAATGCGTCTTCAGATACAGCGGGCAGGCGGCCGCGAGCTCGTCGCCGTCCCGCAGCAGCATGAAGCGCGGCGTCCAGCCGGTCTGCGAGACGGCGCTGCCGCTGGCGTGCAGGGCCGCCAGGTACTCGTGGCGCATGAACGGCGTCGGCTCGATCTGGCGCGCCAGCAGGGCGTTCCAGGCCGCGGCGTCGACGGCGACGGGGTTGTCGATGACCTGAAGGCGGAGGGGCAAGGGCAGGGTAAGCCTAGAAAAGAAAGCGCCAGATTATCCGGTCGCGCAAGCCACGCCGCATGAAAGAGCTTTAAAATGTACAAAATTCGGTACATTAGAAAATCCACCTCGCCAGGAGCACCCATGTCCATCGCTGCCGCCGACGTCCTGCCGCTGTCCCATGCCCGAGCCAATCTGTCTGAACTGGCCGATCAGGCCCGGGCCGGGCGCGAAAAGATCATCACCAAGAATGGCGAGAGCTACGTCGCCCTGATCGACGCCGCGCGGCTCGACTACTACCACCAGCTCGAACGCGCACGCATCCACCTGCTGGTGCTGCAAGACGCCGAGCATGGCCTGGCCGACGTGGCCGCTGGGCGCTTCAGGCCCGCCAGGGCGGCGCTGGCTGAGCGCCGGGCGCGCCGCGCCGGCCCGCAGTCCGCCCAGCCATGACCCAGCCCGCCGCCAGCGTGCACCTGACGCGCAGTTTCGAGCGGCATTTGGACGAGATCGAACAGTCCCTGCACCAGGCCCAGGCGCCGCAGGCCTTCGACGCCCTGCTGGACGAACTGGCGGACACCGCCATTCCCAACCTCGAACGCTTTCCCGGCATGGGGCGCCCCTTGCTGGAGCGCGCGCCGACCTCGGTCGAGGCCAGCGCGGCCCTGCAGCGCCTGCGCCAGCGGCTCGCCGCGCTCGCGCCCGATGCCGAACTGCGCGAATACGTGCTGGCGCAGCACCTGCTGCTGTATGCGCGCGCAGGCAACGCGGTGTACCTGCTGGCCATCCGCCACCAGCGGCAACTGTCGTTCGATTTCGAGGGGCTTTGGATCAACCGGCGCTGAAACCGCGGGCCCCGCCCGCTGTCGGGCGGCCAGGTTTCAGCGCAGCGTCGCCGGTCAACGCACCGCTCACTGCCGCCGGCGCAGCGCGGTGGCGCCCAGTGCGGCGCCCAGCAGCAG
>CAZHSD010000021.1:0-14855 GCA_964534975.1 uncultured Ottowia sp. | reverse complement strand
GGACTGCGGACTGCGGACTGCGGACTGCGGACTGCGGACTGCGGACTGCGGACTGCGGACTGCGGACTGGGCATGGTTGGCTCCTGATTACGGGCGAATGGGTTTCTAAAGGATCGTAAAGGTGTAAGCGCTTTTATGGCAGGCGCATACCCTGAATCCGCCACCTTCGCCGGTGCCCTGGCCCCGCCGCCAAGAGGCGCGGCCTGCCCGGTTACGATGCGGCGTCCGCTTTTCTCCCCAACGGCTCCCTCCATGTCGCTCAAGATCGCCGTCGCCCAACTCAACTTCGTCGTCGGCGACATGCCGGGCAACGCGCAGAAGATCATCGACGCGGCCAAGACCGCGTACGCACGGGGCGCGCGCCTGCTGCTGACGCCCGAGCTGTCGATCTGCGCCTACATCGCCGAAGACCTGTTCCTGCGCCCGTCCTTCATCGCCGCCTGCGATGATGCGGTGCAGACCATCGCGCGCGAGACGGCAGGCCTGGCTGACATGGCGATCGTGGTCGGCCACCCGGCCGGGAGCGGGCAGCGCGGCCGCAGCGTGTCGGTCAGCCAGCGCAGCAATTCGGCCAGCGTGATCCAGGGCGGGCGCGTGATCGAGACCTACGCCAAGCGCCTGCTGCCCAACTACCAGCTGTTCGACGAGCGGCGCTATTTCACGCCGGGGCAGGGCAGTTGCGTGTTCCAGGCCGGCGGCGTCAGCGTCGGCCTGCTGATCTGCGAGGACGCCTGGTTCGACGAGCCGGCCGAGCTCGCCAAGCAGGTCGGCGCCGAGCTGCTGGCGGTGATCAACGCCTCGCCCTTCCACGTCGGCAAGGGCCATGAGCGCGAGGCCGCGATGGTCGAGCGCGTGCGGCGCAGCGGCCTGCCGCTGGTGTACGCGCACCTGGTCGGTGCGCAGGACGAGGTGGTGTTCGAGGGCCGCTCGTTCGCCATCGGTGCCGATGCGCGCCTGGCCGGGCGCGCGCCCGGCTTCGTCGAGCAGCTGTTCTTCGTGCAGGCCGAACGTGCCGGCGACGCGATCGCGCTGAGCGCCGAGACGGCGCCGGCGGCGCGCGACGCCGATGCCGAGCTGTGGGACGCGCTGGTGCTTGGCCTGCGCGACTACGCCGGCAAGAACGGCTTCAAGTCGGTGGCGCTGGGGCTGTCGGGTGGCATCGATTCGGCGCTGGTGCTGGCGCTGGCGGTCGACGCGCTGGGCGCCGACAAGGTGCACGCGGTGATGATGCCGAGCCCGTACACGGCCGGCATCAGCGTCGAGGACGCGCGCGAGATGGCGCGGCGCCTGGGGGTGAAGTACGACGAGGTGCCGATCCAGCCCGAGTTCGAGAGCTTCAAGCGCTCCCTGGGCCCGCTGTTCGAGGGCAAGCCCGAGGACACCACCGAGGAGAACATGCAGGCGCGCATCCGCGGCATCATGCTGATGGCGCTGTCCAACAAGCACGGCCACCTGGTGCTGGCCTGCGGCAACAAGAGCGAGTACGCGGTCGGCTACAGCACGCTGTACGGCGACATGTGCGGCGGCTTCGCGCCGATCAAGGACGTGCTCAAGACCCGGGTGTTCGCGCTGGCGCGCTGGCGCAACGCGCACGACCCGTACCGCACCCGCACCGATCCCATCCCCGAGCGCATCATCGCGCGCCCGCCCAGCGCCGAACTGCGCCCCGGGCAGACCGACCAGGACAGCCTGCCGCCCTACGAGGTGCTGGACGCGATCATCGAGCGCTACGTCGAGAACGACCAGGGCGTGGAGGAGATCGTCGCCGCCGGCTTTGCACGTGGGGACGTCGAGCAGGTGGCGCGCCTGATCCGCGTCAACGAGTACAAGCGCCGCCAGTCGGCCGAGGGAACGCGCGTCACGCACCGCGGGTTCGGCAAGGACTGGCGTTATCCTATGACCAACCGATTCCGGGCTTGAGCACCCACAGGAGCATCCATGAAGCAGATCATCGCCGTCATCAAACCCTTCAAGCTGGAGGAGGTACGCGAGGCATTGGCCGAGGTTGGCGTCACCGGCCTGACGGTGACCGAGGTCAAGGGGTTCGGTCGCCAGAAGGGCCACACCGAGCTGTACCGCGGCGCCGAATACGTGGTCGACTTCCTGCCCAAGGTGAAGATCGAGGTGGTGGTGCCCGATGGCGACGTCGACCGCTGCGTCGACGCCATCATCAAGTCCGCGCGCACCGGCAAGATCGGCGACGGCAAGATCTTCGTCACCCCGGTCGAGCGCGTGGTGCGCATCCGCACCGGCGAGGAAGACGACGCCGCCGTCTGACCGCCGTCGGCGCGGCGGCGCTGGCGAACTCCCGTGGCATGGCCGCGTCTCGCGGCGAGGTGAGGCCGAGCTTGCGCTCGATGCTGCGCCGCGCGCACTCAAACCCGCGCGTCGGCCCTGATGCGCGCTGACCGCGCCGCGCCCGCCGGCGCCTACTCCTTCGGCGGCTGCGACGACTTGCGGATGAAGAAGAACACGAACCAGATCGCCATCAGGATCATGAAGATGATGCCGGCGATGCTCATCAGACCGTAATCGGTGCCGAACAGGTCTTGCCAGAGCTTCATTGTTGTTTCCTTTGCAGGGGAATGACCATGCCGCCAGTGTGGATTGAGCGCATCATAGCCTTGTTGATGCGCATCAAGAACGCCGCAGTCCGTGCGGGGTTGTCGCGATCAGGCGTCATGCGTTTGCGTGCCGGCCTCGGCGTGCGTGCCGAGGTACTGGCTGGCGGTGACGCCCATCGAGACGTAGATGCTGGTCACTCCCTCGATGCCGACGTCGGCCGGCACCACCCAGTGCGCCGGCACGAACAGCAGGCCGCCGCCGACCGGCACCGGCGCCGTCGGCAGCAGCACGCCATGGAAGGCCTGGCCGCCCAGCCGCACCGGCTCGTGCGTGGTCAGCAGGCCCAGCACCACCGTGGTGTCAACCGCGTCGCCTGGAGCCGGCGGGCCGCCGAAATACAGCCACACCGGGCTCATCGACTTCAGGCCCTCGTCGCGCGACTTGCTGAACATGCCGACCAGGCGCTGGGCCACGTCGTACACCGTGCGCACCACCGGGATGCGCTGCATCAGCGACTTGACGACCCGGTCGACACCGCGCTGCAGGCCGGCTTCCACCAGCAGGCCGAAGCCATACACCAGCACCACCACCACCAGCAGTCCCAGCAGGTAGCCCGGCAGCACCGAGTCGGCCGCCACGCCCAGGCCGATGCCGGTCAGCAGGCTGCCGAAGGCGCTGCTCGGGCCCAGCCAGTCGGCTGCCAGCTTCCAGGTCCAGGCCAGCAGCACGATGGTGGCCGCCAGCGGCAGCAGCGCCAGCAGGCCGGTCAGCAGCGGGCGCAGGGGTTGAAAGCGCTTCGTCGGGGTGTCGCTCATGCGCGAATCCTGGGGTGGCGCCGCTCAGGCCGGCGGCGGGGCGTGGTGGATGTAGATCCGGTCCGACCAGGTGGCCAGCCACTGGGGCCGGAAGGCGACGCAGATCGCGGCCATCATGCCGGTCAGCACCGCGTCGCCCCAGGCCATCAGCCAGCGCGCCACCATGGCCAGTTCCGGCTCGACCGTGACGGTCAGGTTGTGACCCAGGCGTTGCGCCAGCGCGCCGCTGATGAACATGCAGACCACGGTGCCGAGGAAGGCGCGGCCGAGGATGTAGACGAACAGGTGCTTCCAGACCCAGCGCCGCAGCGCCATGCCGAGCAGGAAGGACAGCGTCACTGGCACGATGCCCAGCCACAGTGCCAGGTCGGCCTGCTGCTGCCAGCTCAGCGGTGCCAGCAACCCGGTGGTGACGGCCACCAGGCACAGCACGGGCACGGCCAGCGGCCAGCCCAGCGCCAGCCCGATCAGGCAGGCGCCAGACAGCTGCAGTTGCAGCGGCATGCGGTGCAGCCAGGGCAGCGCCCACAGCCAGGGCGTGATCACCAGCGCGGCGAGCAGCGGCGAGATCAGCCCGCGGTTGGCCAGCAGGCGCCAGGGCCGCAGCGCCATCGCCGTGCCGAGGGCGATCAGGATGATGATGGGCGAGAGTGCTTGCATGCGGTGTGCGCGGGTGGCGATGGCGCCGCGCTGCCGTGATTGTCCCGAATCGGCGGTCCGGGTGGCGATCGCCGTGCAATTGCCCTGCGCTGGTCGGCCGAGTCCCGATCGAGGCTGCGTGCCGGCCGTCGCAGCGACCGCCCTCCGTCACCCGGCCGGCCGGCGCGCCATCCGGCGCTGGCCGCGACCCATCCGGCAGTGCACAATCGACGGCAACAAACCCTGAAAGGAGAAGGACATGTTCAAGCACATCCTGGTTCCCGTCGACGGCTCGCCCACCTCGCTGGTGGCGATCGACAAGGCGATCGGGCTGGCCAAGGCCTTTGGCAGCGCGGTGACTGCGATCTACGTCATCGACCCCTATCCGTTCACGGGCGTCGGCGCCGATTTCGCCTATGGGCAGGACCAGTATCTGGCCGCCGCCAAGGCCGAGGCCAATGCCGCCATGGAGGCGGCCAAAGAGCGCCTGCAGCAGGGCGAGGTGCAGGCCGACACGCGGGTGGTCGAGTCGCACACCGTCTGGCGCGGCGTGCTGGAGGCGGCCGACGCCGTCGGCGCCGACCTGGTCGTGATGGGCTCGCACGGCCGCCGCGGGCTGGAAAAGCTGGTGCTGGGCAGCGTGGCGCAAAGCGTGCTGTCGCACACCAAGATCACCACCCTGGTGGTGCGCGGGCCGGACGCCTCGTGACCGGGTGACGCACCCGATGGCGCGATGACGGCGCCGGTGGCGCCATGACTTCGGCCTGCGGCCTTCAATGACGCGCCCTAAGGGCGCATGACTGCACCTTGTGGGGCATGGTTTCGGCGGAGGCCTTGGATGACGGCGGGTCAGGTCATTTCGTCATCGAAGCGCAGCGAGGTCATGGCGCCGCAGGCGCCGTCATCGCTCGCCGCTGGCCGGGCTCATCGGCGCGCGCCGCCGGCACCGCTGCTGAAGGCCGCGCGTTCGTCGGCCATCTGCTCCAGTCGCTGCGCGATGCTGCCGCAGACCAGGTCGCACAAGGCGTTCACCGCCGGATCGGCGATGCGATAGCGCACGCTGTTGCCCTGGGTCTCGCGCGCCACCAAGCCGTGGCGCGCCATCTGCGCCAGGTGGCGCGAGACGTTGGCGACGCTGGAATCCACGCGCTCGGCGATGTCGCCGACGCTCATCTCCCCCGTCCCCAGCACGTTGAGGATGCGCAGCCGCGTCGGCTCCGACAGCGTGCGGAAATATTGTGCGACATGCTCCAGCGCGGCAGGGGGCAGGTGGGTCAACGAGTTCACGAACGAACACTCCGGTACCGGACGCGCCGATGCGGCACGGCCTGTCGCCAGTCTAGCGGGCTTCGACAAATTTGTTGTCTTCACGCTATTGCGTATTTGCATGATTGCGCAAATAATACCGGAATGAACTGGAAATGCAAGCAAGACATGAGGGTGTCGGTCCGCGCCGCGGTTGCCGTCTGGCGGCACGTGCTCGGCGGTGCGGCCCTGTGGCTGGCGACGTCGCTGACCGCGCAGGCGGTGGCCGCCGAGTTGCCGGTGCTGGCGGTGCAGGCCGGCCAGGCTGCCCGGCTCGCCAGCTACGACGGCCAGGTCGAGGCGCTGCGCCAGTCGGTGATCGCCGCCCAGGTGCCGGGCGCGGTGCTGGAGTTGAACGTGCGTGCCGGTGACACGGTGCGCGCCGGCCAGGTGCTGCTGCGCATCGACGCGCGCGCGGCCGAACAGGGCGCCGCCGCCAGCAGCGCGCAGGTGGCGGCGGCGCGCGCTGCGCTCGACGTGGCGGCCACCGAACTGAAGCGCAAGCGCGCACTGGCGCAGAAGAACTACATCAGCCAGGGCGCGCTGGAACAGGCCGAGAGCCAGTACCGCGCGGCGCAGGCGCAGCTCAACGCGCAGGCCGCGCAGGCTGGCGCGGCGCGCACGCAGACCGGCTTTCACGTCGTCAAGGCGCCGTTCGACGGCGTGGTGTCGCAGCTCACGGTGGAGCGCGGCGACATGGCGATGCCGGGCCGGCCCTTGCTGACGGTGTATGACCCGGCGGCGCTGCGCGTCGCCGCACATGTGCCCGCCAGCGCGCTCCAGGGCGGCGCCAGCGGCGCGCAGGTGCTGCTGTCGGGTGCCGCCAGCGCGATCACGCCGGCGCGGGTGCAGGTGCTGCCCACGGTGGATGCCGCTTCGCTGACGCAGCAGGTGCGTGCCGATCTGCCGCTCGGCACGAGCGCGGCGCCGGGCCAGTTCGCTCGTCTGCAGCTGGCGCTGCCGGCCGGGGATGCGCAGCGGGGCCAGCGCCTGTTCATTCCCGCCAAGGCGGTGGTGCGCCGGGCCGAGGTGACTGCCGTCTACGTGATGGGTGCCGACCAGCGGCCGCAGCTGCGCCAGCTGCGCCTGGGGCCGATGCAGGGCGATCAGGTCGAGGTGCTGTCGGGCCTGGACGCGGGCGAGCAGCTGATCACCGATCCGCAGGCGGCCACGCGCGCCGTGTCCGGGAGCCATTGAGCCATGACGTCGCTTCGCTCAATGATCCCGGCTTCGCCTTCGATGACGGCGCTGGCGCGCCATGACTCGGTGGTCATGCGCCCGCAGGGCGCGTCATCGACGGCCGCCGGCCGAGCTCATGCGCCGTCAGGCGCGGTCATGGGACGCTGACATGCAGGAACATCGCATGGGCATCTCGGGCCGCATCGCGGCCTATTTCCAGGGCGCGCAGATCACGCCGCTGCTGGCGCTGGTGGCCTTCCTGCTCGGCCTGTTCGCCGTGCTGGTGACGCCGCGCGAGGAAGAGCCGCAGATCGACGTCACCATGGCCAACGTGATCGTGCCGTTCCCCGGCGCGAGCGCCAAGGACGTCGAGGCGATGGTGGCCACGCCGGCCGAACAGGTGCTGTCGCAGATGACCGGCGTCGAGCACGTGATGAGCGTGTCGCGCCCCGGCGTGGCGGTGGTCACGGTGCAGTTCAAGGTCGGCGTGCCGCGCCAGGCGGCGGTGGTGCGCCTGTACGACACCGTGGGTGCCAACGCCGACTGGCTGCCGCAGGGCCTGGGCGTGCTGCAGCCGATCATCAAGCCCAAGGGCGTGGACGACGTGCCGATCGTGGCGCTGACGCTGCACAGCACGCGCGAGGACACCAGTGCGTTCGATCTGGAGCGCGTGGCGCGCAGCGTCGAGGCCGAGATCAAGCGCGTGCCCGGCACGCGCGAGGTCAGGACCGTGGGCGGCCCCGGCCGCGCGGTGCTGGTCGAGGTCGATCCGACGCGCCTGGCCGCCGTCGGCCTGACGCTGCACGAGCTGCGCGGCGCGCTGCAGTCCGCCAACATGGGCCTGCCGGTGGGCGACGTGCTGCAGGGCAACCAGGCCATCGCCATCGAGACCGGCCCGTATCTGCACAACGCACAGGACGTGGCCGAGCTGGTGCTGGCCAGCCGCGGCGGCAAGCCGGTGTACCTGCGCGAGGTGGCCACGGTGCGCGAGGGCGCGCCGCCGGCCGAGCGCTACGTGTGGCATGGCGAGGTGCAGCGCGGCGAAGGTGAAGCGCGCGCGGTTGAAACGCCCGCGGTGACGCTGGCCATCACCAAGAAGCCGGGCGAGAACGCCATCGACGTCGCCAACGCCGTCATGCAGCGCGTGAGCGAGCTGCACAACACCGTGATCCCGGCCGACGTGCAGGTCAGCACCACGCGCAACTACGGCGAGACCGCCAACGACAAGGCCACCACGCTGATCAAGAAGCTGCTGTTCGCCACCTTCGCGGTGGTGGCGCTGGTGTTCTTTGCGCTGGGCCGGCGTGAGGCCGCCATCGTCGGCACGGCGGTGATCCTGACGCTGACGGTGACGCTGTTCGCGTCCTGGGCCTGGGGCTTCACGCTCAACCGGGTGTCGCTGTTCGCGCTGATCTTCTCCATCGGCATCCTGGTCGACGACGCCATCGTGGTGGTGGAGAACATCCACCGCCACCAGCAGCTTTTCCCCGGCAAGACGCTGCGCGAGATCATCCCGGGCGCGGTCGACGAAGTCGGCGGCCCGACCATCCTGGCCACCTTCACCGTCATCGCGGCGCTGCTGCCGATGGCCTTCGTCAGCGGGCTGATGGGACCGTACATGAGCCCGATCCCCATCAACGCCAGCATGGGCATGCTGCTGTCGCTGGCGATCGCCTTCGTCGTCACGCCCTGGCTGGCGCGGCTGTGGATGAAGGCCACGCACGAGCACGACGACGGCAGGGCCGCCGGCCACGGCCTGGCGCGCTGGCTGGCGCCGCTGTTCGAGCGCATCTTCCGCCCCCTGCTGGACGACCGGCGCGGCGGCCGCAACCGCGGCCTGCTGGGCGTGGTGGTGGCGGGCCTGATCGCGCTGTCGGTGGCGCTGCCGGTGGTTGGCCTGGTGGTGCTGAAGATGCTGCCGTTCGACAACAAGAGCGAGTTCCAGGTCATCGTCGACATGCCGGCCGGCACGCCGGTGGAGAAGAACGCCGCGGTGCTGCGCGCGCTGGGCGCACACCTGGCCACCGTGCCCGAGGTGCTGAACTACCAGGCCTACGCCGGCACCGCCGCGCCGATCAACTTCAACGGCCTGGTGCGCCAGTACGACCTGCGCGCCGGCGGCGAGGTGGGCGACATCCAGGTCAATCTGGTGGACAAGGCGCACCGCAAGGACCAGAGCCACCTGATCGCGATGCGCGTGCGTCCGGCGCTGCACGAGATCGGTCAGCGCTTCGGCGCCAACGTGAAGGTGGTCGAGGTGCCGCCCGGCCCGCCGGTGCTGGCGCCGATCGTGGCCGAGGTCTACGGGCCGGACGAGGCGGGCCGGCGCGAGGTCGCCAAGGCCGTGCGGGCGGTGTTCGAGGCCACGCCGGGCGTGGTCGACGTGGACGATTCCACCATCAGCGCCGCGCCCAAAACGCTGCTGCTGGTGGACCGCACCAAGGCCGCGCAGCTGGGCGTGACGCAGCAGGCGATTGCCGGCACGCTGCGCATGGGCCTGTCGGGCGACGCGGCCACCTACCTGCACGACGCCAGCCGCTACGCCGTGCCGGCGCTGATCCAGCTGCCGGCCGAGCTGCACGGCAGCGTTGATACGCTGCTGCAGCTGACGGTGCGTTCGCAGAGCGGCGCGACGGTGCCGATCCGCGAGCTGGTGACGGTGAGCGACACGCTGCGCGAGCAGCCGATCTACCGCAAGGACTTGCTGCCGGTGATCTTTGTCGTCGGCGACATGGCGGCAGGAAAAGTGCCCCCACGCTCCTCCGCTTCGCGTGATGCGCTGCCCCCCGAGGGGGCTGCCGCGGCTCGGGAGCGGCCCAGCGCCGCGGCGGCAGGCGACATGGACAGCCCGCTCTACGGCATGTTCCAGATGCGCTCGAAAATCGCTGAACTGACGGCGCCCGACGGCGGCCCGATCGACGAGTACTTCATCCAGCAACCGTCCAATCCCTACGCCGGCTATGCGCTCAAGTGGGACGGCGAGTGGCAGATCACCTACGAGACCTTCCGCGACATGGGCGCCGCCTACGCCGTGGGGCTGATCCTGATCTACCTGCTGGTGGTGGCGCACTTCGGCTCCTACCTGACGCCGCTGATCATCATGGCGCCGATCCCGCTCACCGTGATCGGCGTGATGCCGGGCCACGCGCTGCTGGGTGCGCAATTCACCGCCACCAGCATGATCGGCATGATCGCGCTGGCCGGCATCATCGTGCGCAACTCGATCCTGCTGGTCGACTTCATCCACCTGCAGATCGAGGCCGGCGTGCCGTTCAAGCGTGCCATCGTCGACAGCGCCATCACGCGCGCGCAGCCGATTGCCTTGACGGCGCTGGCGGCCATGATCGGCGCGCTGTTCATCCTCGACGACCCGATCTTCAACGGCCTGGCGATCGCCCTGATCTTCGGCATCCTGGTGTCCACCGTGCTGACGCTGGTGGTCATTCCCATCCTCTACTACGTCGCTTACCGCCGGGTGCATGAGTCAGCTCATGAGCCGGCGCTTTCCCCGGCTGCGCAGCCAGCCACTTGAACAGGAGCAATCAGCATGACTTCATGGCAAATCACCCGCATCATCGGCGGCACCTTCATCCTGCTTTCGCTGGCGCTGGGCGTGCCCGGCTCGCCCATCTTCCACAACGTCAACTGGCTGTGGTTCACCGCCTTCGTCGGCGCCAACTTCCTGCAAAGCGGCTTCAGCAAATGGTGCCTGATGGAGAACATCATGCGCAAGCTGGGTTTCCGCGCGGGGAACTGAACACCCCCGGAGTCGCCTGCCGCGCCTGCCCCCAGGGGGGGCGACGCCGGTGGCCGGGCCAAGCCCGTTCCACGGCGTCCTGGCTTGGCCAACTCCGCGGCCATGGGATTTTTTGAAGTTGAACAGAAGAAGGAACGACATCGTGAGCAAGAGCTACAAGGCCATCATTGCCGACACCTCGGCCAACACGGGCAAGCTGCGCAAGGGCATTCCCGACGTCATGCAGGGCTTCAACGCCATGGCACAGGCGGCGGGCAAGGCCGGCGTGCTGGACGAGAAGACCAAGGAGCTGATCGCCATGGCGCTGTCGGTGGCGGCACGCTGCGACCCCTGCCTCGGCTACCACGCCAAGGCGCTGGTCAAGTTCGGCGCCACGCGCGCCGAGGTCGAGGAGATGCTCGGCATGTGCGTCTATATGGGTGGCGGCCCCTCGCTGATGTACGCCGCGGCGGCGATCGCCGCCTACGAGGAATTCGGCGGCGAGCCGGCCACGGCATGAGGCTTCGCAGTCTGGCTTTGGCCTGCGGCCTGACGGCGGCGCTGCTGCCGGCCGGCGCCTGGGCGCAGGACCTGCTCGGCGTGTGGCGTGCGGCCTCGCAGCACGACCGCAAGCTGGCGGTGGCGCGCGCCGAGCACGGGGCCAGCCAGACGCTGCGCGAGCAGGCCGATGCGCTGTGGCGCCCGAACGTCGGGCTCAGCCTGGCGGCTGGCCTCGGCACGGCGGAGACCGCCATGCGCGGCGCGCGCTTTTCCGCGCCGGGCATGGGTGAGATCGACGAGGCGCGCTTTGCCACCTCGGTCAACGCCGGCCTGGCCACGCGCGTCGGCATCGTGGCGCAGCAGCCGCTGGTCAATGCCACGCGCGATGCCCAGCGCGCGCAGCTGCGACTCGGCGCCGACATGGGCGAGATCGCCTGGCGCGGGGCGCAGACCGAGCTGATGCTGCGCACCGCCGAGCGCTATTTCGCGCTCGCGGTGGCCGAGGAGCGGGTGCGCGTGATTGAGCGCCAGGCGCGCGCCGTGGACAGCGCCCGCACCGAGGCGCACGACCGCTTCGAGCTTGGCGCGTCGCCCGTCACCGACACCCACGAGGCCGACGCGGCGCTGGCCGGCGTGCGCGCGCAGCAATCGGCCGCCGCGCTGGACGCCGGCATCCAGCGCCAGGCGCTGGCCGACAGCAGCGGCCTGGCGCAGCCGTCGGCACAGTTGCCGGTGCAGGCGCTGCCGGCGGCCGACACGCTGCAGTCCTGGCTGCAGGCCGCCGAGGCCGACAACCCGCGCCTGCGCCTGCTGGCCCAGGCCGTGAACGTGGCGCAGGAAAAGCTGCGCGAGCGCGGCGCGCTCGGCAGCGCCACCGTGGATTTGATCGCGCAGGCCGCGCACGAGCGCATCGCCGGCAGCGGCGACTTCGGCTCGGCGCGCAACCGCCAGCTCAACGGCATGGTCGGCGTGCAGGTCAACATTCCGCTCTACACCGGCGGCATGCGCGAGGCGCAGCAGCGCGAGGCGGCCGAGCGCGTGAACCAGGCGCGTGCCGAACTCGAGGTGGCGCGCGAGGAAGTCACGCAGCAGGTGCGCGCCGCCTGGCAGGGTCTGCAGGCCGGCGGCGCGCGCATCGACGCCCTGCAGGAAGGCCTGACCGCCAGCGCCGCGCGCCTGGACGCCACGCGCGTTGGCCGCGAGGTCGGCGACCGCACCACGCTCGACCTGCTGAACGCCGAGAACGACCACGCCCAGGCGGCGCTGGCGCTGGCGCAGGCGCGCAGCGAGCAGGTGCTGACGCGCCTGAAGCTGGCGGCGCTGGCCGACCGGCTGGATGAGGACTTGTTGACGCAGGTCAACGCTGTGCTGGCGCCGGCGGCGCCTGCTGCCACGCCCGCGACGCCGGGCGTGGCGGCCGCGCCCGCGGTGCCGGATGCGCCGCGCCAGGAAAAGCCGGATCGTCAATGAATACGCCGCGCTCGTCACCGCAGATCGTCGTGCTCGGCGCCGGCTTCGGCGCGCTGTCGAGTGTGCGCCTGCTGCGCCGGCACGGTTGCACCGCGCCGATCACGCTGGTGGCGCCGCGCGCCGAGTTGC
This sequence comes from uncultured Ottowia sp., assembly GCA_964534975.1. Lineage (GTDB taxonomy): Bacteria > Pseudomonadota > Gammaproteobacteria > Burkholderiales > Burkholderiaceae_C > Ottowia. Next base: position 2,516 of record CAZHSD010000021.1, on the reverse strand, counting down.
ATTACCTGCCCGGCACGATCTGGATTCCGAGCGGCCTGCGCACGCGCGCCGACCTGGTGGTGCCTTTGGCGCCGTTCTTTCGCCGCATGCAGGTGCGGTTCCACGCCGCCAGCGTGACTGGCCTGTCGGGCGACGGGCGCACCGTGTACACCAGTGCCGGCGACATCGCCAACGACGCGCTGGTGATCGCCAGCGGCGCGCGCTTCATAAGAAAGCTGCCGGGCATCGAGCACGCGATCACGCCGTGCGAGGGCATCGATGCCGCCGAGCGCATTCGCGAGCGCCTGCGCGCCATGGAGGGCGGCACCATCGCGGTCGGCTTCGGCGCCAACCCCAAGGAGCCGGGCGCGGTGCGCGGCGGGCCGATGTTCGAGTTCCTGTTCGGCATCGAGCGCCAGCTGCGGCGCGAAGGCCGGCGCGAGCGCTTCAGGCTGGTGTTCTTCAACCCGTCGCAGACGCCGGGCGCGCGCCTGGGCGCCAAGGCGGTGGCGCGCCTGCTCGAGCGCATGCGCCAGCGCGGCATCGAAACCCATCTGGGCCACAAGCCGCAGCGCTTCGAGGTCGACAAGGTGGTCACCGAGGGCGGCGAGTTCGACGCCGACCTGATCCTGTTCATGCCCGGCCTGACCGGGCCGGCCTGGCTCGATCAATCGACGCTGCCGCGCTCGCCCGGCGGCCTGATCGCCGCCGACGCGCAGTGCCGCGTGGCCGGCTTCGAGCGCGTCTACGTGGTCGGTGACAGCGGCAGCTTTCCCGGCCCCGACTGGATGCCCAAGCAGGCGCACATGGCCGACCTGCAGGCCGAGGCGGCGGCGCGCAACCTGCTGGCTGAACTGGCCGGCACGCCGGCAACGCACGGCTTCAAGGTCGAGCTGATGTGCATCATCGACGCCCTCGATGAGGGCACGCTGGTGTACCGCAACCAGCAACGGCAGACCGTGTTGCCGCCGACGCGCCTGATGCACTGGACCAAGCGCGCCTTCGAGCGGCGCTACCTGAGGCAGTACCGATGAGTGCAGAGACCGAAGTCACGGCCGTCCGCCCGCTTGGCGGACAAGTCGAGCGCGATGAACTGCGGATCCTGAACCAGCTGGTGCCGTTGAGCGGCCAGCGGATCATCGAGCTGGGTTGCGGTGGTGCGCGCCTGCTGCGCGATCTGCTGCGGCGCTTTCCCGACGCGCAGGCGACCGGCCTCGAGGTCGACGCCATCCAGCACGCCAGGAACCTGGCGGCGCCGGCTGAGCGCCTGCGCTTCATCGCCGCCGGTGCCGAGGCGATCCCGCTGCCGGATGAGAGCTTCGACTTGGCGCTGATGCTCAAGTCGCTGCACCATATCTCACCGGCGCTGATGGATCGGGCGCTGGTCGAGGTCTGGCGCGTGCTGAAGGGCGGCGGCCACCTGTACGTGTCGGAGCCGGTCTACGCGGGCGAGCTGAACGAGATCATGCGCCTGTTCAACGACGAACGCGAGATGCGCGCCGCAGCGCAGGCGGCGCTCGATCGTGCGCTGGACGCCGGCGGCTGGCGGCGTGCCGCCGAACTGCATTTCGAGGTGCCGGTGCATTACGCCGACTTCGCCGACTTCGAGCGCCGCATGCTGGACGTGAGCTACGCCGAGCGCCGCCTGGACGGCGAGCTGCGCGAGCGCGTGCGCGCGCGCTTCGAACCACACCTGGGTCCCGGGGGTGCCCACTTCACCCGCCCCATGTTGGTCCGCCTGCTGCGCAAGCCGGGCGGTTTGCATTCCACCCCAAGCTAGAGGAGATAGTCATGACCGATCGAATCGATCCGGCGCGGGCCGCGCGCCCCTCCCGCCGCGATCTGCTGCGCACCCTGGGCGCCGCACCGCTGGCCGTCAGCGCGCTGCAGGCGGCGCCCGTCGCGCAGGCCCAGCCGGCGTCGAACAGCAAGGCGCACATCGTGATCGCCGGCAGCGGCCTGGGCGGCATCGCCGTGGCCAGCCGGCTGCGCGCTCTGCTGCCCGAGGCGAAGATCACCATCGTCGACGCCAAGCAGGAGCACAACTACCAGCCCGGCTACACCCTGGTCGCCACCGGCGTGTGGCCGATCGAGAAGGTGCGCAACCGCAATGCCGAATTCCAGCCGGCCGGCATCGAGTGGGTGCAGGAGATGGTGGCCTCGTTCGACCCGGCCGGCAACAGCCTGACCACCGCCGGCGGCAGGAAGATCGACTACGACTACCTGGTGGTCGCCACCGGCCTGCATCTCGACTACAGCCAGATCGAGGGCATGGACGTCAAGGCGATCGGGCAGAACGGCCTCGGCAGCGTGTACTACAGCCCCGAGGCGGCGCAGGCGACCTGGCAGGCCATGGACGCCTTCCGTGCCAAGGGCGGCCAGGCGGTGATGACCCTGCCCACCGGCGCGCTCAAATGCGCCGGCGCGCCGCTGAAGATGACCTTCATGGTGGCCGACCGGCTGCGCCAGGCCGGCACCATGGCGCAGTCGAAGGTGGACTTCTACACCGGCCTGCCGACCGACACCGTGTTCGGCGT
>CAZHSD010000020.1:45631-60817 GCA_964534975.1 uncultured Ottowia sp. | reverse complement strand
AACGCTCAACGCTCAACGCTCAACGCTCAACGCTCAACGCTCAACGCTCAACGCTGCTTGCCATGACCCAGCACATCACCACCGAACTGCGCCAATGGATCGTCGAGCAGGCCAGCGCCGGCCACAGCGCCGAATCGGTGCTGCGATCGATGAAGGAATCCGGTTGGGACCAGGACACCGCCATCGAGGCCATGGAAAGCACCTTGCGCGAGCATCTGAACGAGCAGGCCGTCGCCAAGGGCCTGCCGCCCGCGGTGCCGGTGCCCGAGCCCGACATCGGCGATTCGCCGCTGTACCTGGACGCCGGTGATCGCCAGGTCGCCGTGCTCGGCACGATGGCGATGCCGCGCGTGGTGGTGTTCGGCGGCCTGCTGTCGGACGAGGAGTGCGACGCGCTGATCGAACTGGCGAAACCGCGCATGAGCCGCTCGCTCACCGTGGCCACCAAGACCGGCGGCGAGGAGATCAACGAAGACCGCACCAGCCAGGGCATGTTCTTCCAGCGCGGCGAGAACGAACTGGTCAGCCGCATCGAGGCGCGCATCGCCCGGCTGGTGAATTGGCCGATCGAGAATGGCGAGGGCATCCAGGTGCTGCAGTACGTGCCGGGCACCGAATACAAGCCGCATTTCGACTACTTCGATCCCGACGAGCCCGGCACGCCGACCATCCTCAAGCGCGGCGGCCAGCGCGTGGGTACGGTGGTGATGTACCTGAACGAGCCCGAGAAAGGTGGCGGCACCACTTTCCCCAACGTGTTCCTTGAGGTCGCACCCAAGCGCGGCAACGCGGTGTTCTTCAGCTACGAGCGCCCGCACCCCAGCACCAAGACCCTGCACGGTGGTGCGCCGGTGATTGCGGGCGAGAAGTGGATCGCCACCAAGTGGCTGCGCGAGGGCGAGTTCCGGTGAATGCCGTGCCGCTGCCGGTAGATCGAACACGGATGTCCGGCCGTGCAGCTTGAAGCCAACGGCATTCGCATCGAGCTCGAGGACTCGGGCGGTGGCGGCGAGCCGCTGCTGCTGATCATGGGCCTGGGCGGGCAGCTGATCCACTGGCCACCCGACTTCGTGCAGGCGCTGGTGCAAGCGGGTTATCGCGTCATCCGCATCGACAACCGCGACGCCGGCCTGTCGCAGCACCTGCCCGAGCTGGGTGTGCCCAACATCGCGCTGGCCGGCCTGCAGCGCGTCGTCGGCGCTACGCCGCGGCCGCCCTACACGCTGCAAGACATGGCACACGACGCGCTCGGCGTGCTGGATGCGCTGGCGATCGAGCGCGCGCACCTCGTCGGCATGAGCATGGGCGGCATGATCGCGCAGCGCATGGCGATCGCTGCGCCGCGGCACTGTGCCACGCTCACCAGCATCATGAGTTCCAGCGGCGCGCGCGGCCTGCCCAGCCTGCAGCCCAAGGTGCTGCGCGTGATGCTGGCCAAGCCGCGCGGCCATGACACCGAGGCGGTGGTGCGCTACTACCTGAACTTCTTTCGCGCCGTCGGCAGCCCGGCTAATCCGGTGCCGGAAGAGGCCATGCGCGCCGTCATCCTGCAGACCATCGCGCGCAGCTACGACCCGGCCGGCAACCTGCGCCAGCTGGCCGCCATCCTGGCCGACACCACGCGCGCCGACGAACTGGCAAGGGTGCGCTGCCCGACCCTGGTGCTGCACGGCGACGCCGACCCCTTCGTGCTGATCGAGTGCGGGCGCGACACCGCGCGGCGCATCCCGGGCGCGCGCTTCGTCGCCATCGAAGGCGCCGGCCACGACCTGGCGCCGCAGGCCTGCCAGCAGTTCCTGCGCCACTTGCTGCCCTTCCTGCACCAGCATCCCTTGACATCGCCATCCGCATGACCCACCAGGACTCCGGCCAGGCAGCGCTGCTGCAGGCCAGCGCGCTCGGCAAGCCGGCCGCCTACACCGATCGGTACGACGCCGGCCTGTTGTTTCCGATTCCGCGCGCGCCGCAGCGTGCGCAGCTGGGCATCACGGGCCAGCCGCGCTTTTTCGGCGCCGATCTATGGACCGCCTACGAGCTGTCCTGGCTGAATGCGCGCGGCAAGCCGCAGGTGGCGATCGCGCGCATCCTGGTGCCGTGCGAGAGCACGTACATGGTCGAGAGCAAGTCCTTCAAGCTGTACCTGAACAGCTTTAGCGGCACCCGTTTTGCCGACGCCGAGGAGGTCAGGCGCCGCCTCCAGTCCGATGTCAGCGCCGCCATCTGGCAGGGTGGGCCCATGCAGGCCGGCGCCGGCGTCAAGCTGATCGCCGCCGACGACTTCGATCGAGAGCCGGTGCACGAGCTCGACGGCCTGAACCTGGACCGGCTGGACATCGAATGCGAGGAACACGCCGAGCCGGCCCCCGCGCTGCTCACGGCGGCCTTCGACGAGCAGCCGGTGGAAGAAACCCTGGCGAGCCGGCTGCTGAAGAGCAACTGCCCCGTCACGGGCCAGCCCGACTGGGGCAGCGTGCAGATCCGCTACGTCGGCCCGCAGATCGAACAGGCCGGACTGCTGGCCTACATCATCAGCTTCCGCCGCCACAACGACTTCCACGAGCACTGTGTCGAGCGCATGTTCTCCGACATCTGGACGCGTTGCCGGCCGGCCAAGCTCAGCGTCTACGCGCGCTACACCCGGCGCGGCGGGCTGGACATCAACCCCTGGCGCACCAGCCACCCCGGACCCGTGCCGGCCAATGTACGCACCGCGCGGCAGTGAGTCGATGGCTCGAAGTGCCGCTGGTCGCTTGGCTCGCAGCCATAGTCGAAGGCATACGCCGATGTCGATAGTGTGACAAATTTATGGAACCAGCCCATTTGTGCCAAGTCGACTACCAAAGTCGAGCGGTTGAACCGATAATTCCGCACGATCGTTCGTTGCGGGGCGCGATGCGGCGGATTCTTGGGTCTGGCTGCGGGTCATCGCGTGATTTATGGATCTTGTCACTATGGAAATGAGCATGCCGGAGACATTTGCATCGCTGCAACTCAACACCGAGATTTCACAGCCCTTGTGGCGCCAGTTGTACATCCAGCTGGACGATTTGCTGAACTCGGGCGCCGTGCGCGAAGGCGCCAGCCTGCCGCCCGAGCGTGACCTGGCCGAAGCGCTGGGCGTCAGCCGCTCCACCGTCAAGCGCAGCTACGACCAGCTCCGGCACGACCAGCGCGTCGGCGGCCGTGGGCGTGGCGGCAGCGTGGTGCGCAAGCCGCCGGAGCGCGTGCAGTCGACGCTGGGTCCGCTGCGCGGCTTCACCGAGGAAATGCGCGAACTCGGCAAGGTGGCGACCACCCGGGTGCTGGAATGCGCCATCGTGAGCGACCGCCGCATGGCGTCGATCTTCCAGCGGCCGTCGAACGCGCAGTTCCTGCACGTAGTGCGCGTGCGCGAGGCCGACGGTGTGCCGATGACGCGCGAACTGGCCTGGTACGACCTGACGCTGGCGCCCGACATGGCGGCCTGGGACGGCGGGGGTTCGGCCTACGAGCGCCTGCGCGGGCAGTGCAAGCTGGAACTCGGCGGTGCCGAGCAGTCGGTGGAAGCCATCCTGAGCTCGCCGATGGAGTCCGAGGCCTTCGGCTTCGACACCCCACAGCCGTGCCTGCTGTTCAAGCGCATGACGCGCGTGGCCTCGGGCGCGCTGGTGGAGTACGTGGAAGGCACCTTCCGCGGCGATGCCTACGTCTACCGGATCGAACTGCAGCCCTGATCAGGCCTTGAGCCGGACCGCCTGCAGGCGCGGGCCGGCGGCCAGCATCCGTTCGAACTGCTCGATGCCGGGCAGCGCCTCCAGCACACCTGAGCGCGCCGCCACGTGTGCGCCGCACAGGTTGCCCCAGACCAGCGCCGTCGGCAGCGGTTGTCCGCGCAGCACCGCCAGCGCGTAGCCGCTGGCAAAGGCGTCGCCGGCGCCCACTGTGTCGACCGGCGTGATGCGCAGCGCCGGCGCGTGCCAGAGGGTCCAGGCGGTGTCGCCCGGCCCGGCTTCGGCACCCAGCGCGCCGTGCTCGCCCAGCGTCACGACCAGCCGCCGCAGGGCGGGCCAGTCCGTGGCCAGCGCAGCCTGCCGCTGCCGCACCGCCCGCGCTGCATCGTGCAGACCCAGCGCCGGCAGCTGCGGCATCTGCAGCAGGCCGGCGGCCTCGACCTCGTTGACGATCAGCGTGTGGGTGGCCGCGCGCAAGGCGGAGGGCGGCGACTGCCAGGGCGAGGGGTTCAGCAGCGTGGGCACGCCGCTTTCATGCGCGATCCGGAACGCCGCATGCACCGCGGGCAAGGCCGTTTCGAACTGGCCGTAGACCAGTGCCGCGGATTCGATAGCGCCGCGCGCCGCCTCGGCGTGCGCGGCCGTCAACAGCCCGTTGGCGCCCGGGTACGCGGCAATGGTGTTGCGGCCATCGGCGCCGATCAGGCCGGCGCCCCAGCCGGACGGGCCGGGCAGGCGCTGCAAGTGGTCGGCGGCGATGCCCTCGGCCGCCAGCAGCGCCAGCAGGGCGTCGCCGGCCTCGTCCTCGCCGCCGCCGATGAGCGTGTCCACTTGCGCGCCCAGCCGCCGCAGCCCCACGGCCACGTTCAGGCCCTTGCCGCCGGCCTCCTTCAGAAAGCCGTCGGCCTGCAGCGTCTCGCCCGGCTGCGGCAGGCGCGGCACGCGCCAGCAGCAGGCCTGCACGTAGTTGCCGAGCACGAAGGCGCGCGGTGGTAGCGGGGCGGTGTTCATCGCAGGGCAGGGGGATGGTCGAGGCAGCGGCGCGGACCGACCACATGATAATGGCGCGCTCGTCCTGTCAAGACCGAGTGGGAGGGATTCATGACCGCGCTGGATATTCTGGGCCTGGTGGCCACCTGCTTCACCACCTCGTCGTTCGTGCCGCAGGTGTGGCGCACCTGGAAGACGCGCGACGTCTCCGGCATCTCCTTGCCCACCTACGTCATCATCACCATCGGACTGGCGTTGTGGCTGGTCTACGGCTGGCTGCGCGGCGACCTGCCCCTGATGGTGGCCAACGCGGTGATGGTGGTGCTCACCGGTGCCATCACCGTCATGAAACTGCGCTTCGGGCGCGCGGCCCCACGCCAAGGCTGAACCACCGCTGCCAGCGGCCGCGACGGGGGGCGACGCGGGCGCGACGCGCTGCCGCGCATGGCCTTCATCGTCATCGGCTTGCGATGCCCGGCCTTGCCAGGGGCTGCCGTGCGCGGCAGCGGTTCACATCAAGCCTGGCGTCGTGGCGCGCGTGGCTGCCTTGCAACGCCGGGCGCCGATATCTGGGGGTTGCGGGCGGCTCCATGCGCCTGTTTGATGATGCAGGCGCAAAAAACCCCATTGGATCCAATCCAATTGACTTATGATGGCTCATCGGAGTGAGTTTGCTGGATTCATTGCAAATTGGAGGTGTCCATCATGGCGAATGGGTTTCACATGCTTCTGGAGGGCAAGGCCGCGCCGCGCCGTGGCTGCGCGCCCTGGTCGGCGCTCGGCGTGCTGGCCCTGGGCGGCCTGCTGGCCGCCGGCCCGGCGGCCGTGGCGGGCAGCTTCACAGACAACGTGCCCGGCGGTGAACGCACCTGGACGGTGCCTGCGGGGGTGACCAAGATTCACATCGAGGCCGTCGGGGGCGGGGGTGCAGGCGCACACAGAACAGAAATGGGTGGGCCCGGTCTTGGGAAAGGCGGGCACGGTGCGAGGGTGTCAAACTTGCTTCCGTTGACAGTGTCGCCCGGCACGGTTCTGACGTACACAGTCGGCGGCGGGGGTAGCGTGGGGTGGAGCGGTGCTGGCGGCGGTTCCAGCAGCCTCCGCTGGACGGGTTCGAGCTGGAACGTGGTGGCTGCCGGCGGCGGCGGTTCGGGCGAAAGTGGATATTTGAAGGATCCCCTTGATCGCGTCGGCGGAGATGGCGGCCACGGATGCGGCTACCCTTCTGGAGGGCTGGGAAGCAACGGTAACCAGGGCGGAGGTGCCGGCGGGGGGTATGGTGGCGGCGCCGATGGTGTCGGCGGTGACGGTACCCATGATGGGGAGCCAGGACAGCGTGGGGCTGTGCCCGGGGGCGCGGGCGGTGCCGGTTGGGAAGTCTACTGGGTTGCAGGTGGGGGGGCGTGGGCGATGGGATAGGAGGAGCTGGTGGCGGCTGGCGAATGGAAGGGCAGTTCTATCTTCCGAGCGTTGCCGCTGGCGGCGGCGGCGGCGGCGGCGTCTGGGGTGGTGGTGGTGGTGGCTCTGGCAGGCAGCCCTTTGGTGTAACTGGTAAGACAACTGGCGGCGGCGGTGCTGGTGGCAGCAGCATGTACCCCGGCATGGACCCGAGGGTTCCTATTTCGTACTCGACGCCCAACAACACTGGTTTTTGGAACTGCACACCCGCCAGCAATGGTGGGGTGCAAAGCGCGGGTGGCAGTGGCTGGATCAAGATCACCTGGGACGACCCCGTGATCCCGCCCCAGCTGTCGGGCACCGCGCCGCAGGGCATGGTGGGGATGGCCTACAGCTTTACCCCCGCGCTGGCGCCGGCCAACGTGGGGCAGCCCGTGACCTACAGCCTGGTCGATTTTGCAGCGCCACCCGGCCTGAGCCTGAATGCGGCCACGGGCGCGTTGTCCGGCACGCCAACGCAGGCGGGGCTGTTCTTCGTGAAGATCAAGGCGGCCAACGCCGGTGGCGAATCGGTGCTGCTGGTGGGCATCAACATCAGACCCTTCCTTATCGGCGCTGCTGTCAACGGCACTTGCGGCGCAGCGGATGGCACGGCCGTCAGCACGCGGCCGGCGGCCGGCCTGTGCAGCGCGGGCCTGGCGTCGTCCGTCAGCGGCAATGGCCCCTGGAGCTGGTCGTGCAACGGCATCAACGGCGGCACCACGGCCAACTGCACGGCCCCGGCGCAGCAGCAGGTTGCAGGCGCCTGCGGCAGCGCCCAGGGCGTGGCTACCGGCACGGCGCCCAGCAACGGCCTGTGCGCGGCGGGCACGGCATCGGCGGTGGGCAGCCTGGGCACGTCCTGGAGCTGGACTTGCAGCGGCGCAGGCGGCGGGCAGACGGCCCAGTGCGCGGCACCGCTGCCCACCGTCAACGGCGCGTGCGGCCCGGCCCACCAGTCGGTGGTGCCGACAGCACCGGCCAACGGCCTGTGCGCGGCGGGCACGGCCACGGCGGTCGGCGGCACCGGGCCGTGGAGCTGGGCCTGCGTCGGCACCGGACCAGCGCAGCAGCCGGCCAGCTGCATGGCGCTGCCCACGCCGGTGAGGCAGGTGCAGGTGCCCGCGGCGGTTGGGGCCGGCAATGTGGACGTGAGCCTGGGTGGCGGCGGCGCGACCTGCGGCTTTGACGGCACGCCGACCATCACCGCTGCGGTGGCGGGCGCCACGCCGGCCACGCCGCCGGGGGTGAGCTTCCCGCACGGCCTGCTGAGCTATCGCACGCGACTGTGCACGCCGGGCAGCGAGGTGACGGTGACGATGAAGTTCCCGGCGAACCTGCCGGCCGGCACCCGTTATTGGAAGTGGGGGCCGACGCTGGCTGACCGCACGCCGCAGTGGTATGAGCTGCCGGGCGCGACCGTGGCGGGCAACACCGTGAGCTTCAAGGTCACCGACGGCGGCCTGGGCGACGATGACGGCCAGGCCAACGGCGCCATCGTCGACCCGGGCGGCCCCGGCGTGCGCGCCGCGGGCGGCGGCGGTGCCGTCGGCGGCGCGGTAACCCCTGTGCCGACCCTGAGCGAGTGGGGCCTGATGCTGCTGGGCCTGCTGGCTGCTGGCCTGGGTGCGCGCCGGCTGCGCCGCACCGGCTGAGCCGCGCGCGTCCCTGCGGACGTGAAAAGACCCCCGGCGTTGGAGCGGGGGTCTTTTTTTTGTTGGCGGAGCGGTGTTAGATTACTGCCCGCCGAAATCCTTCAGCTCGGCCAGCGGCGGAAAGCGGCCGCTGCGCTTATCCTGCATCGCCGTCACCGCTTCGCGCACGTGGGCGTTGCTCCAGATTGCGCCCTGCACCCAGCCCATCTGGCGCAGCGCGTCATCGACCGCATGGTCGCGCGCGTAGTGGATCACTTGCTTGCTGCCCCAGATGGCGACCGGCGGCTTGGCGGCGATTTCCCTGGCGCACTGCAGGGCGGCGGCCAGGCAGGCCTCGGGCGTGTCGAACACCTCGTTCACCAGGCCGTAGCCGCGTGCCTGGTCGGCGGGCAGACGGCGGCCGGTGTAGGCCAGTTCCTTGACCACGGCCAGCGGCATCAGCTTGGGCAGACGCTGCAGCGTGCCGACGTCAGCCACCATGCCGATGTTGATCTCCTGGATGACGAAGAAGGCGTCCTGCGTGGCGTAGCGGATGCATGCCGCCGTGACCAGATCCACCGCACCGCCGACGCAGCCGCCCTGGATGGCGACGATGACCGGGATGCGCAGCGTCTCCAGCTTGCTGAAGGTGGCCTGCAGCTCGCCCAGCAGGTCGGCGATGGCGGCGCGGCCCTCGGGACTCTGGTCGTCCATCTGGATGGCGCCGCCGAACACCTCGAGTGCCATGCCGGCCGAGAAGTGCTTGCCGGTGCTGGAGATCACCAGCACGCGCGCCTCGCCGCTGCGGTGCAGGCGGGTCAGCACCTGATCCAGCTCGCGCCAGAAGACCGGGCCCATGGTATTCATGGCGTCGGGGCGGCTCAGCACCAGGTGGGCGATGTGGTCGGTGACGGAAAGCTGCAAGCAGCTGAGGGCGGAGGTGTTCATGCCGCCACTGTAGTGCAGCGGCGTGGTGCTGTGGCAGCTTTCAGAACAGCCGTGCGGTCGCGGTCTCGGATGCGCTGGCTTGGTCTGCGGCGTGGCTCGCGCAGGCAGCCTGGTCGCGGCGCATCAGCGAGCCCACGCGCACGCCCAGCAGGCGCAGCCGGCGCGACAGGTCGACGCGCTTGAGGCACTGGCCGGCTACCTGGCGAATGCGGCGCGCGTCGCTGGTGTACTCGGCCACGGTGGTGTCGCGCGTGACGATCTTGAAATCGTCGAAGCGCAGCTTGATGCCGATGGTGCGGCCGACATAGCCCTTGCGCTGCAGGTCGGCCGCCACCTGCTGCGCCAGCGTGGTGAAGATCGCCCCCAGCTCGGCGCGGTCGCGCACCGCGTGCAGGTCGCGCTCGAAGGTGGTCTCGCGGCTCATGCTGACCGGCTCGCTTTCGGTCACCACCGGGCGCTCGTCGCGACCGTGCGCGGCCTCGTGCAGCCAGGCGCCGTAGCTGCGGCCGAAATGCTCGACCAGCCAGCTGCGCTCGCGCGCCGCCAGTTCGCCAATGGTGTGGATGCCATGGCTCTGCAGCCTGGCATCCGCCTTCGGGCCGATGCCGTTGATCTTGCGGCAGGGCAGCGGCCAGATCAGGCGCTCCAGATCCTGCTCGTGCACGATGCTGATGCCGTTCGGCTTGTTGAACTCGCTCGCCATCTTGGCCAGCAGCTTGTTGGGCGCGACGCCGATGGAGCAGCTCAGGCCCGTGGCATCAAAGATGCTCTTCTGGATCAGCCGCGCCAGCACGCGCCCGCCCTCGCGCTGGCCGCCGGGCACGTCGGTGAAGTCGATGTAGACCTCGTCCACGCCGCGGTCCTCCATCACCGGCGCGATGTCCAGGATGACCTGCTTGAAGGCGCGCGAGCAACGGCGGTATTCGTCGAAGTCGACCGGCAGCAGGATCGCCTGCGGGCACAGCCGGGCCGCCTTCATCAGGCCCATGGCGGAGCCGACGCCGAACGGCCGCGCCGCGTAGCTGGCCGTGGTGATGACGCCGCGACCGACGTAGTCCTTCAGGCGCGGGAAGAAGTCGACCGGAATCTGCGCCAGGTCGGCGCTGGTCCATTCGCGCTCGGGTTGCGCCTCGTTCAGGCGCGCGATCAGGTCGTCCTCGTGCCGACGCCCGCCACCGATCACCACCGGAAGCCCTTTGAGCTGCGGATAGCGCAGCCACTCGACCGACGCGTAGAAGGCGTCCATGTCGAGGTGGGCGATGCGGCGCGGTGGCGGGGAGTCTGTGGGCACCGCGTGAGCTTAACGCCGGCACCGAGCAGGTGCGGCCGCCGGCACTTCAGCGCCCGAGCCAGTCGTTCAGGACGGAGATTCCTGTTGAGCCCTTGCCCAGGAGGATCACCAGTTCGCGACGGTGATTCCTGTAAGGCCGTTGACAAAGAAAGTCACCACACGGTGACTGAAGTTCATAAGCGTGTCGTTGCCTGCCATGTGGACGCGCAGCTCCAAGTAGGGCGTGGGACGGGCGTCCGTTCTGAGCTTGGTCAGGCGGTAGACCTTCGCTGAAAGGTTCGGAAACTGGCTGCAGATGGGGGCTGGGCCGGGACCCGTAGACCATGGGTCGAACGTCGGGTCGTAACAGTAGAACTCCAGATTGCGTATCCAGGTGCCAGCCAACCTGGGATGCCCAACGTTGTATGCACCGCGGAGGAAAAATTCAAGCTCGTTCATCGCTCCGGTGGTACCCAGCGATATCTTCACATTGCGTAAGCTTGTCCAGCCATCGTTGTAATGCGATTCATCCGGGTCGTGTACCGACAGGACGCTGCTCTTGCCGGACGCGAGGGTCGGCCAGTCCGACCGGCTGACCACGAAGCTCGCTGCGGTGACAGAGCCTTCGTCCATGACGCTGGATGAAGCCAGCCATCGATCCGGATTGGGGGATGTGGTTGCGGCCGGGGCTTTCTCGGGCGTGCCGTGCGCGTAGTCGGCAACGAAGCCCCGCAGCGTGGGCTGAACGCCGGCGGCAAGGCGGCCGACGAACCAGCTGTTGAGCTGCCGGCGCAACTGCATGAAATCGTCGCCCCGCGCGGCCATCAGTTCCAGAAAGCTCCGCCAGTCCAACTGCTTGGCTGCCAGTGCGTCGAGCCATTGGCGCTGGTTGGGCGCGGCGTCGATCTCCTCCATGTAGATGGGAGGCTTGGCGGTGAACAGTTTCTTCAGGAAGTCGAAGAAGCCCTGGGCCTCGATCTCGGCGTCTTCCTGGGCCGCAAAGAACGGGACCTGGTCCAGTGCTTGATGAAAAGCCAGGTATTCCCGCTTGCTCAGGCCGGATCGAGCCTGGTCGATCTGGAGATCCACGATCCCCGCATCCAGATCCGCGATTTCGTTCACGATGTCCGTCGGGTCGGAGAGTCCCGTTTCTGCGAAGGCGTCGAACAGCCGTTTGTAGTAGCCGCACGAATTGACCGTTCCCAGCGTCGGCTCGTTGTTGCAGATCGTCGGCCGCGCCGCCTTCCTGGCCTGTTCGCGATCCGCCGACGCACCGGATGTGGGCAGTGGCAAGGGCACCAAGGCACCGGCAATCAGGTCGGCTGATGGCTCGGCGACCAGTTCGCCCTGCGTCGTGACGCCGTGAATCAGCCAGCGCTGCGTGTTGGGCGACTGGCCCTCGCTCGCGACCTCCAGCGTCAGGATGCTGCCAGGCTGGTGTTGGGTCGGTGTGGCGGTTGCGGGCGCATCGTCGTCGCCGCCGCAGGCCACCAACAGGGCGGCGGTCAAAGCCACGGCGAGGTGCTTCATCTTGAGGTGTTGGTTCGGCAGGATCATGGTGGAGTGGAGTCGCCAGCTTTTTCCTGGGAGCGGCGGTCGCTGGTCGCGCACTGTCGCAAGTCTCTGATTGAAAGCAATTGTCGCTGGCGTGTCGATCCCTGAACTCAAGTATTTTCTGGCCGGTCAGGCGGTGGTAGTCCCGGTGCAGGCTATGCTCGCCGGCCATGGAAGTTGGCCTTGCCGAGATGGTGTATCCGGCGCTGGTGGTGGCGCTGGCCTATGTGGTGCTGGGGCTGACCGGTTTTGCCTCGTCGCTGGTGGCCGTGCCGCTGCTGGCCTGGCGCTGGCCATTGACCGAGGTGGTGCCGCTGGCGCTGGTGATGGACATGCTGGCCTCGCTGCTGATGGGCGGGTTGAACCTGCGCGAAGTGCGCTGGGACGAGTTTCGCGCGCTGGCACCCGGCATGTTGCTGGGCGGCCTGGCCGGCTTGTGGCTGGCCGGGCAGCTGACGTCGGCCTGGCCGCTGCTGGCGCTGGGCGCCTACGTGGCCTGGGTGGGCGTGCGGGCGTTGCGGACGATGCGCCGCTCGGTGCGCGTCGGCGCGGTTGCCGCCGAACCACCGCCGGCGTCGCGCGGCCTGGCCTGGCTTTATGGCACCGGGATCGGCGTCGTGGTGATGCTATTCGCCACCGGCGGCCCGCTGGTGCTGGCCTGGCTGACGCGGCGCGGCCTGGGCGCGCGCGCCATGCGTGCCAGCCTGCCGGTCATCATCATGCTGGCAGCGCTGATGGTGCTGCTGTTGATGGCGGTGGACGGCGGCCTGTTCAGCGCGCTGCTGGCCCAGCGGCTGCTGGTGTTGCTGCCGGTGGCGCTGCTGGGTGTGGTGGTCGGTCACCGGGTGGCGCACCACGTGCCGGTGGATCGGCTGCGGCTGCTGATCTACGGCTTGCTCGCGGCCAGCGGCGCGGTGCTGATGGTGAACGCCATCGGCCGGATGCTGTGAGGGCCGGCCGGTTTACATCAGCAGATGCTCGGCCGCGTTGTCACCGCCCAGGATGACGTAGTTGACCTTGCGGATGTCGAGCAGCTTCTTGCCGCCCGAGTAGCTGATCGAGCTTTGCACGTCCTGTTCCATCTCGATCAGGGTGTCGGCCAGCCTGCCCTTGATCGGCTCCAGGATGCGCTTGCCCTCGACGTGGCGGTACTCGCCCTTGTTGAAGTCGCTGGCCGAGCCGTAGTACTCCTTGAACAGCTGGCCGTCGACCTCGACCGTGCGGCCGGGCGATTCCTCGTGTCCCGCGAACAGCGAGCCGATCATCACCATGGTGGCGCCGAAGCGGATCGACTTGGCGATGTCGCCGTGGTGGCGCACGCCGCCGTCGGCGACGATCGGCTTGGTGGCCACGCGGGCGCACCACTTCATTGCCGACAGCTGCCAGCCGCCGGTGCCGAAGCCGGTCTTGAGGCGCGTGATGCACACCTTACCCGGCCCGACGCCGACCTTGGTGGCGTCGGCGCCCCAGTTCTCCAGGTCGATCACCGCCTCGGGCGTGGCGACGTTGCCGGCGATGACGAAGCTCTCGGGCAGCTTGGCCTTGATGTGGCGAATCATGTCGCGCACCGAGTCGGCGTGGCCGTGCGCGATGTCGATGGTGATGTACTCGGGTGCCAGCCGCTCGGCCGCCAGCTGGTCGATGGTGGCGTAGTCGGCCGGCTTGATGCCGACCGAGATTGACGCGAACAGGCCCTTGGCCTTCATCTCGCGCACGAAGGCGAGGTTGTCCAGGTCGAAGCGGTGCATGACGTAGAAGTAGTCGTTGGCCGCCAGCCAGGCGCAGACCTGCTCGTCCACCACGGTCTTCATGTTGGACGGCACCACCGGCAGCTTGAACCGGCGGCCGCCGAACTCGATGCCGACGTCGCACTCGCTGCGGCTTTCGACGCGGCATTTGCGCGGCAGCAACAGGATGTGGTCGTAGTCGAAGATTTCCATCAGAACCAAGCTCCATTCAGGGTTGAAGAGATGG
Organism: uncultured Ottowia sp.; assembly: GCA_964534975.1. Classification (GTDB taxonomy): domain Bacteria; phylum Pseudomonadota; class Gammaproteobacteria; order Burkholderiales; family Burkholderiaceae_C; genus Ottowia. The sequence goes on along the minus strand of CAZHSD010000020.1, from coordinate 47,300 downwards.
GCGCTTGGCCTGGCCGCGGCGTTTGCACCGCGCGTTCCGGCGGGCACAAAAAACCGGGCCAAGAAAACTTGGGCCCGGTGCTTGATTGTAGTGGGGTCGGCCGGATGCCGCTTGGTGCCGCTTCCTACAATCGCTGGATGCTTTCACAGATCGACGTGCCGACCGGCACCGACATACCCATCCTCGCCGGCCTCAACCCCGAGCAGCGCGCCGCCGTCACCCTGCCGCCCGAGCATGCGCTGATCCTGGCCGGCGCCGGTTCGGGCAAGACGCGGGTGCTGACGACCCGCATCGCCTGGCTGCTGCAGACGGGGCAGGTTTCACCCGGCGGCGTGCTGGCCGTGACCTTCACCAACAAGGCCGCCAAGGAGATGGTGGCGCGGCTGACGGCCATGCTGCCGTTGAACGTGCGCGGCATGTGGATCGGCACCTTCCACGGGCTGTGCAACCGCTTTTTGCGCGCGCACCACAAGCTGGCGAACCTGCCGCAGGCGTTCCAGATCCTCGACACGCAGGACCAGCTCTCGGCCATCAAGCGCCTGTGCAAGCAGTTCCAGATCGACGAGGAGCGCTTTCCGCCCAAGCAGCTGCAGTGGTTCATCAGCGGCTGCAAGGAGGATGGCCTGCGCCCGCATGACGTGGAAGTGCGCGACGCCGAGAGCCGCAGGAAGGTCGAGATCTACCAGCTCTACGAGGAGCAATGCCAGCGCGAGGGCGTGGTCGACTTCGGCGAGCTGATGCTGCGCAGCTACGAGCTGCTGCGCGATCACGACGCGGTGCGCGAGCATTACCGGCGGCGCTTTCGCCACATCCTGATCGACGAGTTCCAGGACACCAACCGGCTGCAGTACGCCTGGATCAAGATCATCGCCGGCCTGCCGGATGAACATGGCCCGGGCGGTGGCGGCGCCATCATGGCGGTGGGCGACGACGACCAGAGCATCTACGCCTTCCGTGGCGCCCGCGTGGGCAACATGGCCGACTTCGTGCGCGAGTTCGGCGTGCGGCACCAGATCAAGCTGGAGCAGAACTACCGCAGTCACAGCAACATCCTCGATTCGGCCAACCAGCTGATCAGCCACAACCAGCGGCGCCTGGGCAAGAAGCTGCGCACCGACGCCGGTGCCGGCGAACCGGTGCGCGTGGTCGAGGCGCCGAGCGACTTCGCCGAGGCCGAGTGGGTGGTCGACGAACTGCGCCAGCTGGTCAAGGGCGAGGGCTACGAGCGCAAGGAAATCGCCATCCTCTACCGCAGCAACGCGCAGAGCCGGGTGATTGAGACGCAGCTGTTCAACGCCGGCGTGCCGTACCGCGTCTATGGCGGCCTGCGCTTTTTCGAGCGCGCCGAGGTCAAGCACGCGCTGGCCTACCTGCGCCTGCTGGAGAACCCGCAGGATGACACCAGCTTCCTGCGCGTGGTGAATTTTCCGCCGCGCGGCATCGGCGCGCGCAGCATCGAGCAGCTGCAGGATGCGGCGCGCGCACTCGGCACCTCGCTGGCCGATGCCGTGGGCGGCCTGTCGGGGCGCGCCGGCGCCAACCTGGCCGCCTTCGTGGCCAGGATCGACGTGCTGCGCGAGCAGACCGCCGGCTGCACGCTGCGCGAGATCATCGAGCAGATGCTGGAGGCCAGCGGCCTGATCGAGCACTACCAGAGCGACAAGGACGG
>CAZHSD010000020.1:43215-45531 GCA_964534975.1 uncultured Ottowia sp. | reverse complement strand
AAGCGCCTGTACCTGAGCCACGCGCAGACCCGCCTGCTGCATGGGCAGACGCGCTACCACGTGCGCAGCCGCTTCCTGGAGGAGCTGCCGGAGAGCGCGCTGAAGTGGATCACGCCCAGGCGCAGCGGCTTCGGCGACCTGCCGCCGGCGCTGTCGGGGCGCGGCGGCCTGCAGCCGGCCTGGGGCCGCAGTGCGATCTACCCCGAGATGCTCGGCGCGTCGGCGGAACCGGCGCGCCCGCCCGACGCCACGCAGGGCATCGTGGCCGGCCGGCGGGTGTTCCACAACAAGTTCGGTGAAGGCCAGGTGCTGGCGGTGGAAGGCGCGGGCGCCGATGCGCGCGCGCAGGTCGACTTCCCGCGCCACGGCGTCAAGTGGCTGGCGCTGGCGGTGGCGAAGCTGACGCTGATCGAATGAAAAAGGCGGCACCCCGAAGGGTGCCGCCTGGCAAGGCGCGTGAGCAGGATCAGTAGCTCAGCTTGAGCTGGTACACCGCCGTGGTGCCGCTGACCTCGTTGCCCACCAGCAGCAGCGGCTGGCCGTTGGGCGAATCGGCGGCGGGCACGAAGACCAGTCCTTCGGGGCCCAGGTCGCCCGCCGCGGCGCCCACGGTGGACGGGTCCTTGGTGGTCCAGTCCTCGCGCGTGTTGAGGTAATCCACGCGCTGCGGCGCCTGCGGGTTGCTGACGTCGTACACCATCACGCCACCCATGCGCTCCAGGCCGATGAAGGCGAAGGTCTTCTCGCCGATCTGGCCGATCGCCACGCCTTCGGGCTCGGGGCCCTTGTTGTCGCTGCGGTTGTCCAGGCTGCTGCCGGCCTCGTGGTTGGCGTTGAAGAAGTCCTTGCAGGGCTTGTCGCGCTCCGCGCCCAGCTTGCAGGCGTCGCTGGCGATGAACTGCTCCAGTTCGGCGCCCGAATCCCACACCAGCCGGCCGGCGTCGTCCCAGATGCTGAACGAGCGGCCGCCGAAGGCGTACAGGTGGTCGTACATCAGGCGGTCGCCGGCGGGGTCGGGCTGGCCGTTCTTGTCGAAGCGCAGCGGCAGGCCGGCGGCATCGGTGCGGTAGCCCATGGTCCAGGTCACGGTGAGGCGGCCCAGCTGGTCGTCGTTGCGGCAGGCGCCGGGCGCGCCATCGATGGCGCCGCAATAGCCGAAGGTGGCCGGGTTCAGCAGGCCGCCGGCGGCCATGGCACCCAGCTGCGCGGGCAGGTCGTCGCCCAGGCGGCCGCCCCAGCCCTTGGCGTTGATCAGGTGCTTGACGCGGAATTCCTCCACGAAGCCCTGGCTGGCGTCGCCCTTGAAGTAGTCGGCGTTGTCCTCGCCCCAAGCGCGCGCATCGCCCTCGTTGGCGATGATGAGGTAGGTCTTGCCGCCGGCCTGGTAGGCGGCGATGGCGTCGGGCAGGTACAGGCCGCGCACGCCGGGCCAGCTGTGGAGCTCGGCCTTGAGGTCGGTGTCGGAGGCATCGATCTCGTTGCCTGCCACGCCATGGTCCTTGTGGCCCAGCGGTGTGATGGCGGTGACGGTGGCCGAGGCGATGTCCAGCCTGGCCAGCGCGTTGTTCTCCTGCAGCGTGACCCAGGCGGTCTTGCCGTCGGGCGCGATGGCGATGTATTCGGGCTCCAGGTCCTGCGCCGCGCTGGCGTTGGGACCGAAGAGGCGGATGCCCTGGGCGCGCAGCGCGGCCTCCTGGCCGTTGAAGGCGGCGAAGCCGGCGGTGCGCGCGACCGGCGCGCTGGGCCGGCTGACGTCGATGACGCTGATGGAGCCTTCGGGGTCGATCTGGTAGTCGTCGCTCGGCTCGCCCTCGTTGGCCACCAGCACCGTCTTGCCGTCGGGGGTGAAGGCCAGCATGTCGGGCAGGGCGCCGACGGTGACGTGGCCCTGCAGCTTCAGGTCCTTGGCGCTGTACAGCGCCATGCGGCCGGGGTCGGTCTTGGGGTTGGCCTGGATGGCGACCGCGACCAGGCCGTCGTGCACGGCGACGCTGTTGATCTCGGCGCCGGCCAGCACGGCGCTGGCATCGATCTCGCCCAGCTTGGCGGGCTTGCTGGGGTCGGCCAGGTCCAGCACGTCGACCTTGCCGGCGGCGGCGTTGACCACGAAGGCACGCTTGGAGGCCGCGTCGTAGGCGGGGATTTCGGCCGCGCTCTTGCCGAAGATGTTGCTGTGGTAGCCGCCGATCTTTTCCAGCGACAGCGCGATGGGGGTCTTTTCCGGCTCCGGCTGCGGATCGCCGTCGTCGCTGCCGCCGCAGGCGAGCAGCGCAGCGGCGACCAGGGCGGACAGCAGAAGGTGTTTGGAGAGCAGGG
>CAZHSD010000020.1:0-43115 GCA_964534975.1 uncultured Ottowia sp. | reverse complement strand
CCGTCCCGGGTGATCACGCGCTGATGCGAATAATCGGCCGGCAACGGCCGCGCCAGCGTGCCCTTGGCCTGGACGTAGTCGACCAAGGTCTGCGTGTACAGCAGGTAGGTGTTGACGTAGTTGCCGCTGGCGTACACCGAGCCGAAGGTGGTGTAGCCGTCGCGCCCCGTGGCCAGGAAGTCGTGCGTCACCACGATGTAGGTGCGTGCCGGATCGATCGCCGACCACTGGCCGCTGGCGCGCTCGCGCACCTGAACCTGGCTGAAGCGCTGGCCCTTGGGCTGGCGCATGTCCAGGTGCCAGCGCAGGCCGGCGGCGTAAGGGTGCGAGCCGTCGCTGCCCGGGGCCACGCTGAGGTGGTGGTCGACCGCGTCCTCCAGCACCGCCACCACCTGCGCGCCGCTCAAGGGCAATTCGACCAGCACGTTGGTGAAGGGCATGACCGTGAAGGCGTGGTTCATGGTCAGGGGGCCGGCGGCCAGCGGCACGCGCACGCCGCCGGCGTTCTGCAGCGCCAGGTCGGCGCGCAGGCTGGCGGCCAGGAAGGCTTCGGCCACGACCTGCGCGACGTCGCTGCCGCGCGCCAGCGTGTGGGCGGCCTCACAGCCGGCGGTGCCGGCGCTGCGGTTGGTAGGCTCGCCGGGCACGCGCACCAGGCACAGGGCCTGGCTGGCGTGACCGATCTGGCGTGCCTTCATGGCCTCGACCTGATCGGCGTAGTGCCCGAGCGTGGCGGCCGCATCGGGCTCCGGCGCCAGCACCTTCACGGCAGGGTTGGCCGCCAGCTGGGCGGCGATCTGCTGCTGCGTGGCGGCGTCGACCGCTGTCCAGGCGCCGCCGGCGTCGCGGCGCTGGAAGCGCTCGCCGACGATCAGCGATGCCTGGCCGCTGCAGCTCAGGAGCTGGCCTTCGGCGTCGAAACGAAGCTGCAGTTCGCCGATCGCCTTGCCGAATTCCCAGGCCTGGCCGATGCACACCGGCTGGCCGTCCTTGTTGACGGCGTGGGTGGGGTAGGGGCCGGCGCTGGCGAACGCGGGCCCCAGGCTGCCGAAGTCGCCCAGCAGCGTGTGCGTGTGGCCGCCGACGATGGCGTCGATATCGGTCAGCTGCGCCGCGATCGCCAGGTCGGCCGGATAGCCCAGGTGGCTCAGCAGCACGATGTGGTGCACGCCGCGCGCTTTCAGCTGGTCGATGCTGCGCTGCGCCGCGGGCAGTTCATCCTCGAACACGGTGCTGGGCAGCGGGCGCGAGGAGTTCATGGTCGCCGCCTTGGTGGCGATGCCGACGATGCCGACCGGCACGCCCTTGACGTTCCGGATGGTGTAGGGCTGCAGATAGTCGCCCGCCGTGCGCGGGGCCAGCGGGGTGCCGGCCTGCGGCGCGATGTTCGCCGCCAGCACCGGCGTCCGGCACTGGCCGGCGTGCAGGTGGTCGATGAAGCGGGCCAGTTGCGCGTCGCCGTCGTCGAACTCGTGGTTGCCCACGGCCATGGCGTCGAAGCACACGCTGTTCATCAGCGCGGCGTCGGCTTCGCCCTTGAACAGCGTGTAGTACAGGGTGCCGGTGGAGGCGTCGCCGGCGTGCAGCTTGAGCACGTCGTCGCGCCCGTCATAGGTCTTGAAAGCCTGGCTGATGCGGGCGAAGCCGCCCAGTTCGACCCGCGTCGGCGTGCCCGCCACGAGCATCTCGACCGCGGTGAGCGGGTCCAGGCTGGAGTGGTGGTCGTTGATGTGGGCGATGGTCAGCTCGAGCGGCGCCGCCGGCGTTGGCCGCACCTGGTCTGCACCGCCGCCGCAGCCGGCCAGCGCGGCGGACAGCAGCCATGCGCCGAAGCCGGCGAGCGTGGTCGGACGGGAGGCGGGGCGCGCGGGCGTCATGGCAAATGTGTTCTGGCGGAAAAGCACGCCATGTTAGTCCCGAGCCGCGCGCCGCAGGCGCGGCGGGCACCCGGGTGCCGTCACGCGCCGGCGGCGGGCTCGGCGCCGGGTGCCGAGAAGCTGTCGCGGAAGGTGAACCACAGCGAGGCGTAGAACATCGCCGCGATCATCAGGCTGAGCGGGAACATGCCGCTGACCGCGACGTTGAGGTTGCCCAGCAGCGCGGCGATGGTCAGCAGCAGCGCCCAGCCGGTCAGCGTGACGCCCATCCAGGCGACGCCGTACAGCAGGTAGGCGCCGGCGTTGCGCAGCACCGCAACGGCGCTGAAGAACAGGCTCTTGACCACCGGCACCTCGTGCCACAGCACCAGTGCCGGTGCGTGCCAGAACAGCACCGAGACCGGCAGGTACAGCGCGGTGATCAAGAGGATGGAATTCATCGACGAGCGGATCGCGTCCTGGATCGCCGGGTCGGTCAGCATCTCGTGCGTGATGTTGCCCTCGCTGCCGGCCAGCATCTGGGCCAGCTTGCCGTCGTCCATCAGGCTCGACAGCGCGATGATCAGCAGCACCGCGCCGGCGTACAGCGCGCCTAGCACCAGCATGGCGCGGGTCTTGCCCGGGCCGCTGCGAAAGCCGATCAGCAGCGTGCCGGGCATCGGAAAGCGGCCGGCATCGGCCTCTCCCGCCGCCGCCATCAGGCCCACCGTGGCGGCCGGGATCAGGGCCAGCGCCAGCACGTCGCCCAGCACCGGGATCCAGGACAGCAGCGTGGTCAGCGCCAGGAACATGAAGAACAGCCCGGCGATGGCAAGCGGACGGCGGAAGAACACGCGGATGCCCTGGCGCACCCAGCGCGGGCCGGCGTTGGCGGGGACGATGTTGAGTTTCATGCCAGCAGCGGTTCGGCGATGCGCTGGCGCAGCACGCGCTCGAAGTGGGTCGGATCGTGCGGCGTCAGCAGGCTGGCCTGGCGCGGCAGGTGCAGATCCCACAGGCGCGAGACCCAGAAGCGCATGGCGCCGGCACGCGCCATCGCCGGCAGCAGACGCCGCTCGGCCGAGGCCAGCGGGCGCACCGACTGGTAGGCGTCCAGCAGGGCCTGGGTGCGCACGGTGTCGGTGCGGCCGGTGGCCAGCTCGATCGCCCAGTCGTTCAGCGTCACCGCCAGGTCGAACAGCCAGCTGTCGACGCCGGCGAAGTAGAAGTCGAAGAAGCCCGACAGGCGCGGCGCTTCGCGCGTGCCCTCGAACATCACGTTGTCGCGGAACAGGTCGGCGTGCACCGCGCCGCGCGGCAGCGCCGCATAGGCCGAGCTGGCGGCGACGTGGTTCTGGTAGGCCAGCTCGGCGCGGATCAGCGCGGTCTGGGCGTCGGCCAGGTGCGGCAGCACCACCGGCACGGTCTCGTTCCACCAGGCCAGGCCGCGCAGATTGGGCTGGTGCAGCGGATAGTCGCGCGCCGCCAGGTGGGCGCGCGCCAGCATGGCGCCGACCTCGGCACAGTGCGCGGGGGTCGGCGCCAGTTCGCTGTGTCCGCGCAGCCGGTTGACCACCGCCGCCGGCTTGGCCTGCACCGTGTGCAGGATGTCGTCCTCGCCGGGGCCAATGGGTACGCCGGCGGCCTTGGACTGCGGCTCGGGCACCGGCACGCCGTGCTGCGCCAGGTGCTTCATCAGGTGCAGGTAGAACGGCAACTGGGCGTGCGTCAGGCGCTCGAACAGGGTCAGCACCCATTCGCCCTCGGTGCTGGTGGCGAAGTAGTTGGTGTTCTCGATCCCGCCCTCGATGCCGCGCAGCGCCGTCAGCTGGCCCAGGCCGAGCGAGGCCAGCAACTGCTCGGCCTGTTCGAACGAGACCTCCGTGTAGACAGCCATCGTGGAGGCTAGAAACTCAGCACTTTCCAGGTGCGTGGCCCGGCGCTGCCGGGACCGGCTTCGGAACTGCCGGGTCGCGTGACGTCGGCGGGGCGCACGTCGTAGCTGGGCACCGGCGCCTTGGGCGTGACGGTGATGCTCTGCGTTTCGCCGCCGGTGCGCACTTCGTCGACGCGGCTGCCGGCGTCCTCGACCCGGATGTGCTCGACACGCTGGTTGCTGCGGCCGGGCTCGGCGTCCCGGGCGGCGGCGGTGGCGTCCGCGGATGCGGGCGCGGCTGCCGGCTGCGCATGGGCGATGCCGGCCAGTGACATGGCCAGCCAGAGCGGCAGGGCCGCAAGAAGAGTAGACGCGCGCATCGGGCTATTCTAGTTGGAGGCCCGCATGCGGCGCTTGGACGCAGGTGCACAATCCCCGCATGACCGACACCGTTTCCGACACCGCCATGGCGGCCGCCGAGCCGCCGACGCTGCTGCTGGTGGATGGTTCCAGCTACCTGTATCGCGCCTTCCACGCGATGCCTGACCTGCGCGCCGACCCGGACGACCGCCACAGCCAGCCCACCGGCGCCATTCGCGGCATGATCAACATGCTGAACGCGCTGCGCAAGGAGTACCCGCAAGCGCAGTACGCGGCCTGCGTGTTCGACGCCAGCGGGCCGACCTTCCGCGACGCGATCTATCCGGAATACAAGGCCAACCGCACGCCGATGCCGGACGATCTGCGCAGCCAGATCGGGCCGATCCACGAGGTGGTGCGGCTGCTCGGCTGGACCGTGCTGACGGTGCCCGAGGTCGAGGCCGACGACGTGATCGGCACCCTGGCGCAGGCGGGTGAGTCGGGCGGCATGCGGGTGGTGATCTCCAGCGGTGACAAGGACCTGGCGCAGCTGGTGACCGAGCGCGTCTTCATCATCGACACCATGAGCGGCAAGCGGCGCGACCTGGCGGGCGTGCAGGCCGAGTTCGGCGTGCCGGCCTCGCAGATGCTGGACTACCAGACGCTGGTCGGCGACGCCATCGACAACGTGCCGGGGGTCGACAAGGTCGGTCCCAAGACCGCCGCCAAGTGGTTGAGCCAGTACGGCTCGCTGGACGAGATCGTCGCCCACGCTGACGAGATCAAGGGTGCGGTGGGCGAGAACCTGCGCCAGGCACGCGACTGGCTGCCGACCGGGCGCGAGCTGCTGCGCATCCGCACCGACTGCGACCTGGCGGGTCATGTCGATGGCCTGCCGGCGCTGGAGGCGATCGCCGTCGGCGAGGCGGACGCGGCGCAGCTGGCCGAGTTCTACCAGCGCTACGGCTTCAGGACGCTGGCCAGGGCGCTGCACGCCGGAGCCGTATCGAGCAAACAGCCTGCCGGTGACCCGTCAATCGCGAGTCCGGCGAACGCGCTGCCGGTGGATGATCCGGCGTCGTCCACGGTGACCGAACTGCGCTACGAAACCATCCTCGGCTGGCCCGCGCTGCAGCGCTGGCTGGACCGCATCGAGCAGGCCGAGCTGACCGCGATTGACACCGAGACCACCTCGCTCGACGAGATGCGGGCGCGCATCGTCGGCATCTCGTTCAGCGTGGCGCCGGGCGAGGCGGCCTACATCCCGCTGGCACACGAGGGGCCGGACGCGCCGGGGCAGCTGCCGCTGGCCGAGGTGCTGGCCAGGCTCAAGCCCTGGCTGGAAAACCCGGCGCGCCACAAGCTCGGCCAGCACGTGAAGTACGACCGCCACGTGTTCGCCAACCATGGCATCGAGGTCGCCGGCTACGCGCACGACACCTTGCTGCAAAGCTACGTGCTCGAGGTGCACAAGCCACACGGCCTGGCCAGCCTGACCGAGCGCCACCTGGGCCGCGCCGGCACCAACTACGAAGACCTGTGCGGCAAGGGTGCGCACCAGATTCCGTTCGCTCAGGCACCGTTCGACAAGGCAGCGCATTACGGCGCCGAGGATGCCGAGCAGACGCTCGACGTGCACCAGGCACTGTGGCCGCGGCTGGAGCAGAACCCGGCGCTGCGCGGCATCTACGAACTGGAGATCGCCACCAGCGAAGTGCTGTACCGGATCGAGCGCCATGGCGTGCTGATCGACAGCGCGCTGCTGCGCCAGCAAAGCCATGAGCTGGGCCAGCGCATCCTGGCGCTGGAGCAGGAGGCGCACGAGCTGGCCGGCCAGCCCTTCAACCTCGGCTCGCCAAAGCAAATCGGCGAAATCTTCTTCGACAAGCTGGGCCTGCCGGTGGTCAAGAAGACCGCCACCGGCAAGCCCAGCACCGACGAGGAGGTGCTGGAGAAGCTGGCCGAGGACTACCCGCTGCCGGCGCGCATCCTGGAGCACCGCGGCCTGGCCAAGCTGAAGAGCACCTACACCGACAAGCTGCCGCAGATGGTGAACCCCGCCACCGGCCGCGTGCACACGCACTACGCGCAGGCGGTGGCGGTGACCGGGCGCCTGGCCAGCAACGACCCCAACCTGCAGAACATCCCGATCCGCACCGCCGAGGGCCGGCGCATCCGCGAGGCCTTCGTCGCGCCGCCGGGCCACGTCATCGTCAGCGCCGACTACAGCCAGATCGAGCTGCGCATCATGGCGCACCTGTCGGGCGACGAGGCGCTGCGCCGCGCCTTCACCGACGGCATGGACGTGCACCGCGCCACCGCGGCCGAGGTGTTCGGCCTGGCGCCGGAGCAGGTCAGCAGCGAGCAGCGCCGCTACGCCAAGGTGATCAACTTCGGCCTCATCTACGGCATGAGCAGCTACGGTCTGGCGCGCAACCTCGGCATCGACAACACCGCGGCGCGCAACTACATCGAGCGCTATTTCGAGCGCTACCCCGGCGTCAAGCGCTACATGGACGACACGCGTGCGCTGGCCAAGGCGCAGGGCTACGTCGAGACCGTGTTCGGGCGCCGCCTGTACCTGCCCGAGATCAATTCACCCAGCGGCCCGCGCCGCGCGGGCGCCGAGCGCGCCGCCATCAACGCGCCGATGCAGGGCACGGCGGCCGACCTGATCAAGAAGGCCATGGTGGCGGTGCAGCAGACGCTGGACGACGGCCGGCGCGCTACGCGCATGATCATGCAGGTGCACGACGAACTGGTGTTCGAGGTGCCCGATGCGGAGATCGACTGGGTCAAGGCCGAGATCCCGCGCCTGATGGCGGGCGTGGCCGAACTCAGCGTGCCGCTGCTGGCCGAGGTCGGCGTCGGCGCCAACTGGGAGCAGGCGCACTGAGCTTGTGAAAGCGGGCGAACCCGCTTTCAGGCATCAGCCGGTCGGCTGGGCCTCCAGGTGGTACTGAGTCACCAGGTCGACCTCGTTCTTGCTGCCCAGGATCACGCTGACGCGCTCGTGCAACTGCTGGGGCTGGACGTCGAGGATGCGCTCGCGGCCGGTGCTGGCGGCGCCGCCGGCCTGCTCGATCAGCCAGGCCATCGGGTTGGCCTCGTACATCAGGCGCAGCTTGCCCGGCTTGTTGGGCTCGCGCTTGTCCCAGGGGTACATGAAGATGCCGCCGCGCGTCATGATGCGGTGCACGTCGGCCACCATGCTGGCCACCCAGCGCATGTTGAAGTCCTTGGCCCTGGGACCGTCCTTGCCTTGCAGGCACTCGTCGATGTAGCGCTTGATCGGCTCGTCCCAGTGGCGCATGTTGCTCATGTTGATGGCGAACTCGCGCGTGTCGGCCGGCACCTGCACCTCGTCCTGCGTCAGGATGAAGCTGCCCATCTCGCGGTCGAGCGTGAACATCGCCACGCCGTCGCCCACCGTCAGCGCCAGCGTGGTCTGCGGACCATAGACGCAGTAGCCGGCGGCGACCTGGCACTTGCCGGGCTGCAGGAAGTCCTGCTCCTCGACGCCGCGGTCGCCCTCGGGCATGCGCAGCACGCTGAAGATGGTGCCGATGCTGACGTTGACGTCGATGTTGCTGGAGCCGTCCAGCGGATCGATCAGCAGCAGGTACTCGCCGCGCGGATAGCGGTTGGGGATGAGGTAGATGCTGTTCATCTCCTCGCTGGCCATGGCCGCCAGGTGGCCGCCCCATTCGTTGGCCTCGATCAGCACCTCGTTGGCGATGATGTCGAGCTTCTTCTGCACCTCGCCCTGCACGTTGCTGCTGCCGGCCGAGCCCAGTACGCCGCCCAGCGAACCCTTGTTGACGGCGTGGCTGATGCTCTTGCAGGCGCGCGCCACCACCTCCAGCAGCAAGCGCAGCTGGGCCGGGATGTGGCCGTCGTGGCGCTGCTTTTCGACCAGATAGCGGGTCAGGGAAACGCGGTTGTTGTTCATGGGGCGCCTCTCGTTTCAGTGTCGGGGGTGGGGGCGGTGCGGGCCTCGGCGTCGGCGCTTTCGGGCTCGGTGACGCTGGCCGGCACGCCGGCCAGCGTGCGCGTGACGACCTCGCGCACGTCGCGGCTCAGCTCGGGCCGGGCGGCGACGCGGGCGATCGCCTCGCGCGCGGCGGCGCGATAGGGCTCGGCCAGGCGCGCCCAGGCGTCCATGGCGCGCGCCAGCCGCGCGGCCACCTGCGGATTGAGGGCGTCGAGCTCGAGCACGCGGTCGGCCCAGAACACGTAGCCCGAGGCATCGCGGCGATGAAAGCCGGCCGGGTTGCCGTGGCAGTAGCTGAAGATCAGGCTGCGCGCCCGGTTCGGGTTGCGCAGGCTGAAGTCGGGGTGCTTCATCAGCTCGCGCACTGCCGGCAGCACGCTGCCGCCGCGGTCGGGCGCGCGCGCCTGCAGCGCGAACCACTTGTCCAGCGCCAGCGGCTCGTGCTGGAACAGGGTGTGGAAGCGCGCCAGCGCCGGTGCCGCCAGTTCGTGGCCGGCGTCGACCAGCGCCGCCAGGGCGTTCAGGCGGTCGGTCATGTTGCCGGCGTCCTTGACACGCTGGTAGGCCTTGCCCGGCCAGACCCCCTGTCCTGAGCCTGTCGAACAAGCATCGTTGCCTCGGGCGCCCAGGCACAGCATGCGCAGCGCCAAGCCGGCCAGCGCGCGGCGCCCGGACGACACCGGGTCGGGCGTGTAGGCGCCGCCGCGTTCGTTCTGCTCGTAGGCCCACTGCCAGTCGCCCTGCAGCTCGAAGGCCAACTGCGCCTCCATCGCGTCGCGCACGGCGTGGATGCGCTGCGGGTCGACTTCATCCAGTTGTTCGGCGATGTAGTCCTCGTCCGGCAGGGTCAGCACCAGGACCTTGAAGGCGGCGTCCAGCGTCGGGTGGCGCAGCAGCGCGCGCAGCGCGGCGAGGTGGGCGGCGTCCAGCGGACTGGCGGCGCCGGCCGCTGCCGCTGCGACGATGTGCCCGATGGCGCTGCGCAGGCCCAGCTGCTGCCCGGCTTCCCAGCGGTTGAAGGGGTCGCTGTCGTGCGCCAGCAGGTGCAGCAGCTGCTCGGTCGAGACGTCGATGTCGAGCTCGACCGGCGCCGAGAAGCCGCGCAGCAGCGAGGGCACGGGTGCGCTGTCGAGGTCGTGGAAGGTGAGGGTGGCCTCGGCCTCGCTCAGCACGTGGGTCAGGCTGCCCTCGGCGGCCGGCGCGTCAGGCGCCAGCCTGAGCGGCAGGTCTTGCCCGTCGGCGCCGACCAGGCCCAGGCGGATCGGGATCACGAACGGCTGCTTGTCCGACTGGCCGGGCGTGGCCGGGCAGCTTTGCGACAGCGTCAGCGCATAACTGCGCGCCGCGGCGTCGTACTGGCCGCTGGCCTTGACCACCGGCGTGCCGGCCTGGCTGTACCAGCGCTTGAACTCGGGCAGCAGGCGCGCCAGCTCGCTGGCCGGGTTGGCGTCGGCCATGGCCTGGGCGAAGTCGTCGCAGGTCACGGCCTGACCGTCGTGGCGCTGGAAATACAGATCCATGCCCTGGCGGAAGCCTTCGCGCCCCACCAGGGTCTGCACCATGCGCACCACCTCGGCGCCTTTCTCGTAGATGGTGGTGGTGTAGAAGTTGCTGATCTCCAGGTACTCGTCGGGCCGCACCGGGTGGGCCATGGGGCCGGCGTCCTCGGGAAACTGCGCCGCGCGCAGGCGGATGACGTCCTGGATGCGCCGCACCGCGCGCGCGCTGGGCGTGCCGGCCAGGTCCTGGCTGAACTCCTGGTCGCGGAACACCGTCAGGCCTTCCTTCAGGCTGAGCTGGAACCAGTCGCGGCAGGTCACGCGGTTGCCGGTCCAGTTGTGGAAGTACTCGTGGCCGATCACGCTCTCGATGGCTTCGTAGTCGGCGTCGGTGGCGGTGCTCGGCTTGGCCAGCACGTACTTGGTGTTGAAGATGTTGAGGCCCTTGTTCTCCATCGCGCCGGCGTTGAAGTCGCTGGTGGCCACCACCATGAAGCGCTCCAGGTCGAGCTGCAGGCCGAAGCGCGCCTCGTCCCAGGCGATCGAGGCCATCAGCGAGTTCATCGCGTGCTCGGTCTTGTCCAGGTCGCCGGCGCGCACGTAGACCTGCAGCAGGTGCTCGCGGCCCGAGCGGCTGAGGATGCGCTGCTCGCGCGCCACCAGCTTGCCGGCCACCAGCGCGAACAGGTAGCTGGGCTTCCTGTGCGGGTCGTGCCAGGTGGCGAAATGGCGGCCGCCCTCGAGATCGCCGGCGTCGACCAGGTTGCCGTTGGCCAGCAGCACCGGATAGCGCGCCTTGTCGGCGCGCAGCGTGACGGTGTAGCTGGCCATCACGTCGGGCCGGTCGAGGAAATAGGTGATGCGGCGGAAACCCTCGGCCTCGCACTGGGTGAAGAAGTCGCCGCCGCTCATGAACAGGCCCATCAGCTGGCTGTTCGCTTCCGGGTTGCAGGTGGTGAACAGCTCCAGCTCCAGCGGCGCGCTGCCCTCGGGCAGGTTTTCCAGCACCAGCGTCTCGCCGTCCAGGCGGAAGCTGCAGCCCTGGCCGTTCAGCAGCACGCGCGTCAGGTTCAGATCCTCGCCGTCGAGCCGCAGCGGCTGCGGCGCCACGTCGGGGTTGCGGCGCAGCCGCATCCGGTTCAGCACGCGGGTCTTGGTTGGCTCCAGGTCGAACACCAGTTCGACGCTGTCGATCCAGAAGGCGGGCGGCCGATAGTCCAGTCGTCGGGTGACGGCGGCTTGTCCTTCACGCATGGGAGATCCTCAATACTCAAAACCCGCATAGCTTAGCCTGCCGGCGCGAGCGCGGCAGGCCGGCGTCAGCGGCGCGCGCCGGACATCACACGCCTTGCTTCAGGCTGGCCTCGATGAACGGGTCCAGGTCGCCGTCCAGCACCTTTTGCGTGTTGCTGATCTCGACGTTGGTGCGCAGGTCCTTGATGCGGCTGTTGTCCAGCACGTAGCTGCGGATCTGGTGGCCCCAACCGACGTCGGTCTTGCTGTCCTCGAGCTTCTGCTGGTCTTCCATGCGCTTGCGCATCTCGTGGTCGTACAGGCGCGAGCGCAGGCGCTGCCAGGCGACGTCGCGGTTGCTGTGCTGGCTGCGGCTGTCCTGGCACTGCACCACGATGCCGGTGGGCTCGTGCGTCAGGCGCACCGCCGAGTCGGTCTTGTTGATGTGCTGGCCGCCGGCGCCGGAGGCGCGGTAGGTGTCCACGCGCACGTCGGCCGGGTTGATGTCGATCTCGATCGAGTCGTCGATCTCGGGATAGACGAACACGCTGGCGAAGCTGGTGTGGCGCCCGCCCGAGGAGTCGAACGGCGACTTGCGCACCAGCCGGTGCACGCCGGTCTCGGTGCGCAGCAGGCCGTAGGCGTACTCGCCCTCGATGCGCACCGTGGCGCCCTTGATGCCGGCGGTGTCGCCCGGGGTCTCGTCCTCGATGTCGGTCTTGAAGCCCTTGCGCTCGGCGTACTTCAGGTACTGGCGCAGCAGCATGCTGGCCCAGTCCTGGGCCTCGGTGCCGCCGGCGCCGGCCTGGATGTCGAGGAAGCAGTTGTTGGGGTCGGCCGGCTGGTTGAACATGCGGCGGAACTCGAGTTCTTCCACCGTCTTCTCCAGCTCGTCGGCGTCGTCGGCCAGGGCCTGCATGCCGGCTTCGTCGCCTTCCTCGCGGCTCATCTCGAACAGCTCGGCGCTGTCGGCCAGGCTGCTGGTGAGCTGATCCAGCGTGACGACCACGCCGTCGAGCGCCTTCTTTTCCTTGCCCAGTTCCTGGGCCTTCCTGGGGTCGTTCCAGACCGCCGGATCCTCCAGCGCCGCGTTTACCGTGCGCAGGCGTTCGGCCTTGCCAGCGTAGTCAAAGATACCCCCGTAGCGCGTCGGTGCGCGCGCGAAGGTCGTCGATCTGGTCGCCAATCTGATTGATGCGTTCTGCTTCCATGCTTGTTTCCTGCGGTGTCTGATGGGTGGGCGTGGTCGTGCACGCGTAACCCGCTATTTTCGCACGTGGGCGGCCGCATCGCTGCCCGGCGGTGGCCCGTTGACCTGGCTCAGGGGGGCGCCAGAAAGTCCTCGATCAGCTGCCCCAGCGCGACTGGCTGGTCGTGGTGCAGCATGTGGCCGGCGTCGGCCATCACCTCGCGCCGCAGCCTGGGCACCGCCTGCAGGCGCTGATGGAATTCGGCCAGCGTGTAGCGCTCGCCCCACCAGCCGGCCAGGCTGTCCTGGCTGGCCTCGACCATCAGCGTCGGGGCGGTGATGCGGGCGTACAGCGCGCGCATCTCCTCGACGCGAAACAGCTGCGCGCTGACGATGCGGTGCGCGGCGTCGCCCAGGATCGCGCGCCGCGTGCTGCCGTCCGGCTGCGCGCGCGGCTCGGACCACTCGCGCGCCAGCCAGTCGGCCTTGTCGCGCGGCAGGCGAGGGTTGGTCTGCATCAGGCGCGCAGCCACGGCGGCTAGGTCGGGGTAGGTCCTGAGCCTTTTCTCGCCGCGGCGCAGCGCCCGGAGTTCGTCCAGCCACCTGGCGTAGCGTGCGGGCGCCTGCTCGGGCCGCGTGGCCGGCATGCCGAAGCCTTCGAGGTTGACCAGGCGCCGGATGCGCGCCGGCCGCACGCCGGCGTACATCATGGCGATGTTGCCGCCCATGCTGTGGCCGACCAGCTCGACTGGCCGGTCGCCCGCATGGTGGTCGAGAAGGCATTCCAGGTCGCCCAGGTAGTCGGCGAAGCTGTAGTGATCACACGCCGGGCCGCTGGAGTGGCCGAAGCCGCGCCAGTCGGGCGCGATGACGAAGCGGCCGGCGCAGAACTCGGGCGTCAGCGCATCGACCATGAACTGCCAGCTGGCCGCGACGTCCATCCAGCCATGCACCAGCACCAGCGGCTGGCCGTCGGGATCGCCCCACAGGCGGACGTGGTAGCGGTGCTCGCGGATGGGAACGAACTCACTGCGCGAAGCGCGGACGACTTGATACATTGGCGCAAATCTTAGAGGAGACACACCATGGGTCGCGATCGCTCGGACCGGCTGGCGCAGGATCATTACGCCGCCATGCAGCAAGGTTTTCGCTGGCAGGTGCCGACGCACTTCAACATGGCCGAGGCCTGCAGTCGGCGCTGGGCGGGGCGGCCGGATGCCGAAACGCGCGTGGCCATCATCGAGCACCTGGCCGCGGGCGCGCCGCAAACGCATTCCTGGGCCGCGCTGCAGGCCGCCGCCAACCGCCTGTCGAACGCGCTGCTGCGCCTGGGCGTGCGGCGCGGCGACCGGGTGGCGATCGTGATGCCGCAGCGCTTCGAGACCGCCGTCGCCTACATGGGCGTGCTGCAGATGGGCGCCATCGCGATGCCGCTGTCGCAGCTGTTTGGCCCCGACGCGCTGGAATACCGGCTGCAGAACGCCGAGGCGCTGGCCGCGATCTGCGACGAGGCCTCGATGGACAGCCTGCTGGCGGCGCGTGCCAGCTGCCCCGCGCTCAGGACCGTGATCGGCCTGGGCGTCGGCGCCGCCCGCGCCGACCACGATTGGGACGCGCTGTTGACCGGGTCACCCGATGCCTTCGAATGCGTCGACACCGTCGCCGACGACCCGGCGGTGCTGATCTACACCAGCGGCACCACCGGCGCGCCCAAGGGCGCGCTGATCCCGCACCGCGCCCTGATCGGCAACCTGCCCGGTTTCGTCTGCAGCCACAACTGGTTCGGCTTCGACCCGCGCGGAGTGCCTCCTCCCAAAGTGACTCCCTCCCCCGCGCGGGGGAGGGCGGGGGTGGGGGCGGTCATGGAGCGGGCAAAGCCCAGTCGGTGGGACGAAAGAAAGACGCAAAGCGTCTTCTGGAGTCCCGCAGACTGGGCTTGGACGGGTGGTTTGATGGACGCGCTCTTGCCCACCCTCTACTTCGGCCGCCCGATCGTGGCCCACCATGGCCGCTTCGATCCCGAGGTGGCCTTCGGCATCCTCGAGCAGCACCGCGTCACGCACAGCTTCCTGTTCCCGACCGCGCTGAAGAGCATGATGAAGGCGGTGCCGCAGCCGCGCCAGCGCTTCAAGCTGCACCTGCAGGGCCTGATGAGCGCCGGCGAGGCAGTCGGCGACGCCGTGTTCGCCTGGTGCCGCGACGAGCTGGGCGTGATCGTCAACGAGATGTTCGGCCAGACCGAGGTCAACTACATCGTCGGCAACTGCGCCATGAACGTGGCGACGCCCGCTGTGCCTCGACCGCGTGGTGACCTGGATCGTTCGGTGGTCGGCTGGCCGGCCAAGCCGGGCAGCATGGGCCGCGGCTACCCCGGCCACCTGGTCAGCGTGATCGACGAGCAGGGCCGGGAGGTGCCGCCCGGCGAGCCCGGCGAGGTGGCGATCCGCCGCACCGACGTCCACGGTGACCCCGACCCGATCTTCTTCCTCGGCTACTGGAACAACGAGGCCGCCACGCGTGCCAAGTTCAGCGGCGACTGGTGGCGCACCGGCGACGTTGCGCTGCGCGACGAGGACGGCTACCTGTGGTATCAGGGCCGCGCCGACGACGTCTTCAAGTCGGCCGGCTACCGCATCGGCCCGGGCGAGATCGAGAACTGCCTGCTCAAGCACGCGGCGGTCGCCAACTGCGCCGTGGTGCCCAAGCCCGACGCCGAGCGCGGCGCGCTGGTCAAGGCCTACGTGGTGCTGACGCCGGATTTCGCGGCGGCGCGTGCGCGCGAGTCCGGATCGGACGGCGAGTTCGACCGCGAGCTGACTGCGCAGCTGCAGCGGCACGTGAAGGGCCAGCTGGCGCCCTACGAGTACCCGAAGGAGATCGAGTTCATCGAGCAGCTGCCCATGACCACCACCGGCAAGGTGCAGCGGCGCGTGCTGCGGCTGCAGGAGGAGGAGCGGGCCAGGGCGATGGCGGGTTCCTGAGGCCTCTACACTCGGCAGCTTTTTTCCAGGAACTTCGGCTGTACATGAATACCATCCCGCTCGGCAGCAGCGACCTGCGTGTCACCCCGATCTGCCTCGGCACCATGACCTTCGGCGAGCAGGTGGACGAGGCCACGTCGCATGCCATCCTGGACCGCGCCGTCGAGCGCGGGCTCAATTTCATCGACACCGCCGAGATGTATCCGGTGCCGCCCAGCGCGCCGACCGCCGGCAGCACCGAAACCTTCATCGGCAACTGGCTGGCCGGCCGACCCGGCATGCGGAAGAAAATCGTGCTGGCCAGCAAGGTTGCCGGCCCCTCGCGCGGCATGCCCTGGCTGCGCGCGGGCAAGGGCATGACGGCGGCCGACATCGAGGCTTCCTGCCACGCCAGCCTGCGGCGGCTGCAGACAGACGTGATCGACCTGTATCAGATCCACTGGCCAGAGCGCCACGTGCCGGCGTTCGGCTCGCTGTACTACGACCCCAGGCTGGAGCAATCGCGGACACCGATCCGCGAACAGCTGGAGGCGCTGGCCAGGCTGGTGCAGGACGGCAAGGTGCGCCACATCGGCCTGTCGAACGAGACGCCCTACGGCGTGCACGAGTTCGTGCGCCTGGCCGAGCAGCACGGCCTGCCGCGCATTGCCACGGTGCAGAACCCGTACTGCCTGATCAACCGCGTCCATGACAACGGCCTGGACGAGACCTGCCATCGGCTGAACGTCGGCCTGCTGGCCTACTCGCCGCTGGGCTTCGGCCTCTTGAGCGGCAAGTACGACGCCACCGGCATCCATTCATCGCAAGCGCCGCGCGGGCGCATGAGCCTGTACGAGCGCATGAAGAGCCAGCGCTGGGGCCGCGAGTCCTCGCTCGCCGCCGCGCGCCGCTACAACCAGCTGGCGCGCCAGCATGGCTTGACGCCGACGCAGCTGGCGCTGGCGTTCTGCTATGGATCGTGGCGCGTGGCCAGCACCATCATCGGCGTCACCACGCTGGCGCAGCTGGACGAGAACCTGGACGCCTGGGACGTGCGGCTGTCCGATGAACTGCTGGCCGCCTGCGACGCCATCCGGCTGGAAATGCGCGATCCCGCCCATTGATATCGGCCCGAAAGACGATAACAGCCGGACGCAGAGGACGCGCAGATTTCGCAGGGGATGCAGAAAGCACAGGGATCGAGAGAATGAATCTTCTGCGTCCTCCGCCTGGTTTCTGCGTCGTCTGAGTTCGGTGGTTTTCAGGCGAACACCGATGAGCAAGAAACCGCACGTCAGCGAAACCCCCGCCACCGCGCTGCTGCGCCGCCATGGCGTGGCCTTCAGCGAGCATGTCTACGAGTACGTCGAGCACGGCGGCGCCGAGCACAGCGCCGAGGCGCTGGGCCTGGATCCGTTCAGCGTGGTCAAGACACTGGTGATGCAGGACCAGGACGCGAGGCCGCTGGTGGTGCTGATGCACGGCAACCGCAAGGTCAGCACCAAGCAGCTGGCGCGCCAGATCGGCGCCAAGTCGGTCGAGCCGTGCCAGCCCGAGGTGGCCAGCCGCCACAGCGGCTACCAGGTCGGCGGCACCTCGCCGTTCGGCACGCGGCGCCAGATGCCGGTCTACATCGAACAAAGCATCCTCGACTTGCCGCGCATCGCGCTCAACGGCGGCCGGCGCGGCTACCTGATCGGCATCGATCCCCAGCTCTGCGTGCAGCTGCTGGGCGCCAGGCCGGTGCAGTGCGCCATCGCGCTGTGACACTCGCGCAGGCGTGGCGCCGACTGGCAGAATCTCGCTGAGCGCTGGCCCGACCGGCGAGATCCGTTCCCGATTCCTGAACTGCCCATGCTCCTGCCCCTGCTGTCGGCCCTGGCCGCCTACCTCGTCGGCTCGCTCAGCTTCGCGGTCATCGTCAGCCGCGCCATGGGTCTGGCGGATCCGCGCAGCTACGGCAGCGGCAACCCGGGCGCGACCAACGTGCTGCGCTCGGGCTCCAAGGCGGCGGCCATCGTCACGCTGCTGCTCGACGCCTTCAAGGGCTGGCTGCCGGTGATGCTGGTCAGGTGGTTCGGCGCGGATTACGGGCTGGGCGAGGGCACGCAGGCGCTGGTGGGCGTGGCGGCTTTCCTGGGCCATCTGTGGCCGCTGTTCTTCGGCTTCGCCGGCGGCAAGGGCGTGGCCACCGCCGCCGGCGTGCTGCTGGCGTTCGAGCCCTGGCTGGGGGTGGCGACGCTGGCCAGCTGGCTGATCATTGCCTTCTTCTTCCGCTATGCATCGCTGGCCTCGATGGTGGCTGCGCTGTTCGCACCCGCCTACTACCTGATCGGCGACGGCGTCGGCTGGCAGGCCTCGGGCGCCAAGGCGCTGGCCATGGTCGCCATGGGGCTGCTGCTGATCTGGCGCCACCGCGAGAACATCGGTCGCCTGCTGGCCGGCCAGGAATCGAAACTCGGAGCGAAGAAAACCCCATGAGCACCATCCAACGGCGCGGCGTGACCGCGCGCTATTCCGATGCCGCCGTGTTCAACGGCGTGGTCTACCTCGCCGGCATGGTGCCCGAGACGGAGGCCACCGACATCCGTGCCCAGACCGCCGACGTGCTGGCGCAGATCGACGCCCACCTGGCGGCGCTGGGCAGCGACAAGACGCGCCTGCTGCGGGTGCAGATCTTCCTGGCCGACATCGGCGACATCGGCGCCATGAACGAGGTCTGGGATGCCTGGGTGGCACCGGGCGAGGCACCGCCGCGCGCGACTGTGCAGGCCTTGCTGGCCGATTCCGGCTGGAAGATCGAGGTGGTGGCGACGGCGGCGCAAGGCTGATCGGCCGCCGCCGGCTCAGCGCCGCAGCAGGGTCATCCGGTCGGCGTCGCGCCGCATGCTGAAGCCCGACAGGAAGTTGTTGCCCAGCAGCACCATCGGCAGCTCGCCCGGGATCACCACCGCGTCGACGCCGTGGGTGACCGTGTCGCCGATGCCCAACTGGTCGATCTTGATCAGCCAGCCGAAGGCCGGCCCGTTGGCGGTGGTGGCCATGGCGCGCCGGCCATCCTGGTAGCTCAGCCCGAGCTGCCTGGCGACCATCTCGCTCAGCGTCACCACCGAGGCGCCGGTGTCGACGAGCATCGGCGCCGGCTTGTGGTTGATGCTGCCCTGGGTGAAGAAATGGCCGCTGCCGTCGGCGGTGAGCACGATGCGCTGCGCGTTGGGACCGGGCCCGATGCTCACCGGCGTGGCGCCCACGCGCAACTCGTGCGGGCGGCCGTCGATCTCGACGCGCGCCACGTCACCGCGCGTGGCGATCACCTTGATGCCCTGGTAGGACTCGCCCGGTGCCAGCGCCCTGGGCGTGCCACCGTCGATCACGATCAGGGCCTTGGGGCCGAGCATGCCCGATACGCTCACCGACTGCGCCTGCGCCAGGCCCGCGGCGGCGGTCAGCAGCAGAGCGAGTTCCAGGCCGCGCATCACCAGGGCCTCAATCGCGGAAGTTGTCGAAGGACAGCGGCAGCTCGGCCATGTCCTTGCGCAGCAGCGCCATCACGGCCTGCAGGTCGTCGCGCTTGGCGCCGCTGACGCGCACGCTGTCGCCCTGGATCGCCGCCTGCACCTTGAGCTTGCTGTCCTTGATCAGCTTCTGGATCTTCTTGCCGTCCTCGCTGGCGATGCCGCTGCGCACCTTGATCAGCTGCCTGACCTTGTCGCCGCCGATCTTCTCGACCTTGCCCTTGTCGAGGAAGCGCACGTCCACGTTGCGCTTGGTCAGCCGCCCGCGCAGGATGTCCTCGATCTGCTGCAGCTGGAACTCGGCGTCGCCGAGCAGGGTGATCTCCTTGTCCTTCAGCTCGATCGCGGCGCTGGTGCCCTTGAAGTCGAAGCGCGTGCCGATCTCCTTGGCGGCGTTCTCCACCGCGTTCTTCACTTCCACCATGTCGGGGTCACAGACGGTGTCGAATGAGGGCATGGGTCAACTCCTTGTTGTCGTGTGCGCTGCCGGCCGCGTCAGCGCCCCTTGCGCTGGCGATCGAACTTGCGCCAATACTGAAAAGCGTCTTCGTGCACCTCCAGGTCCAGCTCCTGCACGCGCGGCAGCAACTTGTCCTGCACGTCGGCCACCGCCTGGTTGTAGATCAGCGGGCCGATTTCCTCGATGAAGAAACCCAGCAACGCGCCGGCCGAGACGTTGCCGATGCGCTCTTCCATGTTTTCAGCGAAGTAGCGCATGATCGACTCGACGGCCTGCCGGCGGTCTTCCCTGGCGATCTCGATGGGCATGGTGCAAGCGAGGGTGGATCGGAGATGCAATGCGACAATTCTCCCATGTTCATCGAGCACAACGCCGCCCTGCAGGCGCTCAACACCTTTGGCATCGCCGCGCGCGCGGCCATGCTGGTGCGCGTGCGGGGCGAAGACGAGGTGCGCCGGGTGCTGGACGATGCGCGCCTGCGCCCGGCCCCGAAGCTGATCCTGGGCGGCGGCAGCAACATCGTGCTGACCGGCGACGTCAAGGGCGCGGTGCTGAAGGTCGAGGTGCCCGGCCGCCGCGTGCTGGGCGAGACCGAGCGTCACGTCATCGTCGAGGCCGGTGCGGGCGAGAACTGGCACGACTTCGTCGGCTGGACACTGGCGCAGGGCCTGCCCGGGCTGGAAAACCTGGCGTTGATCCCCGGCACCGTGGGCGCGGCGCCGGTGCAGAACATCGGCGCCTACGGGCTGGAACTGCAGGACCGCTTCGATTCGCTCGACGCCATCGACCTGGCGTCGGGCGAGGTGTTCACGCTGAATGCGGCGCAGTGCGGCTTCGGCTACCGCGATTCGGTGTTCAAGCACGTGCCGGCGCAGCCGGGTGGCCTGGGGCTGGCGGGGCGGGCGCTGATCCTGCGCGTGCGCTTCGCGCTGCCCAAGCACTGGAAGCCGGTGCTGGGCTACCTCGACATCGAGCGCAAGATGGCCGAGGAGGGCGTCGCTCAGCCCACGGCGCGCCAGCTGTTCGACTGGATCGTCGCCATCCGCAGTGCCAAGCTGCCCGACCCGGCGGTGATCGGCAATGCCGGCAGCTTCTTCAAGAATCCCAGCGTCACGCCGGAACAATGCGCCGACATCATCGGTCGCGACCCCAAGCTGGTGCACTACCCGATGCCCGACGGCAGCGTCAAGCTGGCCGCGGGCTGGCTGATCGACGCCTGCGGCTGGAAGGGCAAGAGCGTCGGCAACGCGGCGGTGTACGAGCGGCAGGCGCTGGTGCTGATCAACCGCGGCGGGCGCGACCATCCGGCCACCGGCGGCGAGGTGATGACCCTGGCCAAGGCGATCCAGACCAGCGTCTACGAGCGCTTCGGCATCCGGCTGGAGCCGGAGCCGACGGTGGTGTAGCCGGCGCGCGCCGCGCCGTTCTCAGTGATAGCCTTGGTCGGCGCCGACCTTGCCGCGAAACACGTGGTACGACCACGCCGTGTAGCCCAGGATGACCGGCAGCAGCAGGGCCAGGCCCCACATCAGGAAGGCTTGCGACGACGGCGGCGAGGCGGCGCCCCAGATGCTGAGCTGCGGTGGCACCAGATAGGGCCACATGCCTAGCAGCAGGCCGGCGAAGCCCAGCACGAACAGCGCCAGCGTCCACATGAACGGCCAGGCATCGTGCATGCCGTCGCGCCGCACGCCCGGCATCGTGGCGCGCCACAGGCGCCAGCCCGCGAGCAGCGTCAGTGCCGGCACCGGGGCCAGCCACAGGAAGCGGCCGCCTTCGAACCAGCGCGCCATCACGCGCGAATCGAGGTAGGGCAGCCACAGGCTGACCACGGCCATGAAGCTCAGCACGCCCAGCACCAGCGGCCGGGCCCAGCGCCGTGCCTGCTGCCGCAGGCGGCCCTCGGTCTTCAGGATCAGCCAGCCGGCACCCAGCAGCGCGTAGCCGCACACCAGCGCCACACCCGTCAGCAGGGCAAACGGCGTCAGCCAGCCCCAGGCGCCGCCGACGTAGCGCCCGCCGTCCATCGGCAGACCCTGCACCAGCGCGCCCAGGATCAGGCCCTGGCTGAATGCCGCCACGACCGAGCCCAGGCTGAACGCTGCCCCCCAGGCGCGCCGCGCCACGCCGTGCCCCTTGAAGCGGAACTCGAAGGCCACGCCGCGAAAGATCAGGCCCAGCAGCATCGCCAGCACCGGCAGGTACAGCGAGGACAGCACCAGCGCGTAGGCGCGGGGAAAGGCCGCCATCAGGCCGGCGCCGCCCAGCACCAGCCAAGTGCCGTTGCCGTCCCAGATCGGCGCCGCGGTGTTCATCATGTGGTCGAGTTGCGGGCCATCGTCGGCCAGCGGCGCCAGGATGCCCAGGCCGAGCACGAAGCCGTCCAGCAGCACGTACATCAGCACGCCGAAGCCGATCGCGCCCAGCCAGGCGACCGGCAACCAGAACGCCATGCCGTCGGCGGCGGTGCGGATCAGCGCGTCGGGCGTCATGCGCGGGCGCTCCCGACGTCGGCGGCGATGTCGGCCTCGCCGGCCGCCGACAGCGGGCGCGCCGGCGTCCTGACGCCATGGCCCGGCGCGGCCATCGTGGGCGGGCGCTCGCCGGCTTGCGGGCCCTTCTTGAGCAGCCGCCACAGGTACCACATGCCGGCGCCGAAGATGATCGCGTAGACGATGGCGTAGCCGGCCAGCGAGGTGGCCACCGTGGCGGCCTGCAGGCCCGGGCTGAGCGCGTCGCGGGTGCGCATCAGCCCGTGGATCACCCAGGGCTGACGGCCGATCTCGGTCACGTACCAACCCGCCAGCAGGGCCACGAAGCCCGAGCCCGACAGCAGCTGCCAGCCGCGCAGCGTCCAGACCGAGCGCTCCAGCCGCCCGCGCCACCAGGCCCAGCTCGACGCCAGCACCACCAGCAGCATCAGCAGGCCGATGCCGACCATGACGCGGAAGGCGAAGAACACCGGTGCCACCGGCGGGCGATCCTCGGGTGGCACGCTGGTCAGCGCGGGCGTCTCGCCATCCAGACTATGGGTCAGGATCAGGCTGCCCAGGCGCGGGATGGCGACTTCCAGCTGGTTGCGCTGCTCGGCCTGGCGCGGCACGCCGAACAGCACCAGCGGCATGCCCGTGCCGTCGGCCGGTGGGTGCCAGTGGCCTTCCATCGCTGCCACCTTGATCGGCTGGTGCGCCAAGGTGTTCAGGCCGTGCAGGTCGCCCACCAGCACCTGCGCCGGCACGGCGATGGCACCGAAGGCCACCGACAGCTTCAGCATGCGCAGCGCCATGTCGCGATGCACGCCGCGCCGCAGGTACCAGGCTGCGGTGCCGCCGATGACGAAGCAGGTGGTGATGAAGGCCGCCAGCACCATGTGCGTCAGGCGGTACGGAAACGAAGGGCTGAAGACGATCGCCCACCAGTCGCCGGGCGAGAACACGCCGCCTTCCAGCACGTGGCCCTGCGGCGTGTGCATCCAGCTGATGGCGGCGATGATCCAGAAGGTGGAAATCAGCGTGCCCAGCGCCACCATGACGGTGCAGAAGAAATGCACCGCCGGCCGCACCTTGTGGGCGCCGAACAGCATCACGCCCAGGAAGCCGGCCTCGAGGAAGAAGGCGGTCAGCACCTCGTAGCTCAGCAGCGGCCCCAGCACATTGCCGGCGCGCTCGGACAGCAGCGCCCAGTTGGTGCCGAACTGAAAGCTCATCACGACGCCCGACACCACGCCCATGCCGAAGGAGATCGCGAACACCTTGCTCCAGAACTTGTACAGGTCCCACCACATGCCGTCGCGCGTGCGCAGCCAGCGCCACTCGAGGAACGTCAACCAGCAGGCCAGCCCGATGGTGAAGGCCGGAAACAGGATGTGGAACGAGATCACGAACCCGAACTGGATGCGGGAGAGCAGCAGCGCGTCCATGACAGACCATTGTGGGCGGCGCTGTCGCGGGCGCTTGTAGGCGAGCGCCGATGAAGGAAGTCACCGTGGCGCGCCGGGATGCCGGATTCGCCGGCATGCCATGACACGCCGGCATGAGTCGGACAGCCTGGGTTCACACCAGGCCGCCGCACGCACAGGAGAACGGGCACTTGACCCACAGCTGCCGGCGGCGATCGCAATCATCATCGACGCATGTTGACGCAAGTCGGAAGGGTGAAGCGTGGATGACTCACTGGCGGTGATCGGCCAGGTCTTCAGTCAGGAGTTCGGCGGCTGGTCCGATCTGGCGGTCGCCACGCGGATCACGATTCGTCTGCTGATGGCGGGGCTGCTGGGCTTGGTGCTCGGCTATGAGCGCGAGAGCCACGGCAAGGACGCTGGCGTGCGGACGCACATGCTGGTCGCCATGGGCTCGGCGGTGTTTGTCATGCTGCCGGCCGAGATCGGGCTGGACAGCGCGGGCATGTCGCGCGTGATCCAGGGCCTGGTGGCCGGCGTCGGCTTCCTGTGCGCGGGCACCATTCTCAAGTCACCTGCCCGCGACCACAGCGTCGAGGGTCTGACCACCGCGGCCGGCCTGTGGCTCACCTCGGCCATCGGTGTCGCCTGCGGCCTGGGGCGCGAGGTGACGGCGCTGATCTGCACCGCACTGGCCCTGCTGGTGCTGGGCGTGCTGCCGCAGGTGCTGCGTGTCAGGACCAAACCGCCGGCCGACCTCGACGACCAGTGACTGCCGCTTCATCGCAGCGAATCAAAGCGCCGTGGCCAGCCGAGCCGGCGGCTGCCGCGTGCGCCAGTACAGCCACCCGGCGATGCTCAGGTTGAGCAGATTCCAGCCGATGCCGTTGAGGAAGGCGGCGTCGTAGCTGCCCGTCAGGTCGAAGATCCAGCCGCTCATCCAGCCGCCCAGCGCCATGCCGAGCAGGGTGGCCATGATGACGGCGCCGGTGCGCGCGCCGGCGTCGCGCGGCGGGAAATGCTCGCGCACGATGATGGCGTAGGCGGGCACGATGCCGCCCTGGAACAGGCCGAACAGCGCCGACACGACGTAGAGCGAGATCATGCCTTCCGCCGGCAGGAACATCAGCAGTGCCACGCCCTGCAGCGCCGAGCCCAGCAGCAGGGTGCGCAGGCCGCCGATGTGGTCGCAGATCCAGCCCGACACCAGCCGGCTGACGATGCCGGAGAACAGCATCAGTGACAGCATTTCGGCGCCGCGCGCGGCGCCGTAGCCGAGGTCGGTGCAGTAGGCGACGATGTGCACTTGCGGCATCGACATCGCCACGCAGCAGGCCACGCCGGCCAGGCACAGCAGCCACTGCGCCTGCACCGGCGCCAGGCCGAACGGACGCTCGGCCGGCCAGGGCGTGGCGCGCGGCGGTGCGGCGGCGCCCGTGGCCGGCAGCACCAGCGCTGGCGGCGGTCGGCGCATGAAGAAAGCCAGCAGCGCCATGCCGATGCCGCACAGCAGGCCGAGCGCGATGTAGGTCGGGCGCCAGCCGTGGTGTTCGATGCCCCACTGCGCCAGCGGCGGCCACAGGGTGCCAGCGATGTAGTTGCCGCTGGCGCACACCGCCATGGCGACTCCGCGCCGCCGGTTCCACCACAGGCCGGTGTCGGCCATCAGCGGTGCGAAGGTGGCGGCGCCGCCCAGCAGGCCGAGCAGGCCATGCGCGATGCCGAACATCCACACGTTGCCCGACAGCGCCGCCAGCACGTAGCCGCCGAGCACCGCGGCCGAGCCCAGCCACAGCACGCGCGCGATGCCCCAGCGGTCTGCCCAGAGCCCAGTCCACAGCCCGCCCAGCCCCAGGCAGACCATCATGAAGGTGTAGGGCAGCGAGGCATTGGCGCGGCTGATGTCGAACTCGGCCTGCACCGCCGGCAGCACCACCGACACCACGTACATCGCGCTGTTGCCGAGCGTGACCAGCAGCACCGTCACCAGCAGGCGCCAGGCGGCGGTGCGCGAGTCGACCAGGCTGGCGTCGGCGGGGGTGGCGCTCATGAATGGCAGGCTCGCCGGCAGATGGCGGCGTTCGGGTGTGGCAACAAGGAAGAAGAAATGAGGGTGACTAGGCCGAAACGCCGGCGCGCAAAGGTGCTGCCAACCGCGCGATCAGCCCATGCTCGGCCGGACCATCGATCGGAATCCACACCCGCAGCGGGTTGCCGGGGGCGACCGCGATCGATTCGCCATCGGCGTTCCTCATCACGTCGAGGCGCACGGTGCGGTTGCCCTGCGGCGTGATGATCTCGATCCAGTCGCCGACGGCAAAGCGGTTTTTGGTCTCCACCTCGGCCCAGCCGTCGCGCACGGATTTCACCTCGCCGACAAACTGGCTGCGCGTGGCGACCGAGTGGCCGGTCTCGTAGTTCTGGTAGTCCTGCGCCGGTCGCCGCTCCAGAAAACCCGAGGTGTAGCCGCGGTTGGCCAGGCCTTCCAGTTCGGTGATCAGCGTCGGGTTGAATGGCCGGCCGGCCACCGCATCGTCAATGGTGCGGCGGTACACCTGCGCGGTGCGGGCGACGTAGTACAGGCTCTTGGTGCGGCCCTCGATCTTGAGCGAATCGACGCCGATCTTCACCAGTTTCTCGACCAACTCGACCGCGCGCAGGTCCTTGCTGTTCATGATGTAGGTGCCGTGCTCGTCCTCCATGACCGGCATCAGCTGGCCGGGGCGGCCTTCTTCCTCGATCAGGTACACCTGATCGGCGGCGGGGTGGCGTGGTGCTTGGCGCCCGCCGGCATCCTGCTCGGCCTTTTCGGCCTCGGCGGCGAAGCTGAAGCCCTGCAGCTGCTCGCTCGCAGCCAGCGCCTCGCCGGTGTTTGGATCGACGGCGGCGTCCATGGTCTTGTAGTTCCAGCGGCAGGCGTTGGTGCAGGTGCCCTGGTTGGGGTCGCGCCGGTTGAAATAGCCGCTCAGCAGGCAGCGGCCCGAGTAGGCGATGCACAGCGCGCCGTGCACGAACACCTCCAGCTCCATGTCAGGGCATTCCTGGCGGATCTGCTCGACCTCGGCCAGGCTCAGCTCGCGCGACAGGATGATGCGCGCCACGCCCATCTTCTGCCAGAACTTCACCGCCGCCCAGTTGGTGGTGTTGGCCTGCACGCTGAGATGGATCGGGATCTGCGGCCACGAACCCCTGTCCATTTTTTCGCGCACCAGCATGATCAGCCCGGCGTCGGCCATGATCAACGCGTCGGGCTGGAGCTGAACCACCGGCTCCAGGTCGCGCAGGTAGGTGCGCAGCTTGTCGTTGTGGGCGATCAGGTTGCTGGTGACGAAGAACTTCCTGCCGCGCGCGTGCGCCTCGGCAATGCCCTGGGCGAGCTGTTCCAGCCGGAATTCGTTGTTGCGCGCGCGCAGGCTGTAGCGCGGCTGGCCGGCGTACACGGCGTCGGCGCCGAAGTCGTAGGCGGCGCGCATCTTGTCCAGGCTGCCGGCGGGCAGCAGCAGTTCGGGGGCTCTCGGCGTCATGGGGCGGTATTGTCGTGCTTGTGTGAAATTGTGCACCGCACCAGACAGCTGTCTTGACTCGAATCAAGAATGACCATGCCGCTTTCGGCTATCGTGATGGGTGATTCAAGCTCTTATTGCAACCCAAGGAGAAACACATGATCCGTGAAGTCGAAGGCGACATTCTGCTCAGCGACGCCCAGGTGATCGCGCATGGCATTGCCACGCAAGATCCGTTCGATTCCGGCCTGGCGCTGGCGCTGCGCGAGCGCTTTCCGTCCATGGTCAAGGACTACCGCCATGCCATGCGCTCGAATGCGCCCGACACCGGCGAGGTCTGGGCCTGGCGCGGCGTCAACGAGGATGGCTCCACGCGCGGCATCGTCAATCTGCTGACCCAGGGCATGCAAAGCCAGGACAAGGCGGCGCGCCCGGTCAAGGCCAAGCTGGAGGACGTCAACCGCGCGCTGCGCGCCCTGGCCAAGCTGGTGCAGGACGAGGGCATCAAGAGCGTGGCGCTGCCGCGCCTGGCCACCGGCGTCGGTGCGCTGGACTGGGCCGAGGTCAAGCCGCTGATCCAGCAGCACCTGGGCGGGCTGGGCATTCCGGTGATGGTCTACGAGGTCTACCGCAAGGGCGAGAAGGCCGACGAGAAGCTGGCCTGAAGCCGCACTGCTGAAGCTGGACCCCGCGTCGGCGCCACCGACGCGGGGTTTTTTCTTTGCCCGATGCCCGATACCGGTTAAGGCGCCCGTCAGTAGGGGGATGCGTCGCCGGATGGAAAACGCGCGGCGTGCCTGACACAATGGTGCGGCATGCGGGGTGCATGATGCGCCGACCGAAGGAGACCGCCATGGCGACAAGTCAGAAACACGCGTTCGCGTCCACGCTCAAGACCTTCAAGACGGCATCCGGCAAGACCGGCAAGCTCTACTCGCTGCCGGCGCTGGCCCGGAAATACCCGAACGTCAAGCGCCTGCCGCTGTCGATCCGCATCGTGCTGGAGTCGGTGCTGCGCCACTGCGACGGCGACAAGGTCGAGGCCGGGGACGTCGAGCACCTGGCCAACTGGCAGCCGAACGCGCCGCGCACCGACGAGATTCCGTTCACCGTCGCCCGCGTGGTGCTGCAGGATTTCACCGGCGTGCCGCTGCTGGCCGACCTGGCCGCGATGCGCTCGGCCGCGGAGCGGGTGGGGGGCGATCCGAAGAAGATCGAGCCGCTGGTGCCGGTGGATCTGGTGGTCGACCACTCGGTGATGGTCGACTACTACGGCACCAGGAACGCGCTCAACCTGAACATGAAGCTGGAGTTCCAGCGCAACCACGAGCGCTACCAGTTCCTGAAGTGGGGCATGCAGGCCTTCGAGACCTTCCGCGTGGTGCCGCCGGGCTTCGGCATCGTGCATCAGGTCAACCTGGAATACCTGGCGCGCGGCGTGCACCAGCGCGCCGATGGCGTGTACTACCCCGACTCGCTGGTCGGCACCGACAGCCACACCACCATGATCAACGGCATCGGCGTGGTCGGCTGGGGCGTCGGCGGCATCGAGGCCGAGGCCGCCATGCTGGGCCAGCCGGTGTACATCCTGACGCCCGACGTGGTCGGTTTCGAGCTGACCGGCCAGCTGCGCGAGGGCTGCACCGCCACCGACCTGGTGCTGACGGTGACCGAGCTGCTGCGCAAGCACAAGGTGGTCGGCAAGTTCGTCGAGTTCTTCGGCCCCGGCACCGCCAGCCTGTCGGTGCCGGACCGCGCCACCATCGGCAACATGTCGCCCGAATACGGCGCCACCATGGGACTGTTCCCGGTCGATCAGCGCACGCTGGAATACTTCGAGGGCACCGGCCGCACCAAGGCCGAGATCGAGGCCTTCGAGGCCTACTTCCGGGCCCAGGGCCTGTTCGGCGTGCCGCAGCGCGGTGAACTGGACTATTCCGAGGTCGTCACGCTCGACCTGGGCGACGTCACGCCCAGCCTGGCCGGCCCCAAGCGGCCGCAGGACCGCATCGAGCTGGGCAACATGTCCAGGCGCTTCGTCGAGCTGTTCTCGATGCCGATGGAAGAGGGCGGCTTCAGCCGGCCGGCCGATCTGCTGCACACTCGGGTCGAGGTGACGCGCGACAACGATCCCGCCGACGAGAGCGCGCCCGAGGCGGAGCCGATTCCGATCGGCGCACCGCGCCAGGTGGCCGAGATGGTATCGAATCGCCCGACGCTGGAATCGGCGCTGTCCGAGGCCGATGTCGTCGAGCGCATCTCGCCAGAGCCCTACACGCTGGGCAACGGCGACGTGCTGATCGCCGCCATCACCAGCTGCACCAACACCAGCAACCCGAGCGTGCTGCTGGCTGCCGGCCTGCTGGCCAGGAAGGCGGTCGAGGCCGGCCTGACGGTGAAGCCGCACATCAAGACCTCGCTCGCACCCGGCTCGCGCATCGTCACCGAATACCTGACCCAGACCGGACTGCTGCCCTACCTGGAAAAGCTTGGCTTCACCGTCGCCGGCTATGGCTGCACCACCTGCATCGGCAACTCGGGCGACCTGGCGCCCGAGATCAACGAGGCCATCAACCGCAACGAGCTGGTGTGCGCGGCGGTGCTGTCGGGCAACCGCAACTTCGAGGCGCGCATCCACCCCAACATCAAGGCCAACTTCCTGTGCAGCCCGCCGCTGGTGGTGGCCTACGCGATCGTCGGCGACGTCCGGACCGACCTGATGACCGAGCCGGTGGGGCAAGGCAAGGACGGGCGCGATGTCTACCTGGGCGACATCTGGCCCAGCAGCGAGGAGGTGGCCAGGCTGCTGAAGCACGCGATGAAGGGCAAGTCCTTCCGCGACAACTACGCCAAGATCAGGACCGAGCCCGGCAAGCTGTGGGAAGCCATCGGCGGCGTGGAAGGCGACGTGTACAGCTGGCCGACCAGCACCTACATCGCCGAGCCGCCGTTCTTCGACGGCTTCGCGATCGATCCGTCCCGGAGCGAGGCGGCGCAGACGGCGTCCAGCAGCGTGCGCGCGGCCCGCATCATGGCGCTGTTCGGCGACAGCATCACCACCGACCACATCTCGCCCGCCGGCGCCATCAAGGAGGCCTCGCCGGCCGGCCAGTGGCTGGTCGAGCACGGCGTGCAGAAGCGCGACTTCAACAGCTTCGGCTCGCGCCGCGGCAACCACGAGGTGATGATGCGCGGCACCTTTGCCAACGTGCGCATCAAGAACCTGATGATCCCGCCGCGCGACGACGGCAGCCGCGAGGAAGGCGGCCTGACGATCTACCAGCAGCCCGGCGAGCTCAAGGGCAGCAAGCAGTTCATCTACGACGCCGCCATGAAGTACCTGGCCGCCGGCGTGCCGACGGTGGTGTTTGCCGGCGAGGAGTACGGCACCGGCTCCAGCCGCGACTGGGCCGCCAAAGGCACCCAGCTGCTCGGTATCAAGGCCGTGATCGCCAAGAGCTTCGAGCGCATCCACCGCTCCAACCTGGTCGGCATGGGCGTGCTGCCGCTGCAGTTCAAGCCCGGCGAGTCCTGGGAGACGCTGGGACTGACCGGCGACGAACTGGTCGACGTCGTGCCGCAGGCCAGCCTGGCGCCGCGCAGCGACGTGCAGATGGTCGTCACGCGCGCCAACGGCGCCAAGACCAAGATCATGCTGACGCTGCGCATCGACACGCCGATCGAGGTCGACTACTTCCGCAACGGCGGCATCCTGCCCTACGTGTTGCGGCAGCTGCTGAACTGAGACGGCGACCGCGGCGCGCCGGGAGGAAGGGCCGGACATGCACGAGCGCGTGAACCTGAGCCAGGCCGGCCCCGATCTGTACCAGGCCGTGGCGGCGCTGGAAGCCAGGCTTGGGCCGGCATTGGCCGAGGCGGGGATCGATGCCGGCTTCTCCCATCTGCTGCGCCTGCGCGCCTCGCAGATCAACCAGTGCGCCTTCTGCGTGCGCATGCATGCACGCGACGCCTTGGCCGCCAGTGAATCGCAGGATCGGCTCAACGTGCTGCCCGCCTGGCGCGAGACCGGCCACTTCAACGACAAGGAACGCGCGGCCTTGGCGCTGGTGGAAGCGGTCACGCTGATCGCGGACGGCCAGGTGCCGGATGCCGTATACGCTAGTGCGGCGGCGTTCCTCGACCCAGCCGAGATCGCCGCGGTGCAATGGCTGGCGGTGGTCATCAACGCCTGGAACCGGATCGCGATTTCGAGCCGTTATCCGGTCGTCCCCTGAGTGCGCCAGTGCGGCGGCGCGCTCGCCTGACTCGGCCAGGGCGCGAGCCGCGCACCTGAGCGTGCGCCCGGCGGCGGCACAATCGCGGGCCATGGCGATTCAAGAGCTGTTGATTGCTGGCGGCGGTATCGGCGGCCTGGCGGCGGCGCTGGCGGTGGCGCGCGCAGGCTGGGACGTGCGCCTGTACGAGCGTGCGCCCGAGTTCGGCGAGGTCGGCGCCGGCGTGCAGATCGGCCCCAACGTGACCCGCATTCTGCGCGACTGGGGCCTGGAGGACGAGCTGGCGGCCGTGGCCGCGTTTCCCGACCGGCTGCAGGTGCGCAGCGCCAGCAGCGGTCTTGAGCTGGGTGTGCTGGCGCTGGGCGCGCGCGCGCTCGAACGCTACGGCGCGCCGTACGCCACCATCCACCGCGCCGACCTGCACGGCCTGCTGCATCGGGCCGTGTGCCGTCAGCCGCGCGTGCAGCTGAACCTGAACCGCGAGCTGAACGATTTCACCGACGATGGCAAGGTGGTCACGCTGGGCATCGGGGCCGGGCCGCGTGTCGAGGGTGACGTGTTGTTGGGCGCCGATGGCGTCTGGAGCCGGGTGCGCCAGCAACTGCTGGGCGACGGCCCGCCGCGCGTGACCGGACACCTGGCCTACCGCGCCATGCTGCGCCAGTCGGCGCTGCCGCAGGCGCTGCGCAGCACCCAGGTCACCGCCTGGCTGGGTCCGCGCCTGCATGTGGTGCAGTACCCGGTGCGCCGTGGCGAGTGGATGAACCTGGTGGCGATCGTGCACGGCGCACCGCCCGCCGACGTGCAAGGCTGGGACCACCATGCCGACGCGGCCGATCTGCAGCGTGCCATGGGCGCCACCTGCGGCCCCTTGCAGGCGCTGATCGCCGCGGTGCCGAGCGCCAACGTCAATCCGCAGGCCTGGCGCCTGTGGGCGCTGGCCGACCGGCCGCCGATCCAGGGCGCACAGCAGATGGCGCGCGGCCTGGTGGCGCTGCTGGGCGACGCCGCGCACCCGATGCGGCCCTACCTGGCGCAGGGCGCCGGCATGGCGATCGAGGATGCGGCCGAGCTGGCGCGCGCGCTGGCGATGGATGCCGTGGATGTGCCGACGCGGCTGAAGCGCTATGCGCTGGCGCGCTGGCAGCGCGTGGCGCGGGTGCAGGCGCGCTCGATCCGCAATGGCCGGATCTTCCATTCGACCGGCTTGCTGCGGCTGGGGCGCGACGCCTCGATCCGCCTGCTGGGCGAGCGCATCCTGGACGTGCCCTGGCTGTACGCAGGCGCATGAGCATGGACCGCCGGGCGCCCGGCGGTGCTGGCTAAACTAGGCTCATGACCACCGCCGCCCCACGCCCCTCCGTTCTTGTCGCCCGTGCCGTCTTTCCCGAGGTGGTCGACAAGCTGTCGCAGCATTTCGAGCTCGAGACCAATCCGGCGGATGAATTGTGGCCGCGCGAGGAACTGATCCGGCGTCTGCAGGGCAAGCAGGGCGTGTTCACCACCGGCGGCGAGCGCATCGATGCCGAGCTGCTGCGTGCCTGTCCCGAGCTGAAGATCTGCGCCAACATGGCGGTCGGCTACAACAACTTCGACCTGGCCGCGATGACGGCGGCCGGCGTGCTGGGCACCAACGCGCCCGACGTGCTGACCGAGACCACCGCCGACATGGGCTTTGCGCTGCTGATGGCGGCCGCGCGCCGCGTCACCGAGAGCGAGCATTTCCTGCGCGCCGGCAAGTGGGACCGCTGGGCCTACGACATGCTGATCGGGCAGGACGTGCATGGCGCCACGCTCGGCATCCTGGGCATGGGCCGCATCGGCCGCGCCATCGCGCGGCGCGGTGCACTCGGCTTCAACATGCCGGTGATCTACCACAACCGCTCGCGCTTGGCCCCCGAGCAGGAAGCCGAGGTCAAGGCGCGCTACGTCAGCAAGGACGAACTGCTGCGCAGCGCCGACCACCTGGTGCTGGTGGTGCCTTACAGCGCCGAGTCGCACCACGCCATCGGCGCCGCCGAGCTGGCGCTGATGAAGCCGAGCGCCACGCTGGTCAACATCGGGCGCGGCGGCGTGGTCGACGATGCGGCACTGGCGCAGGCGCTGCGTGAGGGCAGGATCGCCGCCGCCGGCCTCGACGTGTTCGAGGGCGAGCCGAAGGTGCATCCCGACCTGCTGACGGTGCCCAACGTGGTGCTGACGCCGCACATCGGCAGTGCCACCGTGCCGACGCGCAAGGCGATGGCGAGCCTGGCGGCAGACAACCTGATCGCTTACCTGACGACCGGCAAGGCGGTGACGCCGTTGAACCCGGAAGTCATGAAGGGGTGATCGTTGATCGTTGAGCGTTCGGCGTCGAGCGTGGTGTCTTGCGAGATGCGCGCCTCAGTGCGGCGTGATGCGCCCTTGAAGATCGGATCGTGATGGACAGCGCGCTGCCCACGTGGGTGCCGTGGCTGGCGCTGGCGGCGCTGCTGCTCAACGCCGTGCTGCTGCTGGCACTGCTGCTGCGGCGCCCGCGCCGGCCGGATGACGTGGCCTCGCGCGGCGAGCTGCAGCAACTGGTCGGCCAGAGCAGCGAGCGGCTGGAGCGCGAGTTGCGGCAGGAGATCGGCGGCAGCGCGCGGGAGGGGCGGCAGGAGTTGGCGCACTCGCTGGCCACCTTCCAGGATGCGGTGGTGCGCCAGGGCGCCGAAACCACGCGCACCCAGAACGCCCAACTCGATGCGCTGGCGGCGCAACTGACGCAGTTGCGCGGCGCGCTGGGCGACACCCTGGTGGCGCAGCTGCAGGCGCTCGGCCTGTCGATGGCGCAGCAGGCGCAGGAAACCACGCGCACGCAGAACGCGCAGATCGACGCCTTCGCGCAGCAGCTGGCGCAGCTGCGCGGCGGGCTGTCGGAGACGCTGACGCAGCAGCTGACCAACCTGAGCGAGGCCAATGCCCGCCGCATGACCGAGGTGCGCGGCACGCTGGAGCAGCAGCTCGGCGCGCTGCAGGCGGCCAACAGCGCCAAGCTGGACGAAATGCGCCAGACCGTGGACGAGAAGCTGCAGTCGACGCTGGAGGCGCGCCTGGGCGAGAGCTTCAAGCAGGTGGCCGATCGGCTGGAGCAGGTGCACAAGGGCCTGGGCGAGATGCAGACGCTGGCGCAGGGCGTGGGCGACCTGAAGCACCTGCTGTCCAACGTCAAGACGCGCGGCATGTTCGGCGAGGCCCAGCTGGCGGCGCTGCTGGAGCAGGTGTTCGCGCCCGACCAGTACGCCGAGCAGCAGATTACCCGCCCCGGCACGCGCCACGCGGTCGACTTCGCGATCCGGCTGCCGGGGCGCGGCGACGACGGCGCGCCGATCTGGCTGCCGATCGACGCCAAGTTTCCGAACGAGGACTACGAGCGCCTGCTCGATGCCCAGCAGCGCGCCGACGCTGAAGGCGTGGAGGCGGCGGCCAAGGGGCTGGAGCAGCGCATCCGGCTGGAGGCGCGCGGCATCGCCGAGAAGTACGTCGAGCCGCCGCACACCACCGATTTCGCGATCCTGTTCCTGCCCACCGAGGGCCTGTACGCCGAGGTGCTGCGCCGCCCCGGCCTGATGGACGCGCTGCAGCGCGAGCACCGCATCACGCTGGCCGGACCGACCACGCTGCTGGCGATGCTGAATTCGCTCCAGATGGGCTTCCGCACGCTGGCGCTGGAGCAGCGCAGCAGCGAGGTATGGCAGGTGCTGGGCGCGGTGAAGACCGAGTTCGGCAAGTTCGGCGACGTGCTGGCGAGTGTCAAGCGGCAGACGCAGACGGTGCTGAACACCCTGGATGCGGCGCAGACGCGCACCAACGTCATGAACCGCGCGCTGAAGAAGGTCGAGGCCTTGCCGGACGCCGAATCGCGCGCGCTGCTGCCGGGCGCCATCGACGACGACGGGCCCGACGGCTGAAAGCCGCACTGCCGCACACCGCCGACGGAGATGAAAAGCCGGCGTGGCGGGGCCGGCTCGGCTTACTCGACCTCGGCGATCAGCTCGATCTCGACGCAGGCGCCGAGCGGAATCTGCGCCACGCCGAAGGCGCTGCGCGCGTGCGCGCCCCTGTCACCGAACACCTCGCCGAGCAGTTCCGAACAGCCGTTGGTGACCAGGTGCTGTTCGGTGTAGTCGAGCGTGGAGTTGACCAGGCTCATCACCTTCACGATGCGCCGCACCTTGGACAGATCGCCGACCGCGGCCTGCAGCGTGGCCATCAGGTCGATGGCGATGGCGCGCGCGGCCTGCTGGCCGGTGGCGGTGTCCAGGTTGTCGCCCAGCTTGCCGGCCCAGGGCTTGCCGTCCTGGCGTGCGATGTGGCCGGACAGGAACACCAGCTGGCCGCTGCGCACGTAGGGCACATAGGCGGCGGCGGGCGCGCTGACGGGCGGCAGCGTGATGCCGAGTTGCTGCAGTTTCTGCTCGGGGGTCATGCTTGTTCTCCTGTTTATGACGAAATGACGAAATGACGCAATGACTGTAACCGCGGCCGGGTCACGAGAACGTAGCGCGGGCATTCATGCCCGCGTGACAGCGGTAACCCAGGCGCGCGGGCACAAAAGTGCCCGCCCTACCTGTATTGGTCATTGCTCATCGATGCCGCGCAGCGGCGAGCTCATGCGAGCGCAGCGAGCGGTCATGGATCGGGGCAGGGCGGCGCATCGGCCAGCG
Source organism: uncultured Ottowia sp. (assembly GCA_964534975.1). GTDB lineage: Bacteria > Pseudomonadota > Gammaproteobacteria > Burkholderiales > Burkholderiaceae_C > Ottowia. Next base: position 7,849 of record CAZHSD010000020.1, on the reverse strand, counting down.
CGGCGGCGCCGAAGGGCTCCACCGTGACGCCCACGCGCAGCTGATGCTCGCCAGTGCCGTGGACGACGCCGCGCAGCGGCGAGACGTCGGCGTAATCGCGCCCGACCGCCAGCCGCACGAAATCCTCGCCCGGTGTGCTCCAGCCGTCGCGCGCGTTGGTGGGGTCGAGGTCGTACCAGCCATGGCCGTCGGCGCGTGCCGCCAGGTCGGGCAGGAACACCGACACCCAGGCGTGCGAGGCGTCGCTGCCGACCAGGCGCGGCTGGCCGGGCGGCGGCACGGTCAGCAGGTAGCCCGACACGTAGCGCGCCGGCAGGCCGAGCGAGCGCAGACAGGCCAGCATCACGTGCGCGAAGTCCTGGCAGACGCCGCAGCGCCGCGCCAGCACGGTGGCCGCCGGCGTGGTGACGTCGGTGCTGGCGCTGAGGTACTGGAAGTCCTGGTGCACGCGCCGCATCAGCTCGCGCGCGGCGTCGATCAGCGGCCGCCCGGACGTGAACGAGGGCCGGGCGTAGTCGGCGAAGGCATCGCCCGGATGCACGTGGATCGAGGGGTAGATGAATTCGGCCGCCGGGTGCCAGTCGGCGCCGGCGTGGTAAACGAAGCCGGCCCGCACCTGCTCCCAGGGGATCGTGCTGTGCGTTGGATCGGGCGCCTGCGTGGCGACCAGGCTGGTGGCGCGCACGCGCAATTCGTCGTGCACGCTGGGAATCTCGAAGAAGCTGCGCGGATTGCCGTAGACGTCGAGCGCCTCCGATTGCAGGGCCGGCTCGGGCCGGATCTCGAGCCGGGTCTCGAGGCGCTGCTGCCGGCGCGTATGCGGCGGCGTCAGATAGGCCAGATGCAGCGCGGCCTGCACCGCCGGCTGGTAGCGGTAGCGGGTGTCGTGCGTGATGCGCAGTCGCATGGCTGGCAGGAAATCCTAGGCGCCCAGGCTGCGGTGCACGTCATCGACGTAGCTGAAGTGGCGCAGCCCGATGTCGTCGGAGAGCCGCGCAGCGGATTCCATCAGCTGCGCCAGCAGCGCCTGCAGATGAATGAAGTTGCCGCTTGCGTCGGCCTCGCACAGCCGCGTCAACGCCTCCGGCATCGGGCCGGGCAGGCGCTGCCACAGCTCGTCCGGCTGCGGCGCATCATCGCGGTGCAGCGCCGCCAGCTGGCTGCGCAGCGTCTGCACCACCCAGCCCAGCGACCGCGGGTTCTGCCGATTCAGCACCACGTGCTCGATCAGCGCCGCGGGCGAGCGGCTGCGCTGGTAGCGCGCGTTGAAGGAGATGGTGCTGTCGAACAGATCCAGTACCACGCCGTAGCCGGCGGCGTCGTGCACGGCGTTGGTGTAGAAGCCGCGCGACAGGGCGTTGGCCAGGTGCTGCAGGCGCTCGATCTGCCGGCCCGCGGTCAGCAGGCGCCAGCCGTCGTCGCGCCACATGCGGTCCTGCTGGGCGCCGGTGATCGCCACCAGCGCACGCGCCAGTCGCGCCAGCACCCGTACCGCCTCGCCGCCGTTGGTCTGCAGCCGGTCGCAGTCGCGGCGGAAGCTTTCTTCGGTCTGCTTGATGAAGTGCCAGTGCTCGGGCGACAGACGTTCGCGCAGCGTCGACGCGACGTCGCGCAGGCGCCGCAGGGTGTGGCCGATGCCGGGCGTGCCCTCGGCATCGGCCAGCGAGCCGATCAGTTGCTGCTCGAAGCGGGCGTGGTCCTGCAGAGGCGAGGGGGTGCCCGGCGGCACCAGGCCGGTCCAGGCGGCGAGCTGCCCCAGCCACATCAGCAGCCCATGCGAGGGCTCTTCGTCGCCGTGCAGGGCGTTCAGCACGATGTGCGCCAGCCGGGCGCCGTGTTCGGCCCGTTCGGTGTAGCGCCCGAGCCAGAACAGGCTTTCGGCGGCGCGGCTGGTGATCAGGCGCTCGCGCTGCACCAGCGCGATGTCGGCCGGGGTGATGGCGACCAGCGAACTGCTGTCGAACTCCGTCTCGGCGGCCGGTGGCGCACCACTGCCCAGCACCCAGGTGTCGGCGCTGCTGCCGCCGAGCGCCATGCTGGCGAGGCCGGCGCTTTCGCTTACCAGGCGCGTCATGCCGCCCGGCAGCACCTGCCAGCTGCCGCTGCCGTCGGACAGCGCGAACACGCGCAGCATGGCGGGACGCGGCAGCACCGCCGCGTGGCCATCCTGCCGGCCCCAGGTCGGCATGCGCGAGGGCGCCAGGTAGGCCTGCACAGTGTGTTCTTCGGGGACATGGCGAATGCTGTCGGCCCAGGAAGCCAGTACGGCGGCGCTCATCAGCGGCCCGACGCCGGGCCGGAAGGTGCCGCGGCTGCTCGACCAGGGATAGGTCGGCTTGATCACGCACTGCGCCAGTTGCGGCAGCACCTGCCGCAGCGCCGCCGGTTCGCCGCACCACCAGGTGTGCAGCGAGGGCAGCAGCAGCGGCTGCGCCAGCAAGTGCCGGGACAGCGCCGGCAGGAATCCCAGCAGTGCGCTCGACTCCAGGAAGCCCGCGCCCGGTGCGTTGGCCACCAGCACCTTGCCGGCGCGCACCGCCTGCAGCAGCCCCGGCACGCCGAGCTGCGATTCGGGCCGCATTTCCAGCGGATCGAGCCAGGCGTCGTCGACCCGCTTGATCAGGCCATGCACCGGCTCCAGCCCGTGCAGCGTCTTCAGGTACAGGTGCTCGCCGCGCACCGTGAGGTCGCCGCCCTCGACCAGCGTCACGCCCAGGTAGCGTGCCAGGTAGGACTGCTCGAAATAGGTCTCGTTGTGCGGGCCGGGCGTCAGCAGCGCGATGTGCGCGTCGGCGCCGCCCGGTGCCCGGGCCTTCAGGCCCTCGATGAAGCGGCGGTAGGTCGCCGCCAGCCGGCGCACCTGCATGTCCTCGAAAGCGCCGCTGAACTGCGCCGACACCGCTGCGCGGTTTTCCAGCAGGTAGCCCAGGCCGGACGGCGCCTGCGTGCGTTGCGACACCACCCACCAGTGGCCGTCGGCGTCGCGCGCCAGGTCGAACGCGACGATGTGCAGGTAGGTGCCGCCGACCGCCGGCGTGCCGTGCATGGCGCGCAGGTAGTCGGGGTGGCCTTGCACCAGCGCGGCCGGGATCAATCCGTCTTTGAGCAGCCGGCGCGCGCCGTACATGTCGTGCATCATCGCCTCGAGCAGCTGGGTGCGTTGCAGCACGCCGGCTTCGATGCGCGACCAGTCCTCGGTCTCGATCAGCAGCGGGAACAGGTCCAGCGGCCAGGGACGCTGCAGCTTGGCCTCGTCGGCATAGATGTTGTAGCTGACGCCGTTGTCGCGCAGGTGGCGCTGCAGGCTGGCGGCGCGACGGTCCAGCTCGTGCTCGCCGCCGCTGCCCAGGTGCGAGAAGAAGCTCCGCCAGGCGGCTGTCAGCGCCGCGCTGCTCATGCCCTGGATGGTGAGCGCATCCGCGCTGTGGCTGGCGTGTCCGAGCAACTCGTCGAACTGTTCGGATTCGAGGGGTGCCGCTGCTGGGCGGCTTGGGGTCGGAGCGTTCAGGGTGTGCTGCAATGCCTTGTCGACGGTGGTGACCTGCGGACCATTGTCGCACCCGCCTTCCGGCCCTGCAGCGCCGGTCCGTGCCACGGCTCGCCCGGTGGCCGGGGCGCGACCCCCAAGGGGTGGACATCGACGGCCGGTGTCGTGACCAGAATCGACGTCCATCATGAACCGATGTCACGTCGACGCTGGCGCCATGCGCCGTCCGGCCGTGACCCCGATGCGCGATCGCCGGCGACGCGCGGGCTGGACCACGGCGGCCCTGCTGCTCGGCTGGGTGCTCGGCACCGCCGCGCAGTTGCAGCAGCCGGATCTGTGGCACCAGGGCGCCTACCTGGGCGTCGCCGCTGCGGCGCTGACCCTGGGCGCGTTGACCTGGCGCCAGGCAGGCAGCGCGGTGGCGATCCTGGCGTGCGGCTGCCTGCTGGCGAACGCGGGCGTCGCTTTCAGCGGCACCGGATTGCGCGCGCTGGCGCTGCAGGCGCAGGCGATTAACCCGGCGCTGGAAGGGGTCGACTTGGAGCTGACCGGCCTGGTCAGCCGCATGCCGCAGCGTGGCGACACCGGCTGGCGCTTCGTGTTCGAGGTCGAGGACGCGCGTCGCGATGGTGTGCGGGTGGCGGTCCCGCCGCGGCTGCAGCTGGCCTGGTATGCCAGCTACCAAGGCGCCGCCGATCCCGGCAACGCGCCGGCGCCCGTGCCCGAGCTGCGTGCCGGCGATCGCTGGCGCTTCAGCGCCCGCTTGCGCGCCCCGCACGGCAACCTCAACCCGCATGGCTTCGACTACGAGCTGTGGCTGTGGGAGCGCGGTATCCGCGCCACCGGCTACGTACGCCTGGGCCCACGCGATCCGATGCCGCAGCGCCTGGGCACGCGTCTTGGCCGTCCGGTCGAGCGCCTGCGCCAGTCGGTGCGCGACGCCATCCTGGCCGCCGCGGCGGGCGAGGGTAAAGGTGTGGACGATGCCGCCCGGCGTCGCACCGGCATCGTGGCGGCGCTGGTGACCGGCGACCAGAACCTGATCGCGCGCGCCGACTGGGACGTGTTTCGTGCCACCGGCGTGGCGCACCTGATGAGCATCTCGGGGCTGCACATCACCATGTTTGCCTGGCTGGCGGTGGCGCTGCTGGGCCGGCTGTGGCGGCGCAGCGCACGCTGGCCCTGGCCGGCGCGCCTCAACCCCTGCCTGCGGCTGCCGGCGCAGCACGCGGCGCTGATTGGTGGCGTGCTGCTGGCCGGCGCCTACGCCGTGTTCAGCGGCTGGGGCGTGCCGGCGCAGCGCACGGTGCTGATGCTGGCGTCGCTGGTGGCCTTGCGGCTTGGTGGCCTGAACTGGCCCTGGTGGATGGCCTGGCTGCTGGCCTGCGCGCTGGTGGTGGCGCTCGATCCGTGGGCCTTGCTGCAGCCCGGCTTCTGGCTCAGCTTCGTCGCCGTCGGCGTGCTGTTCGCCAGCGGGCAGAGAATCGATGAGGCGCAGGGGCGCGGCCTGCACACGCGCTGGCTGGGCCTGCTGCGCGAGCAGTGGGTGGTCACGCTGGCGCTGACGCCGCTGTCGCTGATCCTGTTCGGGCAGGCGTCCATGGTCGGGCTGCTGGCCAACCTGCTGGCGATTCCCTGGGTGACCGCGGTGATTACGCCGCTGGCCTTTCTCGGTATGCTGTGGGCTCCGCTGTGGCAGCTTGCGGCCTGGGCGCTGCTGCCGCTGACGATGGCGCTGCAATGGCTGGCTGGCCTGCCGGGCGCCAGCGTGGCGATGGCATCCTCGCCGCTGCCTCTGGGGATGGCGGCGGTGGCCGGCGGGCTGCTGCTGGCGCTGCGCTGGCCCTGGCAGTGGCGCCTGGGTGGCGCGCCGCTGTTGCTGCCGCTGCTGCTGTGGCAGGCGCCGCGCCCGGCGCCGGGCGAGTTCGAGTTGATCGTCGCCGACGTCGGGCAGGGCAGCGCCGTGATCGTGCGCACCGCCGCGCGCACCCTGCTGTACGACGCCGGGCCGCGCTACTCGCAGGCGAGCGACGCTGGCCAGCGCGTGCTGGTGCCGCTGCTGCGCGCCCTGGGCGAGCGGGTCGACATGCTGGTGCTGAGCCACCGCGACAGCGACCACGTCGGCGGTGCGCGCGCCGTCATCGCTGCCCAGCGCGGCGTGGCGCTGCTGTCTTCGATCGAAGAGGAGCATGAGCTGCAGGCATTGCGCACCGCCATGCGCTGCCAGGCCGGGCAGCGCTGGCAATGGGACGGGGTGCGGTTCGAGGTGCTGCACCCCTCGGCGGCCGACTACGGGCGGACGCTCGACAGCAACGCCATGAGCTGCGTGCTGCGCGTGCGCGCGCCTGATGGCGCGACAGCGCTGCTGCCTGGTGACATCGCCGCCGCGCAGGAGCGGCTGCTGGTGGCGTCGCAGGGTGACTTGCGTGCCGACGTGCTGCTGGCGCCACATCATGGCAGCAGGACATCCTCGTCCGACACCTTGCTGGCCGCGGTGCAAGCCCGGCTGGTATTGATTCAGTCCGGCTACCGCAACCGCTTCGGGCATCCGGCGCCGATGGTGCTGCAGCGCTATCGCAGGCACGGTGTGCAGGCCATCGACTCGCCGGCCTGCGGTGCCATGCGCTGGCACAGCGCTGCGCCCGACGTGGTGCGCTGCGAGCGCGAACTGGCGCGGCGCTACTGGCATCATCGCCTGCCAGGGCAGGGCTTTCACTGAGCCCGAGGCGGCTTGCTATGCTGTCCACCGAGGAGTTCAGTCGTCATGCCCGTGCCGCCGTTCGATGAGATGTACCAGCCCGCCGCTGTGCCGGTGTCGGGCCCGGCTGCCACGGCCGATGCGGACGGGCGGGCGGTGCGCGGCCACTATCGGGGCTACGCCGACTGGCTGGCGGGGCAGAGTGCCGAGCAGATGCATGCGCGCCGCGCCGAGGCCGAACTCATCTTCCGCCGCGTCGGCATCACCTTCGCCGTCTACGGCGCCCAGGACGAGGAGGGCGCAGGCACCGAGCGCCTGATTCCGTTTGACCTGATCCCGCGCATCATCCCGGCCGACGAATGGGCGCTGCTGGAGCGCGGACTGGTGCAGCGCGTGACGGCGCTGAACCGCTTCCTGCACGACGTCTATCACGAGCAGGAGATCCTGCGCGCCGGCGTGATTCCGGCCGATCAGGTGCTGGGCAACACGCAGTACCGGCCGGTCATGCGGGAGCTGACGCTGCCGAACCAGGTCTACGCGCACATCGCGGGCATCGACCTGGTGCGCGCCAGCAACGCGCAGGGTGGTGGCGACTACTACGTGCTGGAAGACAACCTGCGCGTGCCCAGCGGGGTCAGCTACATGCTGGAAAACCGCAAGATGATGATGCGCCTGTTCCCCGACCTGTTCAGCCAGCATCGGGTGGCGCCGGTGGCGCATTACCCCGACCTGCTGCTGGAGACCCTGCGTGCCAGCAACCCGCGCAAGTCGACCAGCCCGACGGCGGTGGTGCTGACGCCGGGCATGTACAACAGCGCCTATTTCGAGCACGCTTTCCTGGCCCAGCAGATGGGCATCGAACTGGTCGAGGGCCAGGACCTGTTCGTCAAGGACGACGTCGTCTACATGCGCACCACGCGCGGGCCGCAGCGCGTCGACGTGATCTACCGCCGGGTCGACGACGACTTCCTCGACCCCGAGGTGTTCCGCGCCGATTCGCAGCTTGGCTGCGCCGGCCTGATGCGCGCCTACCGTGCCGGCCACGTCGCGATCTGCAATGGCGTCGGCACCGGCGTGGCCGACGACAAGTCGATCTATCCGTACGTGCCGAAGATGATCGAGTTCTACCTGGGCGAGCAGCCGATCCTGCACAACGTGCCCACGTATCTGTGCCGCGACGTGGACGATCGAAACCATGTGCTGGCCAGGCTGAAGGAGCTGGTGGTCAAGGAGGTGCACGGCTCCGGCGGCTACGGCATGCTGATCGGCCCGGCCGCGACGGCGGCCGAGATCGAGACCTTCCGCCAGGCGCTGCTGGCGGCGCCGGAAAACTACATCGCCCAGCCGACGCTCAGCCTGTCGAGCTGTCCCACCTACGTGGAAAGCGGCATCGCGCCGCGCCACATCGACCTGCGCCCGTTCGTGCTGTCGGGCCAGGATGTGCGCATGGTGGCGAGCGGCCTGACCCGCGTGGCGCTGAAGAAGGGGTCGCTGGTGGTCAACTCCTCGCAGGGTGGCGGCACCAAGGACACCTGGGTGCTTGAAGACGGCTCAGCGCCCGACGTCGAGCGTTCGGCGTGAAACTCCGAGCACATCCGACGATCAGCCTGCTCAACGCTCAACGCTCAACGCTCAACGCTCAACGCTCAACGCTCAACGCTCAA
>CAZHSD010000019.1:0-71254 GCA_964534975.1 uncultured Ottowia sp. | reverse complement strand
CGACAGAATCAACGTTCAAATATTAGTTCAATGAACTTCTAACTCACTACACTAGGGCGTTACGCGCGCATGCTGGTGCATCATTTCGATTGCTGAAAATTTGAGCAGGTAGAATTTGCTTTCCATCTCGCGCCCCGCGCCTTTGCATCGCCCGGCCGAGCCTGTTCGAAGTCCATGCAGATCGGCCCCCATCTCCTGCCCAACCGCCTGTTCGTCGCCCCCATGGCGGGCGTGACCGATCGGCCGTTCCGCCAGCTCTGCCGCGGCTTCGGCGCCGGCTACGCGGTGAGCGAGATGGTGACTTCGCGCAAGGACCTGTGGCGCACGCTGAAGACCTCGCGCCGCGCCGACCACAGCGGCGAGCCCGGTCCGATCGCGGCGCAGATCGCCGGCACCGACGCGGCCATGATGGCCGAGGCGGCACGCTACAACATCGACCGCGGCGCGCAGATCATCGACATCAACATGGGCTGCCCGGCCAAGAAGGTGTGCAGCAAGTGGGCCGGCAGCGCGCTGATGCAGGACGAGGGGCTGGCGCTGGCGATCATCGAGGCGGTGGTCGGCGCCTGCGCGCCGCTGGGCGTGCCGGTGACCCTGAAGATGCGCACCGGCTGGTGCGCCCGCGTGAAGAACGCGCTCGGCATCGCCCGCGCGGCCGAGAGCGCCGGCGTGCAGATGGTCGCCGTGCACGGGCGCACGCGCGAGCAGGGCTATCGCGGCGAAGCCGAGTACGACACCACCGCCGCCGTCAAGGCCGCGCTGCGGATTCCGGTGGTCGCCAACGGCGACATCGATTCGCCCGCCAAGGCGCGGGCGGTGCTGCAGGCGACCGGCGCCGACGCGCTGATGATCGGCCGCGCCGCGCAGGGCCGGCCCTGGATCTTCCGCGAGATCGCGCATTTCCTGGCCACCGGCGAACAGTTGGCGCCGCCGCTGGTGCTGGAGGTGCGGCGCGCGCTGCTGGCGCACCTGCAGGACCATTACGCGCTGTACGGCGAATTCACCGGCGTGCGCTCGGCGCGCAAGCACATCGGCTGGTACGTACACGAGCTGCCGGGCGGCGCGGCGTTTCGCGCCCGCATGCACCTGGCCGAGAGCGCGGCGCTGCAGTGGCAGCTGGTCGCGGACTATTTCGAGGAACTTGCCGAACAGCACGAACGCCTGCCGTTGACGTGCGCCCCGGCCACACCCGCGGGAATGGCGGAGGCCCGCTGACCATGAGCAAGAAGCACATCGAAGACAGCATCCGCGACAACCTGGAGACCTATTTCCGCGACCTGCGCGGCACCGAGCCCGACGGCCTGTACGAGATGGTAATCCGGGTGGTCGAGAAACCGCTGCTCGACGTCGTCATGCAGCACGCCGGCCACAACCAGTCGCGCGCCGCCGAATGGCTGGGCATGAACCGCAACACGCTGCGCAAGAAGCTGCTGGAGCACAAACTGCTTTGATGACCAATGACGTTGCTGCGCGTCGATGCCTGCCCCGGCGCAGGCCGGGGACGGCGCTGGCGCGCCATGACCCGAGCAGCGTCGATCGTCATTTCGTCATTGAAGCCGCGCCAGCGGTGAAGTCATTTCGTCATTTGTCATCGAGCCCCCCATGAATGCACTGATCTCCGTTTCCGACAAGACCGGCGTCGCCGAATTCGCCGCTGCGCTGGTGGCGCTGGGCTTCAACCTGCTGTCGACCGGCGGCACCGCGAAGCTGCTGCAGGACGCCGGCCTGCCGGTGACCGAGGTGGCCGAGGTGACGCAGTTCCCCGAGATGCTCGACGGCCGCGTCAAGACCCTGCACCCCAAGGTGCACGGCGGCCTGCTGGCGCGGCGCGACCTGCCGGCGCACATGCAGGCGCTGGCCGAGCACGGCATCGGCACCATCGACATGCTGGTGGTCAACCTGTACCCGTTCGAGGCCACGGTGGCCAGGGCCGATTGCACGCTGGCGGACGCGATCGAGAACATCGACATCGGCGGCCCGGCCATGCTGCGCAGCGCGGCCAAGAACTGGAATCATGTCGCCGTGCTGACCGACGCCGGGCAGTACGCGCCGGTGCTGGCCGAGTTGCAGGCAAACGCCGGCAAGCTCTCGGACAAGACGCGCTTCGAGCTCTCGGTGGCGGCCTTCAACCGCGTCAGCAACTACGACGCCGCGATCAGCGACTACCTGTCGGCGATCGACTTCGAGGCCTCGGCCAGCGCCGCCGTGCCGGCGCGCCAGCTGTTTCCCGGCCAGAGCAACGGCCGCTTCGTCAAGCTGCAGGACCTGCGCTACGGCGAGAACCCGCACCAGCAGGCCGCCTTCTACCGCGACCTGTATCCGGCGCCCGGCTCGCTGGTCAGCGCCGAGCAGTTGCAGGGCAAGGAGCTCTCGTACAACAACATCGCCGACGCCGACGCCGCCTGGGAGTGCGTCAAGCAGTGGGGCACGCCGGACGATGGCGTGCCGGCCTGCGTGATCGTCAAGCACGCCAACCCCTGCGGTGTCGCCGTTGGCGCCAATGCGCTGGAGGCTTACAGCAAGGCCTTCAAGACCGATCCGACCAGCGCCTTCGGCGGCATCATCGCCTTCAACGTGCCAGTCGATGGCGCGGCGGCCGAGGCGGCGTCCAGGCAGTTCGTCGAGGTGCTGATAGCGCCCGATTTCACGCCCGAGGCATTGGCCGTGTTCGCACCCAAGCAGAACGTGCGCGTGCTGCGCATCCCGCTCGACGGCGTGCAGCCAGGCGGCGACACCGATTGGGCGCGCGGCCACAACGCCATGGACGTCAAGCGCGTCGGCTCGGGCCTGCTGATCCAGAGCGCCGACAACCACGAGTTGAAACGGGCCGACCTCAAGGTGGTGACGAAGAAGGCTCCGACCGAACAGCAGCTGCAAGACCTGCTGTTCGCCTGGAAGGTGGCCAAGTTCGTCAAGAGCAACGCTATCGTGTTCTGCCGCGATGGCATGACCCTGGGCGTCGGCGCCGGGCAGATGAGCCGGCTCGATTCGGCGCGCATCGCCAGCATCAAGGCGCAGCATGCCGGCCTGTCATTGCAGGGCTCGGCGGTGGCCAGCGACGCCTTCTTCCCGTTCCGCGACGGCCTCGACGTGGTGATCGACCAGGGCGCCAGCTGCGTGATCCAGCCCGGCGGCTCGATGCGCGATCAGGAGGTCATCGACGCCGCCGACGAGCGCGGCGTGGCGATGGTGTTCAGCGGCGTGCGCCATTTCCGCCACTGATATTCAAGCGCAGATTTCGCTGCGTGAGCGCCCACCTACCCAGGCGCTGATGACTGCGTCTTCGGCGCATAACCTCGGCTATCGCCGTCATCACGCTACTTGCCGCTCAGGTACTCCGACACCGCCGCCATTTCCAGCGCCGTCATCTTCTCGGCGATGCTGAGCATCACCGCGTTGTCGTTGTTGCGCTCGCGCTTGGTGAACTGCTTGAGCTGGTTGTCCAGGTAGGCCGCGTGCTGGCCGGCCAGGCGCGGCAGCGTGGTGCTGCCGGCGCCTTCGGGGCCGTGGCAGCTGGCGCAGGCCGGCACGCCGCTGAACTTGTTGCCGACGTGGTAGATGTACTGGCCCACCGCCGCCAGTTGCGCGTCCTTGGCGGCCTCATGGTGCGGCGGCCGGCTGGCATAGAACTGACCCAATGCGATCATGTCCTCGGGCGTCAGGTCGGTCACCATGCTGGCCATGGCGCTGCTCTTGCGCTTGCCGCTCTTGAAGTTCTCCAGTTGCTTGGCGATGTACTCGGCGTTCTGGCCCGCCAGGCGCGGAAACACCTCGCTGGCCGACTCGCCCTCGGCACCGTGGCACAAGAAGCACGAGCCGCCGATGATCTGCTTGGCCCGCGCTTCGTCGGCCTGGGCCGCCCCCAGGCCGGCTTGCACCAGCATCGTGAGCACCACGAGAACGCGACTGAATTGCTGTATGCGCATGAATGGAATCCTGCCTCAAAAAAAGGGGCGCGCTGCGCCCCGGCTGAAGTGATTCGGCGCCACCGCTGGTCGGCCGCGGCGCCGCCCCGGCATCATGCCAGAGTGTCGGCCCAGATGTTGCGCGCCCAGGCCATGGCGTAGCGGCCTTCCAGCTCGCTCGCCGCGACCGAGACGCCGCCCGAGCCCTGCACCGGCAGCATGGTCTTCTTCTCGGCATCGTATCGGTGCACGCTGGCCACGTGCACCACGTCGCTGTCGCTGACGAAGCTGTAGCAGGTGTTGTTGTAGATCGGCAGCGGATTGGGCTGGCGACCGGCCAGCAGCGCGACAATGGCAGCGGCCACGGTCTTGCCGTGCTGGTTGGCCATGTGGCCCGACTTGGGCATGGTCGGCGCCGACATGGTGGCGTCACCCAGGATGTGGACGTTCTTTGCCGCGATCGACTCCAGCGTCAGCCAGTCGACCTCGCACCAGCGCTTGTTGGCGGTGGTCAGGCCGGCGTTGTGGGCGATGTCGCCGGCGCGCTGCGGCGGCACCACGTTCAGCACCTGCGCCTTGACCGGGTCGTTGAAGTCGAACTTCAGTGTGCCGGTGGCCGCGTCGACGTCGGTCAGCACGTGCTTGGGCCGGTACTCGATGATGCCCTTGTAGCGGTCGGCCCAGGCCTTCTTGAACAGCGCGCCCTTGGAGGTGACGTCGTCGTTGGCGTCCAGGATCAGCACCTTCGACTTCGGCTTGGCCTTTGAAAAATAGTGCGCGATCTGGCAGGCGCGCTCGTAGGGGCCGGGCGGGCAGCGGTACGGCGCCAGGGGGATCGCCAGCGCGTAGACGCCGCCGTCCGGCATGGCCTCGAGCTGCCTGCGCAGCGCCACCGTCTGCGCGCCGGCCTTCCAGGCGTGCAGCACGCGCTCCTGCGCCGCGGCGGACTTCAGCCCCGGCAGCCCATCCCACATGAATTCGATGCCAGGCGACAGCACCAAGCGGTCGTAGCTGAGCGTCTGGCCGCCGGCCAGGCGCACCTGACGCTTGTCGGCGTCGATGGCGGTGGCGCGGTCCCGGGCGATCTTCACGCCGTGCCGCTTGGCCAGGTTGTCGTAGGGCGTGGTGATGTCGGCCATCTGCTTGCTGCCACCCAGCACCAGGTTGGAAATCGGGCAGGAGATGAAGGCGTCGCTGGGCTCGACCAGCGTCACGTTGACGCGGCCTTCGGACCACATGCGGATGTACTTGGCGGCGGTGGCACCACCGTAGCCGCCACCGACGACGACCACGTTGCCGCCGGCGCCGCCGCCGGTGGAAGCACAACCTGCAGCCAGGCCCAGGACCGAGGCGGCCGAGCCGGCCTGGATGAATTGACGACGATCCATGATGTGCCTCCTCACTTCTTCTGTGTCGCGAACCAGGCCGTGATGGCGGCCAGCTGCTCGTCGGTGTAGCCCTTGGCCAGCTGGTGCATGACGGTGGCCGGCTTGGCGCCGCTCTTGAAGTCCATCAGCTTCTTCAGCATGTCGTCCTTGTTGCCGCCGGCCAGCGGCTCGTTGCCCTGCTGGGCATGGCCGTTGGTGCCGTGGCAGTTGGCGCAGCTGGCGGCCCAGCTGCGCACCTGCAGCGGATCGACCTGGGCGTGTGCGGTGCCGGCGGCCAGGCACAGGGCCGCCGCCGCTAGGCCCGGAAGCAAAGTGCGTTTCATGGCGTGATGTCCTCCTATGGATGTGAATGGGACGCAGCCGGCAGGAAATCCGTCACTGCTTATATTTGAGATTAAGCATACGCCTCGCGCGCCGATCGCGCTCTCGGGATAACCCCCAACCCAGCGCGGCGCACTGACCCGCCCGCCGAAGTGGCACAGTCTAGGGGCCGCGGCGCCGCAATCCAACGACCGATTGGTTGGAAGCTCATGCCAGCCAGCGATATCGTGCCGCGCCGGGCACGCGGGATCAGGCCGCGTCGTCGGTCTCGATCGCGATCTGGGTGCACACCGCACGGCACAGCGAGACCACGCGCTCGTTGATGATGCGGTAGTAGATCTGCACGCCGTCGCGCCGCTTGCCCAGCACCCCGGCCTTGTACAGCGTGTTGAGATGCTGGCTCATGTTGGGTTGCGTGGTCGGGATGTCGGCCAGCAACTCGCCCACGTTGCGCTCGCCGTTGCACAGCGCACTGATGATCTTCAGGCGCATCGGCGCCGACATGACGCGAAACACCTCGGCCGCCAGCTCGAACACTTCGTCGGATTCGAGCTCGCCGTCGGTCGCGAGCGGAACAGGGTTCTTCATCATCATCGGCGCCGGCTGCAAGACGCGACAACAAACTGAAACCGCCGCGCTGCACGCAGCCCAAACTATAAGCGCAACTCGGTATCGCTTGGCCGCTTTTCCGCACGCAGCGTGCGGCTGAGCACGATCACCGGCACCAGCCCGACCAGCACCAGCGCCAGCGACGGCAGCGCCGCCTCGCCGAGGCGCTCGTCGCGCGCCAGCTGGTTGGCCACCACCGCCAGCGTGTCGGTGTTGAACGGGCGCAGCACGATGGTGGCCGGCAGCTCCTTCATCACGTCGACGAACACCAGCAGCGCCGCCGCGAAGCCGGCGCGCCGGAGCAGCGGCCAGTGCACGCGCGCCGCCAGCTCGATGCCGCTGGCGCCGAGCATGCGCGCCGACTCGTCCAGGCTGCGCGGCACGCGCGCGTAGCCGCTTTGCATCGATTGCAGCGCCACCGACACGAAGCGCACCAGGTAGGCCCACAGCAGACCCAGCACGGTGGCGGTGACCAGGCCGCCGACGCCGCTGTCCGGCCAGCGGCCCTGCAGCCAGCCGACCGGCAGCAGCAGGCCGACCACGATCACCGCCCCCGGCACCGCGTAGCCGAGCGAGATGATCTGCACCGCCCAGCGCCGCAGCAGCGTCGGCGCACGGCGCAGGCTGTAGGCCAGGAACCAGGCCGCCAGCACCGCCAGCACGGCGGTCATGGCGCCCAGGCGCACGCTGTTCCAGGTCCACAGCAGGAAGCGGTCCCAGGGCAGCACCGACCAGTCGGCCGACAGCGGCCGCAGCATGAACAGCACCGGCAGCGCGAAGCCCAGCAGCACCGGCAGCAGGCACAGCAGCCAGGCCAGCAGCGCACGCGCGCCGTGCAGCCGCACCGGCCGCGCGTCGCTGGAGCTGGCGCGCGCGGTGGCGCTGCCGGCAAAGCGCAGCCGGCGCTGGGCGCGCTGCTCCAGCCACAGCAGCAGCACCACCACCGCCAGCAGCACGGTGGCCAGCTGCGCCGCCGCGATGCGGTTGTCCATCGACAGCCAGGCCTTGTAGATGCCGATGGTGAAGGTCTGGATGCCGAAGTAGATCGACACGCCGTAGTCGGCCATCACCTCCATCAGCGCCAGCGCGGTGCCGGCGGCCACCGCCGGGCGCGCCATCGGCAGCGCCACCTCGCGCAGCCGGCGCGACAGCGGCGCGCCCAGCAGGCGCGCGGCCTCCATCAGCTGCGGCGCGCGCTCGGCCAGCGCGGTGCGCGCCAGCAGGTAGACGTAGGGGTAGAGTGAGAACGAGAACACCCAGGCGGCGCCGCCGACGCTGCGCACGTCGGGCAGCAGGCGGCCTTCCAGCCCGAAGCTGGCGCGCAGCCAGCTCTGCAGTGGACCGGAGAACTGCAGGAAGTCGGTGTAGGCGTAGGCCGTCACGTAGGCCGGCATCGCCAGCGGCAGCAGCAGCAGCCACTCGAAGCTGCGCCGGCCGGGGAAGTCGAACACCGTCACCAGCAGCGCCGCTGGCACGCCCATGGCCACCACGCCGATGCCCACCATCACGATCAGCTGCCCGGTCACCCACAGGTACTCGGGCAGCACCGTGGCCCCCATCTGCCGCAGGATGTCGGCCGAGACCGCGTTCCACTGCGTCCACGAACCGAGCAGGGCCAGCACCGGCAAGGCCAGCACGCAGGCCAGCAGCAGCAGGATCAGGGTGGGCAGGGCTCGCACGGCAGGAAACGCGGCGAAGGACGAGGTCGGTTCAACAAGAGATGCGGTCGCAACGCGCCATGCGCCGCGGCCGCCGTGGACGACCCCAACAGAAGATCGAATGAGAATTGTACGTACCTACAATGTCAGACCATGTTTCTTCGGATCGATCAGGTTGACGTGCGCTACCCCGGCCAGGCGCGCCCTGCCGTGCAGGATGCGTCGCTCGGGCTGCGCGCCGGCGACATCGGCGTGCTGATCGGGCCCTCGGGCTGCGGCAAGACCACGCTGCTGCGCGCGGTCGCGGGCCTGGAGCATGTCAGCGCCGGCGAGATCCGCCTGGGCGACGAGCTGGTCAGCAGCACGCACCGGCACCTGGCGCCGGAGCAGCGCCGCATCGGCATGGTGTTCCAGGACTACGCGCTGTTCCCGCACCTGGACGTGGGGCGCAACGTCGGCTTCGGCCTCAGGCACCTGGCGCCGGCCGAGCGCGACAAGCGCGTCGCCCGGGTGCTGGGGCTGGTCGACCTGGCCGGCAGCGAAAAGCGCTTTCCGCACGAACTGTCGGGCGGCCAGCAGCAGCGCGTGGCGCTGGCGCGCGCGATGGCACCGGCGCCGCGCCTGCTGCTGCTGGACGAGCCGTTCTCCAACCTCGACGTCGACCTGCGCGAGCGCCTGGCGCACGAGCTGCGCGGCATCCTCAAGGCCGCCCAGGCGACCGCGCTGTTCGTCACCCACGACCAGCTGGAGGCGTTCGCCATCGGCGACGCCATCGGCGTCATGCACGAGGGCCACCTGCACCAGTGGGACGACGCCTATTCGCTCTACCACCGCCCAGCCACGCGCTTCGTCGCCGACTTCATCGGCCACGGCGTGTTCGTGCCGGCGCAGATCGTCGCCACCGAGCGCGGCGCCAAGGTCGACACGCCGCTGGGCACGCTGCGCAACCTGACAGACTGCCCGCTGCCGGGCGCCTATCCCGATGACCGCTGCGAGCTGCTGCTGCGCGCCGACGACATCGTGCACGACGACGAAGCGCTGGTGAAGGCGAAGATCGTGCGCAAGGCGTTTCGCGGCTCGGAGTTCCTCTACACGCTGCAGCTGGAAAGCGGCGAGACCGTGCTGACCTACGTGCCCAGCCACCACAACCACAAGGTCGGCGAGTGGATCGGCATCCGGCCGGCGGTGGACCACGTGGTGACCTTTCCGCCGCGGTCGGGGGCGGCAGCGGCGCCGTTGCCGGCGCATCCCACGCCAGCGTAGTCGGCGGCCGATGACGGCGCTTGCGCGCCATCACCTCGCCGCTGCGCGGCGTCGATGACAAATGACGAATGACCTGACGGGGTGGGCATGCAGGCCCGCGGGCTACGGCTGGTCTGGTTCGCGCATCGAACGCAGTTCGCCCACCGCCTGGCGCAGCTCGGCCGCCCATTGGCGCCGCTCGCGGCCGTCCGGCGCCTGCGGCTCACCGTAGCTGACCACGGCGCGCACACCAGGCGTCGTGAGCGTGCGCCACAGCGAACTGACCAGGGTCTGCTCGCCGATGTAGATCGGCGCCAGGCTGGGCTGGCCGGTGCGCGGGTCGATGAACTCCAGCGCCACCGGCAGCGCCGGCACCTGCGCCGAGATCGCCGCCTGGATCAGGTTGGCGTGGAACGGCAGCAGCGTGCTGCCATCGGTGGTGGTGCCCTCGGGAAACGCCGCCACCACCTCGCCACGCAGTAGCGCGTCACGCATGTGGTGCACCACGCGCATCGCGTCGCGGCGCGATGCGCGCTCGATGTACAGCGTGCCGGCGCCGGTGGCCAGCGGCCCGATCACCGGCCAGCGCTTGACGTCGGCCTTGGAGACGAAGCGGCAGTAACCCGCCGCGTGCAGCACCAGGATGTCGAGCCAGGAGATGTGGTTAGCCACCATCAGCACCGGGCCGCCCTGCGGCGGCTGGCCGCGCACGTCGAGCTCGATGCGCCAGATTTCGAGAAAGCGCGCCGCCCACTGCTGCACGCGAGCCTCGCGCTCGGCCTGGCTGAGCCTGGGAAAGCGCGTGCGGATGGTCCACCAGCCGCTGGCCAGGTGGCCGGCGCCGCGCAGCATCAGCCAGCTGGCGGTCAGCACCTTCATGCGAACACCCCGCGCGCCATTGGCCGCCGTTCAGAGCGAATGCGCCAGATGACCCCCGACCAGGGTGCAGCGCACGCGGCCGCGCAGCTGGCGGCCGGCGAACGGCGTGTGCTTGCCCTGGCTGCGCAACTCGGCCGGCACGACCTGCCAGCGCGCTTCGGGATCGAACACGCACAGATCGGCCGCACCGCCCTCCACCAGCCGGCCGCAGCTGGCCTGGAAGGTCCCGAGCGCGGCGCCCAGCACCTGCGCCGGTCCCTGCGTCACCGCGGCCAGCGCGCGCATCAGGCCCGGCCCGCCCGCGCCCTGGCCCCAATCCAGCGCCAGTGGCAGCAGCAGCTCCAGCCCGGTCGCGCCGGCTTCGGCCTCGGCGAACGGCAGCTGCTTGGCGTCGGCGGCCACCGGCGTGTGATCCGACACCAGCGCGTCGATGCTGCCGTCGGCCAGGCCGGCGCGCAGCGCCTCACGGTCGCGCGCCTGGCGCAGCGGCGGGTTCAGGCGCGCGCTGCTGTCGTAGTGGCCGATGTCCTCGTCGCTCAGGTGCAGCGAGTTGATGCTGACGTCGGCCGTCACGCTCAGCCCGTCGGCCTTGGCCTGGCGCAGCAAGGCCACGCCGGCGGCGCTGGACAGGCGGCACACGTGCAGGCGCGGGGCGGCGCCCGAGCCGGCCCCCAGGCCGCGCAGCAGCTCGAACATCGTGTGCAGCGCAATCGTCTCGGCCGCCGCCGGCACGCCCGCCAGCCCCATGCGGGTGGCCAGCGGCCCGCTGGCCGCCACGCCGCCGCCCAGCCAGGCGTCCTGCGGCCGCAGCCACACGGCGTAGCCAAAGCTGCTGGCGTACATCAGCGCGCGCTGCAGCACCTGGGTGTTCAGGATCGGCACCTCGGCCTGGCCGAAGGCGACGCAGCCAGCGTCGGTGAGCTGGCCCATCTCGGTCAACACCTCGCCCTTCAGCCCGCGCGTCAGCGCGCCCTGCGGAAACACGCGCGCCTGGTGCAGGCGTTCGGCGCGGTTCTTCAGCATCTCGACCAGGCCGGGTTCGTCCAGCACCGGGTCGGTGTCGGGCGGGCACACCAGCGAGGTCACGCCGCCGGCCACCGCCGCCGCCATCTCGCTCTCCAGCATGCGCGCGTGTTCGTGGCCGGGCTCGCGCAGCCGCGCCGCCAAGTCGACCAGGCCCGGCAGCACCCAACAGCCGCGCGCGTCGATGCTGCGCGTGGGCTTGAAGTCGGCCGACACCCGGCCGATGCTCAGGACGCGGCCGGCGGCAATCGCCACGTCCGCCGTTTCGTCGCGACCCGAGGCGGGGTCGATCACGCGGCCATGCTGGATGAGGATCTTCATGGTTTCAAGCCAAATCTGGCTCCAGAGCCCGTACAGCAAGCGTAATCCGCTATCAAATTCATAACACTCTCGAAAGGCTGTGGAGCAGTCGCTACGAGAACGCGGCGGAGCGGGCTTGGCCCGGCCGCTGGCGTTGTCCCCCTGGGGGGAAGGCGCCGAAGGCGACTCAGGGGGGATGTCATGACCCCGCCACGATGCTCATCACCGCCATGCGCACGGCGATGCCAAAGGTGACCTGCGGCAGGATCACGCTCTGGCCGCCGTCGACCACCTGCGAATCGATCTCGACGCCGCGGTTGATCGGCCCCGGGTGCATCACGATCGCATCCGGCTTAGCCCAGCGCAGCTTCTCCGGCGTCAGGCCGAAGCTCTTGAAGAATTCCTGGCTGGACGGCAACAGCGCGCCGCTCATGCGCTCGTTCTGCAGTCGCAGCATGATCACCACGTCGGCGTCCCGGATGCCGTCCTCCAGCGTGTGGCACACGCGCACGCCCATCGGCGCCAGGTCGCCCGGCACCAGCGTGCGGGGCCCCACCACGCGCACCTCGGCCGCGCCCAGCGTGGTCAGCGCGTGGATGTCCGAGCGCGCCACGCGCGAATGCAGCACGTCGCCGACGATGGCCACCACCAGATTGGAGAAATCCCGCTTGTAGTGGCGGATGGTGTACATGTCGAGCAGCCCCTGCGTCGGGTGCGCATGGCGGCCGTCGCCGGCGTTGATGACGTGCACGTGCGGTGCCACGTGCTGCGCCAGCAGGTAGGGCGCGCCGCTCTCGCCGTGGCGCACGACGAAGATGTCGGCCGCCATCGCCGACAGGTTGGCCACCGTGTCCAGCAGCGACTCGCCCTTGGCGGTCGACGAACGCGCGATGTCCAGCGTGTAGACGTCGGCCGACAGCCGCGTGGCGGCAATGTCGAAGGTGGTGCGGGTGCGCGTGGAGTTCTCGAAGAACAGGTTGAATACGCTCTTGCCGCGCAAGAGCGGCACCTTCTTGACCTCGCGCTCGCTGACACCGACGAACTGCGTCGCGGTGTCGAGGATGTGCGTGAGGATCTCGCGCGGCAGCCCCTCGGTCGACAACAGGTGGATCAGCTCGCCGTTCTTGTTCAGCTGCAGGTTGTGCCGTACCAGCATCGCGCTCACCCTTGGCCGTCGATGCTGAAGGAAAAGCGCCCATCGCCCGCGCGCGCCAGCCGCAGCGACTGCAGCGCCGGCAGCGCCACGCGGGCGGCGGCGAACTCGGCCGCCACCGGCAGCTGGCGCCCCCCGCGATCGACCAGCACCGCCAGGCGCACGCGCGCCGGCCGGCCGTAGTCGAACAGCTCATTCAGCACCGCGCGCACCGTGCGGCCGGTGTAGAGCACGTCGTCCAGCAGCAGGATGTCGGCGCCGTCGACCTCGAACGGCAGCGTGGTCTGGCTGCTGGCGGCCAGGCCGCGCTTGGCAAAGTCGTCGCGGTGCATGGCCGAGGAAATCGCGCCGGCCGGGCCCGCCCGCTCCAGATCGGCCTGCAGGCGCTCAGCCAGCCACTGGCCGCCGGAGACGATGCCGACCAGGCGGGTGCCGGACTCCAGCAGCGGGCGCACGCCGCGCCGCAACTCGGCGTACAGCGCCTCGGCGTCAAGCGCCAGCGTGCTGCCGGTGGTGGAATTCATGCCAGACTCCTCAGGAACTGCTCCAGGATGATCGCCGCCGCCGCCGCATCGGCATCGCGCGCACCGTCCGCCAGCGCCTCGGTGGTGCTGTAGCGCTCGTCCACCTCGTACACCGGCAGCCCGAAGCGACCACGCAGCTGGCGCGCGAAGCGGCGCGCGCGCGCCGTGTTCTCAT
Organism: uncultured Ottowia sp.; assembly: GCA_964534975.1. Taxonomy (GTDB): domain Bacteria; phylum Pseudomonadota; class Gammaproteobacteria; order Burkholderiales; family Burkholderiaceae_C; genus Ottowia. The sequence continues at coordinate 58,077 of CAZHSD010000019.1, read as the reverse complement.
GCTCGGCACCATCGGGATGAAAGGGCACGCCGACCACCAGCGCGTCGGGCTGCCATTCGGCGATGCGCGCGGCCACCAGCGGCCAGCGCGCGTCACCCTCGGCGCGGATGCTGGCCTGCGGCGTGGCACTGCGCGTGAGCCGGTTGCCGACCGCGACGCCGGTGCGCTTGCTGCCGTAATCGAAGGCCAGAAAACTGGCTTGGGTGGCCAGCACGTCACCAACCGGTTCAGTCACCATCCCGCTTGCCAATCCATCCATAGCCGCGGAGCAGGCCAGCCCGGAACGCGGAGGCCGGACCCGTGCCGGCCACTGGCCTTGTCCCCCTGGGGGGAAGGCGCCGCAGGCGACTCAGGGGGGACGTCACGCATGCCCCGCGTCGGGCGCCAGCATCCAGGCTTCCAGGCCAAGCAGGCGCAGCGCCTGGTCGTAGCGCTCGCCCACCGGCGCGTCGAAGATCAGGTTGGCGTCGGCGTCCACGGTGAGCCAGCTGTTGCGCACGATCTCGGACTCGAGCTGGCCCTCGCCCCATGACGAATAACCCAGCGTGATCAGCACGCGGCGCGGGCCGCCGCCGGACGACAGCGCCTCCAGCACGTCCTTGGAGGTCGTCATCTCCAGCCCGCCGGGCACCGCCAGCGTCGAGGCGTAGACCGACTCGTCCGGCGCCAGCCCCTCGGCCAGCACCGGGTCGTGCAGCACGAAGCCGCGCTCGGTCTGCAGCGGACCGCCGTGGAACACCGGCTGCGCGCCCAGGTCCTTGCGCGCCAGCGGCAGCTCGACCTTGTCGAACAGGTCGGCCAGATTGATGCCGCCGGGCTTGTTGATGATCAGGCCGAGCGCGCCGCGCTCGCTGTGCTCGCAGACGTAGACCACGCTGCGCGCGAACATGCTGTCCTCCATGCCCGGCATGGCGATGAGGAAGTGGTTCGTCAGGTTGATCGACTGCGTGTCATCGGCCATGGCCGAATTCTAGGGCCGCGCGCGCGAAGCGTGTTCGGCATCGGTTCAGATCTGCACCATCTCGAAGTCTTCCTTGCGCGCGCCGCACTCGGGGCAGGTCCAGTTCATCGGCACCTGCGCCCATGCCGTGCCCGGCGCCACGCCGTGCTCGGGGTCGCCCGCGGCCTCGTCGTACAGCCAGCCGCAGATCAGGCACATCCAGGTCTTCGTGTTCATCCGGCGCTCAGGAAATAGGCCATGCGTAGAATGGCGCGGATTGTATCGGCGCAGGCGCCGCCAGCGCGGCGCCGCGCCTTTGTTGTACGGTTCCATGGGCACCCGATGACCCATTCCAGCCCGGCCGATGGGCCGCAAGACCAGGCCTCCATCCTCGAGCCCCTGTCCGGCGACGAATCGCCCCCCGGCGTGCTCAGCTTCAACGCCGCCGACCCGGTGGGCGCCGGCGGCCTCGCCAGCGACGCGCTGGTGATCGCCTCGATCGGCGCCCACCCGCTCACCGTGACCACCGGCATCTATCTGCGCGACACGCGCGACGCAGTCGGCCACGTGGGCATCGATGACGCCACGGTGGCCGAGCAGGCGCGCTGGGTCGCCGAGGACGTGTCGGTGCGCACCATCAAGGTCGGCTTCGTCGGCGGCGCCGAGCAGATCGCCGCCGTCGCCAGCTTCGCCGCCGACTACGCCGACGTGCCGGTGATCGCCTACATGCCCGACCTGTCTTGGTGGGACGAGCAGGAGATCGACAACTACCTGGACGCCTTCCGCGAACTGCTGCTGCCGCAGACCGCGGTGCTGGTCGGCAACAACACCACGCTGCGCCACTGGCTGCTGCCGGAATCGATCACCGACCGCCACGCGCGCGCCACCGACCTGGCGCGCGCCGCCGCCGAACTGGGCGTGCCCTACGTGCTGGTAACCGGCATCGCCAGCGCGGGCGATCAGGTCGGCAACGTGCTGGCCTCGCCGCAGGCCGAGTTGCTGAGCCAGAACTTCGAGCGCATCGACGCCGGCTTCCTGGGCGCCGGCGACATCCTGTCGGCCGCACTGGCGGCGCTGCTGGCCACCGGTTCGGCGTTGAGCGAGGCGGCGCTGGAGGCACTACAGTACCTGGACCAGGCGCTTGACCACGGTTTTCGTCCCGGCATGGGCCGCGCGGTCGCCGACCGCCTGTTCTGGGCCGCGGCGGACGATGGCACCGCCAGCGCCGACGAGTCCCCGAGCATCGATTTTCCGAATCCCTTCAATGACACCAAACACTGATCTGAACGAGGCCTTGATGGCGCGCGCGCGCCAGGTCATCCCCGGCGGCGTGAATTCGCCGGTGCGGGCGTTTCGCGCCGTCGGCGGCACGCCGCGCTTCGTCAAGCGCGCACGCGGCGCCTATTTCTGGGACGCCAACGACCAGCGCTACATCGACTACATCGGCTCCTGGGGCCCGATGATCCTGGGCCACGGCCACCCGGCGGTCGAGGAGGCGGTGCGGCAGGCGGCTCTGGACGGCTTTTCCTTCGGCGCGCCGACCGAGCGCGAGATCGAGCTGGCCGAGGAAATCCTGGCGCTGGTGCCGTCGATGGAGATGCTGCGCCTGGTCAACTCCGGCACCGAGGCCGGCATGACGGCGATCCGGCTGGCGCGCGGCGCCACCGGGCGCAACCGGATCATCAAGTTCGAGGGCTGCTACCACGGCCACGCCGACGCGCTGCTGGTCAAGGCCGGCTCGGGCCTGGCGACCTTCGGCAACCCGACCAGCGCCGGCGTGCCGCCCGAGGTGGTGCAGCACACGCTGGTGCTCGAATACAACAACGTCGCGCAGCTGGAGGAGGCCTTCGCGCTGCACGGCGCCGACACTGCCGGCCTGATCATCGAGCCGATCGCCGGCAACATGAACTTCGTGCGCGCCACGGTCGAATTCACGCGCCGCTGCCGCGAGCTGTGCACCCAGCACGGCGCGCTCCTGATCTACGACGAGGTGATGACCGGCTGCCGCGTCGCGCTGGGCAGCGCGCAAAGCGTGTACGCCAAGGCGATCCCCGGCTTCGAGCCCGACATCACGGTGATGGGCAAGGTGATCGGCGGCGGCATGCCGCTGGCGGCCTTCGGCGGCAAGCGCGCGCTGATGGAGCAGCTGGCGCCGCTGGGGCCGGTCTACCAGGCCGGCACGCTGAGCGGCAACCCGGTCGCCACCGCCTGCGGCCTGGCGACGCTGCGCGAGATCAGGAAACCCGGGTTCTTCGAGGCGCTGAGCGCCAGGACGCAGCGGCTGGTCGACGGGCTGAAGGCCGCCGCCGGCGCCGCGGGCGTGCCGTTCTCGGCCGATTGCGAGGGCGGCATGTTCGGCTTCTTCCTTGCCCCAGAGCTGCCGCGGAACTACGCCCAGGTGATGGCCAGCGACGGCGCGCGCTTCAACCAGCTGTTCCACGGCCTGCTGGAGCGCGGCGTGTACATCGCGCCGGCGCTGTACGAAGCCGGCTTCGTCAGTGCCGCGCACTCGGACGAGGACATCGACGCCACGCTGGCGGCGGCGCGCGCGGTGTTCGCGCAGCTGGCGGCCTGAGCAGGCGCGAGGCGCGCCGCGCACGGCGGCGGCGCCGAGCCCGGCGCGTCAGGGCGCGACCTGGATCACCACCGGCGCCTGCTGCGTCGGCGGCTGCGCCGTCTGCACCGGCTCGCCCAGCCAGCGATCGGTGAGCCCGCCGCCCAGCCACATGCCCAGCAGCGTCAGCCAGGCGGTGAGCGCGAAGATGACGCCGCCGGTCATGCCGGCGCCGACCGCGCAACCGCCGGCCAGCATGCTGGAAAAACCCATCAGCATGGCGCCGACGATGTAGCGCGCCATGCTGTAGCCGTCCTTGAAGCCCTCGACCTTGAACTCGCGCCCGACCAGCGCGCCGATGAAGGAGCCGATGAACACCCCCGGCAGCATGCCGGCGTCGAAACCGAACGCCGGCGCCGGGCTGGCCAGCACGCGCATCAGCCATTCGGCCGACGGGCCGCTGAAGGTCAGGCCCTGGATCTGCACCGGGTCAAAGCTGGCGCGCGAGACGGCGTAGCTGAACCACCAGGCCGCCGCCACCGCCAGGCCGGTGCCGATGCCGCCGATCCACATCCACGGCCGGTTGCCGCTGCGCAGCGAGAAGATCACCGCCACCACCAGCCACAGCAGGCCGAACACCAGCCCGTCCCAGTGGCCGGCGCCGACGCGCGCCAGCAGGTCGCGCGCGGCGCCGCCATCCACCGTCCACCAGCCCGAGATCTCGGTGCGCAGCGGCGCCAGGCTGCCCGACAGCGAAGCCTGCGCCGTCACCGCGAACACCAGGCCCGACAGCAGCGCACGCAGGTTGCCGTTGGCCGACAGCACCAGCAGGCGGCTGGCGCAGCCGCGTGTCATGACCATGCCGACGCCGAACAGCAGGCCGCCGACCAGCGCACCCGACAGGCTGCCGCGGTTGGCCAGCTGGCGCGCGCCGCTGATGTCGAGCGCGCCGGACAGGATCAGCGCCTGTACGGCGATCAAGGCGCTGGAAAACGCCAGCAGCCAGACCGAGAGCTTTTCACCAAACTTGCCGCGCCAGAACTCGATCACCGCGGCGCGCAGGCAAAAGCGCGAGCGCTGGGCAAAAAAGCCGAACAGGCCGCCGATGACCGCACCGCCCACCGCCAGCAGCGCCACCGTGCCGTACTGGTCCGCCAGGCTTGTCAGTTCGATCCCCATGATGAATAATTAAATCAGCAATAACTTATGAATATTATGGAGGCATCATGACGAGCATGATTGACCGGCGTCAACTTCTTCAGCGCTGTGCCTGCGTGGCCTTCACCGGCGGCATGGCCGCCACCTGGGCGCGTTATGCGGAAGCCGCCGACAAGCCCGCGGCGCTGCCCGAAATGCAGGCCCGCGAGGCGGCCCCTGGCTGCTGGTACGTCGAGGGCCTGTCGGCACTGGGCTCGCCCGCCAACCAGAACTTCATCTCCAACGCCGGCTTCATCGTGACATCGAACGGCGTGGTGGTGATCGACGCCCTGGGCTCGCCGGCGCTGGCCGAGCGCCTGCTGGCCGAGATCAAGAAGGTCACGCCGCAGAAGGTGACGCACGTGGTGGTCACCCACTACCACGCCGACCACGTCTACGGCCTGCAGGTGTTCGAGCAGGCCGGCGCGCGCATCATCGCGCATCGACTGGGGCGCGAATACCTGTTTGCCGACACCGCGCGCCTGCGCCTGCAGGCCTCGCGCGAGGAGCTGGCGCCCTGGATCGACGACAAGACCCGGCTGGTGGAAGCCACCGAATGGATCGACGACCGGCGTGAGCTGGACCTGGGCGACACCCAGCTGATCGTGCAGCCGGTCGGGCCAGCCCATACGCCGGAGGACCTGGCGGTGTACGTGCCCAAGCGCAAGGTGCTGTACGCAGGCGACCTGGTGTTCCGCAGCCGCGTGCCCTTCGTCGGCCAGGCCGACAGCCGCAACTGGATCAAGTCGCTCGACAAGCTGCTGGCCTTCGACACCGAGGTGATCATTCCAGGCCACGGCCCGGTCTCGACCGAAGCACGCAAGGACATGCAGCTCACGCGCGACTACCTGATCTACCTGCGCAAGACCATGGGCCAGGCGGCCAAGGACATGACGCCGTTCGATGAAGCCTACAAGGCCACCGACTGGAGCCAGTTCGAGCACCTGCCGCTGTTCGGCGCCGCCAACCGCATGAACGCCTACAACACCTACCTGCTGATGGAGCACGATCCCGAATGAGCGCCAGCCCCGCCTCCCGCCTGACACGCCGACGGTACCTGACCGGCATGGGCATGCTGGCGCTGGGCGCCGGCGGCGTGGGCACCGCCAGTGGCGCGGGAAGGACGCTGCCACTGTCGGCCTCGCTGCGCGATGAACTGACGCGGGCATTGAAGCAGCGCCAGCCGCTGGTGGTGATGGTCAGCCTGCACCGCTGCCCCTGGTGCGACGAGGTGCGCAACAACTACCTGGCGCCGATGCATGCCGAGGAGAGCCTGCCGGTGGTGCAGATCGACATGCTCAGCCCGACCGGCACGCGCACGGCACAAGGCGAGCCGACCACGCACGATGCGCTGGTGCGCGGCTGGGATGTGAAGATCGCGCCGACGCTGCTGTTTCTCGGCCCCGGCGGCAAGGAAGTGGCCGAGCGCCTGGTGGGTGGTTCGCCGGATTTCTATGCCGCCTACCTCGACAATCGGCTGGCGCAGGCGCGCAAGGCGCTGGCCACCTGAGGCCGATTCGGGTAGCTTTCGCTTGGCCGGTGCGACCCGAGCGCGCGCCGATGGTGTCCGGTACAACGACAGGAGACAACACGCATGACCCGAGCCTTCAAAATTCGCACCTGGCTGGCGTGCGGCCTGCTGGGCTTCAGCTTCACGGCCGCGGCGCAGGTGCCGGAGATCTTCAAGGATGCCGACCTGAAGCTGGGCGAGAAGCTGATCGCCGAGAACAATTGCAACCAGTGCCACGCGCTGAAATGGACCGACGACGGCAAGGCCATCTACCGGCCCAAGGGCCGCATCAACACGCCCAGCCTGCTGCGCGGCATGGTCGATCAGTGCAGCATCCAGCTGAACCTGAGCCTGTTCCCCGAGGAAGTGACGGCCATCGCGGCGGTACTCAACCGCGACCACTACCACTTCAAGCCATAGCCGACGAGCACCGCCAAGCACAGCGACCGGCGGTCGACACCCCGGATAAACCCTAGTCCAACTGGGGGCAAATCATTTTAATATCAGCACTTGCGCATATAAGGATTTTAAAGTCGATGGCAGACGATCAACTTCAACCCGCCCCGGCCAGCCTGGACCGGGGCCGCCTGCGCAAGGCGCCCGAAAACTTCCTCGACAGCGGCGGCGTGCGCGCCGTGTTCGCCGAGGGCAAGCGCGGTCGGCGCGACTTCATCCGCGGTGCCTTCGCCGCGGCCGTGGCCGGCGGCGCCGCCGCGCGCGCCGCAGCACAGGGGGCCGCGCCCGCCGACGGCGACCCGGCGATCCTGAGCCTGCCGGCGCACAGCACCGGCCTGGGCCAGCCCGTGGCGACCGACGGCTACGGCCGGCCCTCCAAGTTCGAAGGCAACGTGCAGCGTCGCCAGAGCCCGGGCCTGACGCAGTCCAACCAGTCTTCGGTGTCGTTCGCGCCGCTGCAGTCGCTGTTCGGCATCGTCACGCCCAGCGGCCTGCACTTCGAGCGCCACCACCAGGGCTGGTGGGACGTCGACCCGGCGCAGCACCGCTTCATGGTCAACGGCATGGTCAAGACGCCCAAGGTGTTCACCATGGACGAGATCATGCGTCTGCCCAGCGTCAGCCGCTTCTGCTTCATCGAATGCGGCGCCAACACCGGCATGGAATGGGGGAACGTGGCGGTGCCGACCTGCCAGTACACCCACGGCATGCTGTCGTGCAGCGAGTTCACCGGCGTGCCGCTGATCACGCTGCTGGAGCTGGCCGGCGCCGACTTGAAGGGCGGCAAGTTCGTGCTGGCCGAAGGCGCCGACGGCTCCAGCATGACGCGCACCATCCCGATGAGCCTGGTCACCAAGGGCGAAGTGCTGGTGGCCTACGGCCAGAACGGCGAAATGCTGCGCCCCGAGAACGGCTACCCGCTGCGCCTGGTGGTGCCCGGCGTGCAGGGCGTGAGCTGGGTCAAGTACCTGCGCCGCGTGGAAGTGGGCGATGCGCCCTGGGGCACCAAGGACGAGGCCATCCACTACGTCGACCTGATGCCCGACGGCAAGCACCGCCAGTACACCAGCATCCAGGAATGCAAGAGCGTCATCACCACGCCCTCGGGCGGCCAGGTGCTGCTGGACAAGGGCTTCTACAACCTGAGCGGCCTGGCCTGGTCGGGGCGCGGCAAGATCAAGAAGGTCGACGTGTCGGTCGATGGCGGCCGCAGCTGGCGCGCGGCGCGGCTGGAGACGCCGGTGCTGGACAAGTGCCTGACGCGCTTCAACCTGGACTGGGTGTGGGACGGCAAGCCCACCATCGTGCAAAGCCGCGCCACCGACGACACCGGCTACGTGCAGCCCAACTACAAGCAGCTGCGCGACGTGCGCGGCACCCGCTCCATCTACCACAACAACGCCATCCAGTCCTGGCTGGTGCAGGAAAACGGCGAGGTCAAGAATGTTCAGCTCTCGTAAGGTTTTCGCTGCGGCCTTGCTGGCTGCGTGCGCCGTCTCGGTGGCGGCGCAGGACAAGTTCCCCGGCATCGGCCGCGACGCCACGCCCAAGGAAGTGGCGGCCTGGGACATCGACGTGCGACCCGACTTCAAGGGCCTGCCGCCCGGCAGCGGCTCGGTGGCCGACGGCCAGGACATCTGGGAATCCAAGTGCGCCAGTTGCCACGGCTTCTTCGCCGAATCCAACTCGGTGTTCACCCCGCTGGTCGGCGGCACCTCCGCCGAGGACATCAAGACCGGTCGCGTGGCCAACCTGACGCGCAGCGACTACCCCGGCCGCACCAGCCTGATGAAGGTGCCCACCGTCTCGACGCTGTGGGACTACATCAACCGCGCCATGCCCTGGGACCGGCCCAAGTCGCTCAAGACCGACGAGGTCTACGCCGTCACCGCCTTCCTGCTGAACCTGGCGCATGTCCTGCCGGACGACTTCACGCTGTCGGACAAGAACATCGCCGAAGTGCAGCAGAAGATGCCCAACCGCAACGGCATGACCACCGCGCACGCCATGTGGCCCGGCAACGAGCTGAAAGGCGCCGCCAAACCCGACGTGGTGGGCACCGCCTGCATGAGCAACTGCGCCGAGCTGAAGGTCTCCTCGCGCCTGCCCGAGCATGCGCGCGACGCGCACGGCAACCTGCGCGAGCAGAACCGCACCGTCGGCCCGCAGCGCGGCTCGGACACCACCAAGGCCGAGGGCAAGCTGGGCGACGCCGCCGGCCCGGTCAAGGTGGTCGGCCCGGCAGGCGGCGCGGCCAGCCCGAATGCCGCCGCCATTGCGCTGACGCAAAAGCACGCCTGCACCGCCTGTCACAACATCGACGGCAAGCTGGTCGGTCCGAGCTTCGTCGAGATCGCCAAGAAGTACGGCGGCAAGGCCGACTACCTGGAAGGCAAGATCAAGACCGGCGGTTCGGGCATCTGGGGCGAAATCCCCATGCCGCCGCAGACCTTGCCGGATGAGGACACCAAGGCCATGGCCGCCTGGCTGGCGGCCGGCGCCGCCAAGTAGTTTCCCCGAGATGGGTCGAAGCATGGGGAATTTCCCCATGTGAGGCTGACTCAAACGCATTAGCATCCACTTAACTTTCAGGAGATTCACGCGATGCAGACTCGTCGACAAACCCTCAAGCAGAGCGCCGCGGTGGCGGGCCTGCTGGCCGGCACCGGCCTGTTCCCGCACTACACGCTGGCCTTCAACAAGGCAGCCTTCGAGGCCAAGAGCCTGAACGACGCCATCAAGGCGCTGGGCGGCAGCGGCGCGCCGGCCGAAAGCGGCTCGGTCAGCCTGACGGCCCCCGACATCGCCGAGAACGGCGCCGTGGTGCCGCTGGCCGTGGCCAGCACGCTGCCGAACGTCAAGCAGTTGCTGCTGCTGGTGGAGAAGAACCCCAACGCCCTGGTGGCCGTGTTCAACGTGACGCCCGAGGTGGAAGCCAGCTTTGCCACCCGCGCCAAGATGGGCGAATCGTCCGACGTCTACGCCGTGGCCATCACCGACGACGGCAAGGCGCACTACGCCAAGAAGGAAGTCAAGGTCACTCTGGGTGGTTGCGGCGGTTGAACCCCGCCCCAGTCAAACGCCAACAGCTATCAGATAAGGAGTAATTCAAATGGCAGATCCAATGCGAATCCGCGCTCAGGCCGCTGGCGACAAGGCCACGGTGCGCGTGCTCATGAGCCACGAAATGGAGTCCGGCCAGCGCAAGGACGCGTCCGGCAAGCTGGTGCCCGCCTGGCACATCTCGGACGTCACCGCCAGCCTGAACGGCAAGCAGGTGTTCTCCTGCGAGTGGGGCCCCGCGGTGTCCAAGAACCCGTTCCTGCAGTTCAGCGTCAAGGGCGCCAAGGCCGGCGACAAGATCGCCGTGACCTGGAAGGACAACAAGGGCGAAACGCGCACCGACGAAGCCACGGTGTCCTGATCTTCCACCGATTAACCCCAAGGCGGGCGTGAACAGGCTCCACGCCCGCTTTTTTCTTTTCTGCATCACGAGGAGACCAGCAGGATGCCAATAAGAAAGCTCTCTTTTGCGCTTGCCGCGCTTGGCCTGATGGCGTCCAGCGGCGCCGCACTGGCACAGGAGAAAACCTCGATCCAGGCGATCGAGGAGTACCGGGAGATGCTGCAGGACGGCAACCCCGCCGAGCTGTTCGAGGCCAAGGGCGAAGAGCTATGGAAGAAGGCACGCGGCCCCAAGAACGCCTCGCTGGAGAAATGCGACCTCGGCAAGGGTCCGGGCGTGGTCAAGGGCGCCTTCGTCGAGCTGCCGCGCTACTTCAAGGACACGGGCAAGGTGCAGGACCTGGAATCGCGCCTGCTCACCTGCATGCAGACGCTGCAAGGCATCGACCCGCAGGAGATCGTCAAGGGCCAGTGGGGCAAGGGCGAGCGCGCCAACACCACGGCGCTGGCAACCTGGATCGGTGCCCAGTCCAAGGGCATGGCCTTCAACCTGCCGCAGTCGCATCCGCAGGAGCGCACCATGTACGAGGTGGGCAAGCGCCTGTTCTTCCAGCGCGGCGGCGCGCACGACTTTGCCTGCGCTTCGTGCCACGGCGAGGAAGGCAAGCGCATCCGCCTGCAGGATCTGCCGCTGCTGACCAAGGCGCCCGGCGACGGCGTCGGCTTTGCCGCCTGGCCGGCCTACCGCGTCTCCAACGGTCAGATGTGGAGCATGCAGCACCGCCTGAACGACTGCTATCGCCAGCAGCGCTTTCCCGAGCCCGACTTCGCCAGCGACGTCACCGTCGCGCTGGGCGTGTTCCTGGGCGTGAACGCCAAGGGCGACAAGTCCGCCGTGCCCACCATCAAGCGCTGAAGGAGAACCGATTCATGAGCAAGACCAAGCACATCCTGGTGTTGTCGGCGATGGTGGCGATCGCGGCCGGCTGCGCCGGCAGCGGCGGTACCGCGGGCACGCTGTCGAACGCCGAACTCGACGCGCTGACGGCGCAGATCGTCAAGGCTGACTTCCACGACAAGGGCATCGTCAAGGTCGCCGAGGCCTTCCGCGAGGACGAGACCACCCGCGCCTGCAACGCCGCCGACGTCGCCGGCAAGCCGCTGGACGAGGCCACCGCCAAGCGCATCGAGGCGCTCAACCTGCAGACCATCAAGTGGCCGTCGGACGGCAAGTTCCTGGGCGACTGGAAGGAAGGCGAGAAGATCGCACAGAGCGGCCGCGGCATGACCTGGACCGACAAGGCCGGCAGCGTCAACGGCGGCAACTGCTACAACTGCCACCAGATCGACAAGAAGGAGATCTCCTTCGGCACCATCGGCACCAGCCTGTACAACTACGGCAAGATCCGCGGCGTGACCGACCCGAACAGCCCGGCGGCGCAGGAGATGGTCAAGTACACCTGGGGCAAGATCTGGAACAGCAAGGCCTACAACGCCTGCTCCAACATGCCGCGCGCCGGGCACATGGGCATCCTCACCGAGGACCAGGTGCGGCATCTGGTGGCATTGCTGCTCGATCCCCAGTCACCGGTGAACCAGTAAACCCTTTCAAGCAAGCCCGGCATGGCCGGGCTTTTTTTTCTCACATACATCAGTAAGTGCTGATATGAATCTGACCAAACGCGAATTCCTGCAGGTGCTGAGCGCCGCCAGCGCCGCCGGCATGGGCCTGGGCCACTTTGCCAACGCCAGCGCGCAGACCGCCGCCGAAGGGCTGTACGACATCCCGAAGTTCGGCAACGTGTCCTTCCTGCACATCACCGACTGCCACGCGCAGCTGAAACCCATCTACTTCCGCGAGCCCAGCGTCAACCTGGGCGTGGCCGACATGAAAGGCAAGCTGCCGCACCTGGTGGGCGAGCAGCTGCTGAAGGCCGCGGGCGTCAAGCCCGGCACCGCGGAGGCGCACGCGCTGACCTACCTGGACTTCGAGCAGGCCGCGCAGCGCTACGGCAAGGTCGGCGGCTTCGCGCACCTGGCCACGCTGGTCAAGCGCATGCGCGCCAGCCGCCCCGGCGCGCTGCTGCTGGACGGCGGCGACACCTGGCAGGGCTCGGGCACGTCGCTGTGGACCAAGGGCCAGGACATGGTCGACGCCTGCAAGCTGCTGGGCGTGGACGTGATGACCGGCCACTGGGAATTCACCCTGGGCATGGAGCGCGTGAAGGAGATCGTCGAGAAGGACTTCGCCGGCAAGGTCGACTTCGTGGCGCAGAACGTCAAGACCACCGACTTCGGCGACCCGGTGTTCAAGCCCTACGTCATCAAGCAGATGAACGGCGTGCCCGTGGCCATCGTCGGCCAGGCCTTCCCCTACACGCCGATCGCCAACCCGCGCTACATGGTGTCCGAATGGGAATTCGGCATCCAGGACGAGAACATGCAGAAGGTGGTCGACGAGGCGCGCAGCAAGGGCGCGCAGGTCGTCGTCGTGGTCAGCCACAATGGCATGGACACCGACCTGAAGATGGCCAGCCGCGTGCGCGGCATCGACGCCATCCTGGGCGGCCACACGCACGACGGCATGCCGGTGGCCAGCGTGATCAAGAACGCCGGCGGCCAGACCCTGGTGACCAACGCCGGCAGCAACGGCAAGTTCCTCGGCGTGCTCGACTTCGAGGTCAAGGACGGCAAGGTGGCGGACTACCGCTACAAGCTGCTGCCGGTGTTCGCCAACATGCTGCCGGCCGACAAGGACATGGAGGCGCTGATCACCAAGATCCGCGGCCCCTACGAGGCCAAGCTGGGCGAGCAACTGGCCGTCACCGAAGGCCTGCTGTACCGCCGCGGCAACTTCAACGGCACCGGCGACCAGCTGATCGTCGACGCGCTGATGGACGTGCAGGGCGCCGACCTGGCCTTCTCGCCCGGCTTCCGCTGGGGCACCACCCTGCTGCCCGGCCAGCCGATCACGCGCGAATGGCTGCTGGACATGACCGCCACCACCTACAGCTACGCCACCCTGACCGACATGAAGGGCGAGATGATCAAGACCGTGCTGGAGGACGTGGCCGACAACCTGTTCAACCCCGACCCCTACTACCAGCAGGGCGGCGACATGGTGCGCGTGGGCGGGCTGACCTACGCCTGCAACCCGCTGGAGAGCATGGGCAAGCGCATCAGCGACATGCGCCTGAAGGGCGAGCCGATCGACGCCGACAAGACCTACAAGGTGGCCGGCTGGGCACCCGTGGCCGAGGAAGCCGCCAAGGCCGGCAACCCGATGGTGTGGGACCTGGTCGAGCAGTGGCTGAAGGCACGCGGCGGCAAGGTGGCGCCGCGGCAGCTGAACCAGCCCAAGCTGACCGGCGGGCTGCCGAATCCGGGGTACGCGGGGTGATGGGACGACCGCTACATTCGATGTAGCAACAGATCGTGAATCGGCGCCCAGCAGGCGCCGATTTTTTTTGCGGCGCATCGGGGGGAGATATGCACCACCAGTATTGACGCCCTGCACCCGGTTGTTCAGAATCTGCCCCCCGTGCAGATCACTGTCGGACAAAGTGGGGGCGCTATCATTAGCGTAGTAGCTCGGTAGCAATACTGATCTGACCCCAATTTATGGGCCTAATTCACGCGCCGCAGTTCCTGGTTTTCGACATCAGATCGGGCCGGGGTCGTTGTCGAGCCAGGCCGTGACGCTCAGCCTCTGTGCATCGGGTTACCGGTTATGCGTCGGAGATGGAAGATCGATCCGGTCAAGTTTCACAGGAGATCCCATGGCAATTCATTGGACGCAATCAACCGATGCGGTCGATTGGGATGACATGTCCGAGCTCTATCGCATCGCCCCCCTTGGAACCAAAAGCGCAGATTGGCTGAAGACCGCCTACTCGAACAGCATGTTCAAATGGTTTGCGTCAGACGGTGAAAAAATCATCGCCGCGGGACGCGCTGTCGCTGATGGAGTGGATTGCTCCTATCTGTGCGATATCGTGGTCCACCCTGCCTATCAGGGTTCCGGTCTTGGAAAAGAACTCATACAAAAGCTGATCAGTCTTTCCAAGGGTCACCAGAAAATAATTCTCTACGCCGTGCCTGGCCGAGAGTCGTTCTACGAGAAATTCGGCTTTCGCCGCATGACTACTGCCATGGCCATTTTTGCGGACCCCACGAAAGCGGCAGCGAACGGGTATACGCAATGAAGCCCATACTCGGTGACGCCACTCGATCACCCGAGGAAACCATGAGCCAGAACAGCTACCACCGCAAGCGCATCGGCGAGCAGCCGCTGCACGCCGAGACGCAGATGATGTCCTACGGCTTCAATCCGTTCCTCACCGAGGGCTCGGTCAAGCCGCCGGTGTTCCTGACCTCGACCTTCGCCTTCCGCTCGGCCGAGGACGGTGCCCGCTTCTTCGACCTGGTCTCGGGGCGCGTGCCGCTGCCCGAGGGCGAATCGCCCGGTCTGATCTACAGCCGCTTCAACAACCCCAACCTGGAAATCGCCGAGGACCGGCTGGCGCTGCTCGACGGCGCCGAGGCCGCGCTGGTCACTTCCAGCGGCATGGCGGCCATCAGCGCCGTGCTGCTGAGCTTCCTGCGGCCGGGTGACCAGCTGGTGCAGTCGGCGCCGCTCTACGGCGGCACGGAAACGCTGATCTCCAAGATCCTGGCCGAATGGGGCATCGGCACGCACGTCATCGACGACGGCCTGTCCGAGCAGTCAATGGCTGACGCCCTGGAAGCGGCGGCACGCCAGGGCCCGGTGCGCCTGGCCTACGTGGAGACGCCGGCCAACCCGACCAACGCGCTGATCGACCTGCAGGCGCTCGCGCGGCAGATCGACGCCTTCGAGGCCCGGCATGGCCAGTGCCCGATCTCGGTGTGCGACAACACCATGCTGGGGCCGATCTTCCAGCAGCCGGGCGCGCACGGCATCGACCTGTCGGTCTATTCGCTGACCAAGTACGTCGGCGGCCACAGCGACCTGGTGGCCGGCGGCGTCACCGGCCGCCGGGCGCTGGTGGACAAGGTGCGCGCCACGCGCGGCGCCTTCGGCTCGCAGCTCGACCCACATTCGGCGTGGATGCTGACGCGCTCGATGGAAACCGTGGTGCTGCGCATGAAGCAGGCGGCGCAATCGGCCAGCGCGGTGGCGCGGTGGCTGGTCAGCAACCCGCACCAGAAGCTGATCGTCCACCATCCCGAGCAGGTGGCCGATGCGGCCTACCAGGCGGTCTACCAGCGCCAGTGCAGCGCCGCAGGATCGACCTTCTCCTTCGTGCTCGAGGGCGGCCGCGCAGATGCGTTCCGCCTCATCAACGCACTCACGCTGTTCAAGTCGGCGGTCAGCCTGGGCGGCACCGAATCGCTGATCTGCCACCCGGCCTCGACCACGCATTCGGGCGTGCCGGCCGCGGCGCGCGAAGCCGCCGGCGTCTCGGAAGGCCTGATCCGCGTCTCGATCGGCCTGGAGCACGCCGACGACCTGATCGCCGACCTGGACCAGGCCTTGCGCGCGCTCGGCGCCGACTGACTCGCACCACCCCAAGGGCGCACATCAATCCCGCGTCACCCGCAGCACTTCCTCGCGGCTGGTGATGCCTTCGGCGATCAGGCGCTCGCCGTCGTCGCGCATCAGCTGCATGCCCTTAGCCAGCGCAGCGGCACGGATCTCGGCCTCGGGCGCCTGGCCGTGGATGCGGGCCCGGATGTCGTCGTCGACCATCAGCAGTTCGAACACGCCGGTGCGCCCCGCGTAGCCGGTCTGGCCGCAGGCTTCGCAGCCGGCGCCCCGGCAGGCAGCGCAATACTTGCGCACCAGGCGCTGCGCCAGCACGCCCAGCAGCGACGACGACAGCAGGAACGGCTCCACGCCCATGTCGATCAGGCGCGTGACGGCGCTGGCCGCGTCGTTGGTGTGCAGCGTGGCCAGCACCAGGTGGCCGGTGAGCGAGGCCTGGATGGCGATCTGCGCGGTCTCGATGTCGCGGATCTCGCCGATCATCACGATGTCCGGGTCCTGGCGCAGGATGGCGCGCAGCGCGCGCGCGAAGGTCAGCTCGATGCGGGGGTTGACCTGGGTCTGGCCAACACCGGGCAGGTCGTACTCGATCGGGTCCTCCACCGTCATGATGTTGTTGCGGCTGGCGTCCAGCCGCGCCAGCGAGGCATACAGCGTGGTGGTCTTGCCGCTGCCGGTGGGGCCGGTGACCAGGATGATGCCGTGCGGCTGGGCGATCAGGCGCTCGAATTTCTGTAGCACCTCGCCCTGCATGCCGACGGCCTCCAGGCTCAGCTTGCTCTCGCTCTTGTCGAGCAGGCGCAGCACCGCGCGCTCGCCGTGCGCATTGGGAATGGTCGAGACGCGCACGTCGATGGCGCGCGTGCCCAAGCGCAGGCTGATGCGCCCGTCCTGCGGCAGGCGCTTCTCGGCGATGTCGAGGTCGGCCATGATTTTCAACCGCGAGATCAGCGCCGCGTGCAGCGCGCGGTTCGGCTGCACCACCTCGCGCAGCGCGCCGTCGACGCGAAAGCGCACGCTGGAATGGCGCTCGTAGGGCTCGATGTGGATGTCGCTGGCGCCGTCGCGCGCGGCCTGCGTCAGCAGCGCGTTGAGCATGCGGATGATGGGCGCGTCGTCGGCCGATTCCAGCAGGTCCTCGACGGCGGGCAGCTCCTGCATGATGCGCGACAGGTCGGCATCGCTCTCGACCTCGCTGACCACGGCGGCGGCGCTGGATTCGCTTTGCGAATAGGCGTGGCTGATGCGCTGCGCCAGCGTCTGCGCGTCGGCCTGCTGCAGCGCCAGCGGCAGCTCGCCGACGCCGTAGCGGCGCATCACCTCGCCCAGCGCCGAACCGTCGGGCGCGCCGCTGTGCCACAGCGTCAGGCCCTGGCCGTCGTCCTCCAGCAGCAGACCGGCCGAGCGGGCAAAGGCGTAGGGCAGCGGGTAGCGCATGCGCGGGCGCGGCGCTAGTCGCCGTAGTAGTTGCTCTCGCCAGCCGCCGGCATGCTGATCAGCGGCGGCGGCGCCGGGCGCGTCCAGGCGTCCGGATTGCTCGGCGTGACCGGCGGCAGCACGGGCGCCTCGTTGATCTGCAGCACCGCGCTCGGCTCCGGCTGGCTGCGCTGCTGGCTGGCGCGCATCAGGTCGTAGCGGTCGAGCGAGAACGACTCGGTGGCCGCAGCGTCGCGCACGATGACGGGCCGCAGGAACACCATCAGGTTGGTCTTCACCAGGCTGCGCGACTGGCTCTTGAACAGGTTGCCCAGCACCGGCACGTCACCCAGCACCGGCACCTTGTCGATGCTGTTGGCGAACTCGTCCGTCATCAGGCCGCCCAGCACCACGATGGCGCCGTCGTCCACCAGCACGCTGGATTCGATGGCGCGCTGGTTGGTGGTGATGCCCTGCGGCGAGCCCTTGGTGGTCGAGTCGACGCTGGAGGCCTCCTGGTAGATCACCAGCTTGATGGTGCCGTCCTCGCTGATCTGCGGCCGCACCCGCAGGGTCACGCCGACGTCCTTGCGCTCGTAGGTCTGGAACGGGTTGACGGTGTTGGTGGTGCTGCCGGTGTTGGTGTAGCTGCCGGTGACGATGGGCACGTTCTGGCCAACGGTGATGCGGGCCTCTTCGTTGTCCAGCGTCAGCAGCGTGGGCGTGGACAGCACGTTGCCCGAATCGGTGCTCTGGATGAAGTTGGCCAGCGCGCTCAGCACGTAGACACCGCCGAACTGGTGCGCCAGGCCGAAGTTGAAGCCGGGCGACGGTGGCACGGTGGGCTTCCAGCCGGCCTTGTCGGCGCCCACGAACTGGGTCGCGAAGTTGACGATGTTGGTGGTCCCGGGGGTCGAGAAGTTGGTGCCCAGCACGCCGATGTTGGTGTCGCCCTTCTTGCCGAGGATGCCCTGCCACTGGATGCCGAAGTCGGCCGCGCGGTCGGCGCGCACCTCGGCGATCAGGCTTTCGATGAAGACCTGGGCGCGGCGCTGGTCCAGCTTGTCGATCACCGCGCGCAGTTCGCGGTAGACCGGCTCGGGCGCGCTGATGATGAGCGAGTTGGTCGCCGGGTCGGCCTGGATCTGGCCGCCGGTGGAAGGCTGGTTGCTGGCCCCGGCGTCGATGCTCGGGCCGGTGCCCATGCCGCTGCCGGCGCCCGTTCCCGTGGCGCCGCCGCTGGACAGCCCTTGCCCGATCTCGCCAGCGCCCTGCCCGCCCACAGCCGCGGGCGCGCCGCCCGGCTGGCTCGACTGCCCCGGCAGCGCCGCCAGCGCGGCGCGCAGCGTCACCGCCAGCTTGGCGGCGTCGGCGTTCTTCAGGTAGACCACGTGGATGTTGCCGCTGCCGCCGTCGGCGCGCGGCGCCGGCGGCTGGTCGAGTTGCTGGATCAGCGTCTTGGCCAGCGCCAGCCGGGCCGAATTGGCGGCGCGGATGATGATCGAGTTGCTGCGCGGCTCCGGCACCAGGGTGGTGCGGTAGCCGTCGCCACCACCGCCCACCTGCACCGCCACCGGCATGCCGGGCTGGCCGGGCACGCTGGGCGTCGTCAGCGCGCCGCCGCCACCCGCGTCCACCAGCCGCGCCACCAGCGGCGCCAGGTCCGACGCCACCGCGTGCTGCAGCTGCACCACCTCCAGGCCGGTGGCGTTGGAGATGTCGAGCGCGGCGATGATGCGCGCCAGCCGCTGCAGGTTGTCGCCGTAGTCGGTGATCACCAGCGAGTTGTTGCCGGGGTTGACGTTGATGGTGTTGTTGGGGCTGATCAAGGGCCGCAGGATCGGCACCAGGTTGTTGGCGTTCTCGTGCGTCAGGCGGAAGATCTGGGTCTGGATCTGGCCGCCGCCCGCGCTCGGCCGCGCGCCGATCGAGACCGCGCCGCTCTGCAGCTTGGCCTCGGCCTCGGGAATCACCAGCACCATGCCGGCGCTCTCGACCAGCGCAAACCCCTGCGTGCGCAACTGCGCCGCGAACAGGCGCAGCGCCTGCGCCGGCGAGACCGGCGTGGTGCTGGTCAGCGTCATGGTGCCCTTGACGCGTGGATCGACCACCACGTTGCGGCCGGTGATGGTGGCCATGGTGCGCGCCACGGCGTCGATCTCGGCGTTGGCAAAGTCCAGCGTGACCTGACCCCCGCGCGCGGCGCCGCCCTGCGCCAGCGCGCTGCCCTGGAGGGTCGGCAGCGCCAGCAGGCTGGCCGCCAGCATGGCGGTCGCGATCGTGCGCATACGAAGCTTGGAAACGGGTAGTTGCGGCATGCAGGACATTCAGCCGAGCGTGATCAGGACCCGGTCACCCTGGCGCCGGCCCAGCAGGTTGAGCAGATTGGTCAGCTGCGCCTCGCTGCCGGGCGCGGCCGTGCCCTCGCCGGAAAAACGCAGGCGCGAGCCGACCCACTGACCCGAGCCACTCAGGCGCAGCGCGCCCTCCAGGGTGGAGAGCGTGACGGTCGGGTTGCTGCCACCGGCAAGCGAGAGTCGATAACTGCCCATGGGTCGGAGGGTGGAGAGGCGCGAGGACAATTCGCGCACCGTGAGTTCCGCCGCGCCTTGCAGCGCCATGCGGCCAGCCAGCCATTCTAATGACAGGCCGCGCGTGGACAGGCTCATCTCGCCTTCCGGCTGCACGGTGTTGAACGGCGTGCCCAGCCCGGCCAGCAGGCTGGCCGGCCACTGGCTGCGCGCATCGGCGATGGCCAGTTGCGCACCGCCCCAGCGTGGGCTGGCGCGCAGGGCCAGCGGCGGATCGGCGGCGCAGCAGTCGGCGCGCAGTTCGGCCTGCAGGCCGGTCAAGCCGGGGCGCAGGCGCCAGTGCACGCGGCCGGGCAAGGCGACGGCGTCGCGGCTGCCGGCGCCGCCACGCAGCACCAGCCGGGCCGAGCCGCGCCAGACGCGGCCATCGGCGTCGGCCAGTTCGACCATGCCAGCCGAGCCGCGCGCCACGCCTGCCGCCAGCCAGCGCGCCGGCGCCTGCACCAGCAAGCTGACGATCAACCCGATCAGCACGCCGGCCAGCGCCCAGGACCAGGGCGCACGCGGGCTGCCCGCGCCGTCCACGCCGGCTGCGCCGCGACGCCGGGCGGGTCGGACCGGACGGCGGGATGTCATTGCGCCGGCAGGCCCAGCGACAGGGTGCCGTTCCACTGCGCCTCGCCACCGGCCGCCGCGGCGGCGCGCGTCAGGCGCGCTTCCAGCGGCATGGCTCGCGCGTTCAGGCGCGCCTCGGCCAGCCAGCTGGCCAGCGCGCTCGCGGACACGCCCTTGAGCGTCAGGTTGGCGCGATCGCCCACCACCGTCAGTTGCGCCGCCGCGCCCAGGCGCTGCGTGACCGCGGCCTCGAGCGCGCGCAGCGCTTCGTCCTGGCCCATGCGCGGACTGGACTTGAGCGCCTCGGCCTCCGCCTGCAGCGCCTGCATGCGCTGCCATTGGGCGTCCAGCGCATGGCCCTGCAGCTCGGCCTGCCGCAGCGTGGCCAGCGCCGGCGCCAGCGCCAGCCACCACAGCAGCGCCAGGCCGACGACGGTGGCGGCCAGCAGCAGCAGGCGGCGCTCGCGCGGCGCCAGGCGTGCCCAGGCGCTGCCGAGCGCGGCACGCGGGTTGTGCATGGAACCGGTCACGGCCGCGCTGCTCATGGCTGCGCCTCGCGCACGGCGATCACCACCTGTTCGCCCTCGGTGCGCGCCTGATAGCCGATCGCGCCCAGGCGCTCATTGGCGGCGCCGAGCTGGCCCGCGTCCCAGCGCGGACCGCGCACGCGCAGCACGCCGCCGGCGTATTCCAGCGCCTCGGGCACCGCCTGCGCCTCCATCACCGCGCCCAGCGCGGCCAGCATCGGCTCCAGATCGCGCGCCGAGGACGCCCCGGTGGCCTGGCGCAGCAGCGCCACCTCGCGCGCCATCTGCAGCGGCGCATCGACCACCACCTTGACGTGCGGAAACGCCTGCGTGAGCACGCCGTTGATCAGCGCCTGGCGCTGCGCCAGCTGATCGCGCTCGCGCCAGGCGTAGGCGTTCACCCCGATCAGGTTGGCCAGCAACAGCAGCAGCACGCCCCAGCGCGCCGGCCGCCATTGCGGCGCGTACAGCAGATCGCGCCACAGGCTGCCCATGCGCCGCGCCGTGCGGGCACGGCCCGAGCGCGCCAGCTCGCCCTGCGCCAGGTCCCAGCTGGAACGGCTGGCCAGCAGCGCGCGCTGCGCGGCGGTGCGGATGGTGGGCGGCCGTCGCAACCAGCGCTCGGCCAGTTCCGCCACCGCCGGCTCGGCCAGCACCGCCTCGGCATCCGGCGCTCCAGCCTGATCCACCTCGGCAGCAAGCAGCAACGACTGCGCGGCGGCGTCCAGCGGCAGGCATTGCACGCCGCCGGCGACACCATCGCCCGACAGCAGCACGGTCGGCCGCTCCGGACTGCCGACCAGTTGCAGGTGGCGCGGCCCGGCGTCGGGCGCCAGCTCGGGCACGATGCGCTGCACCGGCCGCCCGGCGCCATCCAGCGCCTGCAGGTGCGCGCGCAGCCAGTCGCGCTCGCACACCGCGACCCAGGTTTCGCCCTTGTCGCTTGCCGCCGGCGCCAGCGCGAAGTGCAGGCGCTCCGGTTCGTCCAGCACCTGGTCTTCCAGCAGACCGGCCAGGATCGCGCGCAGCCGCGGCGAACCCGCGCCGACGCCCTTGGGCAGCGTCACGCGCTGCCAGGACAGCAGCGCCGCCGGCACCACCGCCACCGTCTCGACACCACGTCCCGCGGGCGGCAGCAGGTTGGCCGCGCTGGCGCCCTGACGCTCCAGCGTCTGCCCGTCGACCGAACTCGCATACGGGTATTGGCCGGGCGGACCCGGCGGCAGCGTGATGAGAAGCAGGCTCATGGGCTAGAAGGTGCCGGGCATTGTAGGGCGCGCGTTCGCGGCGGCAATGCCGGGTTCAGCGCCCGCTGGGCACCACGCCGGCATCGGCCGCCAGGCTCAGCGGCACGCGTCGGCGCCACAGCACGTCGACCGGCTGGCTGCGCTGGCGTCGCCGCACCCAGGCGACCTCCTCCAGCGCCACGTCGTCCAGGCGCAGGCGCGCGCGCACCTCGAAGAAGCGGCTGCTGACGCTGCACCAGTCGGCGCATTGGGCCGTGTCGTCCCCCGCCTCGCCGCTGGCGCGCAGGGCAGCGGCGACATCACGGAAGTACTGCTGCGCGCGCGCCGCCACCAGCTGCTGCGCCTGCGCCAGGCTGAGCGCCGGCACCGCGGCGTGGATCACCTGCGCGCTGGCGGTGTTGAGGTTGACCGGCGTGCGCTCGGGCAGCACGGTGAGGTAGGGCGCCAGCGCCGCGACCGTGGCCGGCGACAGGCCCAGCCAGACCAGCTGCGACACCTGCTGCGGCAGCAGCGGCGCCGGCTCGCCGTCGCCATCCGCGCGTTCGGCGGCGCTGGCGGCGTTGATGCCGTCGCTGAGCGCGCGCAGTTCGCCGGTCGGCAGATTCAGCAGCGCGAACAGGCGCTCGAAGCGCGCATAGTCGAGCAGCACCTCGTCGCCCGAGCGGCCGGCCTGCAGCAGGTTGGCGACGTTCAGCCGCGCCTGCAGGTCCTGGATGCCGCCCGACAGGAAGGCGTCGCGATCGGTTTCGGTGTCGGCCTCGCCCGCCGCCAGGAACGTGGACAGGCGCGCCTCGGCCAGCGGCACCGCCCAGGGCTCGGCCAGGTGGTCGACGTTGAAGCTGTCGTCGATGCGCAGGATCAGCCGGCCCCAGTCGAGCGCGCCATTGAGCAGCCAGGACGACTGCAAGCGCGCGCGCTCGGCCGCCTCGACCTCGACACCGCGCCACTGCTGCCACAGCGCCGCCGCCGCCAGCGTGGCCACCAGGGTCACGGTGATCATGGCGCTGAGCAGCGCGGTGCCGCGCTGGGTGGTTGCGGCGGGCTGACTCATACGGCCCCCGGCCGGTAGGTCGGCTGCAGCCAGTCCACCGTGAGCGGACCGCTGATCGCCTGGCCGGGCGCCAGCTCGACGATCAACCGGATCGCCAGCGGCAGCCGATCCGCCACGGTGGCGCTTTCGGCGCCGCTCGACAGCGGGTTGGTCCAGGCGTTGTTGCGGAAGTACTGCAGCTGCCAGCCGCCGATCGCGGCGATGCCGACCGCCTGCGCCTGCGCACCGAGCGAGGCGCCCTGCCCCCACAGCGCGGCCTGGTCCCAGGCCGCCGTCCAGGCGTCGGTGGAGCGCAGCGGCTGCGACTGCCAGCGCATCCACTGGCCGTCCTCGGCCCGCGTCCAGGCCACCACGCGCAGGCCGGCGGCGGCATCGACGCTGTCGTTGCGGGTGATGCGCAGCGTGCGGCCGTCCCAGTCCAGACTGCGCTGCGCTGCGCCGACATTCGACGGTGGCTGCCCGGTCGGCGCCTGCCACACGCGCATGGCATCCAGGTCGGCGCGCCATTGCGCCAGGCCCGACTGCAGCGCCAGCACGCCATCGGTGTGCTGGCGCGTGATCTGCTGCGCGCGCGCCATGCCGTCGATGCCGCGCCAGCTCAGCACCGCGATCACGGCCAGGATGGCAAGCGCCACCAGCACTTCGATCAAGGTAAAGCCGCCCGTCCCCCCGATGGCCGCATGACGCGC
Organism: uncultured Ottowia sp.; assembly: GCA_964534975.1. GTDB lineage: Bacteria > Pseudomonadota > Gammaproteobacteria > Burkholderiales > Burkholderiaceae_C > Ottowia. The sequence goes on along the minus strand of CAZHSD010000019.1, from coordinate 34,412 downwards.
CTGCGGCGCATGACCTCGGCGGTTGCCATTGATGACGGCGCTGCGCGCCATGACGGCAGACCAGGTCATGCCGTCATCCATCACCAACGCCCCACGATGGTGGAGACCTGCAGCACCGGCACGCCAGCCTGGCTGACGCTGGCATCGACGCGGCGGAAGTTGGGGTTGGGCGTCGGCTGTACGCTGCGCACCACCTCCAGCAGCGCGCCGCTCTGCTCGCAGGTGCTGCTGCTGTCGCCCACGCCTGGCAGCTGGCCGGCCAGCTTGGTGCGGATCAGCTCGTTCTCGGCGCAGATCTGCGCCAGCAGCACCTGGCCCTGGCGGTCGGCGTTGCGCGTCAGCGCGGTGCTGGCCTGCATGCCGGCGATCAGCGCAATGGCGGTGATCGCCAGCGCCACCAGGACCTCGACCAGGGTGAAACCCGCCGCATGACGCGCCTGCGGCGCATGACTGCGGCTGGTGCCTGCGATGACGGCGCCGCGCGCCATGACCGCGGGCCAGGTCATTTCGTCATCGAAGCGCAGCGAGGTCATTTCGTCATTCATCACCCGCCCCAACCACGGTCAAGGTCGACAGCCGCCCGCGGCAGCCAGCTCATGGCGCTGCCGTGCTCACCGTGAACGGCCGCAACCCGTCGGTGGCGATGCGCAGCGGCGGCGTGGGATCGCCCCGGCGCTGGAGCAGCACCGCCTGCGGGCCGATCACCGGGTCCGGCCCGAGCACCAGCTGGGCGTTGCCGAGCGCGACGGTCTGGGCGTCGAGCCAGTGGCGCGGCAGCGGCGCGGCGGAAGTGAGGCCGTCGAACACGAAGCCGTCCTCGGTGCTGCGCCAGCGCACCGGCACGCCAGCGGCGCGCGACTGCGCCCGCGCGGTCTCCAGCAGCGCCGCCAGCCGCTCGGCGTCGCGTGCCAGCGCGCTGGCGGAACTGTCGCGCAGCGCCAGGCCGGTCAGCGCGGTGCCGATCGCCACGATGGCCAGCACCACCATCAACTCGATGAGCGTGAAACCGGCCTGCTTCACTGTTCTGCAATTGCGGCCGCGTGCGACGCGATGACGACCGAGAGCCGACCACACGCCGTCATGGCGGCGCGGCCACCGTCATCGATGCAGCGCAGCGGCAAGGTCATGGCGCGCCGGTGCCGTCATCACGCGGACGCCGTCATTGCCAGGAACCGATGTCGGCGTTCTTGCCCTCGCCGCCGCTCTGGCCATCGGCGCCGAAGCTCATGACGTCGATCTCGCCGCGGATGCCGGGGTTCAGGTACTGGTACGGCTGGCCCCAGGGATCGTTCGGCAGCTTCTCCAGGTAGGGCCGCCAGTTGCTGGGCACCGGCGGCGTGCTGGGCCGCGCGATCAGCGCCTGCAGGCCCTGCTCGGCCGATGGGTAGCGCTGGTTGTCCAGCTTGTAGAGCTTGAGCGCCTGCATCAGGTTGCCGATGTCGGTGCGGGCGGCGGTGGCGCGCGCGTCGTCGGTGCGGTCGAGCACGTTGGGCACGATCAGCGCCGCCAGCACGCCGATGATGACCAGCACCACCATCAACTCGATCAGGGTGAAGCCGGCGCGGCGGCCAAGGCGCGCTGGTAAAGAGCGTGAATCAGTCATGGATGCGGCCCCGCACAAGGGCATGGGTACGAGCGAGCTTCAATGATAATCGGCCGACCATGACATCCCGCGCACTGCCCTGTGCCCATGAACCGGCGCTCGCCTGACCGCCTGGCCACCGGGCTGCTGACCCTGCTGCTGTGGGCGCTGATCGCGGCCAGCGCGCTGTACTGGTATTTCCGCGCCAGCGGCGTGACGCCGATGGCGATGCCGCCGGCCGCGGCTACCGCCGGCGGCGCCGAGATCGACGCGCGCCAAGTGGCGCGTGCGCTGGGCGCCCAGGGCCCGGCAGCACCCGCATCGGTCGCGGCACCGCCGACCGCGCTGGCCAGCCGGCTGGCGCTGCGCGGCATCGTCACGCATGGCGTGCGTGGCGCGGCGCTGATCGGCATCGACGGCAAGCCACCCAGGCCGGTGCGCGTGGGCGCCACGCTGGAAGGCGTCGAGGGTGGCTGGACGCTGCGCTCGGTGGCCCCGCACGCGGTGGTGCTGGGCGCCGGGGACGAGCAGTTGCGGCTCGAGATGCCGCCGCTGTCGGAGCGCTCCAGCGCCGGCGACGCGGTGGCGCCGGCACGCCCGCCCGCCACGGCCATCCCACCGCCTAGGCCGGCAGCGACGCCGGCACCGGCCAAGCCCGGGCGCATCGGCGCGGGCGGGATTCCGGTGCCACAGGCGTTTCCTCAGCCCCAGGGGGCGGCCGCGGACGAATGAAGCGCAGCGTCGCGGCGGACCAACGTCAGCGCGGCGCCGCGAGGGCGGCTCAGCCGTTCAGGAACAGCCGATAGGCCGGGTTGTCGGTTTCCTCGATCCAGGGATAGCCCAGTTCGTCCAGGAAGCGCCGGAACGCAGCGGCATCGGCCTTGGGCACCTGCATGCCGACCAGGATGTGGCCGTAGTCGGCGCCTTCGTGGCGGTAGTTGAACAGGCTGATGTTCCAGCTCGGGCGCATCAGGCTGAGGAACTTCATCAGCGCGCCCGGCCGCTCGGGAAACACGAAGCGCAGCAGGCGCTCGTCCCGGGCCAGCGGCGAATGCCCGCCGATCATGTAGCGCACATGCCCCTTGGCCAGTTCGTTGTGCGTCAGGTCGACGGCGCCGAAGCCGGCGCGCTGCAGCGCGGCGGCGATGCGCGGCGACTCACCCTTGCCGTTGGTGGTCAGGCCGACGAATACGTGCGCCTGGCCCTGCTCGGCGGCGTTGCTGATGCGGTAGTTGAACTCGGTCACGTTGCGCGGCCCGCCCGGCAACTGGCCGATGATGCCGCAGAAGCGCCGGAAGCTGCCGCGCTCCTCGGGAATGGTGACAGCGAACAAGGCCTCGCGCTCCTCGCCGACCTCGGCGCGCTCGGCGACGAAGCGCAGGCGGTCGAAGTTCATGTTGGCGCCCGACAGGATGGCGACGTAGCTCTCGCCCTTGGTCTTGTGCGTGGCCACGTACTGCTTGACCGCCGCCACCGCCATCGCGCCGGCCGGCTCGACGATGCTGCGGGTGTCGATAAAGACGTCCTTGATGGCAGCGCAGACGGCGTCGATGTCGACCGTGATGAACTCGTCCACCACCTTGGAGGCGACGCGGAAGGTCTCTTCGCCGACCTGCTTGACCGCGGTGCCGTCGGAGAACAGGCCGACGTCGGGCAGATTCACGCGCGCGCCCTCCGCCACCGACTGCGCCATCGCGGCCGAGTCGGCCATCTGCACGCCGACCACGTTGACCTCGGGCCGCACCGCCTTGATGTAAGCGCCGACGCCGCTGATCAGGCCGCCGCCGCCGATCGCCACGAACACGGCGGCGAGCGGCCCCTGGTGCTGGCGCAGGATCTCCATGCCGATGGTGCCCTGGCCGGCGATCACCAGCGGGTCGTCGAATGGATGGATGAAGGTCAGGCCCCGCTCGGTCTGCAGCTTGACGGCTTGGTCGTAGGCATCGGAATAGCTGTCGCCGGCCAGCACCACCTCGCCGCCCAGCGCCTTGACGGCGTCGACCTTAACCTGCGGCGTGGTGGTCGGCATTACGATGATGGCGCGCGAGCCGAGCTTGTGCGCACCCAGCGCCACACCCTGCGCGTGGTTGCCGGCGCTGGCGCAGATCACGCCCTTTTTCAGCTGCTCGGGCGTCAGGTGCGCCATCTTGTTGTAGGCGCCGCGCAGCTTGAAGCTGAACACCGGCTGCTGATCCTCGCGCTTGAGGAACACCTTGTTGTGCAGCCGCCGGCTGAGCACGCGCGCCGGATCGAGGTCGGACTCCACCGCCACGTCGTAGACGCGCGCGGTCAATACCTGCTTGAGGTAGTCGGTGGCGCTCAACGATTGCGCACCGCCGGCGACGGGTTTGGATTTCATCGTGTGCAATGGGAGGCAGGCAAGCCCGGCATCATAAAGAGCCGCGATGCACTTGGCAGCCGGATGTCCGGCATCAATTGCGGCAGCGCAACAAAAAAAAGCCCCAAACCTTGCGGCTCGGGGCTTGAATCCACCTTTCAAAAGGGGTGGAGGAGACAAATGATGCGGGGGAATTCCATCCAGCCGCGTGACCCCGAGTCTACATGAAAAGCACGGTCGTTCGATGGATTTGTTGCATTGCAGCAACCAAGTCACGCCAGGCGTGATTTTTTCCTCCGCCACGGCACCGACACCGAATCCGTTACGCTCGACCCGTATCGAACAGGCAAAGAGGCACGGACATCGTCATGGAATGCACAGTCAGCTGGACGGGCGGCGCGGGAACGCGCTCGGGCATGGGCTTCGTCGCCGAGACCGGTTCGGGCCACGTGATCGCCATGGATGGCGCGCCCGACGCCGCCCGGCCCGAGCACGGCGGCCAGAACCTGGCGCCGCGGCCGATGGAAACCGTGCTGGCAGGCACCGGCGGCTGCTCGGCCTACGACGTGGTGCTGATCCTCAAGCGCGGCCGCCACGACGTGCGCGGCTGCACGGTCAAGCTGACCAGCGAGCGCGCCAGCGAGGACCCCAAGGTGTTCACCCGCATCCACATGCACTTCAGCGTCAGCGGCAAGGGCGTACCGGCCAGCGCGGTCGAGCGCGCCATCAGCCTGAGCCACGACAAGTACTGCTCGGCCTCCATCATGCTCGGCAAGACGGCCGAGGTGACGACCTCGTTCGAGCTGATCGAGCTGGATTGATCGCCTGCGCGGCGCGGGCCCCGCTCAGAGGCGGTGCGCGGTCACCGTCATCACCTTGGCCGCCAGCCGCATCAGGCCGCGCACCGGTGCCGGCAAGGGCGCAGCGCCAGCCGCCAGCGCATTGTCGGCGTGGCGCGCCTCGTCGTCCTTCATCTGCGCCACGATGGCGCGCGAGGCAGTATCGGCGCTCGGCAGCCGATCCATGTGGCTGGCCAGGTGCGCCTCGACCTGGCGCTCGGTCTCGACCACGAAGCCCAGGCTGAAGCGCTCGCCACCGATGCGCCCGGCCAGCAGGCCGATGCCGAATGCGCCCGCGTACCAGAGCGGATTCAGCCACGAGACGCGGTCGCCCAGCTGATCCAGGCGCTCGCGCGTCCAGGCCAGGTGATCGGTCTCGTCGCGCGCCGCCGCATCCAGCTGGCGCCGCAGATCCGGATCGCGAGCGCCGAGCGCCTGCGCGGTGTAGAGCGCCTGCGCGCAGACCTCACCCACGTGATTGACCCGCATCAAGGCGCCCGACAGGCGGCGCTCGCGCTCGGTCAGGGCAGTTTCGGTGACGGCCAGCCGCGCCGGGTTGGGCCGGGCCGCCTGCGGCGCGGCAACCAGGGTGCGCAGGCTGCTGTCCACAGCCGACAGCACACGGTCGGTAAAGACTGGCTCCATGCATTCATGGTACACGCCAAGCGGGCCGCCGGCGCGCGCCGGTTTGAAGCGAGCCCATGTTGTTGCGATGCAACATAAAACCCTTGTGGCGGTCGAGTCACAGCCCGGTCATGCCTGACGGGTGCAATGGACTCAGCTTCGGGTGAGGTTGGGATCTGGCGAATGCAAGCCGCTCGACCACGGCATCCCCGGTCGCTTCGAAGCCCCACATCACGTGTCTATCACTTGGAGAACCTGCAAATGAAAAAATCACTCATCGCCCTGGCCGTGATGGTCGCCTCGGGCACCGCGCTCGCCCAATCCTCCGTCACGCTGTACGGCGTGGCCGACGTCGGCATCGGCAAGGTCAAGAGCGCCGGCGACACCAAGGTCAACATGCTCAGCGCCAGCAAGATGAACAACGGCGACAGCCGGCTGGGCGTGCGCGGGGTCGAGGACCTGGGCGGCGGCCTGAAGGCCGGCTTCACCTTCGAGACCGGGCTCAGCCTCGAAAACGGCGCCTCCACCTCGTCGGCGTTCTGGTCGCGCGGCGCCAACCTGTGGCTGGGTGGCGGCTGGGGCCGCTTCACCATGGGCCGCGAGTACACCCCCAGCTATGACGCCGGCCGCGCCTGGGAACTCACCGGCGCCGCCAACTACTCGGTCATCGCCAACACCTACAACTGGGCCGGTGCCGGCTCGCGCAACAACAGCCAGTTCAAGTACACCACGCCCAACCTGGGCGGCTTCAGCGCCATGCTGGGCTACGTGATGAAGGCCGACAACAAGGACCGCGCCAAGTGGGACCTGGGCCTGAAATACGCCAACGGCCCGATCGGCATCGGCCTGGGCGCCAACAAGGTCAAGGATGGCAAGACCAACTACGCGCTGGGCGCCAAGTACAACTTCGGCAACTTCGCGTTGGCGGCCTCCTACAACCAGGCCTCGTCCGGCGATCTGCGCCGTCGTGGCTTCTCGCTGGGCGGCCAGGCCAAGTTCAACGCCTTCACGGTGACGCTCGACCTGACGCGCGACACCAAGAACGAGATCAGCGGCAAGAAGTACACCAACGGCGTGCTGGAAGGCAAGTACGCGCTGTCCAAGCGCACCTTCGTCTACGGCGCCTACCTGCGCCTGGACGGCGAGAACAACTACGGTATCGGCGTTCGCCACAACTTCTGACGTCCGCCAGCGGGTTTCCGGCCGGCATGTCCGGCCGGGCCCGGCCCGCCGGAACGGGGGGACAGCAGGTCCTCCCGCTTCGTTTTTGACGACAGGAACACTGTTGTTCAAAAACGACGATTCGGCAGCTTGTGTCGCGGTTAAACGACAAAACCCGCCAGGCCAGGGCAAATCGTTCCGGAAGTCTTTGCAAGTTCAGGGCGCCTCTGGTGCAATACAAACAACTTCCCGGTTGGGGAGGTTGGCCCGGGGAACCGGCGGGAATCGCAGACGGACCCTTCGCACCGGCGCCCTATGTTTAACCTTGGAGAACTTGCAATGAAAAAATCTCTGATTGCCCTGGCCGTCATCGGCTTCGCGGGCGCCGCGATGGCCCAATCTTCCGTGACCCTGTATGGCGTGGCTGATGCTGGTATCGGTAAGTCCAAGTCCGCTGGCGAAGACAAAGTCAACATGCAGAGCGCCGACCTGATGAACAACGGCAACAGCCGCATCGGCGTGCGTGGCGTCGAGGATCTGGGTGGCGGCCTGAAGGCCGGCTTCAACTTTGAAAGCGGCCTGGATCTGGAGACCGGCGCAACTGCTGCTTCGGGCCCCGGTTTCTGGAGCCGCGCTGCCAACCTGTGGCTGGGCGGCAACTGGGGTACCTTCAAGATGGGCCGGACCCTGACCCCGTCGTTCTACGGCGCGGCCACCTACGAACTGACCGGTATGGCCAACTACTCCGTGCTGGCCAATACCTACGGCTTTGGCGGTTCGGCCACTCCTCGTAACAGCAGCCAGTTCAGCTACAAGACGCCCAACCTGGGCGGCTTCAGCGCCGAACTGGGTTACATCACCAAGACCGACAATGGTGGCGCGGCCAAGTGGGACGTGAACGCCATCTACGCCAACGGCCCGATCGGCGTTGGCCTGTCTGCCAACAAAACCAAGGGCTTCAAGACCAACTGGGGTCTGGGCGGCAAGTACAACTTCGGCAATTTTGCTCTGGCTGCCAGCTACACCGACTCTCGCGACAAGGGCCGTCGTGGCGTGGGTCTGGGCGGTACCGCCACCTTCGGCGCCGCATCTGTCACGCTGGACCTGACCCGCGACACCAAGAACGCCGGTGGCAAGAAATACACCAACGGCCTGCTGGAAGGCAAGTACGCGCTGTCCAAGCGCACCTTCATCTACGGCGCCTACCTGCGCCTGGACGGCGACAACAACTACGGTATCGGCGTTCGCCACAACTTCTGATTCTGACGCTGCCTGAAACGGCAGTTTCGAATCAGCCTCAAAAAGCCGCCTTCGGGCGGCTTTTTTGTTTCTTCCTGCCGTCCATACGTCCTCCCGCGCCCTGCTTACCTAATGGCAATCCCTGTCATGGAGGTGCGCACTGCTCTGCTAGCATCGGCCCCTGCTACATTTTTTGATGCATGGGCGCCTTCATACTCCGCCGCCTGATCCAGGCCATCATCGTGATGGTGTCGGTGGCCTTCATCGCTTTCCTGCTGTTCCAGTACGTGGGCGATCCGGTGGTGTTCCTGCTGGGCCAGGACGCCACGCCGCAGCAGATTCGCGAGCTGCGCGCCGACCTGGGGCTGGACCAGCCCTTCTTCGTGCAGTTCTGGCATTTCCTGGTCAATGCGATGCAGGGCGAGTTCGGCCTCAGCCTGCGCCAGGGCGCCAAGGTGTCGCGCCTGCTGGGCGAGCGCTTCCCGGCCACCTTCGAGCTGTCGATCGCTGCCGCCGCGTTGGCACTCTTCGTCGGCATCCCGATGGGCGTCTACGCCGCCCTCAAGCGCGGCACCTTCCTGAGCCAGGTGTTCATGACGGTGTCGCTGCTGGGCGTGTCGCTGCCCACCTTCCTGATCGGCATCCTGCTGATCCTGGTGTTCTCGGTCTGGCTCGGCTGGATGCCCAGCTTCGGGCGCGGCGAGACGGTGCAGTTCGGCTGGTGGAGTTCGGGCCTGTTCACCGTCGATGGCTGGATGCACCTGATCCTGCCGGCGATCACGCTGGCGATCTTCCAGCTGACGCTGATCATGCGCCTGGTGCGCGCCGAGATGCTGGAGGTGCTGCGCACCGACTACATCAAGTTCGCGCGCGCGCGCGGCCTCTCCGACCGCGCCATCCACTTCGGCCACGCGCTGAAGAACACCCTGGTGCCGGTGATGACCATCACCGGCCTGCAGCTGGGCGGCCTGATCGCGTTCGCCATCATCACCGAGACCGTGTTCCAGTGGCCGGGCATGGGCCTGCTGTTCATCCAAGCCGTCACCTTCGCCGACGTGCCGGTGATGGCCGCCTACCTGTGCCTGATCGCGCTGATCTTCGTCGTCATCAACCTGATCGTCGACATGCTGTACGTCGTCGTCGACCCGCGCCTGCGCGTGGCCAAGGCGGGCGGCCACTGAGCAGCCGTCGCACGCACCGTTCCTGTTTCATCGACCGAGGAGACTTCCAATGAAAACATCGCTTTCCCTGCTCGCCGGCGCCGCGCTCATCGCGCTGGCCACGTCGGCTTCGGCCCAGACGGTGCGCATCGCCAACCAGGGCGACGCGCTGTCGCTCGATCCGCACTCGCTCAACGAGTCGCTGCAGCTGTCCACCGTCAGCAATGCCTACGAGGCGCTGGTGGGCTGGAACCAGAAGCTCGAGATGGTGCCGATGCTGGCCACGTCATGGAAGCAGATGTCGCCCACCGTGTGGCGCTTCGAGCTGCGCCAGGGCGTCAGTTTCCATGACGGCACGCCGTTCACCGCCGACGACGTGGTGTTCACGCTGGGCCGCGTGGCGGGCGACGGCTCGGACATGAAGGCCTACACCAACGACGTCAAGGAGGCGCGCAAGATCGACAGCCACACGATCGAGATCGAGACCAAGACGCCGCTGCCGATCCTGCCGCAGATCATGTCGCAGGTCTACATCATGAGCAAGAAATGGTGCGAGGACAACAACGCCACGCGCCCGGTCGACCGCCGCAAGGGCATCGAGAACACGGCATCCTTCAAGACCAACGGCACCGGCCCGTTCCACGTGCGCGAGCGCCAGCCGGGCGTGCGCACCGTGTTCGTGCGCAATCCGCGCTACTGGGGCCAGGTCAAGGGCAACGTGCAGGAGGTGATCTTCACCCCAATCGCCAGCCCGGCGACGCGCGTGGCCGCCCTGCTGTCGGGCGAGATCGACGTCATGGAGCCGGTGCCGGTGCAGGACATCGGCCGCGTCAACGCGAGCGCCAACACGCGCGTGCTGGCCGGCCCCGAGCTGCGCACCATCTTCCTCGGCATGGACCAGAAGCGCGACGAGCTGCAGTTCTCCAGCGTCAAGGACAAGAACCCGTTCAAGGACAAGCGCGTGCGCCAGGCCTTCTACCAGGCCATCGACATGGAAGGCATCAAGAAGACCGTAATGCGTGACGCCTCGCGGCCGACCGCGCTGATGGTCGGCCCCGGCATCAACGGCTGGACCGAGGCGCAGGACAAGCGTCTGCCCTACGACGCCGACGCGGCCAAGAAGCTGCTGGCCGAGGCCGGCTACCCGAACGGCTTCGAGGTCGGCATGAACTGCCCCAATGATCGCTACGTCAACGACGCGCAGATCTGCCAGGCGGTGGCCGCCAACCTGTCGCGCATCGGCGTCAAGGTCAACCTGCAGGCCGAGACCAAGGGCACCTACTTCCCGAAAATCCTGCGCCGCGACACCAGCTTCTACCTGCTGGGCTGGACGCCGTCGACCTACGACGCGCACAACGCGCTGAACGCGCTGATGCGCTGCCCCGACGACAAGACCGGCGCTGGCCAGTTCAACCTGGGCAGCTACTGCAACCCGAAGCTCGACGAGCTGACCGTGGCGCTCGGCGCCGAGACCGACCAGGCCAAGCGCGACGCCATGATCAAGGAGGCGTTCCAGATCCACGCCGACGACGTCGGCCACCTGCCGCTGCACCAGCAGACCCTGGCCTGGGGCGTCAGCAAGAAGGTCGAGCTGACCCAGCTGGCCGACAACTACATGCCGTTCAAGTGGATCACGATCAGGAAGTAAGCTGACCCGGCTGGCGCCCGGCCGCGGCACCGCCCGGCAGGCACCAGCCTTTTCCACCTCATCCGCCACATCATCCGCAATCGATCGATGAGTCCACTGCTCGCGCGCTGGTGGGACAGCGATGTCGGCTACAGCTTCCGCACCTCGCCGACCGCCATCACGGCGGCGCTGATCGCCTTCGTCTGCGTGTTCTGCGCCGTGTTCGCCAACTGGGTGGCGCCGCACAACCCCTTCGACCTCAGCACGCTGGAGCTGAGCGACGCGCGCCTGCCGCCGGCCTGGGAAGAGCTCGGCAAGGCGAAATACCCGCTGGGCACCGACGACCAGGGCCGCGACATCCTGTCGGCGCTGATGTACGGCGCGCGCATCTCGCTGGTGGTTGGCATCGTCTCGGTGCTGATCTCGGTGGTGGTCGGCGTGCTGCTGGGCCTGGTCGCTGGCTTCAAGGGCGGCTGGATCGACGCCCTGCTGATGCGCGTGTGCGACGTGATGCTGTCGTTCCCGGCCATCCTGGTGGCGCTGCTGATCGCCGGCGTCGGGCGCGCGCTGTTCCCTCACGCCAACGAGTCGCTCGCCTTCGGCGTGCTGATCATCGCCATCTCGCTGACCGGCTGGGTGCAGTACGCGCGCACCGTGCGCGGCAGCACCATGGTCGAGCGCGGCAAGGAATACGTGCAGGCCGCGCGCGTGACCGGCGTCTCGCCGGGGCGCATCATGCGCAAGCACGTGCTGCCCAACGTCACCGGGCCGGTGCTGGTGCTGGCCACCATCCACGTCGCCACGGCCATCATCACCGAGGCCACGCTGTCCTTCCTGGGTGTGGGCGTGCCGCCGACCTCGCCCTCGCTCGGCACGCTGATCCGCGTCGGCAACGACTACCTGTTCTCGGGCGAGTGGTGGATCACCATCTTCCCCGGCGTGATGCTGGTGCTGATCGCCTTGTCGGTGAACCTGCTGGGCGACTGGCTGCGCGATGCCCTGAACCCGAGGTTGCGATGACGAAATGACCTCGCTGCGCTTCGATGACGGCGCTTCGCGCCATGACGGAAAGGGTCATTGCGTCATTGAAGCCGCACCAGCGGCGAAGTCATCGAGCGCAGCGAGATCATCGCGCACACCACGGAACAACAACCCACCATGTCCCTGCTCGAAGTCCAGAACCTGATCGTCGAATTCCCCCACCGGCGCGGCACGCTGCGCGCACTGGACGACATCTCCTTCGAGATCGCGCCGGGCGAGATCCTGGGCGTGGTGGGCGAGTCGGGCGCCGGCAAGTCGCTCACCGGCGCCTCCATCATCGGCCTGCTGGAGCCGCCCGGTCGCGTCGCCGGCGGGCAGATCCTGCTGGAGGGCGAGCGCATCGACCAGCTGCCGCCGGCGCAGATGCGCCGCATCCGCGGCCGCAGGATCGGCGCCATCTTCCAGGATCCGCTGACCTCGCTGAATCCGCTCTACAGCATTGGCCGGCAGCTGGTGGAGACCATCCAGACGCACCTGCCGATGAGCGCCGCCGAGGCGCGCCAGCGCGCCATCGGCCTGCTGCAGGACACCGGCATCCCGGCCGCCGAGCAGCGCATCGACCACTACCCGCACCAGTTCTCGGGCGGCATGCGCCAGCGCGTGGTGATCGCGCTGGCGCTGGCGGCCGAGCCGCGCCTGATCGTCGCCGACGAGCCGACCACGGCGCTCGACGTGTCGATCCAGGCGCAGATCATCCAGCTGCTCAAGAAAGTGTGCCGCGAGCACGGCGCGGCGGTGATGCTGATCACGCACGACATGGGCGTGATCGCCGAGACCTGCGACCGCGTGGCGGTGATGTACGCCGGCCGCATCGCCGAGATCGGTCCGGTGCACGAGGTCATCAACCACCCGGCGCATCCCTACACGGTGGGCCTGATGGCCTCGATCCCGAACATGGAGGAAGAGCGCGAACAGCTCAACCAGATCGACGGCGCCATGCCGCGCCTGAACGCGATTCCCCCCGGCTGCGCCTTCAACCCGCGCTGCCCGAAGGTGTTCGACCGCTGCCGCATCGAGCGGCCCGAACTGATGGATGCCGGCGCCACGCAGGCCGCCTGCTGGCTGCATGAGAGCAGCTCCCCCCCTGAGCCGCCGGCGGCGGCTTCCCCTCGGGAGGACGGCGCTGGTGGCGGGGGAGACCCCAGCCACGGCGCCCCCGAATGGCCTGCTCCGCGGCCTTCTGATTTCGCTGCGGTCGGATCCGGAGCAGCGGCATGAGCGCCGTCACGCCATCGCAGTCGAGCACCGCAGGCACGCAGGCTGGCGGCGGGCCACTGGTGCGCGCCGACGGCCTGGCCAAGACCTTCGACGTCTCGCCGCCGCTGCTCAACCGCCTGCTGGAGCGCAAGCCGCGCGTTCTGCTGCACGCCGTCGACGACGCCAGCTTCCGCATCGAGAAGGGCCAGACGCTGGCGCTGGTGGGCGAGTCGGGCTGCGGCAAGAGCACGGTGGCGCGGCTGCTGGTGGGCCTGTACGAGCCGACGCGCGGCAGCTTCCACTTCGACGGCCAGGATGCGCACGCCGCCTTCCAGGCCGGCGGCGCGCGCGCGCGCCAGCTGCGCCAGCGCATCCAGATGATCTTCCAGGACCCCTACGCCAGCCTCAACCCGCGCTGGAAGGTGGCCGAGATCGTCGCCGAGCCGATGCGCGAGCATGGCACCGCGACCGGCAAGGGCGCGCTGCAGCAGCGCGTGGGCGAGCTGCTGCAGTCGGTCGGCCTGGCGGCGGCCGACATGCTGAAGTACCCGCACCAGTTCTCGGGTGGCCAGCGCCAGCGCATCTCGATCGCGCGCGCGCTGGCGACGCAGCCGGAGTTCCTGGTCTGCGACGAGCCGACATCGGCGCTCGACGTCTCGGTGCAGGCGCAGGTGCTCAACATCATGAAGAACCTGCAGCGCGAGCAGGGCCTGACCTACCTGTTCATCAGCCACAACCTGGCCGTGGTGCACCACGTCAGCGACCAGGTTGGCGTGATGTATCTCGGGCGCATCGTCGAGCTGGCGCCCAAGCGGACACTGTTCAGCACGCCGCAGCACCCGTACACGCGCATGCTGCTGGACGCGATCCCGAAGATGCACGACACCGGCCGCGCGCGCACGCCGGTGCAGGGCGAGGTGCCCAACCCGCTCAACCCGCCCAGCGGCTGCACCTTCCATCCGCGCTGCCCCTACGCCAACCAGCGCTGCCAGGTGGAACGCCCGCAACTGCTGTCGCTGCACGGCGTCCAGGTCGCCTGCCACGCGGTGGAGGAAGGACGCATCTAGGGCCATCCGACCCGTGCGTCGGCGCATGCCGGCGCACGGCGGATAATGGGCGCATGAATCAGCTCGATGCGCTCAAGCAATACACCACCGTGGTCGCCGACACCGGCGACTTCCGCCAGCTGGCGCAGTTCCAGCCGCGCGACGCCACCACCAACCCGTCGCTGATCCTGAAGGCGGTGCAAAAGCCCGACTACGCGCCGCTGCTCGCGGACACCGTCGCCGCGCACCGCGACCGGCCGCTGGACGAGGTGATGGACCGGCTGTTGGTGCGCTTCGGCACCGAAATCCTGTCGATCATTCCCGGCCGCGTGTCGACCGAGGTCGATGCGCGCCTGTCCTTCGACGAGGACGCCACCTGCGCCCGCGCCGAGCGCCTGATCGCGCTGTACCGCGCCGCCGGCGTGCCGACCGAACGCGTGCTGATCAAGGTCAGCTCGACCTGGGAAGGCATCCGCGCGGCCGAGCGGCTGGAGCAGCGCGGCATTCACTGCAACCTGACGCTGCTGTTCAGCTTCTGCCAGGCGGTGGCCTGCGGCCAGGCTAGGGTGCAGCTGATCTCGCCCTTCGTCGGCCGCATCTACGACTGGTACAAGAAGGCGGCCGGCGCCGGCTGGGACGAGGCCGCGATGGCCGGCGCGGGCGACCCCGGCGTGCAGTCGGTCACGCGCATCTTCAACCATTACAAGCACCACGGCATCGCCACCGAGGTGATGGGCGCGAGCTTTCGCAACATCGGCCAGATCCGCGCGCTGGCGGGCTGCGACCTGCTCACCATCAGCCCCGAGCTGATGGCCCAGCTGGCCGCCAACGACGAGCCGCTGCCGCGTGCGCTCGATGCCGCGGCGGCCCGCGAGCTCGATCTGCCGCCGGTGCACTATGACGAAGCCGGCTTCCGGCTGGCACTGAACCAGGACGCGATGGCGACCGAGAAGCTGGCCGAGGGCATTCGCAGCTTCATCGCCGACGCCGAGAAGCTGGAAGCCTTGCTCCAAGCGGCCTGAGCCGCTCGATCGCGATGGACTGGCGACAGCTCCCGCGTTGCGACCAGACGCCGGTCTGGGCGGCGCTCCAGGCGCACTTCGCACGCCGGTTCACTGGCGCCGCCGCCTTTGACCTGCGGCGCGCGTTTGCCGAAGATGCGGTGCACGTGGAACACTTCAGCCTGCAAGCGCCGGGCGTGTTCGCCGACCTGTCCAAGAACCTGATCGACGCCGAGGCACAGCAGTTGCTGCTGCAACTGGCCCGTGCCTGCGGCGTCGAAGCGCATCGCGATGCCATGTTCGCCGGCGAACGCATCAACACCAGCGAGAAGCGAGCGGTCACACACGTGCAGTGGCGCATGCCGGCAGGCGCGGTCCACGACGCCGGCAGCACGGCAGCCGAGGCGCAGCGCGTGCGCGCCGAGATGCTGGCCTTTGCCGAATCGGTGCGTTCGGATGCCGCCATCACCGACGTGGTCAACATCGGCGTCGGCGGTTCCGACCTCGGCCCACGGCTGGTGGTGCAGGCCTTGCGCAGCACTGGCCATGCCAGTGGCCCGCGGCTGCATTTCGTTGCCAACATGGACGGCCATGAGCTGGCCGAGCTGCTGCCGCAACTGAACGCCGGCAGCACCCTGTTCCTGATCGCCTCCAAGACCTTCGGCACCGCCGAAACCACGCAGAACGCGGTGTCGGCGCGCAGCTGGTTCCGGGCGCAGGGCGGCACTGACGTGGCGCGGCACTTCGTTGCACTCAGCGCCAACCAGGACGCCGCGGCAGCCTTTGGCGTCGGCCGCTGCTTCGGCTTCGACGAAGGCGTGGGTGGCCGCTTCTCGCTCTGGTCGCCCATCGGCCTGTCGATCGCGCTTGCCGCTGGCGCGCCGGCGTTCGGCGAGTTGCTGGCGGGTGCGCACGCGATGGACCAGCATTTCACCGGCACACCACTGGAGCAAAACCTGCCGGTGCAACTGGCGCTGCTCGACCTGTGGCACCGCAACTTCCACGGCTTCGGCAGCCGCTGCGTGGCGCCGTATCACCACGGGCTGCGGCGCCTGCCTGCCCATCTGCAGCAATTGGAGATGGAAAGCAATGGCAAAGGGGTGGACCTGCAGGGTCGCCAGCTGCAGATCGCCAGCGCACCGGTGACCTGGGGCGAAGCGGGCAGCAACAGCCAGCACGCCTTCTTTCAGATGCTGCACCAGGGCAGCGAGGTGGTGCCGGTGGAGTTCATCCTGGTGCAGCAAGCGTCGCACGCTCTGCCGGGACATCACGCCAAGCTGCTCGCCAACGCGCTGGCGCAGGCTCGCGCGCTGATGCTGGGCCAGGCTGGCGACGCGCCGGAGCGCCGCTTTCCCGGCAATCGCCCTTCCACGGTGCTGCTGCTGCCTGACCTGGCACCGCGCAGCCTGGGCGCCCTGCTGGCGCTGTACGAGCACCGCAGCTTCGTGCTGGGCTCGCTGTGGGGCGTCAACAGCTTCGATCAATGGGGCGTCGAGCTGGGCAAGACGATCGCGCAGGCGCTGGAGCCGCGTCTGCACGATGGCGAGTTGGCGGGGCTGGATGGCTCGACGGCGGGTCTGATCGAACGGATCCGGCGGCGCTGACCCGCGCCGATCCGCCGCCTTCATGCTTCGGAACGAAAAAAGGCCGCGGATCGCTCCGCGGCCTCGTGCATCGGACGCGGGCAGCCCGCGCTGCCCGGCGCGACGGCGGGCTTACATCATCCCGTCCATGCCGCCCATGCCGCCCATGCCGCCCGGCATGGCCATCGGCGCGTCATCCTTCGGCGCTTCGGCGATCATCACTTCGGTGGTCAGCATCAGGCTGGCCACGGAAGCGGCGTTCTGCAGCGCGGTGCGGGTCACCTTGGTCGGATCCAGGATGCCCATCTCGATCAAGTCGCCGTAGGCGTGGTTGGCGGCGTTGAAGCCGAAGTTGCCCTTGCCTTCCAGCACCTTGTTGACCACCACGCTGGCCTCGTCGCCGGCGTTGACGACGATCTCGCGCAGCGGCTGCTCGACCGCGCGCAGCACGATCTTGATGCCGGCGTCCTGGTCGTGGTTCTCGCCCTTGATGTCGCCCGCAGCCTGGCGTGCGCGCAGCAGCGCCACGCCGCCGCCGGCCACGATGCCCTCTTCGACGGCAGCGCGGGTAGCGTGCAGCGCGTCTTCCACGCGCGCCTTCTTCTCCTTCATCTCGACCTCGGTGGCGGCGCCGACCTTGATCACCGCCACGCCGCCGGCCAGCTTGGCCACGCGCTCCTGCAGCTTCTCGCGGTCGTAATCGCTGGTCACCTCCTCGATCTGCACGCGGATCTGCTTGACGCGCGCCTCGATGTCTTCGGCCTTGCCGGCGCCGTCGATGATGGTGGTGTTCTCCTTGCCGACCTCGATGGTCTTGGCCTGGCCCAGGTCGGACAGCTGCACCTTCTCGAGCGACAGGCCCACCTCCTCGGCGATCACCTTGCCGCCGGTCAGGATGGCGATGTCCTCGAGCATGGCCTTGCGGCGGTCACCGAAGCCCGGCGCCTTGACGGCCACCACCTTCAGGATGCCGCGGATGGTGTTGACCACCAGCGTGGCCAGCGCCTCGCCCTCGACCTCTTCGGCGATGATCAGCAGCGGGCGGCCGGCCTTGGCGACGGCTTCCAGCGTCGGCAGCAGTTCGCGGATGTTGCTGATCTTCTTGTCGAACAGCAGCACATACGGGTTCTCCAGCAGCGCGGCCTGCTTCTCGGGGTTGTTGATGAAGTAGGGCGACAGGTAGCCGCGGTCGAACTGCATGCCTTCGACCACGTCCAGCTCGTTGTCCAGGCTCTTGCCGTCCTCGACGGTGATCACGCCTTCCTTGCCGACCTTGTCCATGGCGTCGGCGATGATCTGGCCGATCGACTCGTCGCTGTTGGCCGAGATCGAACCCACCTGCGCGATTTCCTTGGACGTGGTGGTGGCCTTGCTGGCCTTCTTCAGCTCGTCGACCAGCGCGGCGACGGCCTTGTCGATGCCGCGCTTCAAGTCCATCGGGTTCATGCCGGCGGCCACGTACTTCATGCCCTCGAACACGATCGACTGCGCCAGCACGGTGGCGGTGGTGGTGCCGTCGCCGGCCGCGTCGCTGGTCTTGGAAGCCACTTCCTTGACCATCTGCGCGCCCATGTTCTGGAGCTTGTCCTTGAGCTCGATCTCCTTGGCGACCGAAACACCGTCCTTGGTCACGGTGGGGGCGCCAAAGCTGCGCTCCAGCACCACGTTGCGGCCTTTGGGGCCCAGAGTGGTCTTGACCGCATTGGCCAGGATGTTGACACCCTCGACCATGCGGGCACGGGCGTCAGAACCGAAAATAACGTCTTTTGCTGCCATTTTTAATCTTCCTTGGATGAATTGAGTTCAAAAGCGAACAGGTGCTCAGTTCTCGACGACCGCGAACAGGTCGTCTTCCTTCATCACCAGCAGTTCGTCGCCATCGACCTTGACGGTCTGGCCGCTGTACTTGCCGAACAGCACACGATCGCCCACTTTGACGTTCATGGCGATCAGTTCGCCCTTGTCGTTCTTCTTGCCCGGCCCCACGGCCAGCACTTCACCCTGATCCGGCTTTTCGGCGGCGGTGTCGGGAATCACGATGCCCGAGGCGGTCTTGGTTTCGTTCTCCAGGCGCTTGACGATCACACGATCGGCGAGAGGGCGCAGCTTCATCAGGTTCTCCTAAGTGCAGGTTCTTGAGAAAATTTTGGCCGACAAACACATTCGCGAGGAACGGCCCGCCGAGCCTGAAAACGATGGGGCCGAGCCTGTTGCTAGCACTCAATCCCAACGAGTGCTAATCATAAGGCCAAAATGCCGGTTTTCAAGTGCGTGGTGCTGAACTGCCGCGGAACGTCCCTGGAGTTGGACTTGCGCGTCGCTGAAGATGGACTTTTTTGCCATGAGCACATTGATGGACGAAGAGATCAAGCGTTGGACAGCCAAGCGCGAGACGGCACTGGTGTCCCCCACGACGTACCTGTTGAGCGGCAACCCCGTGCTATCGACGTGCGCGGCGGTTTTCAGCACCGCCATGGCAATCGTGGGCGCGCAGTTGAGACCGGCTGACCACCTCCGTTCCACCGGCCGGGATATTTGGCTGGCGGTGCCATCAAGCACGGCTGCGATGGAGCCTTGCAAGGACGGCCTGATCGAATCCGTCAGCGTCGAGCCAGCCCTGCAACAAAAGCCATGACGATCGATCATCGGAGCCCCCATTCCCCATCGATCCAGTCAGTGGTTGCAGATCCCGAACACGGTATCGAAGCGCTTCAGGGCTGCCGTCAGCAGCCTCGTGTGACCCGTGCCCCAGGGGTGTGGGCGGGCATTGCGTTCCCGCCAGTCAAAGGACTTGGGCTGGTGCGTCAGCAGGTAGCCGACCTCGCCCTTGGCGCCCGGCGCCAGGATCGCAAACGGGTTGTCCTGATGACGCTCGGAGTGGGTCATGGGGAAACCCACAACGATGCCCGTGCGCGCGGCAAACGCTTGGGTCGAGATCACGAGTATGGAGTGGTCGTCGGGCATTTCGTCGCCCACCACCGGGTTGTACTGGATGAAGATGATCTCCGCTCGCTCTGGCACCCAGAGGGCCGACTTACGCGTCGCCATCGGCAAACGCCTCCACGCCCACCGCCCCGCCAGCCATCACTTCTCCGCCGTGTTTCTTCGGATCGAAGGCCGCCAGCATCGCCTCCAGCGTCGGCTCACGCTCGGTTTCGATCACGATCCGACCCGGCTTGACCGTGACGCGAACCGGCGAACCCTCGGTCACGCCAGCAGCCTTGGCCATCGGTTTGGTGAGCCGCAGCGCAAGGCCGTTGCCCCAGGCACTGATTTGACTGACGACGGTGCTCATGTGAAGCCTCCATGGTGTGTTGATACGAATGTATATACGACGTCATACCGCGTCAACGACGGCAGACACCATGGTTCTCGCTCCTGCCTCCTGCTCACACCCGTCATAGTCGGATGACACATCCGCGTGTCGGCAGTTCGATTCTGTCCCATGCCACCACCTACAAGCCGCATAGACAAAGGAAATCTCGCTAGCATTTGCATAGCGGGCTTTATTGTTTCTCTGAGCCGGTGACAGTCTGGTGACAGTTTCGGGTCGTTATGACCGGAAAACAACAGTCAGTCTAAGGACTCGGCAGCGCAACCAGCTCGACGGCATCCGTCGCCTCCACATCAATCACGCGAGACTGCGGATCGGCCTCTCGGCACGCCTTGCGCAGTCCGGCCAGCGCCTTACTCTCTACCTTGCGGGCTTCGGCCAGTACGTGCGATGCGGCCATCTGCTGGCGCATCTCGCGTTGTGCAAGGAAGCGGATTCAACGGCCACTTTGCAACGGAAGCAGTCAACCAGGACTTTGGCTCGGCGACCCGCGGACGACCCAGAGCAGTCGTCCGCGCAAGTCACGAACGACCGCTCAGGACGAAGACCAGACCATCTATGCCGCAATGGCTGGCGAAGCCGTCTCGGACGCCCGCAAGCGCAGTTCAGGCGACGACACGACACACGCGCAGCATCGCCTGGACGTCCTGGACCTGCAACTCGGCCGGCAAGGCATCCATGCCGGAGACATCGAGGCGGACACCGAGCGACAGATCGTGCACCTGGCCGGTGCCCACGTCCACCCAGTGCCGATGGGGCGTGAGATTGCTGCCGTCGACGAGGGCGCCGGTGCCCGCATGCGGCGTGCGCAGCTGGCCTGCAAGGCGTCGAGCACCTGCTCCGCGGTCTGGTGCACCGGCCGAGCTAACATCCGCCGCCGCCGCCAGCGCCAGGCGCTGGCGCGCGGCTCGCAGAACGCAGGCGCTACCCCAGTTCCAGTGCGGACGGTGGGCGCCGCGTCATGGCACGGATCACTTCTTGCCGGGCGCGACGATCGGTGCGAACGGATCCGGACGCGGCGTCTGGTCGCTCGACACCGGCAGGATCGGCATGGTGATCTGCGGCTGATCGCCGGTCAGCGTCTTCAGGAAGGCGACGATCTGCGCGTTCTCCTCCTGCGTATAGACGCGGCCCAGCTGCAGCCGGCCCATGATGTCCACCGCCTCGGTCAGCGTCTTGGCGGCACCGTCGTGGAAGTAGGGGTAGGTCAGCTCCACGTTGCGCAGCGTCGGCACCTTGAAGGTGAAGCGGTCGATGGCGTTGCCGGTCACCGCCGAGCGGCCTTCGGCCGGGTGGTCGGTCTTGTACTCGGCCACCACGCCCATCTTCTGGAACATGTTGCCACCCACGGCCGGGCCGTTGTGGCAGGCCACGCAACCGCTGGACTTGAACAGCGCATAGCCCTTCAGCTCGACGTCGGTGATCGCCGTCTGGTCGCCCTTGAGCCACTTGTCGAAGCGCGCATTGGGCGTGACCAGCGTCGATTCGAAGGTCGCCAGCGCGTCGGTGATCATCTTGATGTCGATCTTGTCGACCTGGTAGATGCTCTTGAACTCTTCCACGTAACCGGGAATGGACTGCAGCGTGGCCACGGCGTCCTCGTGCGTGGAGTTCATCTCGATCGGGTTGGCGATCGGGCCGCCGGCCTGGTCGGCCAGGTCCTTGGCGCGGCCGTCCCAGAACTGGGCGATGTTCATCACCGCATTCAGCACGGTGGGCGAATTGATGCCGCCCTTCTGCCAGCGGTCGCCCACCGAGGCGCCCACGTTGTCACTGCCGCCCATGCTGAGGTTGTGGCAGGAGTTGCAGGAGATGAAGCCCGAACGTGACAGGCGTGGGTCGAACCACAGCTTCTTGCCCAGTTCCACCTTGGCCGGGTCGGTGACCTTGGCCGGCTCGATGGGCTGGATCGGCTCCTCGGCGGCATGCGTGGGCAAGGCCAGGCTCATGGTCAGCGCGGCAGCACTCAGGGCCAGAGCGGTGGAAATCGGCTTGATCTTCTTCATAGGAAATGCTCCTGGAGAGTTGGGAAACCGTTTCCGGACTCAGTCCGAATTGAATAACCATTATTCATGTATGGTTTTACGCGAAACTTGCGCGGAATCCGATGTCGGCGCATCAAGGCGGCAGCGAGGAACGGCCCACCCGCGCGCCGCGACGCGGGACAACGGCCTCTTTGCGTCAGCGGCTGGCAGGCGCCGTCTGCATCTCCTCTGCCTCAGCCAGATTTCCTCGATCAGTGGCCGACCATCCACGGGCTGGATGGCGCGCTCTCGGTTGCATCGGAGCCGCTTCCAAGCCGGTAAAAGCGATACCCCAGGGTGCGCGTGCTCACGCATCGGTGGCGATCGGTCTTGCGGTGTCGCTGGGTCGGTGCGGAGCCCGGTGACGCCCGGACGGGCTTTTCCGCAGATCAAGACTTGACCCAAAACAATGATTATGAGAATTGTTCGCATTATCATTGCGATGGCTTGAGAGGCCTTGATAGCTGCCGTTTGACACGCGGCTGTTGGTGTCCTTGCCGATTCAGCCTCATCGAACAAGAGCCCTGCCCATGCCAAGAAGAATTCCGCATCCGCTGCTGCCGATCTGTGTCGTGGCCCTGCTTGCCTTGAACCCCGTCGCGTCCCAGGCCGAACCGGCTGACCAGGATGGTGACGGCGCCGAACCACCCGCATTGCCGACGGTCAACGTCACGGCCAAGGGCTACCGCGCCGCCAGCGTCGAGACCCCGATCTCGGTCGAGGTGCTGGATCGCGCCGCGCTGGAGCGCAAGCAGGCGCCCACCCTGGGTGATGCCTTGCGCGGCGAGCCGGGGCTGTCGGTATCGAGTGACGGCGCCCAGGGACGGAATCCGGTGATCCGGGGTCTCAAGCGGGAATCGACCGTGCTCATGGTCGATGGCATGCGTCTGAACTCGGCGCAGCCCGCGGGCGCCATTGCCTCCTTCATGTCGATTGGCCTGGCGGAACAGGTCGAGGTGGTGAAGGGCCCTGCCTCGGTGCTGTACGGCACTGGCGCGCTGGGTGGCGCCATCAACGTGCAACTGCCGCAGGCACGCTTCGAGCCTGGTCTCGGCCTGCGCAGCGACTTCGGCTACGACTCGGCCAGCCGCGGCTGGCGTGGTGCCGGCGTGGCCAACTTCAGCGGCGGTGACCATGCGCTGATGCTGGGCGCATCGCTGATGCAGCCGCATGATTACCGGGAGCCGGCCGGCCGCGTGCCGCTGACCGGCTACGACTCGGCCGCCCTCATCGGTCAGTACCGCTACCGCATCGATGGCCAGCAGCAACTGCGACTGTCCTGGCAGCGACATCAGGACCGGGATGTCTGGTATCCCGGCTCCATCAAGCCGCATCCGATACCGCGCATCGGCAGCCTGACGATCCATTCACCGAAACAGACGCGCAGCCTGTATGAACTGGGCTACAGCCGACGTGGCCGTGGTGAGCGGCCGTTGAACCTGGATCTGCGCCTGTACCGCCAGCAGATGGAGCGCAGCATCCATGCCTGGTCGAGTGGGCTGGCGCGCGACATCTCGACCACCGGCGTGAACTTCTCCACCGACGGCCTGGACGCCAAGGCCGACTGGCTGCTGCATCCGCAACACCTGCTTTCCTTTGGTCTGAACGCCTGGCGGATGAACGCCGATCCGGACAGCCGCATGGCCGCACCGCCGGACTTCGCCACGCTGCGGCCCAGCCAGCCGTTCACCCAGGGGCGCATGGATGCCGTCGGGCTGTACCTGCAGGACGACATGCAGTTCGGCGCCCTGAAGGTTCTGGCTGGCTTGCGTCACGACATCGTGCGCGGCAGCGCCGCCACCATGAACAACGGCAGCATCGGCAGTGGACTGAATCGGCGCGACAGCGCCACCTCGGGCAGCCTGGGCGTGCTGTACGAGGTATCGCCGCTGCTGCGTCCCTACGCCAACGTCGCGCGGGGCTTCCGCGCCGCCGACCTGCGCGAGCGTTACCAGAGCGGGCCACGCCAGGATGGCTTTTTCTGGGCCGGCAGCCCGCAGATCCGGCCCGAGACGGCAACCCAGTTCGAGCTCGGGCTGAAGGGGGATTCCGGCACGCTCAGCTACGCCGTGGCGCTGTGGCGCAACCGCATCGACAACTACATCACCGGCACCCAGCTCAGCGGCGCGGCGGCGGTGGCCGCCTGCGACGCGCCCAACGCCGGCGCCTGCAAGCAGACCGTGAACCTGGGCCACGCGACGCTGCGCGGCCTGGAGGCCAGCCTGCGCTGGCGGGTGCATCCGAACCACTGGATCAGCGCCGGCTATTCGCGCGTGCGCGGCACCAACAGGGACCTGGCCGAGCCCTTGTTCCAGATGCCTGCCGACTTCCTCTCACTGGGCTGGGAAGGGCGCGTCGCGCCGGATTGGACGCTGGACGCCCGCGCCTTGCTGGTACGCCGCCAGAACCGGGTGGCCACCGCCTTCACGCGCGGCAGCGAAAACGCCACGCCCGGCTACGGGGTGCTGGATCTGGGGGCCACCTGGCGCCTGCACAAGAACCACACGTTGCGCTTTGCCATCAGGAACGTGGGTGACAAACGCTATCACGAGCACCTGACCGAGGGCCTGTCGGGCCATGAGATCAAGGCGCCGGGGCGCAGCGTCATGGTCAGCTGGCAGGGCCGCTTCTAAAAAGGAATCCGATCATGAACCATCGCTTGCATCTGCCGCGCCGGCGCATGCTGAGGCTCGGCGCCGGTGGCGCGCTGGCCGCGCTGTGGCCGCTGACGGGACACGCCAGGTTGCCGAAGCTGTTGCTGGCCGGGCCGTTCGCGGGCGTCTCCAATGGGTTGATCAGGATCGCCGACAGCGGCGCGCTCAGCGAGGTGGCCGAGCAGGTCGAATTCCGCATCTGGAAGGACCCTGACCAGTTGCGCGCGCTGGCGATTGGCGGAGATGCCGACTTCGTCGCCATGCCGAGCAACGTCGCGGCCAACTTGTACAACCGGGGTGTCAGGCTGCGGCTGCTGAACATCAGCGCCTGGGGCATGCTGTTCGTGGTCTCGCGCGACGAGAAGCTGAAGACGCTGGCCGACCTCAGGGGCAAGGAATTGCTGATGCCGTTTCGGGGCGACATGCCGGACATCGTGTTCCAGGCGCTGGCCGCCAAGCTAGGTCTGGCGATCGGCAAGGACCTGCCGCTGCGCTACGTTGCCACGCCCTTGGATGCACTGCAGATGCTGCTGACCCGGCGCGCCGACCACGCCCTGCTCGCCGAGCCCGCGGTATCGATGGGCGTGCGCAAGTCGCAGACCCTGCCGATCAGCGTGGTGGCACCCGACCTGCACCGCGCCATCGACATCCAGCAGGAGTGGGGTCGCGCCTTCCAGCGCCCGCCGCGCATTCCGCAGGCCGGCATCGCAGTGTTGGGGCGACACATGAACGACAACGCGCTGATCGAGCGCTTCCAGCGCGCCTATGCGCAGGCCATGCGGTGGTGCCACGCCAATGCCGACGAGTGCGGCCGGGCCGTCGCCGCTCGAATCGAGATGCTGACACCCGAGGGCGTTGCCGATGCGTTGCGTGCGGATGGTTCTGGCTTCAAGACGGCGGCGCAGGCGCGGGAAGAACTGGAGTTCTTCTACGACTTGCTGCGCGCGCGCCAACCTGGCCTGATCGGCGGCAAGCTGCCGCCGGACGACTTCTATCAACGTGACTGAGCAGGCGGTGAGCAAAGCATGCGCTGGCTGACTCGATGGCTTGCCGGGCTGCCCGCCTATCTGTGGAGCGGCTGGGGCGCCATCGCCAGCCTGCTGCTCGGCATTGCGCTGTGGGAACTGCTGGCCGGCTGGTACGGCCCGCTGGTGCTGCCGGCGCCGCTGGAGACCGGGCAGACCCTGCGTCGACTGGCGGCGCCGGACGGCCCGCTGCTGGCGCAGCTGGCGATCACCGCCCGGCGCGCATTCCTGGGGCTGGGTCTGGCCGTCGGTATCGGCAGCCTGCTCGGCGTCGCCGCCGGAGTGTCGGTGACGGCTTCGGTGCTGGCCCGGCCCTGGGTCACGGTGCTGCTGGGCACACCGCCGATCGCCTGGCTGGTGCTGGCCATGCTGTGGTTCGGCATGGGCGACGGCACGCCGGTGTTCACGGTCTTCATCGCCTGTTTCCCGGTGGTGTTCGCCAGCGCACTGCAAGGCGCCCGCACGCTCGACCAGCACTGGCGCGAGCTGGCCCAGGCCTACGGGCTGCGCTGGCGCGACCGGGTCTGGGACGTGTACCTGCCGCACGTGCTGTCCTACCTGTTCCCGGGCTGGATCGTGGCGCTGGGCAGCGCCTGGAAAGTGGTGGTGATGGCCGAGCTGCTGTCGTCCAGCGACGGCGTCGGCGCGGCGCTGGCGGCCAGTCGAACCCAGTTGGACATGTCGGGCACGCTGGCCTGGATCGGGGTCGTCGTGCTGCTGCTGCTGGCGCTGGAATACCTGGTCCTGGAGCCGTTCAAGCGCGAGGTCGAGCGCTGGCGGGAGCCGGCATGAGCCACGCTGGCCTGGTGCTGCGCGGCGTGGAGCACGCCTACGGCCCACGCGTGGTGGTGGAAGGCATCTCGCTGCAGGTGCGGCCGGGTCGCACGGTGGCGCTGGTCGGCCCCTCGGGCTGCGGCAAGACCACGCTGCTGCGCCTGTGCGCCGGGCTGGTGCCGCTGCAGACCGGCACCTTGAGCAATCAGTTCACGCACACGGTGATGCTGTTCCAGCAGCCCCGGCTGCTGCCCTGGAAGACCATCGAGGACAACATCGCCCTCAGCCTGAAGGCCCGCGGCGTCGCCATCGCGACGCGTCTGCAATCGGCACGCCAGATGGGCGCCGCGCTGGGCCTGGACGCGCTCTCGCTGGCCCAGTACCCACATCAGCTGTCGGGCGGCATGCAGAGCCGGGCGGCGCTGGCGCGCGCGCTGGTGCTGGCGCCCGATCTGCTGCTGCTCGACGAGCCGTTCTCCGCGCTGGACGTGGGCCTGAAGGCCACCATGCACCAGCTGGTCATCGAGCAGCAGCGCGCACGCTCCCTGGGCGTGCTGCTGATCACGCACGACCTGATGGAGGCCATGACGCTGGCCGACACCGTGCTGGTGATGGCGTCCGACCCGGGCCGCCTGGTGTACCGGGTCGAGCTGACCGTGGCCGCGGCGCGGCGCAGCGTGGGCTGGGCCTACCAGCAGACCGCTGCGCTGCTGTCGCAGCCGGTGGTGCGCCAGGCCTTCGACCTGCCGCCGCCGGCCGGCGACGCCCTGGTGGCTGCCGCCGATGCAGCCGGGCTGCACGGCGTCGCGGGCGGCGCAGTGGCACGCGAGAGGTCAGGCCCGGAGACCCGCCGATGCTGATGCGGCTCGAGCACCCGCTGTGGCTGTGCGCGTTCCGGCCGTTCTTCTCGCTGACGGTGCTGTCGGCGCTGGGCCTGATGTTGGGCTGGCTGCTGTTTCTCAGCCTGGGCTGGCCGCTGCCGCCGGTCGCCGGCGGGCCTTTCGCCTGGCACGCGCACGAGTTGCTGCTGGGCTTCGGCCTGGCGGCCGTCGCCGGTTTCACGCTCACGGCGGTGCCGGAATTCACCCGCACGCCGGCGATCGATGCCTCCATCGTGCGACGGCTGGTGATGCTCTGGCTCATCGGGCGGCTCGGGTTCTGGGGCTCGGGTGCGGGCGGTGCCGCGCTGCTGGCGCTGGCGGCGCTGGCGCACCTGCTGTTCATCGGGGCGCTCGCGGCAGCGGTGGCGCCCCGCCTGTGGCGCGACCCGGAGCGCAAGCATCTGGGCTTCCTGTGGGCGCTGGCCGGTCTGGGCGTGTGCAGCGCAGGCTTCTATGGCGCCGCGTTGATGCCGGGCGCCGATCCGACACGCTGGCTGCGGGCCTTGCTCGGGGTGTTCCAGGTGCTGATCGTGGTGGCGATGAGCCGCATCTCGATGCGCATCGTCAACACCGCGCTGGACCAGCAGGCCGGGCGCACGCCAGCCGGGAAACTGCCTCTGGCACCCTATCTAGCGCGCCCGCCGCGGCGCAACATGGCACTGCTGTGCATCGGCCTGTTCACGCTGGCGCAATGGGCCGAGCCGTGGTGGCCGCTACTGGCCCCCGTCAGCGGCTGGCTGGCGCTGGCAGCGGCAGCCGCGATGCTGGCGCTGATGGGCGACTGGCACGTCGGGCGCGCGCTGGCGACGCGCTGGCCGTTGATGCTCTACGCGGTGTATGTGTTCATGGCCGCCGGTTATGCACTGACTGGCTTCGCCATCCTGTCAGGGCGGATCGCCATCGGCGCCGGCACGCACCTGCTCACGGTGGGCGCCATCGGCCTGGCGATCTACGTGGTGCTGGTGATCGCCGGCCACGCCCACAGCGGCCTGTCGAAGGACGGGCGGCCATGGGTGATCGGCGGCGTGCTGTGCCTGATGCTGGCCGTCATCGTGCGCACGGCGGCTTACCTGCTGGGCGGCAGCGCCTGGCTGCACAGCGCGGCATTGTTGTGGTGCGCAGCGTTCGGGCTGATGGCCTGGCGCATGCTGCCGATCTGGTGGTCGCCCCGAACCGACGGCAAGTCGGGCTGCGAGGATTGATTCGTGGTGCTGGATGCACTTGCTGCTGCCAAGTGAAGAGAGCACGCCCGCGCACGCTGGTGCGCATTCAGCGGTTCTGCAATGGCCGCATCATTTCATGGAGACAGTCATGCAAGGAGACAAGCAAGCCATCGAGCATCTGCAGGCGCAGTTGAAGAACGAGTTGACCGCCACCAACCAGTACTTCCTGCACTACCGCATGCTCAAGCACTGGGGTTTCGAAAAACTGGCGCAGCAGGAATACCGGGAGTCCATCGGCGAGATGAAGCACGCCGACGCACTGATGGACCGCATCCTGATGCTGGACGGCCTGCCCAACCTGCAGGACCTGGGCAAGCTGATGGTGGGCGAGGATGTGCCTGAAATACTGCAATGCGACCTGAAGCTGGAGCGCGCCGCGCAAGCCACCGTCAAGGCCGGCATCGCCCACTGCGAAAGCGTGCGCGACTATGTCTCGCGCGAGCTGCTGGAGCGCATCCTGAGCGACACGGAGACGCACATCGACCACCTGCAAACGCAGATCGAACTGATCGAGAAAATGGGGCTGCCCAACTACCTGCAAAGCCAGATGGGCGCGCTCGGTGACTGATGCGGCAGCAGCTGCCGCAGCACGCTGCAGGGGCCGGCTGAGCCCCTATTTCATGCCTATGCGTCGCACATCAGCAACATGTAATGCGAATCGTTCGCATTTGATCCTAGAATCACCAGCTTCATTGCAAGCCAGCGAACAGTGCCGAGGCGTTCCTCCGGATTTCGGCACCCAGGTAGCCAGCCAAAGTTCTTTCCACCACTTTGCTGGGTCCACCTTCCATGTCCGCCGACCGCTTGCTCTCACCCGATCCAACGCTCGCTCCCACCGCTGCCCCGCCGACCCATGTGCCCGTGACCGGCGCCGCCTTGCTGCCGCTTGGCGCCATGATGCTGGCGGGTTCACTGGGCAGCACTGCCTGGGCACAACCCGCCCCGGCCGTGCCGACACCGGCGGCGCAACAGGTGCCGGCCGAGGCCGCAAGCAGCGCCCCGGCAGCGGGCACGCTGTCCACCGTCACGGTGCGCGATTCCGCGGTGGACGATGGCTCCACCAACAGCAAGGCGCAACTGCGCGCCACCCGCACCGAGATCGGCAAGGGCAATCAGGAACTGCGCGACATCCCGCAGAGCGTGACGGTGATGACCGAGAAGCTGATGCAGGACCGCAACCTGGACGACTTCCGGGAAGTGCTGCGCACCACCGCCGGCGTCAGCTTCCAGGCCGGCGAGACCGGTGAGGAAGACGTGCGCCTGCGCGGTTTCTCGCTCGGCACGGCGGGCGACATCTACCGCGACGGCCTGCGCGACGCAGCGCTGATCGAGCGCGACACCTTCAACGAAGACCGCGTGGAAATCATCAAGGGCTCGGCCTCGATGCTGTTCGGCAAGGGCTCGACCGGTGGCGTGGTCAACCAGGTCAGCAAGCAGCCGTTCGCGATGACGCAGCATGAAGCCAGCGTGAGCCTGGGCAGCGGCCAGGAAAAGCGCGTTCAGGGCGACTTCAACTGGCACACCGGCCAGGATGCCGGCTTCAGGCTGAACCTGCTGGCGCACGACGCCGACAACTGGGGCGCCCGGCAGCGCAAGCTGGGCGTGGCGCCCACCTTCCGCTGGGGCATCGGCACGCGCAACGAGTTCTCGGTCGGCCTCTACCACCTCGACGTGGACGGTCGCAGCAGCTACAACCACCCCTGGTTCATCCGCGACGGCCGCATCGTGCCGACGCTGCCGGCCAAGAATTTCTACGGGCTGGACAGCGACAAGCAGGACAGTTCGTCCACCTTCATCACGCTGGCGCACACCCATCGCTTTGCCAATGGCGGCCAGTTGAAGACGCAACTGCGCCACGGCCGCTACGAGCGCGACCTGTGGGCCAGCGTGATCCGCTTCGGCCAGACCCATGGCGAACGCACCACCATCGACAACTGGGGGCCGGACACCATCGTCACGCGCACGCCCAAGGGTCGCATCGGGCGCAGCGACCTGACGCAACTGCAAAGCGACTACAGCAACACGTTTGACTGGGGCGGGCGCAAGCACCAGATCCTGGCGGGGGTGGACTTCTACGTCGACGACGCGCGCCGCGTCAACAACTTCGCCGGCCCGCCCAGCGGCCTGACCACCACCGTTGGCCACCCCAACAACGGCGACTGGCGCGCCGACACGCGCGGCGAGCCGCCCTACAACCGCTTCGACGCGCGCAACTTGGGCGTCTACGTGCAGGACACCATCGCCATGACCGACACGCTGAAGCTGGTAGCCGGCCTGCGCTTCGACCACTTCAAGGGCAGCTACGACACCGTCACGACCACGGCGGCCAACGGCACCGTCACGCCGAGCTACAGCTTCCGCAAGAGCGAGGCCTTGTGGAGCCCGCGCCTCGGCCTCTTGTATCAGCCGAGCGACACATCGTCCTACTACGCGTCGTACGGCACCTCATACAACACCTCGGGCGACGCCTACCAGTTCACGCCCAGCAGTCCCAACCAGACGCTGGCCAACACGCCCGCCGAGCAAAGCCGCAACGTCGAGATCGGCGGCAAATGGGACCTGTTCGAGAAGCGCATGTCGTTCGGTGCGGCGGTGTTCTATTCCGAAAAATACAACGAGCGCAACCAGGACCCGGACAGCGTGGCGCAGCAGTTCTTGCTCTCGGGCAAGCGCTACGCCGCGGGCATGGAGTTCAACGCCGCCGGCCGCATCACGCCCGCGTGGGAAGTGTTCTGGAACCACACCTGGATCCCGGTCGCCAAGATCAGCCGCAGCAACCAGCCGCTCGTCGCCAGCGGCGGTGGCGCCCAGGTGCAGGGCGACCGTCCCGGCCTGACGCCGCGCCACAGCGGCAGCCTGTGGACCACCTACCGCGTCATGCCGAAGCTGCGCCTGGGCCTGGGCGCCAACTACCGCAGCAGCCAGAACCCGGAAGGCAGCCGCGCGGTGCGCGCCGGCGGCTTCGTCACCTTTGACGCCATGGCCGAGTACTCGTTCAGCGAGAGGACCACGCTGCGGCTCAACGTCGGCAACCTGACCGACAAGCTCTACGCCGACACGCTGTACCGCGGCTTCTACGGGCCGGGCCAGCCGCGCCGCGTCCAGCTCACGCTCAAGCATCTGTTCTGACACCCATGCTGCTGCATTTGAAGAACCTGCTCACCGCGGAAGAACTCGCGCAGGGCCGTGTGTTGCTGATGGCGGACGACGCCCCCTGGATCGACGGCCGCCGCAGCGCGGGCGAGCAGGCCGTGCACGCCAAGAACAATCGGCAACTGGCGCAGGACAGCGCCAGCGCCGCCACCTTGCGCACGCTGGTGCTGGGCGCGCTTCGACGCGACCCCTTGCTGTTCTCCGCCGCGCTGCCGAAGAAGATCTGCAACCCGCTGTTCAACCGCTATGAAGGGGACGCCAATCACTATGGTGCCCACGTCGACGGCGCGGTACTGCATTCACGCGCCGACGCGCAGTGGGTGCGCAGCGATGTGTCGTGCACTGTGTTCTTCAGTCAGCCCGACGAATACGAGGGCGGCGAGTTACTGGTGCATGACACCTATGGCGAACAGCGCGTGAAGCTGCCGGCCGGCGATGCCGTGCTGTACCCGGGCACCAGCGTGCATGAGGTGCTGCCCGTCACGCGCGGCGCGCGCCTGGCCAGCTTCCTGTGGATCGAGAGCATGGTGCGCGGCGACGAACAACGCCGCCTGCTGTTCGACATGGACATGGCCTTGCTGGCGCTGCGCCAGCGCGACGGCGAGAGCGCCGAGGCGACCCGATTGACCGGCACGTATCACAACCTGCTGCGCATGTGGGCGGATACCTGAGGTGCCATCCGAACGACGGGCCGACGGGCTCCCAGCCTTCACGTTGGCCGACTGCGCCAAGGCCGCGCAGACACGACTGGAACCCACCGTGTGGGCGTATTTCAGCGGCGGCGCGGCGGATGAATGCACGCAGCGCGCCAACGCCCGGGCGTGGCGGCAGCTCCCGCTGTGGCCGCGCGTGCTGCAGCCGCTGGCAGGCGGCAACACGCAGGCGAGGCTGGGCGGACGAACGCTGCCGCACCCCATCCTGCTGGCGCCGGTGGCACACCAGCGCCTGGCGCATCCCGAGGGCGAATGGGCCAGTGCGCTGGCAGCGGCCACGCAGGGTGCGGGCTACGTGCTCAGCACGCAGTCCAACGTGCCAATGGAGCAGGTGGCGCAGGCCGTGCTGGCCGATCCGGGGCGCGGCCCACTGTGGTTCCAGCTCTACTGGCAGGCCGACCGCAGCTTCAATCGCGCACTGGTGCAGCGTGCCGAGGCCGCGGGTTTCGAGGCCATCGTGCTCACCGTCGACGCCCCCGTGCAAGGCGTGCGCGACCGCGAGTGTCGGGCCGGCTTCACCCTGCCGCCTGGCGTGCGTGCCGTGCACCTGCAGGACGCGCCCGTCCCGCAGCCTGCCCCCGACACCTACTGCGCCGGCCTGCCCGCGCACGCGCCCACCTGGGATGACGTGGCCTGGCTGCGCGCGCAGACGCGGCTGCCCTTGTGGCTCAAGGGCGTGCTGCACCCGGCGGATGCGCGCCAGGCACAGTCGCTGGGGGTGACTGGCCTGATCGTCAGCAACCACGGCGGGCGCACACTCGACACCGCACCGCCCACGGCACAGGCCTTGCCGCTGATCCGCGCTGCCGTGGGTGACGGGTTGCCACTCGTCGTCGACGGCGGCATCCGTCGCGGCACCGACGTGCTGAAGGCGATCGCGCTCGGCGCCGATGCCGTCATGCTTGGCCGGCCTGTGGTGCACGCCCTGGCGTGCGGCGGCGCACTGGCCGTGGCACGCATGATCCGCCTGCTGCGCGACGAACTGGAGATGGCGATGGCGCTGACCGGTTGCCGCGCGCTGCGCGACGCCGGTCCACAACTGCTCGATCCGTCCCTTCCTGTGTGAATCGCGACAGCGCCGCAGGCAGACAAACGGTGAGTTTGTTGTCATAAATCAATTGACAATGAGAATAGTTCCCATTTAATATCCGTCTGCTGTCACAAGGGTCTTGATGAGTTTGTCCACATGATTGTCTGCGTCTGCCATCGAATCTCCGATCGCGAGATCGTCCGCCATGCGCGTTCCGGCATGAGCTTCGACGACATCCAGCTTGAATTGGGTGTGGCCACCTGCTGCGGGCGATGCGAAGCTTGCGCGCGGGAGGTCGTGTCGCAATGCGCACTGGATCATCCTGTGGCGGCGCTGCACAACGCGGCGATGGCCGACCGGCTGCAGGGGGTCGGCGCATGACGGTCGGCGCTGCGGCCATCTGGGCGCTGCTGGGCAGCGTCGTGCTGGTGGTGGGCGCCTCGTTCTGGGTGTTCGGTGGCCGGTCGCGGCGCCGGTCATAAGCTTGAATCACTTCGCTCGATGACACCGCCGGTGGCGGTCGAGTCGACTGCCTGCCGCCCTCGGTTTTCCGGCCATGTCTGCACCATCGCTCAGACCACCCATTGCCATGCCGCGCCTGGGTCGCCACGTCACCATCGTTGCCAGCGTCGCGCTGCTGCATGGGCTGGCACTGTGGGCGCTTCAGCACGGGCTGATGCGCACGCCGCCGGTGGAGCTGATCGTGCCGGCACGGGTCCTGGCTGAACTCATTGCGCCGCCCCCGGTCGCGCTGCCAGCACCACAGCCATCTCCACCGGCTGCACCATCGCCCGCACCGGCGCCGCCTCCTGGGGCCACGCCGCAGCCGCCCACGTCACAGCCGGCACCGCCGCTTTCCAAACCGAAGCCCACGCCCAAAGCCAAGTCCACGCCGAAGCCCAGGCCGAAGCTCGAGCCGAAGCCGCGCCGGCAGCCGCCTCGGCCAACGCCAGTGGCGCAGGCCAACCCCACGACGCCGGTGCTGGCACCGCTCGCGCCGGCGGCGACCAGTGCGGCACCCGAGACACCAGCACCCGTTGCTGCGCCTGCGCCAGCGCCAACGGCACTGCCTGCACAGCCCGCACCGCCAATCGTGGTGCAGCCGTCATCGAGCGCCGCCTACCTGAACAACCCGCCGCCGCCGTATCCGCCCATGAGCCGGC